>JACKGS010000001.1 GCA_020631865.1 Candidatus Nomurabacteria bacterium
CCTTATATCCGTGACGATGCATTTAAAACTCCAATTCTGCCATTTTGTCTTTAACTTCATCAAGCGCCTTGCTTCCAAATCCTTTGAGCTCACGCAGTTCGATTTCCCCTAAGGTCACTAGATCGCCGATGGTTTTTATGCCATTATTCTGAAGTGCATTGGCTGTTCTTGCGGTCAGATTTAAGTCCTCTATTGGAGTCATTAATTCTGACGATTCTTCAGACGAGCTTGATTGCGTAAGTGGTTGAGCTGGCGTTACGACAGTACTACCGGCTAAAGCCGTGTATTGATTAACCAGAATAGCAGATGCTTCTTCAAAAGCCTCCCTAGGTGTCTTAGAGCCATCAGTGTCTACTGTAAGTGATAGCTTATCAAGATCCGTCATTTGACCAACGCGAGTGCTGTCTACTTTGTATCTAACTCGCAGAACAGGGCTGAAAATTGCATCAACAATTATCATGTCGCTAGGTATGTTTGTGTTAGGTGTTGCTTCAACGGTTCTGTAACCTCTACCAGCCTCAACCATAATATCCATAATGAATGGAGAATTTGAGTCAAGGGTCGCGATTAATTGATCTGTATTAATGACTTCAATTTGATCAGTAACTTTAATATCTGCTGCAGTTACTGCGCCCTTAGTCTTCTTCTCTATACGAACCATCTGTGGCTGATCCGAAAAAACCTTAAAGCGGACTTGCTTAAGATTCAACATGATGTCTACAACATCTTCTTTGACACCTTCAACAGTAGTAAACTCGTGAGTAGCTCCTTCAATTTTAAATGCAACAACAGCTGCACCTTCAATGCTTGAGATTAATACCCTTCTCAAGCTGTTTCCTAGTGTCATTCCGTAACCGGTATGTAGAGGTTCTATCACAAAAGTAGCACTGTTTGCTGAGTGATCATCTACTGATGCTAGGCTTGGGTTGTGAATCATTTTTGACATTATTGCTCCTTATATTAGCGTGAGTAGTACTCAACAATTAGCTGTTCGTTAATATCAGATTCCGACTCTTCGCGAGTTGGCATTCCGGTAATTTTGATAGATTGCTTTTTAACATCACTTACTAACCAGCCGAGTGTGGGTTGGCTTGATGCTGTATTGATGTCGGCTAGGTCTTTAAAATATTCGTTTTTACTACTTTTCTCACGTACAACAATTTCATCACCCTCAGAGACTCTTATAGAAGGAATGTCAACACGTTTTCCGTTAAGCATAAAATGACCGTGACCGACTAGTTGACGGGCTGCACGTCTAGAGGTTGCGAAACCTGCTCTATATACCACATTATCTAGACGTCGTTCGAGTAGCTGAAGAAGTATATGTCCAGACTGACCTTGAATACGAGTTGCCTCTTTCATTAAGTTGCTGAATTGTTTTTCTAGCAAGCCATAAAGACGTCGAACCTTCTGTTTTTCTCGAAGCTGCAAGGCGTAGCCACTTGGCTTCTGCTGCCTGCCGCCACCATGTTCGCCAGGGATGTTTGTCCGCTTTACCATGATTTTATGAGCCTTAGGGTGCAAAGCATAGCCTTCGCGTCGACTCTGTTTTACAATTGGTGATCTATCTCTGGCCATTATGGGTGCCTAACCTTTCTTGGACGAACTCCGCCATGGGGTACTCCTGTCTTATCCGTAATACTTTCGACATCAATGCCAATTGTCATCGCTGCTCGTATGGCAGCATCACGCCCTTGACCTATGCCATTAATATATACATCAACAACATTCAAGCTATTTGTTTGCTTTACAGTTGTCAAAACTTTTTCGCTAGCAACTTGGGCTGCATAAGCAGTGCCCTTCTTGCTTCCACGGAAACCACATGCTCCGGCACTTGATGATGCAATTACTTCACCTTTGTTGTCGGTAACAGTTACGATTGTATTATTAAACGTAGCTTTTATATGTAATTGACCTTTTGGTACAATTCGCTTAGCTTTCTTCTTCTTTACAGTAGTATTTTCTGCCATATATTAGTCCTTACCTTAAGTCTTAGAAGCTGCCTTCTTTTGTGTGCCTCCGACGGCAATTCGCTTACCACGCTTCGTTCGACCATTTGTACGAGTGCGTTGTCCATGAGCAGGCAAACCCAACTTATGTCTTGTGCCACGGTAGCTTTGGATGTCTTTTAATCTCTTGATATTACCAGTTACGACACGCTGAAGATCTCCTTCAACGGTGTATTCTTTATCAATTACTGATCTGATGCCATCTAGCTCTGCTTCAGTCAAATCTTTGACGCGTGTCGTAGGATCTACTGATGCTTTAACTAAAATATCTTTAGCATGTTTTGGCCCAATTCCATACACATATGTAAGACTAATCTGAACTTGTTTTTCTACGGGTATTGTTACACCGGATATTCTAGCCATAATTAACCCTGCCTCTGCTTATGCTTAGGTTTCTTTTTGTTGATGACATATAGTCTGCCTTTGCGACGAACTAATTGATCATCCGGACTAATCTTTTTGACGCTTGCACGTACCTTCACGTAAACTCCTTACGTATAGATTAATTTAATGATTATGATTTGCGGTAGGTGATTCTGCCCTTTGTAAGATCGTAGGGGGTTAACTCAACCGTAACGCTATCGCCAGCAACCAGCTTAATATAATGCTTTCGCATTTTGCCAGCTACATGGGCGATTATCTGATGGCCGTTCTCGAGTTCTACGCGAAACTGAGCACTGGGAAGCGCTTCAATTACTTTTCCTTCGAGTTGGATTACTTCCTTATTAACAGCCATAAGTTACAAGATGTAATTATACAGGCTAAGATTACTATTGTAAAGTGTTTTTATAATATTTAGTAATCTTGGTCGTAGGTTACCATCAAAGCGCGAGATTCGAGCTGACGTAGAGTTTCGAGAGCAACTGAAACTACGATCAATAGACCAGTTCCGCCAATGGTTAACGATGATGTTCCTAATAGCCTCTCTACGATCAGTGGCAATAGAGCCAACATCCCTAGGCTCGTAGCGCCAAACAAGTTCAATCGATTAACAGTTTTACTAAGATATTTTTCGGTTTGTTCACCCGGTCGAATTTTTTCAATAAAACCACCTTGTTTTTGAAGATTTTCAGCTATTTCTTTAGCATTAAATACTACACCAGTATAGAAATATGTGAAAATAAAAACTAGCAGGAAGTATACAACAGGGTAAATGTATGTATTTACTGGATTATTAGCAACAGCTTGTTGCTGACCAGGCTGAGCAAACCAAATTGTTAAATTACGCCCTAAATCTGCGATCCATGGAGTCTGATTATTTTGAATTAATTGGCCTACGAATTGTGGAACACTTAAAAACGCAACTGCAAATATAATGGGTATAACTCCGGCAGTTATTAATTTAATCGGTAAAATAGTACCGACACCACCATAAGCCTTATTACCGCGTACTCTTTTAGCGTAACTCACTTTAATAATTCTTTGAGCTTCATTTAGTTTAACAACTAAGTATGTAACAAAGAGCGTGGCTAGTAATATACCGCCGACCACGGCTAGCCCTTTGCCACTAACTGGTAGAGTAAACCAATTAAACACGTTTAATTGCTCTTTGCTTCCTTCTATTGTATTCACCAAGGTTGCTGCGGTCTTTGGGAGGGCTGAAACAATACCAGCAAAAATGAGTAAACTGATACCATTACCTATGCCCTGCTCTGTAATTAATTCACCAAGCCACATTAGTAATACTGATCCGCCAGTCAGGGCAGCGATCATCAGTGCCCACTGGAATATACTCGTGTTCGCAGTGATATCAATACCCAACTGCCCACTGGCTTGTTGTCTAATTAAGAAGATTAAACCAACTGACTGAATTAAAGCTAGTGGGATACTAATAATGCGTGTCCATTGATTTATCTTGCGTCTTCCCGACTCTCCATCTTGCTGCAACTCCTCTAGTTTCGGAAAAGCCTTAGTTAAAAGTTGCATGATAATCGATGCATTAATATATGGGCCAAGACCCATTAGCATGATTGAAAGACTTGAAAGAGCACCCCCAGAAAGAAGATCAAAAAATCCAAGTAGCTGTTGTGAACTAAATAGATTATTAATCAACTGCTTTAATTGTGTCGGCTCTGCTAAAGGGACTGGGATATGAGATATCATTCGAAAAACTACAATAAGTAGCAGTACAATTACCATGCGTTTTTGCATGTCTTTATTCTTTAATGATCTAAATATTGTTTTCCAACCCACAGTATTTCCCTCGTCTGATTATTTTTCCAGTATAACAGTGTACGTAATTTTAGCAAAAATTATTTTACAGCTTTAACACGCTTTGGCAATTCGGTTGCTTCGAAATTGCCGCCTGCTTTTGCAATTGCTTCAATAGCGGTCTTGCTGGCATTCTGCACATTAACTGTAAGCGTCTTTTTAAGCTCGCCCTTGCTGATAATTTTTATCGGAGAATATGGATCAGCCACATAGCCGTGCTCAGTTAAGGTAAAGTTATCTACGACCTTACCGGGAAACAGCTCTAGATTGCCAGTATAAACAACCTGGGCCTTGACCCTATAGCTCTTGAATCCCTTAAGCTTGGGTATGCGCATCATTAACGGGTTCTGGCCACCTTCAAATCCGGGTCGCAATTTCTTTCCAGTTCTCGCTTTTTGACCTTTTGTACCACGTCCTGCCGTCTTGCCTTTGCCGGCACTAATACCACGACCAACGCGTGTTTTAGAAGCTTTTTTGGTTAGATCTAATTCATGAAACTTCATTATTTAGCCTCCTCTTTGATCTTCTTCGTAGCCTTCTTGGTTTTAATATCAGCTGAATTTGTAGTAGTCCAACTTTCTTTTGGCTCTAATGCACCGAGTGCATTCAAAGTCGCGTAAGCCGTATTTACTTTATTGCTACTTCCTAGTGATTTTGAAAGTACGTTATGTACACCAGTTACAT
The DNA here is from genome assembly GCA_020631865.1 of Candidatus Nomurabacteria bacterium. Lineage (GTDB taxonomy): Bacteria > Patescibacteriota > Saccharimonadia > Saccharimonadales > UBA7683 > JACKGS01. Next base: position 4,905 of record JACKGS010000001.1, read on the forward strand.
TAAGAATGGCGCGCACTGTACCACCAGCAATGATACCAGTACCTGGAGATGCCGGCTTCAGCAATACTTTTGCTCCTCCAACTTTTGCATACACGTCATGAGGAATTGTGTTATTAAATATTGATATATTTGAAATATTCTTTTTAGCTACGGCTGTGGCTTTTGTAACAGCGGCTTGCACGTCCGCACCCTTGCTTACTCCAACGCCTACTCTATTTTTTCCATCACCTACTACAACTAGGGCCTTGAATCTAAACCTTCTACCGCCTTTGACTACACGAGCAACGCGGTCGATATTTATGACTACCTCTTCGAACTCTTTTACTTCTTCAGAAACTTGTTTATTATATTCAGCCATACTAGAACTCCAATCCGTTTTCTCTTGCTGTATCTGCAAATGCCTTGAGTCTACCTTGATATGCACGACCATTTCTGTCGAATACAACCGTAGTGATCTTTGCTTTACGGCTTTTTTTGCAATTTCTCACCAATGATTTTGTAGAGTTCAGACTTACTTCTGTCAGCATTCTTATGATGTACAGTTGTACTGGAAACAAGTGTAATACTCTTAGAGTCATCGATAATCTGGGCACTTACATGTTTGTTACTTATGAAAACACTGAGCCGTGGACGTTTTGCATTACCATCTACCGTAGAGCGTACTCGATTTTTTCTGATAATTTTATTGGCTTGTTTATGCTGTAGTCGATTCATTATTTTGCTCCCGTCTTTCCAGCTTTACGTAGGATATGTTCATCTTCGTACTTAATGCCTTTACCCTTGTACGGTTCAGGTTTCTTAAGAGCACGAATATCTGCAGCTACTTGACCCACCTGCTGTTTGCTTATTCCGCTAACTGAGATATTCATTTTATCAACATTAAGAGATGCCTTCTGGTGCGCCAAATTCTACAGGATGTGAGAACCCTAAGTTGAGGATCAAATTATTGCCTTGAAGCGCTACTTTAAATCCTACGCCGTTTACTTCAGCTTTTTCTCAAAACCAGCAGTAACATTCCTACAACCATATTATTGATTAAAGAACGCATTAAGCCATGTTGACTCTTTGTGATCTTTTCTTCGCTAATCCGTTCTACGGTAATTGTATTATCTGCTTGCTTAACTATAACATTTGATAATATTATCTCTTGTAATTCACCTTTAGGTCCGGTAACTTTTATAAAGTTGCTGTCGACTGTAATTGTCACGCCAGACGGTATTTCTTACTGGCAGTTTTCCGATTCGACTCAATATTATCCTTACTTTTTAATAAATCTTACAAATTATTTCGCCACCAAGACGAGCTTTTAGTAGCCTTCAGTGCCACTCATAACACCCTTGGATGTAGAGATCAACACTATACCACGACCATTTTTAATGCGAGGAATTTCTTTAACTCCGTGTAATATCGGCGTCCAGGCGTACTCATACGTACGATCCTCAGTAAACCTTACTGGTTCACCTATATTATTGATTGTAATAACTATAGTGTTTCGTGGAGTGCCTTTTTCGACGATTACGTTTTTAATAAAGCCATTTTTGACTAGTTCATTTGCAATCGTCTCCTTGATCTTTGAATGAGGCAAGCGAACCTCGTTTTTGCTAACACTAGCAGCGTTACGAATTCTCGTAAGCATATCTGCGATTGGATCTGTTGAATTCATACTCATAATTATTACCAACTAGCCTTTGTTACACCAGGGATTTCACCTTTACTGGCATGCTTTCTAAATGCGACTCTGCTTAAACCGAAGGTGCGCATAAATCCACGTGGACGACCGGTTTCTGCGCAGCGATTTTTCAATCGTGTTGGGCTACTATTTCTAGGAAGCTTTGAAAGACCCTCAGTGTCGCCCAGCTCTTTTAGCTCTGCTCGTTTTTGAGAATATTTAGCATGCATTTTTTGTCGCTTTAAATCTCTAGCAATTATTGATTTCTTAGCCATTACTTAGCCTCCTTTTCGAACGGTATACCAAACTCCTCAAGAAGTACTCGTGATTTTTCTGGATTACTATTATTGATAACAAAATTAATTTGCAGACCATGTAGTTGTGAAATGTCTTCAAAATTTAATTCAGGGAAAACAGATTGCTCTGTAAGACCAAGACTGTAGTTGCCCTGTGGATCAAATGCTTTTTTATTAACTCCATGAAAATCACGAACACGAGGTAATACAATATTAGTGAGCCTATCGATAAATTCATACATTTGTCGCCACGAAGCGTTACTTTCATGCCAATAGTATTCATTCCTGCCTGAATTTTAAAGCTTGCTATTGATTTTTTTAGCAATAACTCTCAACGGTTGTTGTCCAGTAATTTTACGTAGTGTATTTCTGACCACTTCAAACATTCGTTTATCGTCTTTACTTCGGCCAAGTCCGACATTTATAACGACTTTTTCAGTCGTGGTACTTGATGTAATTTTCAAGACTCAGTTCGTTTTTAGATCTCCGGACAATAGATGTCTTAAACTGAGTTTTTAGACGTGGTACATATGTTGTGCTCGTATCTTTACTCATGAGTTTATTCCTTATTATTTGTTTGGCGGTACGCGAACCTTTCTTGCCATTTTTATCGAAACTAAATCCTATACGCACTGACTGTATTATTCTTACTATCTACCACTAAAGCCAACTTACTTGAATCAATCGGCTTGTGTAAATCTATGATTCCACCTTGAGGCGATACCATATTAGGGTTTAATGTGTCTTTTAACAATATTTAAACTTTCAATTTTGACGGTACCGTCTTTTTGGTTGAACGGAAATAATTTTACCAGTCTTTCCCTTTAGACTTCCAGTAATGACTTTGACTAAATCGCCTTTAGAGAATTTAATCTTATTGGACATTATAGTACCTCCGGCGCAAGGCTGATAATTTTACTGTATCCTAGCTCTCGAAGCTCTCTTGGAACTGGCCCAAAAATTCGAGTAGCTTTTGGTAATTTGTCATCACCAAGAATAACAGCCGCATTTTCATCAAACTTGATAGTTGATCCATCCTTACGCTTGATTGTATTGGTGGTCCTAACGACCACGGCCTTTACTACTGACTTCTTTTTAACATTTCCAGTTGGGCTAGCGCTTTTGACAGTAGCTACGAATACATCACCTACTCTGGCATAGCGCTTTCTTGTTCCGCCCAAAACTCTGATGCAAAGTACCTCTTTAGCACCGCTGTTATCGGCAATTTTTAATCTGCTTTCTTGCTGAATCATGCTACTACCTCTTCGGCTGCGCCTTCTTTGCGTTCAATTATTTCATCAAGCTTCCAAGTTTTAGTTTTACTAACTGGCTTGATTTCAGAAATAGATACCTTATCACCTACTTTGGCTTCATTCTTATCATCATGAGCTTGATATTTTTTACTAACAGTGTATTGTTTACGATATATAGGATGTGTAACACGGCGCTCTGTTTTCACAACAATAGTCTTATCTTGAATATCAGATACAACAGTGCCTATCATTCTCTTTGCCATATTACTTCTCCTTCTCTTCTGACACTTCAGTCAAAATCGTCTTTGCTTGTGCAATAGATTTTTTAAGAACTCTAAACTCGTGAGATTTCTTAGATTTGCCGACAGATGCATCGTGGCTTAGGCTATGAAGCTCCGTTTTTAGATTATTTATATATTCAGATATATCTGCGACTTTTTTAGAACGTAAGTCTTTAACTAGTAATAATTTCATATTCATTATGCCTGCTCCCTAACTACAAACTTAGTTTTAATCGGTAGCTTATGAGATGCAAGTCGCATGGCTTCTCTAGCCTGCTCTTCTGTCACTCCACGACCCATTTCGAACAATACTGTTCCGGGCTTTACCTTAGCTACGAAGAACTCGGGATTACCTTTACCGCTACCCATCTTTACGTCTTGAGGCTTTCGTGTAACAGGTGTGTGTGGGAAAATTCTGATCCATACTTTACCGCCACGCTTGATGTATCTAGTCATTGCCTGTCTAGCGGACTCAATCTGCCTAGACGTTATACGCTCAGGCTCTTGAGCGACAAGTCCGAATTCCCCAAAAGCAACATAGTTACCCCTAGTAGCAATTCCATTATTTTTGCCCTTACGAACTTTCCTAAATTTAGTCTTCTTTGGTAAAAGCATTACTGTACCTCACCTTTGTATATCCATACCTTAACACCAATAATTCCGGCGCCAGGATACTTTGCTCTTGCTGCATGGTAGTCAATATCAGCCCTGATGGTATGAAGCGGAACACTACCTTCAATATGCTTTTCGCGACGACTCATTTCTGCGCCCTGAAGCCTTCCGGCTACTTCAATTCTGATACCCTTGGCTCCAGCCCTCATTGAAGCAGCTGCCGTAGACTTCACAGCTCGTCTAAAGGCGATACGTCGCTCTAATTGTCTAGCAATATTCTCGGCAACTAATTTAGCTGCTAATTCTGGGCGTTTTACCTCTTCGATATTTACCCTAACAGTTGTCTGGAAAATCTTTTCACAAATTGCTTTGATTTCTTGAGCACCAACACCACCACGTCCAATCACAACTCCAGCTTTTGATGTATGAATAGTTACTGTAACAAGGTTAGGCGATCTTTCAATGTCAATTCTGTCAATAACTGCGCGAGTTTCAAATTGTTTCTCGATAGCCTCTCTAACAGATATGTCCTGTTTTAAAAAAGTAGCATAATCTTTTTTGCTAGCAAACCATTTACTGCGCCATTGCTTATTAACCTGAAGACGCATGCTAATTGGATTAACTTTTTGTCCCATTATTTAGTCTCCTTCTTTGCTGCTGGGCCAGAGGTCTTTACCTTGGTAATGGCCTTAGCCTTAACTTTCTCGATTCCGGAAACAACAACTGTAATATGAGTAGTTCGTTTTTGGTAAGGATGTGCGCTACCTCGTGCAACTGGACGGTATCTTTTCATACGAGCACCAGGCCCAATATGTAAATCTTTGATCATTAATCCGTCTTCTTGTACATTATGGTTATTTGTAGCATTTGCTTTGGCACTTGCAATTACCTTTGATATGGGGAGAGCAGCACGACGAGGAGTATGCTCTAATATTACAAGCGCATCTGCAACAGAGCGGCCACGAACTAGATTTGCCACTTCTCCGACCTTGCGTGGTGTCATAGTCACACCTTTTGCATGAGCTTTAACAAGAATTTTCATATTACTTCTCCTTGCCTCCATGCTTACGGAACTTTCTGGTTGGACTGAATTCACCAAGCTTATGACCCACCATATTTTCACTTATAAATACAGGCACATGGACCTTGCCATTGTGCACGGCTATGGTTTTACCAACCATTTCAGGACTGATCGTGCTAGCACGTGCCCATGTTTTAATCACTGTACGATCATCATCACTCAATGCTGCTACTTTTTTAGCAAGCTTTGCATCAACAAATGGACCTTTTTTTAAACTTCTAGACATATATTACTTCCTCTTCGCCTGATGTCGACTCTTAACAATAAATTTAGATGTACGCTTGTTTCTTCTGGATTTGTAACCGAGAGCTGGCTTACCCCAAGGAGTCTTAGGTGGGCGACCAACACCGTGCGAACCACCATCACCACCACCGTGCGGATGATCAACTGCATTCATCACTATACCTCTGACTTGAGGACGTCGACCCTGCATACGTCTGCGACCCGCAGAACCGATTTTAACGTTCTGGTGTTGCTCATTGCCAACGCTACCAATAGTAGCCATACAATTAATATTGATCATTCGTATTTCACCGCTAGGTAATTTAACCTGAGCATAATCACCATCCTTAGATGTCAATTGCGCTTTCGCGCCCGCAGAACGAACAATTTGCGCACCACGACCTTGTTGTAGCTCTATGCCATGAATAAAGCTACCAGCAGGTATGCTCTTCAAAGGAAGTCTATTTCCTTCTTCTATGGCGGATTTCTCGCCAACGGTAATAATCTGACCAACACTCATGTTAGTGCTAGCAATTATATAGTGGTACTTGTCTGATTGATCTTTAATACGAGCAATACGGGCGGAACGATTAGGATCATACTCAATCGCTTCAATTGTAGCTTTTTCAATATCTAATTGTTTAAAATTGATTAGACGGTAAAACTTTTTAGTACCACCACCGCGATGCCTGACTGTGATTTTACCCTGGTTGTTGCGTCCGTTAATGCGCTTTTTAACAACTAACAATGATTTAAGTGGTTTTTTAGCAGTAATCTTAGAAAGATCCTGAGTAGTCATGCCTCGTCGTGCAGGAGTAGTTGGTTTATGTGGTGTTACGGCCATTACTTCTTCTCCTCTTCTTCGAAAATCTTAATAGAGTCACCGGCTTTAAGACGTACGTAAGCTTTTTTAAGGCTACTTCTTTCGCCTATGATTGGACGAGCCTTACGGTTACCAAGACGGATAGATCTTGCCTTCTTTCCTTGCTGTACAACTATGTTAACTTCTTCGACAGTAACTCCGTACTGCGCTTGAATAGCATCTTTAATTTGCATTTTGTTACTATCTTTAGGTACTACAAAGACGTATGTTTGATTCAATATACTTTGCTGATACGCTTTTTCACTCATCCTGGGTGTAATATTAAGCATCGCTAGACTCCTTAACTTGAGCCTTGACGGTAGTTCCCAGCCAATCCTTGATAAGCTCAACTGATTGTTTTGTCATTACAATATTATCAGCATTGATAATGTCGAATACATTTAAATATGTAGCCTGAACTGCTTTTACATTAGGTACGTTTCTTGTAGCACGGTCTGTAAGACTATCTTTGTTTTCTACAACAAGTAGAACTCTTCGCTCAAGCTTATTTTTTGAGAGCATGGCAATTGTGTTCTTGGTTTTACCGTCTTTATTATCGAAGCTATCAATAACCGTAATTTTCTTTGACTCATTAGATAGAGTCAGCGCCTGACGAATAGCTTGACGTTTTTGAGCCACAGGAATAGTTATAGTGTGGTTTTCGTGACCAGTAGGACCAAACACGATACCACCACCACGCCAAATAGGGTTTCTAGAAGAACCAAACCTAGCTCGACCAGTACCTTTTTGTCTCCATGGTTTTTTGCCACCACCACGTACTAGTCCACGCGTCTTGGTAAGGGCATAGTTTTCTCTACCATTGGCTAGATAAGCCTGATATGCTTTTTTAATAAGTTCATGATTGGCTACTTCTACTGCAAAGACATCTTTTGGTAGAGTAGTCTTGCTTGATTGTGTTTTCACTGCTTCTGCCATATTATGCTCCTACCACCGTTACTAGGCTCTTCTTAGCACCAGGTATTGCGCCACGTACACCAATTAGATTATTTTCTGTATCTACTAACATAATGTTGAGGCCTTTGACAGTTACTTGCTCGGCACCCATCTGACCAGCCATTCGCTTCCCTTTGAATACTTTCTGAGGATACATAGAACCGATTGAACCGGGCCTTCTAACCATTCCATTGCCGCCGTGAGTACTAGCGCTTGTTGCAAAGTTGTGTCTTTTAACAGTTCCGGCAAAACCTTTACCCTTACTTGTACCTGTAACTTTTACGGTGTCGCCAATCTCAAATATTGAGACATCAAATGAGGAGCCAACTTTTTGCTCCTCAGAAACAGTGTCAACCCTAAATTCTTTAATAATGCGAGGCATTAATTCTTTGTCTGCTTTAGCAACGTGAGCCTTTACGGACTTACTGGCATTTTTGCCACCACCAAGTGCAATCTGCACAGCGCTATAGCCATCTGTTTCGACAGTTTTAATTTGTGTGATCGTGCATGGACCAGCCTGCACTAACGTTACCGGAACTAAAACGCCATCCTCTGCTAGGATTTGCGTCATTCCAATTTTTGTACCAAGTATTGCCTTCATTTTATCCCTTATGTTAAACCTCATGCAAACAAAAATCTTGGTCGGACTCTGGTTTCTCATCTATTTTTGTGATGAGACCTGGAGTTGTGCCAAGCCGTTTACCTCAAAGGTATGAAATTACTAAGTAATTGTATCAGATACACCAACCCTGTGTCAACCATTCCACTGTTATAATTTAAAATATGATTAAAAATTACTTTATCGCTATTATTTTTTGTATACCTCGGACAGTTAGATGGTGACACCAACAGGCAAGTAGAAGCTAATGAAGGTTGCTGCTAATAGTACGGCGAGTTCAATTTTTTTATCAACATGAGAGCATTCGTAAGTTGAAAATGCAATACCAACTACTAATCCTAGAGGCAAACTGAGGTGCTCAAAAGGGCCGACATCAATATTAAGCAATCGCACCCAAAAAGTGCCACAGATAAAATACATGATTAATTTTAAGAAATATGCAGTATCAGACTGCTTTTTATGAGTACAAACTTTTTGTCGTCCAAATATAGTCGTAATGGTATTTTTATTTTTCTGTTTAGTCATATTACTATGACATTTAAACACAAGCACGGTGATTTGTCACTTATTGGTGTTAAACAGATTTTTTCCCAGTGATAATTCCAATTAATAATGCGAATATCAATGATCCGCCTATTGCCAGAATAATGCTCGTAAGATTAATCCCGGTTATATCTAGATCAAAAAATGCACTACCTAGGTACCCACCAATTAATGCGCCCACGATACCCATGATAATGTTACCGATAGCACCCTGTTGACTATTAGTTTTAAGGAGTATCGAAGTTATCCATCCTGCTAATGCTCCTAGAACTATCCATGCTAATATTCCCATGTTGCACACCTCCAATTTCTAGATATTAGTATACGCTTAAATTAAATACATAAAAAGCCACCCTTGAAGATGGCTTTCAAGAACAGTCAGTTACGACTGCTCGTTAGTTCATGCGAATTTCAGCATCACAACCAGCAGGAAGTGATAGATTCATCAAGCTGTCTATTGTTTTTGGAGTTGGCTCCAAGATATCAATAAGACGTTTGTGAACACGCATTTCAAATTGCTCCATACCTTTTTTATAAACATGAGGACTCTTGACTACTGTGTATTTACTTTTACGTGTTGGTAGCGGGATTGGACCGTTGATAGTTGCACCGGTTCGTAGTGCGGTGTCGATAATCTGTTTTGCAGATTGATCAATAATTTTATGATCGTATGCTTTTAAGCGAATACGAATCTTTTGTTTTTGAGGGGCGTCAGCCATGATCTTAACTCCTTTAATATTCTCTATTGTATTAAATATACGAGAATTGGCGTAGTGTAACATCCTTTTGAACCTATTAGAGTGTTCTAAACGACTTTTAATCACCACTATTAGTTTGTGATATGTATTATATCATATATGTCAATAGTCACAAACTAGCGTGGTAGCACAATGCCAGCCTGCTTAGCCGTGCTTATAAGTTCAGCGTTAAGTTTTAGCAATTTTTCTTCAAGCGAAAACTTAGCAATTTTTTTATCTGTAATCTGTGTTTCATTTGCCAACATAATATAAATTTCTTTGATATCATTCTCTAGTGCCTCAACTCTTCCAGAAAGTTCATCCATAGACATATTAAGAACGCGTACACTGCCCATCACTTCAGCCATGTCTGTTTTTAGCCCTATGACATCTGATTTCAGTTCTACAACATCTGACTTAAGTCCAGCGACATCTGATTTCAGTTCTACAACATCCGACTTAAGTTCAGCGACATCTGATTTCAGTTCTACAACATCCGACTTAAGTTCAGCGACATCTGATTCAAGCGCATCAAAACGTGGACCCGTCACAGCTTCTACGCCTTCAATTATCACCTCTCTTATTTGCTGCATGTCTTCTTTAGATAATGCCATAATATTTATAATTATAGCACAAAAATAGAAAAGAGCTGCTCATGTCAGCTCTTTTCTCTAGCCTAAGCTTCATTCCGAATTATATTCAAAATAATGGCTGAGATCTATTTTGTTATGGCTGTTACAACACCAGCACCAACAGTACGGCCACCTTCACGAATTGCGAAGTTTAGACCCTGTTCCATGGCGATAGGTGCAAGAAGCTTAACCTTAAAGGTGATAGTATCACCAGGCATAACCATTTCTTTGTCTGCAGGAAGTTCAACTTCACCGGTTACATCAGTTGTACGGAAGTAGAACTGTGGCTTGTAACCTTTGAAGAATGGAGTGTGACGTCCACCTTCTTCTTTGGTAAGAACGTAAACTTCTGCATCAAACTCTGTGTGAGGTGTGATTGAACCAGGCTTACAAATAACCTGACCACGCTCGATGTCATCACGCTCGATACCACGAAGCAAGATTCCTGCGTTATCGCCTGCTTGACCTTTATCAAGATTTTTCTTAAAGGCCTCAATACCTGTTACAACGGTTTTTTGTGTATCACGGATACCAACAATTTCAACTTCGTCGTTGATGTTAACAATACCAGTTTCGATACGACCAGTAGCAACGGTACCACGACCTTTAATTGAAAATACATCTTCGATAGGCATCAAGAATGGCTTGTCGAGATCACGAGTAGGCTCTTCAACCCATTCGTCCATAGCTTTAACAAGCTCCATAACAGCATCTTCATCAGAAGCTGAACCTTCAAGTGCTTTTGTTGCAGAGCCCTTAACGATAGGACAGCTTCTATCAAAGCCGTTCTTTTCAAGAAGATCACGAACGTCTTCTTCAATAAGTTCAACGAGTTCTGCATCAGCAAGATCCATCTTGTTTAGGAATACAAGAATCTTAGGTACGCCAACTTGCTTAGCAAGAAGTACGTGCTCACGAGTTTGAGGCATTGGACCATCTGCAGCAGATACTACAAGAATGGCACCGTCAACCTGAGCGGCACCGGTAATCATGTTTTTAACATAGTCGGCGTGGCCTGGCATATCAACGTGTGCGTAGTGACGCTTTTCACTTTCGTATTCTTGGTGAGAAGTAGCAATTGTGATACCACGTTGCTTTTCTTCTGGAGCATTGTCGATTTCATCGTAATTTTTAGGCTGGTTTACATCACTAGGAAGCTTTTTAGCCAACACGTGAGTAATTGCAGCTGTTAATGTTGTTTTACCATGATCTACGTGGCCCATAGTACCAACGTTTACATGCGGCTTTGTTCGGTCAAAATCTGCCATTGAGATTTTCTCCTATCTTCTGAACCTATGGAAGGGTTTAACCCCGAGGTTCGTTATTTAATATTCATTTTGTCACGCGGTCCTTATTGCGAGCTTCCACTCAAGCAAAACCCTCACGCGAGATACCATACTAGTATATAGTATCTTTAATTCAGTATCAAGATGTACAAATTATCTACCTACAGATTTATCTGCTTGATCAACTATGTCTAAAAGTGTATCGTGAAATCGACGCGGAGACGCAACAACTCTAGTAGACATTACTCCAAGGACACATCTGATTTTAGTAAAATATTGCCTAGCCAATCCGCATTCAGGATCACCGTCGTCTATTTGTCCATCAATAATTTTGCCGTTTTCGTATATCATGCTGAGTCTAGCTATTTGGCACGATTAGCAATTACAGCTTCGGCGACGTTTGGTGGAACTTCTTCATAGTGATCGAGCTCCATGGTGCTACTTGCGCGACCTTGAGTCATAGAACGAATGTCAGTTGTATAGCCAAACATTTCTGCGAGTGGCACAAAGGCAAGGATAACTTTTGCATTAGAACGATCTTCCATGCTTTCAATACGACCACGTCGTGAGTTAAGATCGCCAATAACGTCACCCATGAAGTCTTCTGGAGTAACAACTTCTACCTTCATGACAGGCTCAAGAAGTACTGGAGAACCTTCTTTAACACCCTTTTGAAGCGCCATGGATCCAGCAATCTTAAAGGCCATTTCATTTGAGTCAACATCGTGGTAACTTCCATCGTATAGCTCAGCAGTCATGTCTACAACCGGGTATCCAGCAATAACACCGTTGCCCATAGCTTCGACAATTCCGTTTTCTACAGGTTTGATATATTCCTGTGGAACAACACCACCCTTAATTGAGTTGATGAACTCGAAGCCCTTGCCGGGTTCATTTGGTGAAAGCCTTAGCCAAACATCACCATATTGACCACGACCACCAGATTGCTTAATAAACTTACCCTGAACTTTAATCTGTTTCTTGATAGTTTCACGGTAGGCAACTTGTGGCTGACCGATGTTTGCCTCAACCGAAAACTCACGTTTCATACGATCTACTAGAATCTCAAGGTGAAGTTCGCCCATTCCTGAAATAATCGTCTGGCCAGTTTCTTCATCTGTGTGCACCCTGAAGGTTGGATCTTCTTCAGCCAATCTTTGAAGTGCAAGTGCCATCTTTTCTTGGTCAGCTTTAGTCTTAGGTTCAATAGCAATTGAAACTGGTGGCTCTGGGAAGTCAATACTCTCCAGGATGATAGTGTTATTGACATCACAAAGTGTATTTCCGGTAGTAACTTTTTTAAGACCAACTATAGCTGCAATATCACCCGCTTCAACAACAGAAACATCTTCACGTTTGTCAGCATGCATTCTAACTACGCGGCCAACCCGTTCTTTTTCGCCAGTAGCACTATTATAAATGTAACTACCTGCTTCAATCTTGCCAGAATAAACACGGAAGAAGCAAAGTTTACCCATAAAAGGATCAGTTGCAATTTTAAATGCAAGTCCAGCAAATGGTTCTTCTGCAGATGGCTTTCGCTCAATTTCATCGCCTGATTTCGGATGCGTACCCCATACAGAACCACGATCAAGAGGACTTGGCAAGAACTCAGTCATAAGATCGAGTACTTTTTCTACAATCACGCCACGTCCATCGCCACCAGTCACTAAGAACAACTCACCAGACAAAACACCCTTACGGAGTGCTGCACGAAATTCTTCATTAGTAATGGATTCTTCACCTTCTTCAAGAAACTTCATCATGAGGTCATCATCATGTTCTACAGCAGCTTCAACTAACAATGAACGAGCATTCTTAGCTTTTTCCTGCATATCAGCAGGGATCTCGCCTTCAACCAAAGCCTTATCATGGAATTCTGTATAGGTATAAGCCTTCATCTCAAGTAAGTCGACAACACCATTGATACTTTGTTCAAATCCAATTGGGATATGTACCGCAAATGCTCTTTTAGTCAGACGTGCGTGAATAGTTTCAAGTGATTTCCAGAAATCGCCACCGGTTTGGTTAATCTTATTGATAAAGCAAACACGTGGTACGCCGTACTTATCGGCTTGACGCCAAACAGTTTCACTTTGTGATTCCACGCCCATCTTGCCATCAAATACAGTTACGGCACCATCCAATACTCGAAGTGAACGCTCTACCTCTACGGTAAAGTCGATGTGTCCTGGAGTATCGATAATGTTAATTTGATGATCGTTCCAGAAACAGGTTACGGCAGCTGAGGTAATAGTAATACCTCGCTCTTTCTCTTGCTCCATCCAGTCGGTAGTTGCGCCACCATCATCACCACGAACCGTACCAATTTTGTGGTTGATACCAGTTCGGTATAGTATACCTTCAGTTGTGGTAGTCTTACCGGCATCAATATGCGCAATAATACCCACGTTTCGTAACTTTGCTAAATCTAATTGTTTTGTCGCCATTTATTATCCCTCGTAGTTTACTTTTACAAATTGATCGATCGCAAGACTTGCTGGTGTGCAGAATATATCTAACCCATGCCCAGTCAATTCAACAGTTGGCTTGTTGCCACAGTCACCAACACGACTTTCAAACTCAGCGTTTATGAAATCTGCATCGTGTTCTGCAGCAGCCGTATCACCAAGCTGGTTCGCTATCATTACATCCGCTACTGTTATGTCACCCACGATAATAAAACAATGGTCGACATTTGGAGTATCAGAATTGGTAATTTTTCTGCCACGGTATGATGATCCTCTGAGCTGAGCTGTAGTTAGGCGACCTGTTCTTGCAGGACAGTTTGCGCAAATGTCAGCTTTTAGTTCTCTTTCCGTGAATTTCATTACCTTAGAACCTTGCGAAGTGAGCGAAGGCACGGTTGGCTTCTGCCATCTTGTGCGTGTCTTCCTTCTTTTTAACTGCTGCACCAGCTTGAGCGTGTGCATCTACAATTTCATTTGCTAAACGTTGCCAATAAGGCATACCTTTGCGTGCTCGTGCTGCGCCGACAAACCACATAAGGCCTAGGTGGGTTTTACGATGACCTTCAACTGGGAAGGGTACTTGGTAATTTGCACCACCAACACGACGAGACTTTACTTCAACTCCTGGGAAAACATTATTCAAAGCTTCTTCAAGAACCTGTAGAGGATCTTCAACTTTAACTTTTTTAGCAGCTTCTTCCATGGCTTTATAAACAGCGGCTTCAGCTGAAGCTTTTTTACCATCTACCATACTGCGGTTAATTAATCGCTGTACAAGCACGGAATTATACTTACGATCTGGTTGAATTGGTCGAATAAGAGATTTGGTCTTTTTTCTAGGCATTATTTACTCTCTTTCTTGGCGCCGTACTTTGAACGGCCCTGTTTTCGGTCTGCAACACCCTGAAGGTCAAGGTTTCCACGAACGATATGGTAGCGAACACCTGGAAGATCCGGTACACGACCACCGCGGATTAGTACAACTGCGTGCTCCTGTAGGTTATGACCTTCGCCGCCGATGTAAGCCCAAACCTCGTGGCCATTTGAAAGACGCACACGTGCAACCTTACGAAGTGCCGAGTTAGGCTTACGTGGGGTTTTGGTAGTAACTTTGATACACACACCTCGCTTAAACGGGGCTGGTTTTTCATAGTTCTTAGTTTTTAGTGTGTTAGTAACACGTCGTAGTGCAGCAGTTTTTACTTTGTTGCTACTACTCTTACGTGGCTTACGCACCAATTGATTAATTGTTGGCATAGATGCAAAAATTCCTTAAATTTTTACAGTAGTATGTAGTATTTAGTGCGTAGTATGCGTCAGCACCGCTATCTACCTTCTAATATCTACTTGCTACATTTAATATGTGAAACTCTTTAGGTTATTGTAACAGAATCAGTCTTCAAGAGCAACTTCTTCAGCTAGAACACCAGTACCGACTGGAATTTTGCGTCCAATGATAACATTCTCTTTTAGGCCATACAGGTTGTCTATCCTACCGCTAGTTGCAGCATTAATAAGTACACGAGTTGTGTCTTGGAATGATGCAGCAGAAAGGAAGCTATCTGACCAAGTAGAGACCTTAGCAATACCTAGCAATAGCTGAGTGAATTCTATAGGCTCTTTTCCTTCAGCAACAAGCTTTGCGTTCTCTTCAACAACAGCAGCTTTGCTTACGATGTCTCCAGTAACAAACAGACTATCGCCACTATCTTCTATCTGAACTCGGCTAAACATTTGTCTAACAATAATCTCTAGATGCTGATCGGCAAGGTCTACACCCTGCTGGGCAAACATTCCTAAGATTTCGTTAATAATGTAACGCTGAGTTGCTTCAATTCCGGAGAGTCGCATTAGATCATGCAAGTTCAATGAACCATTAGTCAGTCTGTCGCCAGCTTTTACTTTATCGCCATCGGCAACAGTAAGTACCTTGAATCCAGGCACCTCATATTTAACTGGGTTAGAATTATGAGCTGTTAGTGTCGCTTCATCGCCATGGAACTCGACAATTGCATCAAAAGTAGCAACTAGTGGACGATCACCGTCTTTGTCTGAGGCAAATACATCACCAGCAAGCACATCGCTTCCACTCTTCATTTGTGGCTTACGTTTTTCTAGCTTAACGGTTTCAATTCGGGCGCCGGTTGGGGTTACTTGAATAACGTAGTTATTGCCATCCTCCCAAATTGCTACGACACCTTCTGCTTCACTAAGGAACGCTTG
This sequence comes from Candidatus Nomurabacteria bacterium, assembly GCA_020631865.1. Classification (GTDB taxonomy): domain Bacteria; phylum Patescibacteriota; class Saccharimonadia; order Saccharimonadales; family UBA7683; genus JACKGS01. The sequence goes on from JACKGS010000001.1 coordinate 20,646, forward strand.
GCTCTTTGGAGCGCGCGCTTCCAGCAACTCTTCAACACGCGGTAAACCTTGTGTCACATCGTCAGAAAGTGCGGCACCAGCTGTATGCTTTGTACGCATAGTAAGCTGTGTACCTGGCTCACCAACCGACTGTGCTGCGATAACACCAACAGGCTGGAATGGCTTCACGACATCACCAGTAGCTAGGTCAAGACCATAGCTCTTAGGGCTAATACCACGTAGGTTAGTAGTAGTAAGCACGCTCTTAATGCGGACGTCGTTAACGTTGCTTGCATCTATTGTGTTGGCGATTTCCTCTGTGATTAAATCACCCTCTTTAACTACTGTTTTACCATCAACCTTGACGTCTTCAGCAGCAAATCTACCACTTATACGTACACCAAAATTCATACCTAGCTCTTCGGTGTCGGCCCTATTCATTAGAAGACCTGGGTCAAAAGCATCTTCTTCAACAGTAAAGACATCTTGAGCAACATCAACCATACGGCGAGTTAGGTAACCTGAGTCTGCCGTTCTAAGCGCTGTATCGATCAATCCTTTTCGAGAACCTCGTGTATCTACGAAGTATTCAATTGGAGTAAGGCCTTTTTTATAGTTATTTCTAATTGGGAGTTCAACTTCACGTCCAACAGCATCAACAACCATACCCTTCATGCCAGATACTTGCTTGATCTGAGAAATACTACCTCGAGCACCAGAGATCATCGCAATACTAATACCAGTATCAACGCCTTGATATGCATCAACAAGCTTATTTTGTGCGTTTTCATCAACTTCGCGCCACGCGTTAACTGTCAACCGGTATCGCTCTTCATCAGTAATTAACCCTTGGTCGTATTGATCAGAAATTGCAGAAGCCTTTTTTTCACCTTCTTCAATCAATGAATCTAGGCCTTCGAGATCAATGTAGTCATCCATCCCGGTTGAGATACCAGCAAAAGTAGCATAGCTGAAGCCTACGCGTTTTAGTTCATCGGCAACTTCTGCAGTTACATCGGCGCCATATTGTGCAAATACCCTACCCATGACAGCAGTAAGCTTCTTCTTGGTCATCACATCGTTTTGGAACTCAAAATCTTCTGGGAAGATACTGTTAAAAATGAGTCTTCCTACGGTAGTTGTTAATCTCTCGTCACGGAAGACGGTCTTTACTAGCGTTTGAATCTTAAGACTTCCAGCCTCAAGACCCATCAGAGCCTCTTCGATACCTGCAACTGGAACAGGAGTATCACTAGTAACACCAGGTTTTTCGTAAGTTAAGTAGTAACAACCAAGTACTATATCTTGTTCGATATGTAAGATCGGTGATCCATCGGCCGGCTTAAGTAAGTTCTTACTAGCCTGCATCAAATCATGAGCTTCTTTTTGAGCAGCTGCAGAAAGCGGCAAATGAACAGCCATCTGGTCACCATCAAAGTCAGCGTTGAAACCTTTACAAACCAGCGGATGTAGCTGAATAGCTTTACCTTCAATTAACTTAGGTTGAAAAGCCAAGATCGAAAGACGATGAAGTGTTGGAGCACGGTTAAGTAGCACGTACTTACCCTGAATTACGTCGTCAAGTGCGTCCCAAATAATGTTTTCATTGGCTTCGATTAACCTTGTAGCACTCTTAATATTATGTGCATACTCTCTCTCCATTAGCCAACCAATCACAAACGGCTTAAATAGCTCCAAAGCCATCAGCTTAGGTAGCCCACACTGGTCAATCTTAAGCTCTGGCCCAGCAACAATTACTGAACGTCCAGAATAGTCTACGCGCTTACCAAGAAGGTTTTGGCGGAATCGACCCTGCTTACCTTTAAGCATATCTGAAAGTGATTTCAGGCGTCTACGTCCCCCGGTAGCACTAACCGCACGCCCTGATCTGGCAGCGGAGTTATCTATAAGCGCATCTACAGCCTCTTGCAACATACGCTGCTCGTTTCTTCTAATTACCTCTGGAGCGTTTAAGTCAACCAGCTTCTTTAAACGGTTATTTCGGTTGATAACTCGTCTATAAAGGTCATTCATATCAGATGTAGCAAAGCGTCCACCAGTCAATTGAACCATTGGTCGTAGGTCCGGAGGAATAACCGGTAAAATGCTGACACACATACTACCTGGATCTATTCCAGCGCTATTCATGCTCTCAAGCATTTTAAGACGCTTCATAAGCTTCTTCTTACGCTGGCCTTTAGTTCCGTCAACTTCTTCACTTAGTGTCTTGATCAGATCATCAAGGTTGATTTCATCAAGCAACCTTTGAATAGCCATGCCACCCATGCCAACTTCAACAATATCCTGATAACTGTCTGGGAGATTTCTGTAATCAGTCTCAGAGATTAATCCAGATGCAACCAGACTATCTAACTGCTGTTTTTTGACAAGATAATCTTCAGTAATTTCATCAAGCTCTTTGCTTTGTTCGACGGCAAGATTCTTTACATCCGCAGATTCGTCTTCAGCTAGTTTTTCAAATCTTACCTTAATTGCAACTTTTGCTGCCTCTAGCTCTGCCTCAGCATCTGCAAGTAGCTGTGACCGCTTGTCTTCATCAACATTAATAATCACGTATGAAGCAAAGTACACGACACGCTCAAGGTTTTTAACTGTAATGTTGAGCAATAACCCTATCGGACTAGGCGTACCTCTTAAAAACCAGATATGCGCAACAGGTGCAGCTAATGTAATATGACCCATGCGTTCACGTCTAACAATAGATTTAGTTACAAGTTCACCGTTCTTATCAACGGCAGCCTCTCGAGAACGTACGCCTTTATATTTAACATCGTGAGGATTAATATCTTTAACCGGGCCAAAGATTCTTTCACAGAACAAGCCGTCTCTTTCTGGCTTTTGTGTTCGGTAATTAATTGTTTCTGGCTTTGTTACTTCACCATAACTCCAGTCAAGTACATCACTAGGGTTAGCAACGACCAGTTTTACAGCATCAAAGTCAGTCATGCTAGTAGAAAATGGGGTAGGTTTCATTTACGCCTCCTCCTTTACGTTGTTCTCATTATCATTGTCATCAATTGCCACTGTATCATCAACAGAAATATCTGAAGCACCAGTATCATCCAAAACCTCGAACTCACTAGCAACCATTTCTTCGGTTACATCCATCGGAGTTGTAGATTCTGCGACTATTTCCGGTAAGTTTTCTGCCTCTTCAGCAATAGTAGCTTCAAGTAAGTCTTCTGCATCAACTTCTTTGCCTTCTTGGTTGATTAAATCTACCTTAAGACCAAGCCCTTGCAACTCTTTAACAAGTACGTTAAAGCTTTCCGGAATCTTAGGTCCAACAATTGGTTCTTGTTTGATGATAGACTCATACGCCTTCGATCGGCCGTAAACATCATCAGATTTTAATGTTAGCATTTCTTGAAGAGTGCTGGCTGCGCCGTAAGCTTCAAGTGCCCACACCTCCATCTCTCCAAATCGCTGCCCACCATTCTGTGCCTTACCACCAAGTGGCTGTTGTGTAACCATGGTGTATGGGCCAATGCTTCGAGCATGAATTTTATCTGCGACCATGTGATGAAGCTTAATAATATGCATCATACCCACAGTTACTCGTTCTTTAAAGTACTCACCCGTTCGTCCATCAATTAAGTTTTGCTTACCGTCCTCTGGCAAACCAGCTTTTTTAAGCTCAGACTTAATAGCATCTACTGGTGCTCCATTAAATGCCGGGGTTGCTACATTGTATCCAAGTACACTAGCAGCCATGCCTAAATGAGTTTCAAATAGCTGTCCGATATTCATACGCGAAGGTACACCTAGCGGGTTTAAGACAATATCCACCGGTGTTCCATCTTCCATAAATGGCATGTCTTCAGCTGGTAAAATTTTAGCAATAACACCCTTGTTACCGTGACGTCCGGCAAGCTTATCTCCAACGGCAATTTTTCGCATTTGTGCAACAAATACTTGTACTTGCATAAGCACACCCGCCTTTAGATCGTGGCCATTTTCTTTAGAGAAAACCTTTACCCCAACAACCTTGCCGTGCTTTCCGTTATTCATGCGCTGAGATGTATCACGAACATCTTTAGCTTTTTCACCAAATATTGCACGCAACAAACGCTCTTCAGAGCTTAATTCTTGCTCACCTTTTGGAGTGATCTTTCCAACTAATATATCACCCGCTTTAACTTCGGCGCCTATTCTAACAATACCGTTTTCATCTAGGTGACGAAGACTTTCTTCAGAGACGTTAGGAATATCACGAGTAACAATCTCTGGGCCAAGCTTAGTCTCACGCACCTCAACCATATAATCACTGATATGAACACTAGTTAATTCGTCATCTTCAACCACTCTGCGAGAGATAATTATTGAATCTTCAAAGTTGTAGCCACCCCAAGGCATGAATGCGACTAGCAGATCTTTGCCTAGTGCCAGTTCACCATCTTGAGTACTCATTCCATCAATCAAAACATCACCAGCCTTAACCTTATCGCCAGTGTGTACTCTAACCTTTTGATTCATCGATGATGCGTCATTAGTTCTGATGAAATGTTGAAGTTTATAAGAGATAGAATCTTTAGCATATTTCACAACCACTTCACCAGCATCTGCTTTAGTTACCACGCCATCAGATTCGGCATACATAACTTGTCCACTATTTTTTGCAGCAATAGCTTCCATGCCTGTACCAATCAAAGAGGCTTTTGTTTTGATAAGTGGCACGGCCTGCTTTTGTTGACTTGATGCAATTAATGCACGACTCACAGCATCTTTTTCAGCAAATGGAATTAATGATGCGGTGGCACCTAGAATTTGATTTCTTGCAGCATCCATATGTGTTACAAGTTCTGTATCAACTTCTTCTGGCTGTAGATTCACACGAGCAGATACACGCTCTGAAACAAATGAGTTATTACTATCAAGCTCCATACCGGCAGAAGCGATTACTGCCTTAGCCTCTTCATCTGCATCTAGGTAAATAATCTCTTTTGTTACTTTACCATTTTTAACAACAGCATAAGGCGCTTCGATAAAACCGTACTCATTAACCCGTGCATAAGATGCGAGACTTAGTACTAGTCCGATATTTGCACCTTCAGGAGTTTCTACTGTACACAGACGTCCGTAGTGTGTAGGATGTGCGTCACGAACCTCGAATCCAGCGCGTTCACGACTAAGACCACCAGGGCCCATAGAGCTCAGGCGTCGTTTATGCGCTAGTTCTGAAAGTGGGTTGGTTTGATCCATGAACTGAGAAAGCTGAGAGCTTGTAAAAAACTCACGAACAGCAGCAACAATTGGGCGAGCATTGATCAGCTGGGCGGGCGTAACTGTCTCGATTTCGCTCATACTCATACGGTCTTTAGCATTGCGCTCCATTCTAAGCAAACCGATTCTGAACTGTCGCTGGATCAATTCTCCAACTAATTTAACTCTTCGGTTTGCAAGGCTATCAATATCATCAGGTGCTTCTTGAGTATTGTTTAATCGAATGATCTCTTTGATTATTGCAACTAGGTCATCGAGTCGCATAACTCTGTTTTCTGCAGTATTTGCAACATCTAGATCAAGTCTTTTGTTCATCTTATAGCGGCCAACTCTGGAAAGATCAAATCGCTTGAAATTAAAGAAGATATTTTCTATTAAGCTTCTGGCATTATCTACTGTAGCTAGATCGCCGGGACGGATTCGTCTGTAAACCTCGATTAAAGCATCATTAGCCCCCTTGCTTGGGTCCTTCGCTAATGTAGCATCCAAATAACTCACTTCCCCAGTATCAACATCTTTGAAGATGTCTTTAAGTTGTGCATTTTGCGAATATCCTAGCGCCCGCAGTAATGTAGTGACAGCAATTTTACGTCGGCGATCGATTTTTACGTAAATTGCACCATTGCTAGCAGTTTCAAATTCTAACCACGCACCCCTATTTGGGATCATCTTTGCGCCATACAGTCTTCTATTTCCTGAAGTCTCTGCAGTAAAGAATATGCCAGAACTTCTAATCAGCTGACTGACGACAACACGCTCTGCACCGTTGATGACAAAAGTTCCTTTAGCTGTCATCCATGGATAATCACCTAAATAAATCTCTTGATCTTTAACTTCTCCGGTAATTTTATTCGTAAGTTCGATATTGGCGTAAAGTGGAGCCTCAAAACTTATGTTATTTTCTCTAGCTTCTAGCTCAGATATCTTTGGATCACCAAAACGATAATCTTTGAATCTAAGCTCTAGCTTAGTACCAGTGTAATCTTCAATTGGGTTAACTTCTGCAAATATTTCACCCAAACCTTCTTGGACAAAATTCTGAAATGAAGTTGTTAAGTGTTCAACTAAGTTAGGTAGCGCTAGCGAGTCGTCGACCTTTGAAAAATAGACTCGCTTATCACGCTTTTGTAGATCTGTCTTAGCCATAGGCAGATTGAGCTCCTTTATTTGTGTGTCTTAAAAAATAAGAACGACACAAAAGCGTTAAATTAATTTGATCACCGAAGTTTACTTAAGTAGTCTGTTTTGCCAACGTGCACCAATGGCCAAACTTCACTTACACTACCTCTTAAATACAATAATGAGCCTTTACTACTGAAAAGTCAAGGTATTTTCTTCAAATTGATACAGCGAGTATTCTGAACATGGTATTTCTTTAGAAGTGTATGTACTATCATTTAAGAGAACGTGAGATGATTTTATCTACTAGGCCGTATTTTAGAGACTCTTCTGCGGTCATCCAGAAATCACGCTCCATGTCTTCGTGAATCTTCTCTAATTTTTTACCAGTGTTTTTAGCCATAATACTCTCAAGTAGTCGTTTTACACGCAAACTTTCTTGCAAATCAATCTCTTGATCTGTTACTTTACCCCTAGTGCCACTTGAAGGCTGATGAATCATTACAGTAGCGTTAGGCAGTAGGAATCGTTTACCTTTTGTACCAGAGCTAAGTAAAAATGCCGCAGCAGATGCTTGAACACCTATGCCAACTGTCTGGATATCATTCTGTAAATAATTCATTGTGTCGTAAATTGCCAAAGCATCATAAACACTACCGCCAGGGCTGTTTATATACATGTATATATCTTTTTTCGGGTCTTCACTTTGAAGAAAAAGAAGTTGTGCGACAATTAAGCCTGCAGTATGTTCATTAACTTCGTCGTGGAGAAAAATTATTCTGTCTCGAAGTAAGCGGCTATATATGTCGAAGGCACGTTCACCCTGTCCTGATGGTTCTATAACAGTTGGTACTAACATTATAGTTCAAATTATATAGTTATTGGCACTCGGTGTCAACGACTGCTAATTCTTCTATGTCATCAGTAGCAATGATAAGTCTATTCATTCTACGGCCACGACAAGCCAACGTCATTGAAGTTACAAAAAAGAAAGCACCTATTGTCCTGCCTTGTACTGGTGTCAAATTTGGATCAAAGTTCACCGCTACGCCCATAGCTGCATAGATAGAGCTGTATGTAAAAGATTCTTTTTTATCTCTGCCAATTAAGTCAGTAGCAGACTCTCTTAGCATACCTTTTATACCCATTCTACTTACCGGCTAGTTCTACCAATCTATCGACAGTTTTTTCTGTAATTAATCTTGAGGCGACTTCACGTTGCATCTCTGGAGTATCAAACTGCTCTGCATTTTGCTTATACTGTATCTTCATCAGCTCAATTCTATCTGCTAACTCTTGTTCATCAATTTTTATACCTTCTACGTCGGCAACTTCCGCCAAAATCATACCAACAGATACTCGACGCTCTGCTTGAGGCCTTAGTTCTTTGTTGCGCCATTCTTCTTCATTTTTTAAACCATTTGATTTAATATACTCTTCTTTTGTTATCCCTCTGTATATTAAATTCTGATTAAAGTCGTGCTCAAGCATCGAAATCTGATCGTTAATCAATATATCAGGCAAAACCAGAGTACTTTTTTTAACTAGCTCTTCAACAATTTCGTCTTTTAGTGCATTTTCAGCTTCTTGTTTCTTCTGATCTTCAAGCTGTGTTTTAATATCTGCTTGAAGTGACTTGAATGAATCAAATGGGCCAACTTTTTTAGCAAATTCATCATCTAGCTTAGGCAACTCTACGGACTGGACTTTTTTAACTTGAACCTCAAAAACTATATCAGTGCCAGCTAAGTTTTCTGCATGATAGTCTTTAGGAAACTTTAACTTAAGTTCCTTCTTGTCTCCGGATTTAGATCCAACTAAGCCATCTTCAAATCCTGGTATAAAGCTGTTGCTTCCGAGATTTAAAGAGTAATCTTTACCACTCGCTCCAGCCACAGCCTGACCCTTCTTGTCTTTGCCATCGAAATCTATCACAACATCATCGCCTAATTTTGCGGGCTTTGAAGAGTCCTTCTTTGTAGCCATTCGTTCAGATAAGTTTGCTAGAACCTTTTTGACTTCATCAGCTTCAACTTTAGCGATTTTTGGCGATTTTTTAATTTTCTTGTAATCACCTAGCTTTATTTTTGGCATTATTTCTACCTCGGCAGTAAATTGAAGTTCAGTATATGGCACAAACTTACCAATTGTGACATTGGGCTGGTCTAGCGCTCTTAATTTCTCTGCACTTAATGCCTGTCCGTAATAATCATTAATAGCGTGATTAATTACATCCGCCTGAAGCTGGTTTTGGTCTAGTTGTTTTTCAATAAGATTTAACGGAGCTTTACCTTTTCTAAATCCTGTTATCTTGGCAGTTTTAGCTTTTTCTTGTAGCTCATGCTGTTTAGAATGTGTCAATTCTTCTAGCCCGAGTTCTATAGTTAATTTTACTTTGGTCTCTGATATATCTTTACGTGTTACTTGCATAAGTTGATATTATGTCACACCAGATGAGAAATGTCACGCTAAAGATTTTCTTATCGAATATGATTTTTTCTGAAACCTTACACGGCCAATCTGGTAACAGTTCGAACTAATTATCACGTGCTGCCATTTCAATCTCGTTATTATCTATTATCGAGTCGTTTAGCAAAGTTGTCCAAAAATTTTGTTAGCCGATCAATTTTACTATCAAATGTTTCCATTCTATCATTGACTTCTGCTCTGAAGCCCTCAATTAAATTAAGAAATTTTGTAAATTGCTCGTCGCTCTTAAAACTAATGTAGAATTTTCACAATCTCTTCAACTGACAATATATCCTCATTTTGAGTTTCAACATTACGTAAAATATACTTTTTATTAGTAAGTTCTTCAGCGCCAATGAAAAGGAGATATTGAACACCTAATTTTAGTGCAGTTTTGATTTGTTTGTCTGGCTTTCGGTTGGTAATATCTATCGCAACATTTATCCCACTACCCCTAAGCATTTTTACAACATCGTGAGCCTCTGAGAGTACGTCACCTACTATAATTGCATATACTTGAGTAGCCGAAGGCAACCTTGGCTCTAACTTATGACTACTTAAGAAGTTTTCTATCGGGGCATCGCCCATTCCAAAGCCTACTGTTGCAACTGGCTCAACACCAAAAGCCCCCACTAAACCATCGTAACGTCCGCCTCCAAACATTGCGCGATTATTTTCTGGGTCTAGATCATACACCTCAAACACAATATCTGTGTAGTAATCAAATCCACGCATCAAAGTAATATCAAAAGTTGCCGATGTTATCCCATGATCATTTAACAGAGTAAACAATACCTGGATTTCAGAAACAGCCTGCGATTCTTTTATATTATCAGGCAGATCTGCAAGCGTCTTTGCTTTTATTAGTAAGTAAAGTTTCTCTAAACCAGATTCTACTTTTTCAGGCTTGAATATACTTCTAGCACGTAACACAAACTCGTCTGCTGGCAATTTATCTTTCTTATCGAATAGTTGGATCATTTGCTTTGCCTGCATAGCATCTAGCTCTAGATACTGGCTCATTATTAAATTTATCAGTTTTCTACTATTAATTTTAATTTGATACATGCTTTCATTAGCGCCAAACTGCTTCATGATTGAGTCGGCTAGACTAATGATTTCTAGATCTGCATCAACAGTATCAACCCCAAAAATATCGACATTTAATTGCCAGAATTGACGGTTTCTACCGCGCTGCGGTCTTTCGTAACGCCAACAATCTGGAATTGAATACCACCGTAGCGGGTACGGCAACTCCTGTCTTCTAGCAGCCACCATACGCGAAACACTTGGCGTCATCTCCGGCCGCATTACCACCGTTCTTCCGCCACGATCCGTAAAGCTATAGGTCTGCTCATTCACAATCTCGTCAGAAGTTTTGCTGGTATATAACTCAATTGGCTCTAAGACTGGCGCAGTATATTCTTCATATCCATATCTTTCGCAGACCTTACGCCAAGTATTAAAAATATAGTTTTGCAACCTCTTGTCTTCTGGATAAAAGTCTCTAGCACCTTTATAACTTTGTGTACTTAGTTTAGTCATGTTGTATCTATTCTAATATTTTTATACATAAATTAAAACGCTCGTGTAGCAGAATGCGACATATTATCTTATTAAATCTATAGCGATCTATTTTATTTAGCCGTGGCTATAGGGTAGTTAACTAAACTTACAACAGGGATATCTAATGACTCACCTTTACTATGAAAAGGTAATCTTACGGTATCGAGGCCATCGGGGTTACGATTAAAAATGGTAGCAATACCCAGTACACTACCTGTAGCATCATGGATTTTAGACCATTTGTCGCACAGCTCTGCCACAGCAGATGCGTTAGTACCGTAACTAAATACATCATCCACGACCACTATTTGTCTATTTCTTAGACGAATATTACCTGTAGTTATACCAAACCCATCTGAATTATTATTCTTGAAACTTTGATATGCATTTACTTTATGCCCAAGATGCTCACTTGCGTGTTTCGCTACCGGGGCTGCAAACCTATTTGCGCCATTTGCAATAGTTACTATTGCATCACAATAAAAAAATCTCTCAGCTATTAGATTTCCGAGAGATGCAGTAGCTTGCTTAAAGAGCCTGCTATTTGACTTTATATTATCGCATTCAATTTTATGGCTTGAAACCCTTCCGCTTCGTAAGACAAATTCACCTTCTTGAAGAGTTTTGGCAATAAGGCGTTCAGATAAATTATCGTATTGTTTCATAATCTATGTATGGTACCGCGGAGAGGACTTGAACCTCCACGCCTTGCGGCACTAGTTCCTAAGACTAGCGTGTCTACCAATTCCACCACCGCGGCACATCTATGTATTGTTAAGTTTTATATCTGTGCCTTTTTACGGTATCACGCTGGCGTGTCTACGAATATTTACGTTTCACGCAGCCACCACTGTGGCACATCTATGTATTGTTAAGTTTTATATCTGTGCCTTTTTACGGTATCACGCTGGCGTGTCTACGAATATTTACGTTTCACGCAGCCACCACTGTGGCACATCTATGTATTGTTAAGTTTTATATCTGTGCCTTTTTACGGTATCACGCTGGCGTGTCTACGAATATTTACGTTTCACGCAGCCACCACCGCGGCACATCTATGTATTGTTAAGTTTTATATCTGTGCCTTTTTACGGTATCACGCTGGCGTGTCTACGAATATTTACGTTTCACGCAGCCACCACTGTGGCACATCTATGTATTGTTAAGTTTTATATCTGTGCCTTTTTACGGTATCACGCTGGCGTGTCTACGAATATTTACGTTTCACGCAGCCACCACTGTGGCACATCTATGTGTTTGATATTTATGATTCGTATCATATATACATCGGGTATTGTTGTACTAATGAAGCTTATCATCAATATACTTTGCCAGTAAGGCTGGTATATTATATCAAAATAAAGCAGTAGGCGCCAGAGGGCGCCTACTTTAGCTGGTAGTATGCCAATGATCCATCGCCATAATTTCGATTGTCCACCACAACAACTCCATCAGCAGTTGGAATAGGCTCTCTACCTGGATATGATAATACCATAAGCCCATTAGGTTTTAAATGAGATTTTAGTGCAAAAACTGTGGATAACTGAAGATTATTGTAGGGTGGATCACACAAAATAATATCAAATTTTTTATCCACATTATTTTCTGACCACCCTTTGGCTGGAGCTTTAATTGCCTTGATATTTTCTGCTTTTAATTTTTGAATATTATCCTTCAAGACACCATAAGCTGCCCTATCACTATCTGTTGCAACAACTGAAGTAGCACCACGGCTCAGAGCCTCAAGCCCTAGGGCGCCACTGCCTGCAAACGCATCCCATACGTCTTTGCCATCAAAATCGTTTATAGAATTAAATAATGCACCTCGCATCTTCTCACTCATAGGATGAGTCTTGTACCCAGAAGGCGCTTTTATAATTCGTCCACCATAAAGACCGGCAATTATACGCATCACCTAGCCTCATCTATGGCTATAATCCAAGCTACAGCAATAGAATTTACAATTTTAGGACATAACACATTTTTCACCTGTCGACTAAGCTTGAGAGTCCAGCCATAACGTAAAAATCTTTCATACATATTCAGCTCTAATATATCAAGTGCATGTTCGTTTAAGTATGTATTGAAGCCAACGTTTTTTGCATGTTTAATCTGTGCCTCGTTGGGCATAGCACGCTTCATCAGCAGAGGCATTGCAACGGTGGAGACGCCCCACTCAAAACTTGCATGAGAGAGCATTAACCCTTTAGCACCCCACATCTTCCAGTTATTACTCAAAGTTTGACGCTTGGTATCGCCCTTAATGACAATTTTATCTTTAATGGAGGTTCGAGTCTCAAGACCCTCACCCCTAAGCTCTAGTAACTTTTCTTCATAGGGGTAGTGGTGTGCAGGAGTAAGACCATCCACTATTGCATGTGCCAGCCAAGCAGCCTCAAAAGCCACACGTTCTGGATTCTTGAAAATTATCTGCTGCGTAAGCGCCTCAAGATGTGCTGTTATGATTTTCTGCAAATGAGTGTCGTTTTTATCCGTTGGATCCCAATAATGCCATGGCTCATCGACCCCTGGGCTTTTTCGCTTAATGCCATCAGGCCCATTGTTCCCTTCAAAATGAAGGATTTGTTTAGTTGTAGGGAAGTCAATTTCAGGCCTTAATTTATGCACAAATCTTCTAGCAACACGATCAAATTTTTGATGTGCTCCAATAAGATTGCCGGATTTACCGTGCAAGGTTGTTCCTGAATACATAACGCTAATTGTACAGTTTTTATAGTATTTAAGGTAGTCTACATATTAAACTGTGACATATCCGGCATCGTAGTTGGTTCAGATTGTCCTGGGATCATTTGCTGATTTGGTGCCAGCTCTTTAACTGGAGAAGGCGTCTCAACCTTTACTGCGGTATACTCAAATTCCATTTCCATCTTACCATCCGCCTGTTCGACTGCCATTTTGCGAAGCAGATAATCTTTAGTATCGAACCAAATATAATGTGTTGAACCTGTATTTTCTACAGATATAACTTGATACTTAAAGCACTGAAGATTACCACAAGCTTCCTTGCCAGCTTTTTTGTATGACATACCTTCATTAACGCCATCTTTAATTGGCTCCTTAAAGCTTTCTACTCCGCCTTCAGTTTCAGATTTTTTGGCTTCATATTTTGTATCATCGAGTGTTTGTTTATACCAAACGTCCCCAGCTTTTGTGTAATAATCTTTGCCTATCATAACAGTCTCAAAACCATACGCCCCACCAGTCATTTTGCTGTGCATTCTGTCTTGGTTTTCTACCTGAATTTCACTTTGAATATTTCCACCCTCAGATGAAGTAGTCGTCATATTTACTTTATAGCTATTTCTTTCTTTGTAGCCTACGAAAAACTTACATAAATCTTTGTCGCTATATTCACATTTAATATTTGCAAACTTATTTTTAATTTGAGTAGTCATACCGTTGTTGTTTGAATCTTTATTCTGATATAACATAAACCCTACACCGGCAACTCCCACGATACCAACCACTGCCAAAACAATTATTAGTACTGATCCACGTTTATCATTTTTCAATTTCATAACAGCTCCTTATTAACAACTTTCTTAATCTTATTCCCAAATTCAGATATCGTCAATTTATGTATAACTTACTAATTTAAATATGTTAGGCTCAGAGATTTCTGAACACGTTTTTCAAGCTCTTGGTAATCTGCTAAATTATCAGATCTCTTTATAAATATTGCAGCAGATTTTTTAGCATTTTTGATCAATGCAACGTCAGAAATATTAGCAATTTTTAGGTCCAATGCGCCATGTTGTTTACTGCCGTAAATGGCACCTGGGCCACGAAGCTCTAGGTCCATTTCTGCCAGCTTGAAGCCGTCTCTAGTGCTTTCCATCGCCCTGAGCCTTTTTGAGGGCTTCTGTGAGCTTGTAGGTACGAGGTAGCAATAACCTTGATATTCACCACGACCAACTCTACCGCGTAGCTGATGTAGCTGAGCAAGCCCAAACTGATCGGCGCCCTCTATGAGCATGACGGAAGCATTTGGGATATCGATGCCAACTTCTATAACAGTGGTACTTACTAAAATATCTAGTTTTTTATCGGCAAAATCCTGCATAACGCGTGCCTTTTCATCATCTTTCATTTTTCCATGCAAGGTACCGATACGCCGCGTTTTGAAGATGTCTTTTTTGAGCCGCTTTACTTCTTCATTTACACTTTTTACTTCTGACCCTTCGGATTCGTCAATTAATGGGCATACGACAAACGCCTGTCGTCCAGACTTAATTTCATCATCAATTATTTGATATAACTGTGGCCTAGAATTAGGAGACCATATATTGGTTTGAATCGGTAGACGATTTTTTGGCTTCGAATTTATTATAGAAATATCTAGTTCTCCATAAACTGTTAACGCCAGACTTCTTGGGATCGGTGTCGCCGTCATACTTAAGATGTGCGGTATTTTTTCAGCTTTATCTACCAACTTTTGGCGCTGTTTTACTCCAAATCGATGCTGTTCATCAATCACAATAAGACCAAGCCGCTTAAATGTTACGCTCTCTTGCAAAAGTGCGTGTGTACCAACAACTATATCAAGCGATCCTTCTTCTAGCTGTGATTTCAAAGCTTCTTTTGGCTTACCTTTTACAGCTGAAGTGAGCAGACCAATTGTGACGCCAAGTGGCTCTAATAAATTTGCTAGCGTAACCGCATGCTGCCTAGCCAGTAATTCGGTTGGAGCCATAATTGCAGTTTGAATCCCCTGCTTAGATGCCATGTATGCCGCCATCGCTGCAACCACAGTCTTGCCTGCACCCACATCACCTTCCAAGAGCCTGTTCATTGGATGCTCGCGCTCTATATCTTGCAAAATTTCCCATGAGCATTGTTTCTGCTCAGGAGTTAGCTCAAACGGCAATGTCTTGGTGTATTGCTTTGCAAAATCTTGGTTAAATAATATCGGCAACGCAACTTCATCTTCAATTTGCTTTTTATTCAGCTGCCCCGCAAGTACGTACGCAAACACTTCTTCAAATCCAATCCGCTCACGAGCTTCAGCTAGTTTTGTTTGATTTTCTGGCCAGTGCAGTTGATAAGCGGCTTCGGCGTAACTCATGAAATCGTATTGCTCACTAACCCAAGAAGGTATAGTTTCTGATAATTCTTGAAACATACTAGTAATTTCCGAGATTGTTTTTCTGATGATTTTTGAATCAAGACCCTTGGTTTGCGGATAAATTGGAACGATGCGTGCGGTATTAGCAGTGAATTCTTTGGATTCCTCAACAGTCGGATTTTGCAGAACATACCTATTGAAACTAAAATCGTACAACCCCGAAAAATAATACTCTTTGCCAGTCTTAAAATACTTCTCACGATATGGCTGATTAAACCAAACCACACGAATAGCAGAACTTTCATCACGAATCACAGCTTCAGTTATGTGCATCCCGCGTCGAACCCTTTTGGTTATGATTGATTCAATCTGGGCTTTAACCGTCACCGCCCCTGGTTCAATATCTTTAATCGGCAACACCTCTGAGTAATCATCGTACCGCCGCGGCCAAAACGTCAACAGATCATAAATCGACTCCACGCCAAGTATACCCAACTTTTTAGCAGTTTCAGGCCCCACTCCTTTTATCTTTTCAACCGAGCTTTGCAAATCCATACAACAGATTATAAGCTATTGACATTTAATACAAATATATGTTATAGTGTTTTTATAGACGCAAAATCTGCGTTTGTCTGGGAAATCCCAGTGTACCTTAGGAGTTCAGTTGGACACCATAAACCTTCCCGCATATCGGGATGCCAACATCGATCGGCGCAGGCCGTACGAACACGAGGGATACCTCGTGTACCATACTGCGCTCGGCTCATTCCCACAAGCGACCGACGTTGCCTGGGGCATCGTGAAGCACGTCATAGCTGGCATCGATGCCCTTGCAGACCCGGAGAACATGTTCAAGAGTGATATTGGGCAATTAGTACGTGCTGAGTTCTTCTGGAACGAGGGGATGCCTCAGCACCGTGGCGTCGTCTTGTATGACAATAAGGGGCACGCTGTCATGCATGTCATCCATGCCCTGTTAGGCTATGGTGGCGCAGGACCGATGCTCTCGCAGTTGATCCTAGAAGCACTAGGCGTGCCTAGTGGCATGTTCAACAAGGCGAACGAGTCCGCTGCTAGCCGAAACTATGTATTGGTATTCTCGCGAGAACAGGTTTCCAATGGCACTGTTGTGCCGTACGGTAAGCCCCGTGGAGTATGGGACTGGTGGCGAGTTCGCTAAGGCAATATACCTAAGATTTCTGGGACTGATATTGGGATGTTCTCAATAAAGTAGCGTAGATTATGCGAATCCGCTCTCCTAGAATTAAGCCCTTCAGGGCGCAGAGAAATCTGCTAGCCCGAGGGGCTTTTAAATTGTTTAAAACACTATCCGTGGACGATTTCGTCAACTGATTCTTCTGATTGATTTGGAAGCCACTTGAAGGCAATGGTTGCTGAAGCAGCAATTACAATTGCTCCGACAATCAGTGAATGGCTGTAACCATCAAGCCATGCTGTTTTAGCAGCTACGGAAAGAGCGCCACCTATTTGAGGAGGCAACATTTGAGCTACTCTAAGTGCACCAGCTAGTGAGCTTTCGGCAACTACCTGTGCCTGTTGTGGCAACTGAGAAACTGCAGGGATAATCTTCTCTGAATACTGAGCAGCTAGTAGGCTTCCTAAAATTGCAACTCCGAGTGATCCGCCAAGCTCACGCGTGGTATCGTTAGTGGCAGAACCCATTCCGGCACGAGATCTTGGAACGGCAGACATCATTAAATCTGTTGTTGGCGACATAGCAATACCCATACCAAACGCCGCCGTACACATTGCTAGCACAAACATTCCATAGTTAACATCTATTCCGAGCGTTGAAAGTAGCAATACGCCTAAAGCCACTATCAGCATGCCAGAACCAACAACTTTTCTTTTACCAAATTTCTGCACTAACTTCGGTGATATTATTGAAGAAACCACAATTGCAGCAGACATTGGTAACATTTTCAGCGCAGCTTCCAACGGACTATATCCCCACACCAACTGCGTTAACTGGCTCATATTAAAGAACATACCCATCAGTGCAAAGAATACTAGGATTAGAACAAGTGCGCTTACGCCAAAGGCCTTAATTTTAAACAACCTAACATCTAACATTGGATGTTTAGTTTTAAGCTCCCACCAAATAAATAACCCCATCGTGGCTGCACCGAGTCCAAATATAGATAGTGTATCAAAGCTTAACCAACCATTATGTGGAGCCTCTATAATTGCATAAACAATCGCGACAAGCCCAACAACGGAAAGAATCGAGCCTGGAATATCAATTTTTGTATGATCAGGGTCAGAAGATTTCGGAATAAGTATTGCACCACTTATTAAGGCAGCAATAATTAATGGGAGACTTACCAAAAATGCGCTATGCCAAGAATAATGCTCTAGTACAAAACCAGTTAAAAGTGGGCCAATTGCCGTTCCCGCACCACTTATTCCAGCCCAAAGTGCAATCGCTTTTGCTCTTTCATTATTTGGGAAAACGTTTGTTAAAATTGAAAGTGTTGCCGGCATAATCATGGCGCCAGCAAGACCCATAACTGCCCTTGCCGCAATCAACTCATTTGCTGAATTTGCACCGAATCCCGCAAATAAAGTTGCACCTGCGAACAGTACTAAACCAAGTTGAAGAATACCTTTTCGGCCAAACCTATCACCAAGTGCGCCAGCCATAAACAAAAATCCAGCAAAAACAATTGAGTATGAATCTACTAACCACTGAAGCTGGGAATTTGTCGCCTTAAGTTCTTCGCTAAGTATCGGAAGCGCAACATTTAAAGCGGTGTTTCCAACCATTACTATCAAAAGCGAAAGACACAGAACTGCTAAGATCCACCATCTTCGCTTATAAACAGATTCAGGCTCATGAAATTTAGTTTGAATTTTCTTCTTTACTTTTTCTACCATTATTTTCCTCCTTTTTTATCCAAAGATGCACTAACCTTATTTAAAATATTGGCAAAATCAGCAATTTCGTTCTCTGTCAGTAGGCTTAATACTTCGCTCACCTTATTCATTTTATCCTCCATAATCTGTTTCATCATTCCCTCACCTTTTACTGTTAACCTTAGTCTTGTAACCCTCCTATCAAAATTGTCAGAAATGCGGTCTACGATACCTGAATTCACCAGTATATCTACTAACTGCGTAGTGGCGCTGGGGGTGATATTTAAATACTTTGCAAGCTCACTCGACCCGATGTCCGAATTATGGTGTATGCAGAATAAAACCTCAGCCTGCGCATGTGGCAAACCGCACCCATTAACTCTACTATCTTTAACTAACCCTTTTCTAAAATTAATAAAGCTATAAATTATGCTATTAATATTTTCTTCTCTGGTTGGTGATTTAGTCATATATATTAGTAATTAAATAATTAAGTAACTTAACTAGTTTATATCGCCCAGTAATTGTCTGTCAACTAATTTGTTATAATTATACTTATTATGGAAATACCTCATGGATGGAGTAAAAAAGATAATTGCATATTCTTGGCCATTAAATGTAATGATTTTAAACACGCAATCGCTCTCTTAAATTCCATTGGCGATATTGCCGAAAAACTCAATCATCATCCTGATTTAGGCATCAGAAACTATAACGAAGTATTTGTAAGCTCTACCACTCACGAAGAAGACAAAGTGACCGAGAAAGACATTGAGCTTGCCGAGGAAATCACCGACTTAATTAATCACCAAGATAACATAAAGCAAATTGAGCAATTCGGCCGATACATAGCATAACCCTAGCTCTAAATATTATTCTCTATTATTCATTAGCATTTCAGGCAACGGATCGTCGAATCGTACTTCTGGCAGATTTCCAATTGTATCTCCATCACCTAGATGCGGGTAGGATATTTTGTATGCCGTCATGACATCACCAAACACGGCGTGGTTCCAATCTAAACCAATTAAGCTGGAAAAATCCTTTATTTTATCTTCACTATCTGATTCGATTTCAATATACGGGGGTAGCCAGGGCCATTCATCTATCATGATTTCAACATCTTCAAACTGCCATGTTTCTCTTTTTGATTCTTGGAATGATCTATGCGGTAATCCAACCACTTTTAGTAAAGCTATCATTTTATCAAAATCTCCTACAGCAAGTTCGATTTCTTTAGCACCCTCCACTGAAAGTTCATCAAATTGTTTATAAGTTAGCGTAACTTTATCACCTTCGTCACGAACCCTTAAAAATGCATTTTTACTTTTCATCAAACCATTATCTATAGTAACACGCTTCATCATACGCATAGGAGTTTTTAACTCAGCCCCAATACCTTTGAGCTTAACTCTAACTTCATCTATGTTTATATTTAAAAACTTAGCTTCAAACTCTGTTTGCAACATATGCCACTCTAATTAAATGTTTCGTTATATCTTTAGGTGCCAATACGGCCGTTTGACTAAAAATAATCTGCCGATGAAGGAATTAATCCCCTATAAGCATTATGGAGCTTAATAGTCTGTGCCGAACGGCAAGCATCATAAATGCTTTCTTGCACCGCATCAGCAGCCGCGTTTCCTATAATATCAACTTTAAAGTAATTTTGATCCTCAGTCTCTTGAAAATATTGTGCATAATTATTTAAAGGATCTTTTATTTGTCTGTTACTAAAAACAAATACGGTATCACCATCCGACGATGTGTGTACTGGCTTAATAGCCCGAACCTGACCATGTGAAGCTATATGAGCCAGTTTTTCATAATGCTGTCTCGTCCCCAAGTCTACATTGATCCCTACGATTGATATTGTTGTATTACTCTTATTTTCTCCATTATTTGTTACAAAATCTTGTAGATCGGAGTATTCCTTAAATTTATTGTATTCGTCACGATTACCGGCCAGAATATCACCATTAGGTAAAATTACATTCCCTAATGCGTTAACTACAGATAAAGCACATACGATGATACCATTTCCCAGATCAACCCTTGCTGAACCAATACCAGCCTTCATTGATCCGATTTTAGTTCCACCTTCCAGCCAACGGAAGTCACCCACTGTCGTACCGGTTCCGGCACCGAAGTTTCCATTTTCAACTGGCTTTTTTGATAAATTTTCATAGGCTTCTTTACCATAAATAGGATCGAATGGGGCGATGTCCATTCCTTTATCCCATACAATAGCACCACTGATAGACGGATTAATGACGCTTTCACCAATCTTCTGACCTTGAGAATCATCAATCATGCATTTCATAATTTCCGAAGCACACATCAAGCCTTGCATACTACCACCAGCAACAAATAAGCCTCTTTCGTGATAATCTGTTTTATCTGTTCGCAAACTTTCGGTATTAAAAGCACCCACGGCACCGCCGTATGCCTTATAGGCTACGGGCATTGGTTTATCAAAAATAATAACGGTACATCCAGTAAGTCTGTCTAGGTGCGTAGAATGCCCTACTCTTACTCCATCCAGTGCTGTCAAAGTATTATTGATCATATCGTTAATATAAATGTGTTTTTGCCTTTTTTTATTAAGCTAGGTTTATTTACTTCTTGATTTGCTGTTATTTTTTGACCATTTATTGAGATAGCACCTTGCTCTATTAACCGACGCGCTTCGCCATTACTACTTGCAACCTCAGTTGCAACCAAACACCCTAGAAGGTCATTTGATGTGGTCGTCGGAATCTCTTGAGCCAGTACATCAAGATCTTCTTTAGAAAGTTCGCTAACGGAAATGTCACCAAATAATGTTGCTGTGACATTTTTTGCGCTCTGGGCACTTTCTTCGCCATGAACCAACTTGGTAACTTCGTAAGCAAGATATTTTTGCGCCGATCTATCACTTGGGTTAGATCTGAACTCTTGCATTAAGGTATCGAATTCTTCTGGAGTGATGAGTGTGTATATTTTTATGTAATCACCAACACCCGCGTCGTCTACATTCAGCCAGAATTGGTAAAACATGAATGAACTCGTTTGATTAGCATCAAGCCAGATTGTACCTTCTTCAGACTTGCCAAACTTTCTTCCCGTAGCTTTATTTATTACAAGAGGCAATGTACACACATGCGCGTCAGCATTCTCAAGCTTACGAATTAACGGCACGCCAGAAATCATATTTCCCCACTGATCAGATCCACCAATCTGCAATGTCACGCCATGCTCTCTGAATAAATGGAGGAAGTCGTAACCCTGAATTAATGAGTAACTAAACTCGGCGTAGCTAATACCTGCGGCACCTTCACCTATCCTAGTTTGTACAAATTCACGATCAAGCAACTGGGTCATTGAAAACTGCTTACCTACATCTCTCAGAAAATCAAGATAGCCGATATTTTTAAACCAGTCGTAGTTGTCTACCAATGTAAACTCCAGTCCATCAAATATAGTCTTATATTGCTTGGCTACCGCAGCTTTGTTACGTGCAACTTCATCAAGTGTCTTGAGTTGTCTTTCTTCGTTGTCTTTTGGATCACCAATCATACCTGTTGCACCACCGACAAGTAGTACTGGTTTGTAGCCATGAGAAATAAATACACGAGCCATCATGGCACCAGCTAGATTTCCGATTTGTAATGAATCAGAACTTGGGTCACAGCCCCAATAAAATGTTCTTTTTTCTTTATCTAGTTCTTTAATATCTTTAAAGGTGGTTTGATTAATGAAACCACGCCAAGTTAGTTCTTCAGAAAGTGTCATTTTAGTCATAATTTTAAATTATAGCAGCTAAACGATTCATATATGACAAATAATGCTTTTTATTACAATAGTTGGTATAATAATTAGGATAAGCATGAGGATATATATCAATACATGAAAAAGAAAACTTCTACCAAGGGGTCAATTAAGAAGCCTAATCAACGTAAGGGCTCACTTTCGGTATACAGTAATCTAGCTAGTAGCAGGCGGACTAAAGCTGACGCGAAGTCTCGCAGAAAGGCTGAATTTTTATCTACACTGCCTAAATCACGTATTAAACGATTTTTTTACAGATTACATCCTAAGCGGTTCTTTAAATATTGGTTCTCAAAACAAGGCTTTATAATGGCACTGAAACTTACAGGCCTCGGAATGGCAACTGGAATCATATTGATTCTTGCTATTTTTGCCATATTCCGAAAAGATCTTGCACTGGGGCCGGACGAGTTAACTAAACGCGTACAGAGTAGAACAACTAAGTTTTATGATCGAACTGGTCAAGTACTTCTTTATGAATTATACAAAGATCAACAACTGACATTTGTTAAACCAGATCAGATTAATAACAATGTCAAATGGGCAACCGTAGCTATTGAAGATAAAGATTTTTATAAGCATGGCGGCTTTGATGTTAAAGGAATAATCCGCTCTGTATTCGTTAATGTCAGTGGTACCGGCAAGCAAGGCGCCTCAACTATCACCCAGCAATTAGCAAGGAATGTGATTTTAGAAGATAACACCAGATCTGGTCTAGCTGGCTATACTCGAAAATTAAAAGAACTCATACTTTCCATTGAGCTTGAAAGAACATATTCTAAAGATGAGATTTTGAACTTCTACTTAAATTCTATTGGCTATGGCGGAACGGCATACGGCGTAGAATCTGCCTCTCAAAGATATTTTGGTAAGTCCGCAAAAGATCTCACTATCGAAGAAGCTGCATATATAGCCTCGATTCCTCAATATCCAAGTTTATACGACAGAAACAGCCCTAGCTTTGATGCCGAAAGAACCGTTGCAAGGCAAAAAACCGTCATTAATTACATGCGAGACCAAGGTTATATCAATTCTGATCAAGCCAAAACAGCAAAGAGCGTTGATATAGTAACTGCCATAAAACCGCTTTCTAATGACCCTACCACAAAGCGAGCGCCACATTTTGTAGATGAAATTATTAAACAACTTGAGGGACAATACGGCGCCGATAATGTTCGTAAAGGTGGCTGGAGAATCATAACTACTCTAGACTGGGACATGCAGCAATTAGCTGAAGAAACAGTAAAGAAAAATATGAATGCAGTCGAAAGACAGCGTGGTGATAACGCGTCCCTGGTAGCAGTTGACGTAACTACCAATCAAGTATTAAGTCTTGTTGGAAGTCGTGATTATAATCACCCAGGATACGGCTCTTACAACGCTGCCACAGCAAACCTGCAACCAGGATCAAGCCTAAAGCCATTTGTGTATAGCAAACTGTTTGAAGGCAATCAATATGGCCCAGGAAGCACCTTGTCAGATGATAAGAAGTGCTGGGGTGGATGGTGTCCAAATAACTTCGATCGCGGATTCAGGGGCGGTATATCAATTAGACAAGCACTGGCTGAATCAAGAAATATTCCTGCCATAAAGGCCGCGGAAATTAGTGGCATGGCTTCAGTTATTGATTTAACCAAAAGTATGGGAGAAAAGAATATTGGATGTGGTGAATCCTGTGATTCACTTGGGCTTTCTATTGGTAGTGGTACCGTCAGGCTAGATCAACACACTGCAGCATATGCCACACTGGCTCGCGGTGGTACCGCAAAGCCTCAAACTTATATTCTTAAAATTGAGAAATCTAATGGTGAGATAGTTCAACAGTGGAAGGATATTCCTGGCGTACAGACCATGGGAGCCAAGGGTGCTGAAATTAGCTACCTAATCAGTGATATGCTCGCTGACGACAGAGCCAGAAGAGTGACTTTTGGTAACCCAGTCGGCTTTAACCCCAAAGGTGTAAAGGCTGCAGTTAAAACCGGAACGACAGATAGTGCCAAAGATGGCTGGATGATGGGATACACTCCTAAATTAGCTGTGGGCATCTGGGTAGGTCGTTCTGATGGAACGGTAATGAACAGTACCACTCATCTTCAAACAGGTCCGATGTTTGGGGAATTCATGAGTCGTGCCCATCTAGAAATCATGACTAAGCCTCAATACGGATACAAGTCTAATGATTGGTTTACTAAACCGGCTGGCATACAAAGTATCCGAGTCGCTGGTCGACAAGATCTGTTCCCGTCTTGGTTTAAAAAGCCGAAGGAAACCAATAAAGATTTTGTAATGGATAAAGTGTCCAGAAAACTAGCAACCGATTGTACACCCGAAGGTGCCAAAGAGACTATTCAAGTCATGAGCTCAATAGACCCAAATACAAATAAGGAAACTATCGGGACACCACCCGAAGGCTGGGATATCAAAAATATCGACGATGTTCACCAGTGTGGTGTAGTTTCAGGCGCAGACTTCAGTATTGCAAATGTTGGCTCACCTTCGCGCACAAGAACAATTAGCGTCACATTTATACCTGGTCCAAATCCAATTCAAACGGTTGAATTTATTGTAAACGGACAGGTGGTCAGCTCTCAGCCTGGAGCTGGTGCAAGTTACAATACATCTTACACCTTCCCAGATGTTGGCACATACAACATACAAGTGCGTGTAACCGATACTCTGTACTACCAATCAACCTCAAACAGCCAGACTATACAAGTCAGTTCTTAGCAACTCTATTCTCATAATATTAGATGCTGTTATCGATTGCCTTAAGAAGCTTATCTTCAATATTCATAGGCTTATTTTTTGATTTATTGTGTACAGTTTTATTAGTTCGGATTCTTTCCGAAGAGACATACTTGGAGATCTTTGCAAACACCATCCTACCCGAAACTGTTAAAAGTGATCGTGTTACTTCTACAGTAATTTTTTTACCAATATATTTATTGGCATTGTCAACAACTACCATGGTACCGTCTTCCAGGTATCCTAGTCCTTGTGATTTTTCTTGACCTTTACTTACTATCTTTACCAAAATAGTCTCCCCAGGGATAGTAATTGGACGTAGGTTCTGAGAAAGCTCATTAATATTTAATATGCTTATCCCTTCAATTTCAGCAACCTTCAGTAAATTATAATCAGTTGAAAAAAGTGGAGATTTAAATTTCTTGGCTAATAAGATTAATTTTTTATCTACTTCAGATGTTCCGGAAAACTCATGGCCCGTTATCTTAACTGATACATTACGGCTGTCTTGTAGTTGCTGAACTAATCTTAAGCCAAACCTAGCACGCTCACGCTTTAAGTGATCTGCCCTATCTGCTAATAGCTGTAGTTCAGCAATCACAAACCTGGGTATAATTAACACCGGTGGCACAAATCCAGATTTAACAACCTCGGCAATTCTGCCATCCATAATTGCACTTGTATCTAAAATTACACGCTGATTGTTACTAATACGCGTTGGCGTAATGTACCATAGCACAACCAATGTACAAACAAAGTTTAACGTTACTATTAAAAGCATAATTTCCATAATTATTTGTCTTTCAAATATGTATTTAATGCCATTTTTATACTAGTTACCTGTTGCAACTTAGTGTTTTTTATATCAGACTTTGGACCAATACAATTTTTAAACCCAAGATAGTTAGCCTCTTTAATACGTTTTTCAATATTTGAGACATGTCTTACTTCTCCGGAAAGGCCAACTTCACCAAACACAACTGCATCTTCGTTTAATTGCATACCTTTTGCAGCTGAAGCAATTGCCATACAGATAGCTAAATCTGCAGCAGGTTCACTGATTTTTATCCCGCCAACAATATTTATATAAACATCAAACTCGCTGAGATCTAGCTTAGTGCGTCTGGTAAGTACAGCTGTAAGTAAATTTAAGCGATTCAGGTCAAAGCCTGAAGCAGCACGCTTTGGATAACCAAACGATGTTCTGTTTACTAGTGCCTGAACCTCAACTAGTATCGGTCTAGTGCCTTCCATGGCGGCTAAAACTATCGAGCCATCCGCTACCTGGCGTTCCGCCAATAGTACAGCCGATGGATTATCTACTGGAGTCAAACCACCTTCTGTCATATCGAATATCCCAACCTCAGATGTGGACCCGTACCTATTCTTAACGGCTCTTAGCACTTTAAATCCGCCATACCTATCACCTTCTAGATTCAATACCACATCAACCAAATGCTCCATCAACTTAGGGCCGGCAATATTGCCTTCTTTCGTCACGTGTCCTACCAAAATAAGGGTAACATTAGCCTGCTTAGCAGCTTGTGTTAATAGATATGTACTATTAGTAATTTGACTTATAGATCCAGGGGCGGAAGACACAGATGCGCAGGACACCGTCTGGATAGAATCTACTATCACCACCTGGTATTCACTACTTAGAATAGTTTCAGCGATATCATCACTACTTGTCGAACTAGCCAACATAACATTCTGATCTTTAGGAGTGATTCTTGAAGCCCTTAAGCTGACTTGCTCTAAAGATTCTTCACCACTAACATACAAGACCTGGTGACTTCTTGAAAGCTGAGCCGAAAGTTGCATCAATAACGTACTCTTTCCTATGCCGGGTTGACCAGCAATAAGATTGACGCTACCGCTAACAAATCCTCCGCCAAGTACAACATCGACATCGTTGACACCAGTTGTTAGGCGCGTTGCTTTTTGCGTCTTGGCAACTTTACCAATTGCTGTTGCAGTTAACTTTTTGCCCTTAGAAGATTCTACGATCGAGCCTCTCGAGACCGCCACTTCTTCAACTAAACTATTCCAGGCACCACAATTTGAACATCTACCAGCCCACTTACTGAAGCTAGAGCCACATTCTTGACATGCAAACTGAATTGATGATTTTGCCATTAACTAATTATAGCACTCAGGTTACAATGTCTGATAATTACTGTCGAGTTGTTTTGTTAAGTCGCTCTGAGTAGTAGCAAGTGAATTACGCTCTTTTACGATCTCGTTGTACTGTGCAACTTTCGACCTTTGTGATTCGATGTTAGCATTATAGCTACGAACAAGCTCATTAAATGGACCTACGCCCAGGTTGTATTCCTCAATCTTGTCGTTTGCGCGAAGAAGATCGAGTCGAGCGGCTTCGGACTTTATTTGTGACTGCTGAGAAGTAATAGATTTATCAAGTGCATCTATTTCAACTTTTATC
This sequence comes from Candidatus Nomurabacteria bacterium, assembly GCA_020631865.1. GTDB lineage: Bacteria > Patescibacteriota > Saccharimonadia > Saccharimonadales > UBA7683 > JACKGS01. The sequence goes on from JACKGS010000001.1 coordinate 47,987, forward strand.
TCTGAAAGGTTTTTATCATGTTCTTGTATTTGGGCCTCAATATCTGTAAATACCTTCTCATATTGATTGGCAAAACCAACAATTAGCCGTCTGTTGTTAAAATACTTTGCATAATGCTCTTCAAGTTTTGGCGTGATTTCTGAAATTTCAGTACCAATTATTGAATGTAGTTCATTGCTTATTTGATCTGGCTCCGTCTGTCGGTACTGAGCTAGCGTCGACTGAAACCTCTCATCTTGAATAGTGTCCGCCAATGAAACCAACTCTTTATCAATTTGCTTACGTTCACTTAACGTCATTCTTTCATAAACCGCATGAAGAAGCTCGTGTGCGGCCGTCACCTGCTGTATACCATCCAACCTAGTGTCGCTTACGTTAAAGACATACACACGTTGCTTAGTGTAGCAACCCAGCACGATACTATGTTCGGTTTTTACATCATTACAGCTTTTGTTAAACTCGTTTGATTCTTGCACTTCTGGAATACTAGCTTCATATAGAAAATTTCCTTTTGATGTGAGATTTAATTGATTCTGTAAGATTTGCGCCTCGGCTTCAATATTAGTTCGCTTAACAATATACAAGTCGTGTAAATACTGCCGGTTTACAAAAGCATAGGCAACCGAGCTAAGTAGAAGTATGCTCATGATAATTGACGCAAATTTTTTACTGTTCATGTTAATTCAATTATACAATTGCCGACTTTTGTAGTCTAGGTTTTATTCTTTTCCAGTAGTTGGCGTAAATACAAATTTATGTTTTACAACCGATATATTAATACACATATCCGTCTCGTACTTACCCCTTAGTAGCTCTTCGGCAATATGATCTTCGATAGAATCTTGTATTTCGCGCCTCAATGTTCGTACGCCAGACTGAGGTAGATAACCTTCTTTTAGAATATGTTTTTTTGCTTTTGAGTCTAATACTATGCTAATACCATGCTCAGAATTTAATCTATCATTAAGATCTGAAATCTGAATATCAAGTACCTTGCCGGCCTCCTTAGAAGTAAGTGCCCTAAATATAACCACCTTATCTATCCGATTAATTAGCTCTGGTCGCATTATCGTCTTGAGCTCTTCCATTACCCTCTCTTGATTTTCGGTATGTAGATCATCTAGATCACTAAGCTCTGACTTTGACTCTACCCTAAAACCTAGCGCAGATTCTCGCTGCAGTTGCTCTGCGCCGATATTTCCTGTCATAATAATGATTGTATTTGTGAAGTCCACACTTCTCCCGCGAGAATCTGTAAGTACACCGTCTTCTAATATCTGAAGTAACATATTAAAGATATCTGGATGTGCCTTCTCAATTTCATCGAGCAGAATTAAGCTATACGGATTACGCCTCACTTTATCCGTAAGTTGACCGCCATCATCGTAACCGACGTATCCAGCAGGAGCGCCAACAAGCCTAGATGCGGTGTGACGTTCGCTAAATTCACTCATATCAATTTTAATCATTGCATCATCTCGGCTATAAATTTCTTTAGCCAGTGTCCTGGCAAGTTCTGTTTTACCTACACCAGACGGACCTAGAAACACAAAAGAACCAATCGGTCGCTTTCTTGAAGAAATGCCAGACCTGCTTCTTCTAATTGAACGAGCGACTGCACTAACTGCTTCAGTTTGACCAATAACGTATTTTGACAATGTTTTTTCTAAATTTAATAGATATCCGGCTTCTTGCTTCATGATTCTATGAACGGGAATACCCGTAATCATACCCACAGCATCAGTTAAATCATCTACAGTTAATTTTAAAAGTGGTTGAGATTTAAGCTTTTCGTCCTCAAGAACCCTTTCTAAGTCTGCTAGTTTATTCTTTTCTTTAGCGGCTCGCTCATAATCCTCTAGCCTTACCGCATCGTCCATGCGTGACTTAGTCAATTTAATTTCTCGAACCAATCCTAATTGATACTCTGGAGTCTTGCTATTTGCTACACGCATATATGCCGAAGCCTCATCTAGAAGATCTAGTGCCTTATCAGGCATATATCGTTCGCTCATATATCTATCGCTTAAATAGACAGTTTGCTTAATTAAATCATCGCTAATTTCTACTTTATGATGTTGCTCGTAATGTTTTTTCAGACCCTTAAGAATCTGTTCAGTTTCAGAAATTGATGGCTGCGAAACTTCAACTGACTGAAAACGCCTATCTAAAGCACCGTCTTTTTCGATACTTTTTTGATATTCCTCAATTGTAGTCGCACCGATCAACCGCATTCTACCTCGGGCTAGCGCTGGCTTAATAATATTTGCAGCATCCATCGAACCTTCGGCTGATCCAGCACCCATTACTAAATGAACTTCGTCAATAAATAGAATAACGTTAGTATCATCAGCAACCTCATCTAGTACAGTCTTTAATCTTTCTTCAAATTCACCTCGATACTTTGTGCCGGCAATCATGCCAACTAGGTCAAGTAAAATAACTCGTTTATCCAATAGATCTTCCGGTACTTTTCCGTCAACAATCCTCTGTGCTAAGCCCTCCACAATCGCAGTCTTCCCCACGCCTGGCTCGCCAATCAATATCGGATTATTTTTTGTTCGCCTACTGAGAATGGTTATCATTCGTCTAATTTCATTTTCTCTACCAATAACAGGGTCTAATCTATCTTCTTTAGCTTCTTTTGTTAAATCTGTACCAAAATAATCAAGCGCGCTATCGCGGGAGCCAGATTTATGTGGTGCAGATTTCCCATTTGCATATTCAAAACTTTTGCTACTAAGATGTTGTTCAAGTTCTGATATTAAGCCACTGATATTAACATTTAGATCTCTAAGTAAAATATTTGCTTTAGAATTTTTTTGAATTAATAAACTATATAGAATATGCTCTGTTCCGCAATATTCCTGCTTAAACTCTTTGGCTATCTCCCAGCTAGTTCTTAGAGTTAACTTAGCCGCCTCACTTAAGCCTTTAGTGAGATCAGCAGTGCGCTTAATCTGCGCAACATCAGTCTTAACTGCTATCTGTGCGTTATTGAGTGTGATGCCATAGTTCTGCAGTATATTCGAGCCAAATGATTTCTCTTGACTAAGCAACCCTAGTAGAAGATGTTCGGTACCCACGTAAGTACTGCCCAGCTTATTGGCGATATTTTCTGATTTCTGCAAACTATGTCTAGCATTATTGGTTAAATGCTCTAAAAAATCCTGAAAATCACGTTTATTATTTTGCATACTATAAGTATACGCTTTTAGCACTCTATGTCAACGAGTGCTAAAAGTATAATTATTCTTGACTCTTATTCGCCGTGAGCTTCAATTGCACCGAGTAACCCAGCCTCGATATCATCACGTCGTTTTGGCTTAGTAGGCTTCTTTGTCTCTGCAACAACCGGCTGCTCTGGCTTTTGCTCAGCCAATTCTTCTGTTTCAGAAGGTTCATCGACAGGTTTTTGTACACCAGATTCAATATCTAATTCATAGCCACTTAGCTTACTGGCGAGTCTAACATTTTGCCCAGCCTTACCAATAGCAATCGAAAGTTGCGATTGATCGACAATAACCCTTGCATGTTTTGCTTTTTCATTTAATTCAACCCTGATAACTTCAGTTGGTGAAAGCGCATTCTTAATATAAGTTTCTATATCATCAGCAAAAGTCACAATGTCAATTTTTTCTTGATCACCTATCTCGTTCATGACGGCCTGTACTCGAGTTCCATGACCACCCACAAAGGTTCCTACAGGGTCCACGCCAGGAACGCTAGATGCTACCGCTAACTTAGTACGAACTCCGGCCTGTCTTGCAATTCCTTTAATTGTTACAGCGCCAGTCTCCATTTCTGGCACCTCTTGACGGAAGAGATATTCTATAAATTGCTCATTAGCCCTCGAAAGCACTAACTGAGGGCCGCGATTACCTCTTTCGACATCTTTAAGGAATACTTTAATTCTAGATCCAACGCCATAATATTCATTAGGGATTTGTTCACTAGAAGGTAGTATGCCCGTAGCTTTGCCAAGATCTACTCTTACTAGGCGTGGCTCAACCCTCTGTACTGTTCCTACGATAACCGTGCCAATCTTATCTTCGTATTCATTCATTACAATCTCTCGCTCGGCTTCTCGTAATTTTTGTAGAATTACCTGCTTAGCTGTTTGAGCCGCAACTCTTCCAAAAGTCGTTGGGTGTGCAACTTCAGTAATAACATCACCTACTTTGGCGTCTTTTTTGTGCTCTTTGGCTTGTTCAACCGTTAACTGTTGTGCGTCATTTTCCACAGCATCATCTTCAACAACGTCAAAACTTGTTGTTGCAGTCATCTCACCAGTGTTTTCATTTAGCTGAACAGTAACATTCTGCTCTCTTTCGCCAAAATCTTTTCGGTAGGCAGCTGCTAGGGCTTGCTCTACTGCTTCGTGAACGATATCTTCCGGTAAGTTTTTTTCTTCAGCAATTTGCTTAATTGCCATAACTAATTGTTTTATTTGAATTTCCATATTCTTCCTTTTCAATATTATTTGATATTCTTTTTAGCTCATATATTAACTAATTATCATAAAAAACGCCGACCACTGTGGCCGGACTATTTTTAGTATACTATGCCGAATATTAAATATCAAGTTATTTTAAGAATCTTTCAAGCATCGAAACCATACTATCGTATTCATAAGCTGTAACTTTATTATAATCCTTCACTGAATTTAACCATCGCTTACTTGTTCTGTCGAAGACACAAGTGCTATCAATTCGTAATGGAACGTAATCAAAATCACTGACGAGATCCTCTCCGCCCACCAACTCAATGCTATGCATTGGTATATTTAGGTTTTCGAATGTAAAACCCTTATTATTTACAGAAACGCTAAAAGATTCATACTTATATCTACTTTTTTTAGATTCAACATCGTCACAAAATTCAATTTCTTCAATGGTAATTATTTTTTCATCCATTCTACGTTCAAATGATAATCTTTTAGTTGTCCTGCCGGATTCATCTTTTCTGACTAACGTGGTGCTATAAATAACCTCATCAGAAATAGTTAAATCACTAATCTCTAAATTTGATAGCTCTCTCTCGTTTCCAGTAAGCACATGCTTTAGTATTGCATCGGTAATGCCGTCAATCTTATCAAGATAATCGCCAGTCTCTGATGTGTCCAACCTCATAGAAGGCATCATGTCTTCATGGTATGAAATCAATGGCAAACCACCCTGTTCTTCGTGAGAACTAGTCATCATATTATTATATCATAGTCATTATATATTTGTCAATGATATATACTGAACATCATGATTAATCGCCTTCTAGAAACCTTTGTTCCAAAAAATTACAAAATTGAACTCGACATCGATGAACAACGGCTAGAATTTACAGGAAATACTCAAATTACAGGGATATCCAAATCTTCATCTAATCAAATTTCTTTGCACAGTAAAGATCTAAGTATTACAAGTGTTGAAATTAACGGTGAGCACCCCGAATATCATATTGATTCAAAAACTGAAGTGCTATGCATTTCACTGCCTCAGACAAAGGTTAATCAAAACATTATTATTAATATAAGCCATGCAGGAAAAATTACTGATGATATGGCAGGTATATATCCATGCTACTTCGAACACAATGGCATTAAAAAATGGATAATTGCTACACAGCTTGAGAGCCATTACGCTCGCCAAGTATTCCCATGCATTGATGAGCCTGAGGCAAAAGCAACTTTTGATCTTACATTAATTACTGATAAAAAACATACGGCTCTATCAAATATGACAGTAGCTTCTAGTCAAGCTATTGATGACACCAATAGAATCAAAACAGTATTTAATACCACCCCTAGAATGAGCACCTATCTTTTAGCATTTGCTACAGGCGAGATGCATTATAGAACATCTAAAACAAAGGACGGAGTAACAGTAACTAGCTGGGCCAGCGTTGTTCAACCGGCAGAAAATCTAGAATACTCAGTAAATGAAGCTCTCAAAACTATTGAGTTTTTTAATGATTATTTTGATATACCCTATCCTCTAAAAAAATGCGACCAAGTAGCACTACCGGATTTTGATGCAGGAGCAATGGAAAACTGGGGGCTAATCACCTACCGCGAGAGTGCTTTGCTTGACGATCACACAAACCCCTCAATCAGCTCTAGGCAATATATTTCAATTGTTATTGCACACGAACTTAGTCATCAATGGTTCGGTAACCTCGTCACCATGAAATGGTGGGATGATCTATGGCTTAACGAAAGCTTTGCTAGCCTGATGGAATATATAGCAGTAGACGCACTACATCCAGAGTGGCAAAGCTGGGAGGACTACACGGCTGCTGATGTGGTTTCGGCTAGTAATCGTGATGTATTTTCAGACGTTCAGCCTGTTAGGGTTGATGTTAACGACCCAGCAGAAATTACTACTTTATTTGATGGTGCAATTGTTTATGCAAAAGGTGGTAGGTTACTGAAGATGATGCGTGAATTCATTGGTGAAAATGCCTTTCGCAGTGGGCTAAAATCATACTTTCAAAAACACGCTTATGGCAATACAACACGCGATGATCTATGGAACGAACTCGAAGTAACATCCGGTAAACCGATTGGCAAAATTATGAACAGTTGGTTAGAACAATCTGGCTTACCAATATTGCAAGTATCTCAAAATGGCACATCTATTAAGCTTTCTCAGAAGCGACTTCTGCTTGATGGCGACAACAACGATACTCAAATCTGGCAGATCCCATTGCTTTCAAATACCACGTTAAGTGAAGACCTACTGACTGAAAGATCCGCAAATTTAAAGTCAGAGTCCGATGCTGCTGTGCTATTCAATCTAAGTGCTAGTGGTCATTTTGTAGTGGAATACGAAGATACAACACAAAAACACGCTTTGAGGGATATGCTTAAAAATCTCGATATCAATACCTCTGGCAGAATCAACACCCTAAATGACCTAATTTTACTCTCACGTGCAGGCGAGGATTCGCTGACAAGCGGGCTTGATTTGATATCAGACTGTGCGAATGAGACTCGTGACAATGTCTGGAGCTTAATTGCTAGTATCATCGGTCATGCCCGCGTTTTAACTGAAGGTGATAATGAAGCTGAGAAGAATATTAACAACTTCATCTATAGTTTAGTTGAGAAACAGCACCAAAAACTTGGTTGGGAACCACAAGAGGACGACGACACTAATACAATTCAACTGCGACGCAGTATGACAGGCTTAGCGCTAGCTTCAGAGAATCAAACTGTAATTAACGAGGCTCTTAGAAGATACAGCTTAGCAGAACCAGCAGATCTTCCGGCAGATTTCAGAAGCCTTCTCATATCGGCAGTGGTTCGATTTGGTAATGAAAGTGAAATCGAAAAACTGATCAATCTTCATAAAGATACTTCATCACCAGATATTCGTGATGATATTGCCAGTGCACTAACCAGCACTAAAAATATTAAAGTTGGACAAAAGCAACTATTACTATTGAAAGATAAAGACCAGGTTCGACCGCAAGACTTAGTGAGATGGTACGCTTACTTGCTTCGTAACAAATATACTAGAGAAATTACCTGGGAGTGGCTTAAAGAAAACTGGGATTGGATTATGGAAACTTTTGCTTCTTCAAAATCATACGATTACTTCCCTCGCTATGCCGCCAGCTTTATGAATTCAAAAAAATGGCTAGAAGAATATAAAAACTTCTTCACTCCAATGCTTTCAAACCCGTCATTACAAAGAACTATCAAAATCGGCATCAAAGAAATCGAAGCCCGCATAGCCTGGCGCACCCGCGACGAACAAAAAATTATTAATTGGTTCGCTAAAGAATAAGTATTTGTTTAGGTAAGTTCTTCTATAAACTCTGATATCTGATAATCTCCATACATTTCAATAGCAGAAAGCTCATAATTGCCGCTGTAGTGATTGTCTTTTATCCAGCAATTTGCGGAAAATTCCATTTGCTTTAGTTTTTTTGGTGTTATATAGTCCAAGCCCTTACCTTGCTCAAAGTTTTGCCGATATTTTACTTCTACAAAATAAATGGCATTTTGCTTCTTAGCAATGATATCGATTTCGCAAACTGGTGTCTTCCAATTAATTTCAACTATCTCGAAACCCTTGGTTTGTAGAAACTCGGCTGCAACCTTTTCTGCATCATGACCACTCTGATAGTTACTAGTCACCAACGCCTCTCCATGTCATTCCTACGAAGGCAGGAATCTTTATATTTGCTAGCAAGGATACATATATAATATTCTTTCATTATTACATACAGTATACAGAGATTCCTGTCTTCGTAGGAATGATAGATATAGGTTTATCCGCCGTGGGCTAAAAACTTTTTTACTGGTTTATAGTTAATACGATGAATTGGGGTTATTCCGTACTTCGAAAGTGCGTCAATGTGAAGTTTTGTGCCGTATCCGACATGCTTTTCAAAGCTATATTGATGATATTTTGTAGCTATTTCTTGCATATACATATCTCTTGCTACTTTAGCAATAATTGAAGCAGCGGATACTGCTGGAACTGTACCGTCGGCCTTAATAACAGGCGTGGTATTTGGTAAATGTACCAAATAGTTTATATGACCATCAATTATTATCTGATGATTAGATAATGTTACCTCATCGACTGCCCGTTGCATGGCTAGTTGTACTGACTTTGTTAAACCAAGTTTATTGATCTCTCTTGGCCACACCCAGCCAATGCCTATTTGTTCGGTTTCTTTCTTAATTTCTGATGCCAACTGTAGCCGTTTTTTAGCGCTGAGCTTTTTTGAATCATTCAGACCCGAGATTCTATGATCTTCGTCTAAGCCTACCGCAGCAGCTACCAAAGGACCAGCCCAACATCCTCGCCCTACCTCATCAATACCAATAATCATAAGCCATCCATTACTGCGTCATTCCAATATATAGAGTTCCGTTACATTTAATAGCTAGGATATATACGAAGAATACTTTCATTTGATTTCATTATACTGGATCTCGAATCAGGTTCAGGATGACGACACAGTTATTGTAACAAAAAGACCGCTGTAGACGGTCTTTTATTTATTCAGCGTAGAAACTTTATTCGGATTTAACTTCTTCAACAGAAGCTGCTTCCGTTACCTTAGCCGTAGCTTCAACGACTGGTTTATCTTCTTTAATGTCATTGACTGCTTTTTTATCGAAATCAACAGAAGCGAGACGAGCGCTTTTACCGCTACGGTTACGCATGTAACTCAAGTATTTGCGACGAACCTTGCTTCGCTTAACTACTTCTACTTCTTCAACTAAGGGACTATGTAATAAAAAGCTCTTTTCAACACCAACACCACTAGCGATTCTTCTGACAGTAATGGTACTTGTTAAACTATCTTTTCGATCAGTTCTGATAACAAGACCTTCAAAAATCTGAATACGCTCTTTGTTACCTTCTTTAATTCTCTGGTGAACTTTAACAGTGTCGCCTGAACGAACGTCGACAACCCGGTTCTTTTTATAGCTATTTTCAATCTTTTCAATTAGTGCGTGCATAACTTAACAACTCTACCTTATTATTACTAATTTTGTAATTACATTCACTTTATCACATCTGTAATCCGCATGCAATACCTACTAATTTTTATATCTTCCAGTCTCCAGATCAATCACCACCCCTAAAGGTAGCTTTGTTCTAGGAACCGGTTTTACTTCTGTTGGCAATTCATGATCTATACAATCAGGATCTTCTGCGGTAAATCGGGTAGATACACCCAATGCCCATTCGATAGCATGATCATTTACTACTAACCTTTCTGCATCTTCAGCTTCACCTAAAGAATTGTGCTCGGGATTATTATATGCGCCAGACATGCCACTCCTTATTTACATATACTCTTAATAACTTTAATATTATAGAATGGATGAAATTAAACAGAAAGCCCTAGACGAACACAAAAAACTACGTGGCAAAATTGAGGTAACATTAAAAGACAAACTTGACGATCTCGAGAAACTAAAGCTGTATTATACGCCTGGCGTTGGCGCCGTTAGTACATATGTTGCAGAAAACCCTAGTGAAGCTCGCGAATATACTTGGTTAAACAATTCCGTGGCGGTGATTTCTGATGGATCTGCAGTTCTTGGATTAGGTAATATCGGGCCACTTGGGGCTCTGCCTGTAATGGAAGGTAAATGCATGTTATTTAAGCAGTTTGCCAATATAGATGCCGTACCGATAGTTTTGGATGTTCATTCTGCTGATGAGATAGTAAGTGCCGTAAAAGCAATTGCCCCTAGTTTTGGTGCAATTAACCTAGAAGATATATCTGCACCAATTTGTTTTGAGGTAGAACAACGCCTTAAAGATGAATTAAACATTCCAATCATGCATGATGATCAACATGGCACGGCCGTTGTGGTCCTAGCGGGCTTAATTAATGCCATGAAGGTAGTTGGAAAGAATCTTTCAGACTGTAAGATTGTTTTAGTTGGCGCTGGTGCTGCAGGGGTAGCAATTGCAAAGCTACTTTATAAATATGCACAACCACAGATTATTGCTGTTGACAGCAAAGGCATAATTGAAACTACAAGAGACAACTTAAATACCGAGAAAAAGCTATTACTAGAATTTTCCGATGACATTCAACCCGGATGTCTTGAAGATGCGATTAAGGATGCTGACATATTTATTGGTGTTTCACAACCCGGACTTCTCACGCAGGATATGGTGAAAACCATGGCAAAAGACCCGATCATTTTTGCGTTGGCAAATCCGGTGCCAGAGATTTATCCCAACGAAGCGAAAGCTGCTGGCGCAGCCGTTGTTGCCACTGGTCGATCTGACTTTCCAAACCAAGTTAACAATGCTCTCGCCTTCCCGGGTATCTTCCGTGGCGCTCTTGATAACCAAGTAGAGAAAATCACCGACGGGCATAAAATCAAAGCCGCTGAAACCATCGCTGGGTTTATCAAAAATCCAACTAAAGATGAAATTATCCCTTCAATCTTTGAAGCTGATTTAACAAATTCAATTAGTAAGAATATCACATGATCAGTAGCATAGAATCATCCGGGTCAATTATATGTACGCCGAGTTTATTTATGCCCCTAGATACCGTGAACGAAAGCTATATCCAAGATTCCAGCATGGCTTTTGCGGCAGCAAAATTACATCCAGAAAATATAATTGTTGAAATTTTTCAAATCACTAGTCCAGTAGATGGTCATTTTACATATGAATTTAGAGGACTTGGGCTAGACGATGAGGTATTGAGCACAACTAACTCACTTAACGATTGTACATCAGTACTGCATGCAATTTATCTTGCCTTGCAAAACAAATGCGGGGCCAAACGCATCAAATAACTCTATTGATTTCTTCGATGGTTGTCATTCCTTTTAGGGCCTTTAGGAGGCCGGCTTGATACATGGTGATCATTCCTTGTTCTTTGGCTTTATTCTCAATAATATCGGATGTTGGAATCTCGGTAGTGTTACGCATTAAAGCTTGAATTTCTGGAGTTACAATCAAATCTTCTATTATGCTAGTCCTGCCCTTGTAGCCAAACGGATTTTCTTCTGACTTGCCTGGCTTCCAGAGTTTAATGTTCTCTAAATCTGGTTTTTCAATATCTTCGGGAAGGTTTTGGAGATTATCACGAATATGTTGCTTTACAGCCTCATCTGGTTCATATTCTATTTTAGTTTTATCATCTAGCCTTCTGACTAACCGCTGAGAAATTATAAGCTTTACAGATGAAATTAAGATTGGGTTCACACCAATCATATCTATCATGCGCGTGAAGGCTTCGGCCGAGTTTCCAGCATGAAACGTTGAAAGCACCAGGTGGCCTGTTACGGCGGCCTGCAGTGCCGTCTTAGCTGTATCAACATCTCTAATTTCACCAACCATTATGACGTCTGGGTCGAGCCTCATAACAGCACGGAGCTTATTGGCAAAACTATCTCCTTGGCGTGAATATACTGGGATCTGACTCATACCATCAAGCCCATATTCAACCGGATCCTCGAGTGTTATTATTTTATTTTTTGGATCGTTCAGTTGCATTAAAATTGAATACAGAGTAGTTGTTTTACCAGAGCCAGTAGGCCCAACCATTAAAACCATGCCGTGAGGATGAGATATCACCTCATCTATTGGCTTGCGCTCTTTTTCACTTAAGCCTAAATTATCTAACCGGAGCAAGCTCATGTCCATGTTAAATAAACGTACGACGGCATCTTGGCCGTAGAGTGTTGGCACGGTCTCAATACGCATGTTCAATATTTTTTCCACGCCATCTTCATGAACAATTTTTTGAGAAAGATGACCAGTCTGTGCATCAGGGGCAGATGTAGATATATTGGCCTTCACCGCAATAGATTGCTGTAGCTGACGATATTTTTGATGTGATACGACTGCAATTAAATGCAAAGCACCATCGAGACGGAATCTGAATCGTACACCAGTTCGGGCAGTTTCAAAGTGAATATCAGAGGCGCCCAGCTTATCAGCCTGAGTGATAACGTATTCAAGAATATCATCAGACTTAACAGCCTCTAGAGTATCTGAGACTTTTTGTACGTTATCGCTTGCACCTTCTTTTGTAACCGTGATGTCATCGTAATGAACTTCTTTTGGAGGATCAAAACGGAGCATAAACTCTTCAAAGCCCTTGACACTAATCATCTTAAAATTGACAATTTTATCAGGGAACTTCTCTCGAATAATGCGCAAAGCTTGTTGTGGAGTATTGATTGTTATACCAAAAGTATAGTTACTACCAGTATCAAATAACGGGACTAGCTTATCTTGATACATTTCTGAAATTTCTAAGATTCCCCTTGCTAAAGGTACATCAATAATGGTGCGAGCATCCACATACTCGACTTTCAGCAAATTAGCACGATTTTTAGTATTAAGCTCTTCATTTTCACGAAACTTAACTTGATCTTCTGCATCATTAAACGCCATATTTAATATTTTACCTCAAAATACTAATGTTTAACAGAGCAGAAGACCAGTTAGCGCGATTTACCGACATAAACGTCTTGAAACTTACATATTAGTACTATAAAATGTACACAACCACAACAATTTTCAATTAATAAAAGCTTATAAGTGAACGGGGAGTATATGGTAAACGAGTTATGTCAACTCGCTTCATCTGGTGTTAGTATTAAATCTATAATTTTCATTGGTATCATACTGATACTTCTTGGAGCTGTAAGCTATTTAATGTATAAGAGCGGCAGACTTAAAACTAAATGGATACTACCAATTATGCTGTTAGCCTTTACTGTACTTACGCCGTTGTCACAGCCCCTATTTGCTCAATCAGTATCGGGCTGTAACGGGCAAACCACGGATACTCGTGTGAATAATACATCTATAGGTGACGGTAACCTGGTAAATGACGGCCCCTCATTAACTGGCTTCTTTGACATTTATCAATCTTACCCCTTTCCTCTTATTGCATATTCTGCTTTACATACCATTGTAAATAACGACACAGCGCCTGGTGGCGATCCGTTTAACTTTTCTACATTAAGGCTGCTTGGTGGCAATAGTGTTATGGATGAAGGACAAGAAAAGTTTTTAATTCTCGATCCTAATGATCAAACCCTGCCTCTAAATCCAGACGATATCTGGAATGATGTCATATATGCGCAAAGTGATACACATACAAACGTATGGGGCTGGTGGCAATTAGAGTTAACCTGTAATGTATCTGACTTAGTTAACTGCTTGCCACCCGGACCATTCGACGATCATCCTATTTGCACGAATCCAGGCAGTGGCACATGCTGGCCGTCCGGCAAAGTCAAAGTAAGCTTAAAGAATACTATTCCAGCCGGAACATATACTATTCCTTACACAGTAGACACGGTTGGTGGCACACCATTAAATACAGCCACCATTAGCATTGAAGTACCCGGCACTCCGCCAGAGCCACCCATTATTGGAGCACGGGATATTGATATAGGCAACTGCTCGGGCTGGGGCTTCTTCCCGCAAGATCTCATGTCGTTAATAACTTATGGCGGTAGCGGTACACTACTTCCTTCTACAATAGATTTATTGCCTGATACGCCTGAACTAGACAAGTCTATAACGGTAACTGAGCCGGGCGGAGAGGTATATACATTTACTGTTGATAATGATGGCATTCTAACATTAGATAATTTGAATAATCCCATTTCTGGTTGGGGGATAAATGGTATATTTAAGTTTACAATTATGGATAGCAATGGAATGATGTCTAATGTAGGATTGGCGTACATTAATTTGGGTTGTGGTGGTTAAAATAATTCAATAATCTTAAAATTACCAGTATAATATTTATTATTTTTCACAAGATACCACTATTATATAGTTACGTTAATATACTTTTTGCCTGTAATTTGATATCACCGTTTAGTATTTATACTCAACTCTTTTTAGAATGAACTTTGAGATAGTTTAAAATCGATAATAAAATCATTACGATGATATTAAATATAATATGAACGAATTGAGTATAATTCTGAAATTAGTCTTCATGATCTCATCTACTGCATTATAGTTGAGCTGATTTAGTTTATTAGCAAGGTTTGTCAATTTGGTGATTCTACTGCATTATAGTTGATATGCACATAACTTTAGTTGCACATGATATTAGAAGCACCCATAATGTAGGGGCATTTTTCAGGACCTGCGATGGCCTAGGTGTTGAAAAAATTATTTTTAGTGGCTACACTCCATACCCCACGTTTGAAGGAGACAGCAGATTGCCATATTTTGCTGACAAAATAACAAGGCAGATTCATAAAACCGCCCTCGGGGCCGAGTGCGTAGTCGACTTTCAGTGTCTTGAAACACTTGATGATGTAATAAAGCAAGCGAAGAGCGAAGATGCGTATATTATTGCACTAGAACAATATCCAAACAGTCATTCGCCCCAAGAATGCAAAGATATTTTAGCTAAAAACAATATCAATTCTACGTACCTAATTCTTGGTAATGAAGTACATGGAGTTAATGATAGTGTATTAAAAACTGCCGATTCAATATTAGAGATACCTATGTTAGGTACTAAAGAATCACTCAATGTCTCTGTAGCAACCGCCATTGCTTTATACGAACTCAAAAAATAGTTATTTTAATATAACAGTCTCTGGTTCATAGCCTTCCTTAAATAAATCTACTACTTCCTGATTTATGCTAACTTTAAACGGCATTCTGAGGGCAGTCTTTTCAGATTCTCCAAAAACTAAAATTAGTTCGCTCATTCCAGGGTTATCCAAGGCAATCTGTTTGATCTTAACTAATCTTTCGCTATCATTTGGATCTTTAATATGAATATATAACTTACTGTCTCTTTCTTCGGTGACAAACTTCGGAACGGGCCTGTCGGCCTGCTCTACCTTATTTGGCGTTGGCGTACTACCCTTTGGTGCTTTTATTTTTTTACCCGTCTGCTGATAGGCCTTAATGTCATCTTCCATAACCATATTGGCTTGATCAACAATAATTTTTAATTCTTGCCCAATATTACCTTCTTTGTCTTTATAATTTACGCGACCTTTAACCAAAACTACTCTGTCTTGCTCCCAAACCGAATTGAGCTTTTCATACACACCCGGGAATACCACCGCTTCACACTCACCTGTTTTATCTTCTATTTTTACAAACGCCATTCTTGATCCGTTTTTAGTATTGATTGATCGAATTGCTGTCACAACACCGCCAACAGTAACATTTTTACTATCCATAGTATTATTAATCTGGTTTATTGGAAGCGCTTTCTCCTCTAGGTAGTGATCAAAGCCATCTAGTGGATGTTTGCTTAAGTATAGCCCCAGTAGCTCTCTTTCAAATAAAAGCATTTCTTGTTCTTTAATTTGCTCTGGTGCTTTTTCGTACTTAAATTGTGGTGCCAAACTTGGAGCAGCGCTATCAATTCCTCCAAATAAATCCGCTTGATTAGTCTCTTTGTCTTTTTGAAGCTTAGACCCTAACGCTAATATCGCGTCTAGGTTATAGAGCATATCACTCCTGTTTAAGTCCAATGAATCGAATCCTCCGGATTTAATTAAACTCTCCCACACTTTACGATTCACTTTTCTAGTATCAACCCTTTGTACAAAATCCATCAAATCATTGAATTTTCCACCTTCATCTCTGGCTCTAAGTATCTCTTCTACCGCGCCTACACCGACATTTTTGATAGCACTCATACCGAATCTAATCTGATTTTTACCCGGAACAATCGCAAACTCAGCATAAGACTCATTAATATCCGGAAGAAGCACTTGTATTCCCATATGGCGACATTCGTTAATCTCAATTGCAAGCCTATCAATATCATCAGCATCGCTAGTCATGAGTGCTGCCATAAAGGCATCGGGATAATGGGCCTTAAGGTAGGCTGTCCAGTAAGAAATCAATCCGTAACAGGCTGCGTGTGATTTATTGAAACAATATGCAGCAAAATCTTCTAGTTGCTTCCAGAATTTTTCCATTAACGTCTGAGGAATATTCGAGTGCGTTTGCCCACCCTCAATCATCTTATCTTTCATTTTTGCCATCAACTCGGCATTCTTTTTACCAATGGCTTTTCTAAGAGTATCGGCCTCACCACCAGTAAACCCACATACTTCTTTAGAAATCTGCATGACCTGCTCTTGATATACTAATATGCCGTAAGTATTCTCTAGGGCATTCTTCATGGAATCGTGCGGGTAAGTGATCTCTTTTTCTCCATGTTTTCTAGCAATAAAATCACCAATAAACTGCATCGGACCCGGGCGATAAAGAGCCACCATGGCAACTATATCTTCAAACACCGTAGGTTTTAGGTCTTTTAGGTATCGCTTCATACCAGCTGATTCAAGTTGAAAAACTCCGGTTGTATCACCACGCTGGAATAATTCAAATGTTTTTTCATCATCTAGTGGAATCTCTTCTGGGACAATACTGACTTTATGTACCGCTTTTATAATTCTAATAGCATTTCTAAGTATCGTAAGGTTAGATAAGCCCAGAAAGTCCATTTTTAATAATCCAAGATCTTCAACCGGACCCATTGGATACTGCGTAGAAATGACATCTTTTTTGGTTCCGTCAGCTAAAAGAACTTGCTTCTGAGCTCTTTCAAGCGGGATAAACTTCACTATGTCATCTGGTGCAATAACTACGCCTGCGGCATGTACGCCATGGCTACGAACGGTCCCTTCTAATCGTATAGCTAAATCGATTACTTCTTTAGTAGTTTCATTCGAATCGTATTCACGTTTTAAATCTGGATCTTCAATGATACTTGTTGCCAACGGAATATGCCGACCTTGCACAGGAGGAGGTATCATTTTTGATATTCGATCTGCCTCAGCATACGGGACCTGCATAACCCTGGCAACATCACGAACAGCGGCTCGTGCTGCCATTGTTCCAAAAGTGACTATATTAGCAACTCTTTCTTGTCCGTATTTTACAGCACAGTATTCAATAACTTCGTTCCGGCGACTATCTTGAATATCTATGTCAATATCGGGCATTGATATTCGATCTGGATTTAAGAATCTTTCAAATAGCAGGTCGTATTTTATTGGATCCAGCTCTGTTATTCGCGTTGCAAAAGCAACAATTGAGCCCGCCGCTGAACCTCTGCCGGGTCCAAATACAATTCCTTTATCTTTTCCCCAATTGATAAAGTCTTGAACAATTAAAAAGTAACCATTAAATCCCATGTTATCAATAACATCGAGTTCAAATTTAGTGCGTTCTAAAATCTCTGGCGGCAATGTCTCCATCGCCTCTTCCATTGTAATTCGCTTGGAACGAGACTCTTCAACTGATCCGTACCGCCACGACAAACCCCTATAGACCAAGAGGTGTAAATATGATTTTTCATCAAACGGCTTTGGAACATCAAACTTTGGAATCAATATTTTACCCAACTCAAGTTCAACATCACACCTATCGGCAATTGCCTTGGTATTTGTGATCACTTCTGGGTAATCTGTGCCCCACCGTTCAATTATTTGAGAGCTCGATTCAACATGCAATGGAAAATCTTTTAAACTCATTCTGTTTTCATCCGCTAAGAAAGAGCCCGTTCCAACACACAGTAGTGCCTCATGCGCATCTTGATCTTCATGCTTCAAATAATGAGCATCACAAGTCACTACTACTGGGATATTAAACTTTTTACCAATCTTCAAAATACCATCGTTAACCTTTTTTTGTTCTTGACTAAATATTGGGTTTTTTGGATGCCCATGATCTTGAATTTCTAGGTAATACCTATCACCAAAAATTGATTTGTACCACTTAGCCGTCTTTTCAGCATCTTCAATACGCCCATCTTTAACCGCCTGACCAAGCTCGCTACCCATACATGCACTTAATATAATTAGACCTTCGTTATATTTTTCTAATAAATCGTGGTCAATACGTGGAAAATAATAAAATCCATCAAGATTAGCAACTGTTGAAAGTTTCATGAGGTTTTGATAGCCCTGATTATTCATAGCTAAAATTATCAAGTGATATCTTGCTTTATCTTTCTGCGGATCTTTATCGGTATATTTTCTGCTGGCTATATATGTCTCAATGCCAATAATTGGTTTAACACCATTGGCTTTTGCAGTCTTATAAAAATCTATAGTGCCAGAAAGGGTGCCATGATCTGTCATGGCAACAGCCTCCATGCCGTCTTCTTTAACAAAATCTATTAGCTTAGGGACTTTAGTTAAGCCATCCAAAAGACTATATTGCGTGTGATTATGCAGATGAACATAATCACTATTTTTAGGTACTGTGTTTACTCCCATGTAGTAATTTATTATACACCCGTAACAACTGTAACGTATAATGTTTTAAGATGATTGGCATAAAAAATTTAGTCATAAAGAACATTCGGTCCCACAAAGACAGTAGTTATAGTTTTGCCTCAGACATGAATGCTATCGTAGGACCAAACGGAAGTGGAAAGACGACTATAGTAGAGGCACTTTATACATTACTGCAAGGATCAAGTTTTAAAGGCACATTGAGTGAGATGCTTCAGTACGGAGAAAATCAATTTCATGCAAAAATTGAACTTCAAACACCGTCCACGACACACAAGCGCTCTCTTGGTTACCAGCAAATCGATGATAGCTCAATGCGCAAGTGGATGATTGATGACAAAAAATACGCAAGACTACCGATAAACTCAAGGCAACCGGTGGTTCTCTTTGAGCCAGACTTAGCAAGGCTAATTACTGGAAATCCAGACAGAAGACGTCAATACTTAGATAAAATAGCAGGTCAACTTAACCTTGAAGCCGCCTACGCCTTTGGAAGATTCGAAAGAACGTTGAAGCAAAGGAATTCTTTACTAAAGAAACTCAGAGAGCAATCATACGCACAGCCTCCGGACGCTTTATTTATTTGGAATACGCAACTTGCACAACTTGGTGAAACTATTATTAAAGCTCGTCATGAAGTAATACAATCAATACAAGCCGGTATTAACCAGTACTACCACCAGCTTGGTGGCGAGGATGAAATATTTTTATCTTACACAAGTACAGTAAGTAACGACCCATTAACTTATGGTACTAAATTACTTAGTTTTCTTGAGTCTAGTTTTCAGCGTGATATAGCACTGGGCCACACCAGCTTTGGACCACACAGGGATGATCTCCAAGTTATATTATCAGATCAACCTGCATCAAAAAGAGCTAGTCGAGGTGAAGTTAGAACAGTTGTTATAGCCTTGAAATTACTAGAAACCGATATATTATCTAGCCATTACAAACAGCAAGGAATCAAGCCAACACTTCTCCTAGATGATGTCCTTAGTGAATTAGATTTAGTACACCAAGAAAGAGTCCTAGCCGGCCTTAAAGATCATCAAGTTTTTATTACCACTACCGATGCCCACGCATTAATTCCCGGAGTTCACACCATTGCACTAAGTAACAACTAGTTTATTTAACGCTGCCCCTAATAGCCTCGGCTATGTCGTTAATAAATGGGAGTGTATCAAAAAACGAAAGAAACCAAAGTAAAATTGTTGCTACGATTGCTGCTCCAACAATAGAACCAAAACTAAAAAACAAGCCTCTCATAAAATTCTCATAGTACAATCGCTTCTTGCTCACATAACCAGCGGCCAATAGATATTCTAACGCCATTACGACGCTCTTTGTATCAATATTTTGTAGATTCTTAGCTTTTGATTTACTCATTTAATCCTCAGACGCCAATGGGTCGTAACCAGGACCGAGATCACCACCAAAATCAATTAAATTTAGCGAAGCACCTAATGCGACAACGGTAGATAAGGCAGCAACTCCAATCATCAAAATTTTACGCGGTAATCCTTCGACTCTTTTAATTACTGTTTGTGAAGTATTTTGAGTCTCGGGGTTATTCATTTTACTTACTTCTTTAAATCTTTAGTTTTTTCAACAATCTTGTCTTTTAGAGAATTTAAATCTTTTAAGAGCTGATCAATAGTTGCATCATCATTATCGTCATCACCGCTTTTTATAGATGTAATAGCAATCTTAATTTTATCCTTTAGGGCATCAGCTTTAGAAATAAGTTCCTCTAATTCTTTAGATGCTTTTCCTTGTAGTTTTACAGTTTTCTTCTTCGCTTCATCAGATAGTTCACAGAGTTCTTTATGCGCATCTTTTAGTCTTCTTTCAGCAACTCCCTTGACGTCCATAGCTTTATTTTTGATATCATCTCTAGTTTCTTTGCCACTTTTAGGCGCTGTCAATAAGCCCGCCACCACGCCAGCGATTGCTCCAATAATTATTCCTAATCCAAATCTGCGTTTTGCCATAATTATCCCTTATGAATCCTTATCTCCATGCTTGTTAACTGCATGGCTTATTTGATCTGCAATAAATTTAGCTACAACTGTAGGTGCGGCCGCCTTCTTAACAGTTTCCGCTACACTACTAGCACTATCTACAAGAGAAACTGCCTTATCTGAAATCTGTTTTATATTCTTTATTAATTTAAGGAAGAATACCGTTGCCGCAATAGCCAATACTAAAAATATACCCAATAATACTGATAAAATTACCACGAGAATTTCAAATGCATCCATGTTGATATTTTAACACTAAATTTCTAATCTATCCACAATGTTTATATTTGCTTGCATCTCCGTAGCTTACGGCACTAAATCTAAAGTCCAAGATGTTTTTTTATAATCTGCTGAGCTAGTCCTGGATTAGCCTGGCCTTTTGATTTAGCCATTACTTGGCCAACCAGAAAGCTGATAGCTTTCACTTCGCCGCTCTTTACATCATTGGCCGCTTTTTCGTTATCTGCCAACACTTCGGATACGATTTTTTCTATCTCGCCTTCGTCAGAAACTTGTAGGAGATTCTTCTCTTTGGCAACTTCTTCGGGGTTCTTACCGGCGATCGCATCAGCAAGTAACTCTTTTGCTCCAGTAGAACTGAGCTTGTTTTCAGCCACCATTGTTGCAAGCTGTAGCAGTTGCGCCTTTGCACTGATCACTTCTTTCCATGTTGCCTTTGAATCAATTACGAGTTTTGTAATTTCACCCGTTAACCAGTTGATGATAGTCCTTGCTTTTACAGCATCTTCATCTACTAATGTGACTGCAAATTGAGATAATATAGGCTCTTCGATAAGAGTTTCAATTTGAGCTGCTTGCAAACCTATGGATTGCAACTTTACTCGTAGTTCTCCGGGCATAGTTGGGAATGCGGATTGAATCTCCGCTATGTATTCATCGGTAATAACGATTGGCGGCACGTCTGGTTCTGGCATATAGCGGTAGTCATGAGCATCTTCTTTGGTACGCTGAGAAAAGGTTCTTTGCTTTGCATCGTCCCAGCCACGTGTTTCTTGCACGATATCATCACCTGATTCAAGCACCTCAATCTGACGAGCAATTTCATACTCAACCGCCTTCTCAACCGCTTTAAAAGAATTAAGATTTTTTGTCTCCGTTCTTGTTCCTAACGTATCAGTCTTGCTCACAGATACATTTACATCAAACCGCATATTTCCGTTATACAGATCAGCCTCACTCACATCAGCATATTTCATCTGTAAGTACAGAGCCTTGGCAAAAGCCCTAGCCTCAGCTGCGCTGTGAATTTCCGGCTCTGAAACAATTTCCAGTAAAGGCGTACCAGCACGATTTAAATCAACTAGCGAATAATCTTGACCTTCTGGATGCGTAGACTTTCCGGCATCCTCTTCCATGTGAGCTCGGGTTATACCAATGCGCTTTGATTCACCATTTATTTCTATAGCTATATAGCCACCTAAAATAATCGGTTCTTCAAATTGACTAATCTGATAGCCCTTGGGTAGGTCGGGGTAAAAGTAGTGCTTACGATCGAATTTTGAAAATTTTTGAGGAATAGTATTCAAAGCAAACGCCGCCCGTGCTGCTAATTCTACGGCTTTTTCATTTAAAACAGGTAGTGCACCCGGCATACCAAAGCTGACATGGCCGACAGCAGTGTTCGGGTCCAGGTTTCTAGAATCATTAGTCTCAGATGCGAATAACTTACTCTTAGTTTTAAGTTGAACGTGACATTCAATTCCGATAGTCGCAGTATACAGATTTTTTATAGCCTGATTTATCATTGCAAAACCACCTCTTGATTAAGTAGATGTTGTTGGAATATGGAATATGGAATATGGAAACCAGAATTAACTGCAGTTAAGCCCATATTTCTTATTACAGATTTTATATTTCTTATATTCATAACGCCCCTAAATCCTTCAGCGCTCTTTTGAGGTGACGAAGCGCTTTCTTGCATTCTGTCGCACTTGGTTCATCGCCGTTTTCGTGGGCGATTCTGTTTCTTAATTTATGCGCCGACCACGTAGCATTTATATCTTGCAGAAAACCGCTTGAATTATTTAAGCGCTCGCCCATAGTGCCGCCTTTGATGTGCGCCTGTCGCAGTGCTTCATCTACCAAACTATCTGCCTTCAATACTGCCATGGGTAAATTTTGCATACCTTCAATCTGTTGCCAACGATTTGTAAAATATTGTTTATTAAGTCTTGGCTTGCCTTTATGGGCTATTAAAACTACAACTCCGACTAACATTGTCAGTACAAATAATAATGCTACTAAACTTAGTAAATCTGCATTCATCTATTAGCCTCCTCGCACCATTTCGCTATTTCTAACAATTCCCTATCTTGCTTTTGAGGTGCAATAATCTGCAAGCCAACTGGAAGCCCCGATACATCACCACAAGGAATACTGATTGCCGGAACACCAACCATACTAGCACCGACCGTCATAATATCGCCTAGGTACATGGCTAACGGATCTTGAGTATTTTCGCCAATTTTGAAGGCAGTAGTTGGCGCAGTTGGTCCAATTAGAAAATCTACCTTTGTAAATATTTCATTAAATTCGTTTGTTAATTTCGTACGAACAGTCTGGGCCTTCTTATAATATGCATCATAATATCCGCTAGAAAGTACATACGTACCAATCATTATTCTGCGTTTAGCTTCATTTCCAAAACCTTGCTCTCTAGATACTTCGTAGCTTTCATCTAAGTTTTTTGAATCTTTAAAGCTATATCCAAACCTTTGTCCATCATATCTAGCCAAATTAGAACTAACTTCCGCAGGACAAACTATATAGTAAACTGCCAATGCGAGCGCCAGACTTGGTAGACTGACCTCCACAACATCTGCTCCTGCCTTTTTTAAATCTTCAATTGCTAATTCTATCTTATTTCGAACATCAGGATCTAATCCATCTCCAAAATATTCTTTAATAATGCCAATCTTAGTATTTTGTAAATTAAACGTGGAATTTGGTGTCAAGTAGCTTTCTTGACGTGGGATAGTCGTTCCATCTAATGGATCTTGCCCGGCAATTACATCAAGCACAAGCGCGGCATCATCAACAGAATTTGTAATCGGCCCCACAACATCAGTACTACTAGCCATTGCCACTACACCACTTCTTGAGACTAAACCGTAAGTAGGCTTTAAGCCTACTGCGCCACAAAAACTTGCCGGTTGCCTAATAGAACCCCCTGTATCTGTACCTAGTGCAAAAGGCGCTAAACTTAATGCTACCGCTGCGGCAGAGCCACCAGAAGACCCCCCAGCCACCCTAGTATTGTCATGAGGATTCTTAGTGGTGAAGAAGTCGCTGTTTTCAGTACTAGCACCATGTGCAAATGCATCAAGATTTGCTTTAGCTACGCAAATCGCACCCTCAGATTCTAGCTTTTCAATTGCTGTTGATTGATATGGAGCATCGAACCCTTTTAAAATATTACTAGCAGCAGTGGTCTCCGCACCAAAAACTAAGAAGTTATCTTTAGCGATAAATGGCACCCCGGCTAATCTGCCAGGATCCGCACCTTCTTGTATTTTTGCGTCAACTTCCTTAGCTCTTTCAATTGCTCGTTTTTCAATTTTAGAAATCACCGCATTAAATTCTGAGTGTTCATCAATCAAACGTAGCGACTTCTTAACCTGTTCTAGTGCGCTAACTTTTCCTGATCTTACATCTTCAGCTAGCTCTAATATCGGGGCCCACTTTTTAGCCATACGTCACCTCTGGCATAGTAGAAATATGAAATATGAAATATGAAATATGGTGAAAATGGCAATCACTCCCATTTTCCATTTTCCATTTTCCATTTTCCAGCACTTCCATCATCCTATCATCCTCTTAACCTTAATCTGTCCACCTTCTGTCTTTGGAACATTTTTCAGCAGCTCCTCTTGCGAAACCTGTGGCAAAATCTCATCATTTCGTGTTGCATTTTTATCCTGACTAGTCAGTCCGGTTACCTGATATGTTGGAGTCAGCCCACTAACATCGACTCCATCAAGCTGTGTAATGTAATCGATTATTGCACTTATATCATTTTGATACATAGCAACCTCATCATCAGTCAGGTGCAACCTGCTTAGCCGGGCTAATTTTAATACATCTTCTCGGGTTAACTTCATTTTTACTATTATACCAGATTAAAGGCCCCGTCATATTGCAATATTTCTATATTAAGCTTATGATACATTTTAGTTAGGTTAGCCATGATAACACCGGAATGCATTATCCAAAAATCAAAAAATATGCTCCCATTTGACGCATGGGACTCATTTGAAGGCACACCACATTCACCAGACTCGTCAAAATATCTTGATAAAGAACATCGCGCTCAACTTATAGAAAATAGTAAATTAATTGAAATCAAAGAGCATCCACATGAAGAATACGTGGCTGGAGTTGGCTTAATAAAACGCGCTGGATATATAACTAAAAATGGCTATGCATACAGTGCATTAATTGGAATACCTGAAACACAAAAATGCGATGTACCGGTTATTGGAACTTCTGCCTGGACTACAAGCACAGAAGGTCACAACGAACATACCGTTCGAAATTTTATGAGACAAGGAAATTTCGTAATATTTGTTGGCGCTGAAGGTAGTTATGAGCCGAAAAATTCACCAACCCCAGCCGGACCAATCACATTAGCAGATTCCGCAGCTTCAATTCTGAATTATTCAAATCATGTTGTTCAAGACCTTGTGGAACAAGGTTACGATATAGATCCAACTAATCGACTTTTAATTGGCGAATCACGTGGCGCAATGGTTGGCATGGGTGTAATTGCGCTGGCTAATGATTTTAATCAGAATATTCTTGCTTCTGATTTAGCTGCTCCTTGCCTGCCAAGAAAACTGCAACTAAGTGACATTAGAAACCTGACTGAACAAATATCCAAAGAACCTATAGAGCTTTTTAAACTCGCAGGCAAACTAACACTTTCAAGATTAATTCACTATCCAAGTACGCTAGATCTAAGCCCATACAGCCTCAAGCATCAATTTGCAATTGGATTTGCACTTTTTAGTGGAGAGGCTGGCGCCATGGCCCGACATATACCAAATGAGGCTTTATTGCATATCACTGTCTTCAATAACGACATTGCATCAATGCACTCAGACTGGCAAGAAATCTTCCAAAACCACCCTAATGTACGGATCACACCACTACCTGGAGGGCACATGTCAATCGCCGACCCAGAGACACTAAGCTATACTTTGGCAAGAAACGCCTCCTCGCAGTTATGCATAAACAATAACGAGGAGCTTAACAAAGGTTCCGTATTTGATGCAGCCCATAGCTTGATGCCCCGTATCTCAAAATTACCGAGAGCATCTTAATCACATTCACCGTTGTTACGAAATTATTGACATTAAATGCTTATGCATGTTATAATTAAGTTATGACGACAGTTCATAGTTATGAATCTCTGCCGCCTCCTGGTATTGAAGTATACCTTTCGCCTGACGAACTAAGACCTGGCGCACTTTACGAAATTGAAAGTGACTACTTAGAAAAGATTGCATATTGCGTAGATTATGAACACTTTTTTGGTATACACATTGAAGATCGGAATAATGTATTTTCAATACGCCTTAGCAGAGAGCCCCATATCAGATATTCCGACAGAAATGGGGTAAGCTCTGGCTCCAAGCCAATCCAAGAGTTTATACCACGCAATACAAGCCTCCTTCCAAAAAATTACAGCGGAACAGATTTAACACGCTTACTGATTCAGCAATCCTATGAACACTACTATGAATTACACCAAAATATCCACCTCTATCCAGAACAAAATGGTGTCATTATTTCTAAGTTCAATCTTTTTTCTAAAATTACAGAAAGCTGGAAAGCCGGAAAACTACAACTCCCCGATGACCATGGGTATCTAAATATATCGACATTAAAGCAAGTCGAACATTAACTTCCAGGGCTCAATATCCACCCAACAACCTGCTCACGCAGTCGCCTATACTCAGCCTCATCAAACTGCATATTTGCAATACAGAAACGTCGCCCCTTCATATTGCTACAAAACATACTATCCTGCATGTCTCCACAGTCGTGCATCATAATGCAATTAGTTAAATCTGCTGACCTGGTGGTACCAAAACTATTGGTACACCGTATACTAAACTCATCTCGAAGACAATAAGTAACCTGTTCACTTCCGTACGATGCAAATACAAATTCACTATTTGAAATTGTATCGCTAAATAATACATTTTTAGATCGAATAATATTGGTAGAATGAAATACGTTTTCTGATTCAAGTACCATGTCCGATTCGGCATAGTTTATTGAATCCAATGCAAATTCAGTAGTGATTAAATTTATATGTTGCCACTTAGCTAAAATGTCTGATATATCCTTAATTGGCTGCGTAGCGTAAAGCCCATCGAAGTTATTACCGTTATTACGTGCGTTATCCATTTTGGTAAATTTAGTTGCAGTGCTTGATGACGACCATGTTTCGCTACCATCTATTGAATCAGTAACCCTGTTAGGAAGATTAAGATCAAATGTAAACTTTTCTACCATTTGTTTAAGACTAAGTGGATTCTCGACGCCAAAAACTTGTTTTACAATTTTATCTAAAATTTCTTTAGCTTCTTTTTCGTTCATATTATCCTTAAGAGCTGGGCGTTAATATCCATTGCACAACTTGTTGTTTCAATTTTTCGTATTCTTCTTTTTCAAACTGCATATTTGCTATACAGTATTGACGCCCTTTAATCCCGCTACAAAACATACTGTCAGCCATATCAGAACAGTCATGTATAAAAAATGAGTTAGTAATTTTACTACTCCAAGAAACCCCGAAGCTATTAGAGCATTCGCCACTATCCTCAACTCGAACACAGAAAGCATTCCCACCTGAGCGCTGGCTAGCGGCAATAAACTCTGAGTCTTCAATACCATCTGAAAAAAGAATATTTTTTGATCGTCTAATATCCTGTGAACGATACACATTTTCAGATTTTAATACACAATCACTTTCAGCAACATTAAGTGATTCAATCTGACGTTCAGTCGTAAAATAGTTTATCTCATTCCATAAAGACAATAGCTCATTTAGGTTATTAATGGGCTGCTTTTCTTTAAAACCGTCGTTTATTCCGTACCTTGCAAGCACAGTTTCTTGTTTAATAAATCTTGTTGGGTTTGTAGAAGAAGCCCAAGTTGGTGAATTGTCAGTAGAATCAAATACCTGCTGTGGTAAACGAACGTCAAATGCAAACTTCTGCATAAACTGCTCGAGGCTCAATGGGTTTTGATAACCACATATTTGACCAATAATTTTATCTAGTATCTGCTTTGCTTCAGTTGCATTCATGCTATTCCTTTATTTCCTTACTTTCTTTCTACTTGATGACTGGCTCGCCAAAATATCTTGCAGGTTAATAAACTCCCTACCCGTCACTTGTTGCCCATCAACTATCGGCTGAGCAGGTACGGCCGTGACAGCATGGTTATCTTGAATCATTTGCACCTGTTGCATTTGCTGTTGTCTTTCCACAAATCTAGCAGGCAACTCCTGCTTTTGTTCATAGGCTTTAAGTTCAACATGCTGGTCGACGACTGGAGCCGCAGTCACGTCAAGCGTACGTGCTTTAATGCAAGGTAAAATCTGACCACCCGAACTCAGGCGCAAGAAACACTCGCGTGGATGCAGCGAGGTTAACATCTCTACTCGTACATCACTTTGCTTGAGGCCCTTGTCTTTTTCGGCCTCAAGCAGTTCTTTTGGAAGTTCAATAGTTAAGTTACCCTCAAGCGCTCTGGCATCCTCTTCTGAAACCTTAAATACGTAGTAGTTTAAAACGTTAGTGAAAATCGCTGCCTGGAGGTCCTTTTCAATTTGTCCAAAGTATTGTTGAGTTAGAATTACAGAAAGACCAAATTTTCGAGCCTCAGCCAGAATTGATGCAAGCGCAGGATTTTGCACAACCGAAACTTCATCAATAATCAAAATTACTTTCTGGTTGAATGCACGAGCTTGAGCCAACAAAAATATCTGTTGAATTAATAGACCCGCAATAGTCTTAACCACCTTCTCGCCCATACTAACCTTATTGAGCGAAAATGTGGTCAAGAAGTTGCTATTTATAATTTGGCCAAGCGATGTAGCATTTTGATCATTTCCAGCTAGTGATGGCTGCATCTGCATTTCATCAACCAATGAAGCGATTGGAGAAATTGCCTCATTATAATATTTAGTTCTGATCTCATTAAAATCAGTACCGAAAAACCTAACTATATTTTCTGGTATATAGCCTTGCACGTGTGCTAAAATCTGATTTCTATATTCAATATCTGTCACAAATCTTTTTAGATTATCTAACGACATAACTTGAGCTGTCATCAGAACGTAAAGCGCGAACCTCAGTACACGCTCTAATTTTGGATTATGCTGATCGTTGAGGAGTGACTTAAACAATGTTCCAGTCAATTCAGTAGCAGCAGAAATATCCGTACCCGTTCCACCAAACAACTCTGCTCCATCATCCCGGCCTTTGAAATTAATAATTGTACTGTCCTGTATCCCCTTTAGGTCATTTTCAAGCGATGCATGTGGATCAATTACAATAATACGATAATTTTGCTTTAATCCCGGCGAATTTGCTAATTTATCCACCAAAAGTGATATTAACTTGGACTTACCGCTACCACTAGCTCCGATGATAAATGAGTGTTTCTCAAAATCATATGAGGTCAATGGCAAAAAATAATTATTTGGAAGATATGGAAATGTATCTATCTCAAAAACAGCACTCATATTCTCACTCTGCATAATATGTAGTGACTTTTGTATATCCAGATACTTACTAACTTTTTTTCTTAAGTATCGAGTATTTGTTGCAAAGTCAATCGCCAGAAGATATCCAGGAAAACTTGTTGAAACCTTCTTATTCATAAACCAATTTTTGCCAGCATCCTGAAAATATAACTGTATTGTCGTTGCGGCTTTTTCAAAATTTATTCTTCTACTACGAATCACTACAAACTGCAACTGCTTGGCCTTTTTAACTGCATACTTTTCTTTAAGGTCTAGCATGTCTCCACCTGCCTTCATAATAACTAGACGTTCTTTGCTGGCTATACTGGCTGGCAACCCTATTAATTCTTTTTTGACAGGCCTTAAGACACCAACCTCGATATTATTTGAAAGTGAGCCCAGATCTTTATCGCTACATACAAAATACCTGATAGTATTCTCGTCAATTCTAACCACTACCTCAAAGGCATTTAATAATCCGACGTACTGTGAAAAAACATTATACAGCCTTTGCCAATCTTCTTTGGTAACAGCATCTTTTAATAGATAAAATTCAAAACAATACTTCATATGCATTTACTTATTATACTAATGCCTTAGATTGTACATCAGTTATATAGAAAATACTATAGAAATATTTGACTTTGCTTTTATTTTTTGTTATAATATACAGATGGCATTACAGCACTTTAAGTTAAGTAAAAAAGGTGACTGGTACCCGGTTATAGAGCATAACGGCGAATATCAACCATCGTCTGACCCTTCTGACTGGCAACCGCTAATTGAGCGATACTTTAATGAAGCTATTATTTTTCTACGTGCAGTTGGAGCTGAACATACCTTTAAACATAGGCTAGGTGTAGACTCACAGAGAGCTAGGCAAATATACGAGAGCTGGACATTAGACTCTGAAAATGTAGGTGGTAGCCATACAATGCGTACAATTGGTCGCATCGCTTATGAAAGAACTGGCCAAAGTGCAGTTGATATTTACCTGGATGAGCACCGTAAAGTCAAAACAGATTTGCCCAATATGCAAAGTGTTCAGGGAGTTATAAACGCAGAGGTTTCACGATACGATGCAGATTTTATAAATACTGGGGGCAGTTTGTTGCAAGCTGATCCTAATTTTGACTCCACAAAAAGTGACAATCAATTACTCGACGAATATGTTGCTAGGATCCGTGAAGAAATATTGAATGACCCTGACTACTATACATCTATACACACTAATTAATTTTTAAGTGTCTTGATATTAACGCTACTAGTGACATAGCCTAATACGTCATGCACAATTCCATTAGTAACCGACACCTCATGTGCAAATTCGTTTGGTGTAATCAGTAAATCTTCAATCACTACGGCATTGAAGCCATTATTTTGAGCTCCAACACTACTTGCAAATACACACCTAGAAGCAAACCCACCCGTTAGCCAAACGGTCTCAATCCCATTTTTATGTAAATATTTTGCTAGCCCTGCTTCACTAAAGGCGTCTGGGAAGTATTTATCAATTTGAAATTCATTTGTATTAGGCGCTAAACCATGATAATCATAACCATCTGAATCGATAGAAGAAATAGCTTTGTCTTTATTTATAAGCATGCGCTGAGCAACAACATAAGGTGACTTTTCTGGGTCTTCTGTCATTCTAGTCCAGATGATTGGTATATTTTTTTGTCGACTCCAGACTATAAAGTTATCTAGTTTTGCAATAGTCTCGTTTAAATTATCTGGGAATGTCTTCTGACTTGTCAGAGCACTAGTTCTAAATTCTCTGCTACAATAAGCATCTTGTTTATCAATCACTATAAGTGCAGTAGAGGAGTGCTGAAGTATGTCATTAATACTTTGATACATTTTCATTATTATAACCTTTCTTTTATTTGAATAATTTGGTCTCGGAGTTCTGCGGCCTCCTCGAAGCGGAGATTAGCACTGGCTAGATCCATCTGAGATTCCAACTCTTTTATTAAGTGTCCGTACTCGTCTTTTGGAATCTTCTTAAGATCTAGCTTTGGTTTTTTATCTTTTTCTGGAGCTCCAATAATAGCACGGAGGCCTTCGTCTATCACTTTATCAACGCCTGTCGGGGTGATGCCGTGTTTTTTATTGTATGATTCTTGAATAGCGCGTCGTCGATTCGTCTCTTCAATGGTACGGCTCATTGATTTAGTCATATTATCTGCATACATAATCACGCGCCCTTCTTCGTGACGGGCCGCCCGTCCAACGGTTTGAATCAATGCTTGAGCGCTACGCAAAAAACCTTCCTTATCAGCATCCATAATTGCAACCAAGCTAACTTCAGGTAAATCAAGACCTTCTCGAAGTAGGTTTATCCCAACGAGAACATCATAAATACCTAAGCGTAAATCTCTGAGTATATCAGTTCGGTCCAACGTATCGACATCGCTATGTAAATAAGCAGTTTTAATATCAAGGTCTTGTAAATATTCAGTTAAGTCCTCTGCCATACGCTTTGTTAGTGTAGTTATTAATACGCGTTGCCCCTTAAGGGTCGTGTTCCGAACTTCTTTAATAAGATCATCGATCTGCCCTTCCGTTTTTCGTACTTCAATGGGTGGATCGAGCAATCCTGTTGGCCTGATCACCTGCTGTATAGGTGTGGTGCTACGCTCAAGTTCATATTCTCCGGGTGTCGCAGAAACATAAATGACTTGATTAACATGATTCTGAAATTCTTCAAACTTTAATGGTCTATTGTCTAAGGCACTTGGTAAACGAAACCCGTGGTCGACCAAAACCTCTTTGCGTGCCCTATCACCGTTATACATACCTCGCACTTGAGGTAGTGACATATGGCTTTCATCAATCAGCATCAAGAAGTCATCTGGGAAATAATCAAGCAGTGTAGCGGGCTGCTCACCCGGTTCACGATTAGTAAGATATCTTGAATAATTTTCTATACCTTTAACAAAACCTGTCTCTTCAAGCATTTCCAAATCAAACTTAGTGCGTTGAGATAATCTTTGCGCTTCAAGTAGTTTATTATTACCCTCAAAATACGTTATACGCTGATCAAATTCGTTACGTATATTACCTATAGCAAGCTTAAGTTTGTCACGAGGCGTTACATAATGCGATCCTGGGAAAATCGTAATTTCATCCGGCTTAGATACAATCTCACCAGTTAATGGGCTGATCTCAGTAATCCTGTCTACCTCATCACCAAAGAACTCTATTCTATATGCAGTTTCGCCTCCTGCCGGAAACACGTCAACGACATCACCACGCACCCGAAAATTAGAACGAGAAAAATCTATATCATTGCGATGATATTGAATATCAGTTAAATGACGTATCAACTTATCTTGCTTACGATTTTCACCCACTTTTACATGAAGCGACATCTCCCCATAATCATCCCGTGACCCAATGCCATATATACAGCTTACCGATGCAACAATTATGCAGTCTCGCCTAGAAAGTAAAGCAGATGTAGCAGCGTGCCTAAGACGGTCTATCTCTTCATTAATTTTAGAATCTTTTTCTATATACGTGTCACTTGAAGGCACGTATGCTTCGGGCTGATAATAATCGAAATAACTTACAAAATAATGGACTTCGTTATTTGGGAAGAATGATCTGAATTCTGAATATAGCTGGGCTGCTAAGGTCTTGTTGTGCGAAAGAACTAATGTTGGCTTTTGTACATTTTGAATAACATTTGCCATCGTAAATGTCTTGCCAGACCCTGTGACACCAAGTAGCGTCTGCTCTTTAACTCCGTACTGCAGACCGTCGGTCAATAACCTTATCGCCTCAGGCTGATCTCCTGTTGGCTCATATTTTGTAGCAAGCTGAAATTTATTGTCCACATTACAAGTTTAACAGATATTAAATTGAGATACTGTAATCTTATTTATTACGTATCCGTAGTCCATTAAACAATGAGACAGCTTCTTCCGTAAGCTTCTGATGCATCTGAGATGCAGACTTTCCGGCGGCTGTTTCGGTATTACCGCATGACATTTGTGGACCAGAAATATTATAGACATATTCATCTATTACTTTGTTAGCGTTCCATCTTCCGTTTTTGATACTTTCGTAAAATGACCCCCATGATTTACCGACCCAGGAATGATCGCCCATAAATCCATCTGGTGTTATTATCTCTTCAGTCTTATTTCTAGATATAGCTGCAACAACAACATTAGTAGCATCCATTACGTCCATACTATCGTAATGACAGCCATTAACATTGCTATGAATATAATAATATCCATTATCGTATGTCGTGCTAAATTGCGAAGAACCCTCTCTTAATGGAATCTCGACATTCCAATTAGGCATCTCGAGCTTACGGTCAGTACTCACATTAGTATTGTTGCTAGTCTCAAGCCCCTTAATACGTGCCTTAAGTTCATCAATTTCTTGCTGATACATGTACGCGTTGTCTTTATATTCTCGAATTTGACCCATCCACTTATTTCCAGCCAATGCCAATACGATCAATAACACACCCGTCGCGACTATTATCAAAGGCCTTTTTTTATTTTTAGATTTTGAGGTTTTGCCACTGTTCTCCATATCCATAATATTAACTCTTCCTAATTTGTATCCGCTTTAATTCTCTTAGACGGTGCTTTTTCCAATAGAGCAAACTGCTCTAAAATCGACGCCTTGAATGGTGCTTCGACATCTTTTACGTTACTAGTACAGGTCTGGGTATGTGGTGTAAGCATATATATGTTTGAATCAAATCCAACTACATGAGTTGAAGGCTCTGGGATTATACCAGCCTTAGATTTTTTAATAATTCCAAGTTCGCCGTTGTAGTTTACGCATGTTGCAATCTTCTTGAGTGTTGTTGAGCTGAGTTCTACATATGTAATGCCATTATCATTCTTCATTCTATAAACAACATCAGTATATTTATCATTAAGTGGCATGCGAATATCCCACTCTTTAATATCAAGGTAGCTAAAGGCCGAAGTCTTATCTGTTCCAACCGCTTCCGCTTCTAACTGCTTTGCTAATTTTTGATTTTCCGATCTTAACGACGTAATTTCTGCAGTTTGTGTATTTTTTTGCGTTGAAGCACCGAACATAAACGCTCCGATAATTCCGAAAATCGCAATTATTATAACTACACTCAGTACAATCACAGGAGTTTTACTCTTCTTGGGAATATCCTCTGGATACGGTGAAAAACCTTGGTTACTCATATTATTTAAATTGTTTGGTTGATTTGGGTTCATACAGGTATATTACCGTTTATGATTCTTTTCTTCAATCATCTTTATTATTCTTTTTACTAGCTTCTCTGGATCATCTTCAAAATATACGTCATGCTTACCGTCACACAAACCATCATGACACATACCAGCAGCCAACATTAAGTGCTCAAACTCGTCTCCAACGCCTCCAGCATCTTTTAGTACACCCACCGGAATATGAGCTTCAATTGCGGTCGCAAATTCGTGAACCGTACCCATTCTTCCACCGATACTCAGTATTGCATCAGAACTCTGTACTAGCAATGCGTCTCTACCGACATAATGTAGACCTGTGTACAGAATGAAGTCGTACGAAGTTACGGGTAGATGGTATTTTTTGGTGTGCTCTTTGTAGCTAGCCGCCGGGCTGATCCCAATACTCATACCGCCGACGCTTTTTGCACCCTGTGCCGCCCAATCTGGAAGCCCAATCGTTGCACCAGTAATTAAGTTGTGTCCGCTCAATGCTACCTGCCTACCTAATTCGAAGGCTAACTTGTAATCTAAATCAACAGTTGCGCCACGAGCAGCCCCGCTAACGCAAATTGTCAACTTCTCATTAATACCTAACTCAAGGCCGTTACTTAAATCATTGTTGTTTTTATTCATATCTACACCAAACTTTCTGGTTTAATCATATCGTTATCTAACTGCTCTAGTATCTGTTTTTTAATCACCGAATCCCCCATATATCTTATAAATATTTCGTTCCAAAGCGATTCACGCATATGATAGTAATAGCGAGAATCGAAGCTTTCATGGTTACTATATGCAAATGACACATCGAATAAATTGAGTGCAACCGGTGAGCCATCAACGCCAACTCTACCTATGTAGTCTAGACCCTCCCAAAACTTTAGTTCCGGGCTAATCTCCTGAAGAACCTCAGATGCCTTTCGCCAATGAAGATCTTCTGGCTGTACGTGAGGTTGAAATATCTCTGGTGGCTGCTGCCCAAGTTTACCAAAATATCTCTGAATGACTCTCCAGTGTATGTGATGATTAGCAATCACGGCACCGGTGCCAGTATCAGCAATTAAAGTTTCTGTTATTACCTTGCCAAAATGAGCAGAAGTGCTT
The DNA here is from genome assembly GCA_020631865.1 of Candidatus Nomurabacteria bacterium. Lineage (GTDB taxonomy): Bacteria > Patescibacteriota > Saccharimonadia > Saccharimonadales > UBA7683 > JACKGS01. The sequence continues at coordinate 83,873 of JACKGS010000001.1, forward strand.
TTGAGCTTAAAGAAAGCAGAGTACAATCTTATTTCGTTTATGTAGTGAAAGATAAGTGGCAAAGTTTTTAAGGCGAGTCCACGCATATGAGTCTGCTTCATTGGCACCACAACAATCACACCAAGCTCTTTGGTGTGAGTTATGTTATGCCTTTTCTTATCTACAAACTCGGATGTAATATCAGCCCATTTATCGTAATTCATAATTATTAGTTCAATTTGGCGATTTTCAAAATCACTCGGTGTTATACTTTTTGAAAATAATTTGTTGTATTCATTAAGCCATTCGGCACCTTCTGAAAATCTCAGTGCTGTGTATATTTCTGAAAAATCTTCATTCTTAAACATACTTTCTAAAGAACGATAGCCCAAATGCTTCATCATTTTTTTAGGAGGCATCTGACGAAGCAAGTCCTTCGCAATAGATTTCTTTAACACCCAACATGTTCTTGGAACTTTTATAGAATTAGCCAGATTAACTAATTTTGGTACAATCTCAGCAACCTGAGCGTCATCGCTACTGCCTATACTTAAAGCCAAGTTTTCGTTGTGAAACCTAACTCTATCATCCAGTGCATGAAAAAGCTCTTTATCAGAAGTATCTCTTGGGTCAAGGCCTAAACTGCGTATCACCGAAGCTGTTTTTTCTAGTATTTCAGCACTCAACTTTACATCTATTGATCTCTTCAATGTCAAATGCTCGAGTTCTTTCAGGCTTTTAGTAAACAACGGCTCTTCTGCGTTCAGCAAATCGCGTAAAATTTTTGTCATGATATTTCTTTCAACTTATGCTTAAAATTATATCATATACTACTGATAGTTAGTGGCATTTTATCAATCTTGGTGCCGTACTTTAATATACCCGACTTTGCGCCAATTTTAGTTACAACGCTAGTTGAATTAGCGCTTGCAAATGTTATTGCACTCTCTAGAGAGTTACCCAAGGCAATCTGCGAAACAAATCCACTCGTAAAACTATCTCCCGCCCCTGTTCTATCTAGTACTGGCACGTCTTTATACATTCCAGCCTCAACTACCTGAATACCATCAGTTGCAACTGAGCCCTGTGGACCATCGCTCACAAGAACATACTTGACTGACTTAGATAACTCAACAACTAGATCCTTGGCAGTTTTTCCAGCCACAAACATCTGCGCCTCTTCTTTATTTAATGCCAATAGCTCAATGTATTGAAATAAATTTTTACATTCTTCAATATACTTCAGCTCAAAGCTAGCAGGATTAAAAGCAATCTTCATTTTTTTTGAAAATGCCTCTTTCATTATCTTACTGAGTAAACTCATAGATCCTACGGATGAAATATATAACCAATTTCCTGAAATTTCTTCACCATGAAAATTCTCTTCTCTACTACTAAGCGGCTCACCGTGATAATTAAGAATGGTTCGCTCGCCATTAGGTGCTAAAAGAATAACTGAATAGCTTGTAGTAAAACCAGGATCACTGATCACATATTTAGTATTAATATTTTCATTGTCTAGATCATTCAGTACCGCTTGACCAGCAGGATCATCTCCAATAAGACTAATAAAGTGAGTTTCGAGACCTTGACGAGCAAAGGTAACCGAAGCGTTCATAGCATTTCCACCGGTTGCAAATGTCAATGAATCAACTGATAACTTCTCTCCTAATTTAAGATTCTCATAACATACTCCATGACTACATTCTGGGGTTAATACAGCTCCAGATAAAAATACGTCCTGCGAGGCCGAGCCAATACAAAGCATAACTGGTTTCATCATATAGCAAGTATACCAGACAAAAAGAGCTTAAACTACAGCTCTATTGCTAGAACCAAAAGCTTCAATTTTCTCTTCTACAACTACCTGCACAGCCTTATAAACCTCCGGCATAAGTTTAACTACAGCATACTCATCTGGATTTTCTTTCAATACTTTCTCTAGAGTATTTCTAAATGCTACACGCATATCTGAATTAATATTTATTTTACTAACACCAATCTTAGCGGCTTCTTCAAAATAATGCAGCGGTGTACCAGAGCCGCCATGCAGGCTTATATTGCAGTCTGTCTTTTCTCTAATTAGCTTGAGTAACTCTAGATCCAAAACTTTAGGAACTGGATATTTCCCATGTAGATTACCGATTGCCGCAGCAAATGTATCAATGCCAGTAGAAGCCACAAACTCTTTGGCGCCAAGTGGTGTTGAAAAAGTCTTTTTAACTGATTCATAATCTATAGCCTCATCGTGTACGTTTGAAGAGCCGCCAAAGTAATGGGGTTCACTTTCTACAATTGCACCAGTAAATTTTGCGTATTCAACAACCTCGGACGTCTCTTTAATAATATCTTCTTCGGTTGCATCGTGCCGTGCCTGAGATATATCTATATGGATAAACTCAAATCCTGCATCAATACCACGCTTGGCATTTTCTATACTAGGGCTATGATCTAAATTTACATACGCTTCAATACCATATTCTTCTTTATAGTTATCTACAAGATCTCGAATATTATCTAAACCAATTGCTTCAACCTCCCCCTGGCTAACTTCAATGAGTACTGGAGACTTCTTAGCTTGAGCTGCTCGACACACAGCTATCAAAGTTTCTTGATTATCTATATTAAAAGCACCAACTGCAAATTTTTGCTGTCGCGACCTTTGCATTAAATGCCTAGCTTTAACACAATTTTCTCTAATTTCTTTTATTGTTAATCCCACTATAATCCTTACTTATTAATAACTTCATGCACCGCCAACATTATATGTGTATCAGTTAAGCCATATGCTCGCAAAAGCTCTTCTGGAGCACCGCTCTCACCATATTTATCTTTAACACCAACTCGTCTTAGAGGAACTGGATAGTTTTCACTTAACAACTCTGCTACAGCTCCACCTAATCCGCCGATTATCTGAGCCTCTTCAACCGTAACAATCGCATTTGTTTTTTTAACACTTTTTAAGATAGCCTGATTGTCGAGCGGTTTAACCGTAGCGCAGTGTATCACCTCGGCAGATATACCATCTTTTGCTAATTTTTGTGCAGCAATTAGGGCATGGTATGTCATAGTACCTGTAGCCACAATACTTACATCGGTGCCTTCATTAAATATCTGTGCTTTGCCGATTTCAAACGGAGTAGAGTCCGTAGTGATAACTGGTATAGGCTCTCGGGTCATACGCATGTATGTAGGTCGGTCATCCTCGCTCATGGCAATAGTAGCTTTTTCAGCCTCTTTTGAATCACATGGGGCCAATACCACTACATTGGGCATAGCACGCATTATCGCGATATCTTCAAGCATTTGATGCGTTGCGCCATCAGGACCAGTGTACAAACCTGCGTGACCGCCAATAAGTTTAACTGGCTGATTATTCAAGGCGCAAGTTGTCTTAAACTGCTCCCAGCAACGCCCAGGAGCAAATGCAGCATAACTAGCACAATACGGGATTTTACCCATTGCAGCCATCCCACTAGAAACTGTTATTAAGTTCTGTTCGGCAACACCAATTTCTACAAAACGATCTGGATACGCCTTTGCAAATCCATCCATCATTACAGACCCAGTTAAATCTGCACACAGAGCAACGACGTTTTCATTTGTTTCTCCAACTGCAACTAAAGCACGCCCAAATCCTTTACGATTTGGCTCCATTTCTATATCTGATGTTCCGATCTCTTGTGAAAGCGTTGGATTACTTAGGTTATTTACGTTTGATTGTTCGATATGATCTTTTTTTAATCTAATTGAAAATCTACTCATCGCCACTCCTAATCTTTCCATCCAATGTTCGCAATTTCCTCAGGGCCTCTTTTGCCTGGTCTGAATTTGGAGGTATTCCGTGCCAGTGGAAATCATATTCCATAAACGGCACTCCTTTACCGGGGATAGTATGTGCAATAATTACACTTGGCTTTTCAGTTATTGCCCTTGCCATAGAGCATGCATCTATAACGCTTTCTATATTATGACCATCTATCTCTTGCACATGCCATCCAAAACTTTCCCATTTTGCTTTTAAATCCTCTAATGGCATCACATCTTCAGTGCTTCCATCAATTTGTATATTGTTTCTGTCTATTATGCCGATAATATTGTAAAGCTTGTATTTGGAAGCCAACATCACGGCCTCCCAGATATTACCCTCATTGAGTTCTCCGTCACCCATAACACAATATATCCAGCGCTTTTGTTGCTCCATATTCATTCTCATAGCCAAGCTCATTCCACATGCTTGACTTAATCCAGAACCCAATGGACCACTAGTATTCTCGAGACCTGGTAATTTTAATCTTTCAGGATGACCTTGTAGTCGACTGCCGTATTTGCGTAATGTATTCAGTTCTTTTCTATCAAAATATCCAGAGTGTGCCATGGCAGCATACAATACTGGCGCACAGTGGCCGTTGGAAAGCAGTAAGATATCCCTTTCACTCCAAAGAGGTTTCTTAGGATTGTGCTTCAAAATATCAAAGTACAAAGCTGTAAATATATCCGCCAAATCAAGTGGACCAGCAGAATGCCCGCTACCAGCATGCTCTAGCATCTTAATGATATCTTTTCGAATATCATTCGCTATTAAATCTAATTGTTTAATTGAATGTGCTTCTTTTTGAACAGCCATAAATTACCCTATATTTGTAAATATTATAGCATAAGCAATTATATGTTAGTCAGAAGTTTTTCTAATTCATGAAACGCCTTGCTAGGCTCAAGATTAGCCTGAATAAAACCTCCGACATTAATAACATCAACGCCACCACTTGCAATCTGAGCAACATTAGTATTATCAACACCGCCATCCCAACCAATTTCTAGATCAGGATTAATTATCCTAGCTTCTTCCACTTTACCCAAAAGACTTAAATCGGCAGTACTACCTCCTTGATACCCCAGGTTACCGCTAAAAATAAGAAGATGCTCGTAGCTTTTTAGGTAGTCAGCCACAGAAGCTATATCAGAATTTGCTTTAACAGATATTCCAGCTTTAATCCCTACATCATGAAGCTCGTTAGCAAACTGAATAAAATTACAGGTACTTTCCGCTTGTATAATCACCAGCTGTGGATGTATCTTTATTAGGTCGCTAATTACACGCTCGGGATTCTGGAACATTAAGTGAATATCACAGGGCATATCTTCCGGTAGCCACACTTGGTCTATTTCAATGCTCTTATTATTGGTAAATTCACCGTCCATGAGATCTATGTGTATTCGCTTCGCAAATGACTCCACCCTTTCCATCTGCTCTCGATAAATATGAAGATTGCTCGCGGTAACTGTTGGGCAAATAATATTCATAAAATTATTGTAGCACTACAAATGTAGTTATAATAATGCTATGCACAAAACACAGTTAATGAAGCTGGTTAGGCAAAATATTAGCCCACTACAGTGGAGTACTATTAATCGTGCCGTAGATTACTCGACTAAGATGCATACTGGTCAAAAGCGATCATCTGGAGAAGAATACGTTACCCATCCATTGGCTGTTGCTGCCATTCTTGTTTCATGGAAGATGGATGCGGAATCTGTGATCGCCGCCATACTACACGACACAGTGGAAGATACCGATGCAACTTTGCAGGAAATTGAATCAATATTTGGGAAAAATATTGCTGTACTTGTTGACGGTGTCACAAAGGTGTCTGCCACCAGGAGCGGTATGAGAGATATAGAAAGCTACCTTCCTGAAACCAAAGACAACTTAAGTAAATTACTGGTTGCGGTTGGACGAGATCCAAGAGTTATTATTATCAAGTTAGCCGATAGATTGCATAATCTTCGAACCTTAGAATATTTGAGTCCAGAAAAACAGCACAAAATCGCTTCTGAATCACTAGAAATTTTCGCACGCTTAGCAGATCGTCTTGGCATGGGGACGGTTCGTGTTGAAATTGAAGAAATCTCATTTTCATATTTAAACCCCAAAAGGTTTCAGTTCTTAAAAAAGTTAACTAAGAAACGTATATCAAAAGCATATGCCAGATTTGAAGACATTAAAAAAGAGGTGAAAGAAGAACTCGGAAAAGGCAAAATCAAGCATCAATTGGACGGAAGAATAAAAAGCATTTATAGTTTACATAAAAAAATGGCGAAGTATAACGATAGTATTGATGAAATCTTTGATTTTATGGCACTCAGGATTGTCGTAGGGTCCGAATCTGATTGCTACAACGTCATGGGGATTATACATAAAATGTATCAGCCTAAATTAAATAAAATTAAAGACTACATCGCTACGCCCAAAACCAATGGCTATCGCAGTTTACATACAACTGTTATTACTACATCGAAGCAAATCGTTGAAATACAAATCAGAACAAAAGAAATGCATGAATTTGCCGAACATGGGCTGGCGGCAAGCTTTCATTATAATGAGCAGAAGCAATCTAAAAATTATTTTAGAAGAGGTAAATCACAGCCAACCGCACAGCACCTAGCCTGGGTAAACGACCTTAAAGATGCTGCCAAACTGGTGATTGATGGCTACGATTCTAGCGAAATAAAAATAGATTTATTTGGTGATAGAGTTTTTATATACACTCCGAAAGGCGATATCTTTGATCTTCCAGAAGGCTCCTTCCCATTAGATTTTGCCTATCGGGTACACTCAGATATAGGTGATCATGCACATAGTTTTCTGGTTAATAACAAGATAGTAAAATTTGACTACACGCTCCAGAGTGGTGATATCGTAGAGGTTAAGACTAAATCAAATTGCAAACCCAATAAAGACTGGTTGAAGTATACTAAAACACCAAAAGCTAGACAAAAGATTAATTCATATCTACATGAAGCTTTGAATTAAAAACTATCAAGTTCTTGAATTCTTCGTTGATGTCGTGCAGCTCCACTAAACTTTGTTTCAAGCCAAGTAGTTATTATGTTTTTTACGTTATTCATGTCGCCATCAAGTACCCTTGCAGGCAAACTAAGAACATTACTGTCATTATCTAGTCTAGTCATCATAGCCTCATATTCATCCCACACTACAGATGCACGGATTCCTTTAAATCGATTCGCCGCCATGGCCATACCCTGACCACCGCCACAGATCAGTATCACCCTTACATCCTCATTATCATCGCCTAACAAACGTAGACAAGCCAGTTGCGCAAATTGAGGATAATCATCCGCTGGGTCGGGTCGTTTATCTCCTACGTCCTCTACGTCGTAGCCTTCTTTAGAAAGCCATGCAAAAAGCGCCTGCTTTAAATCAAAACCCTGGTGATCTGAGCCTAATATAATCTTCATTTCTTTAATGATTTCCCGATATCGATTGTCAACTCAACCAAGCGATTACTATAGCCCCATTCGTTATCGTACCATGCAACTACCTTAAGAAGGTTCCCACCAACAACGTTTGTTAAATTCAAATCAACAACCGAAGAATGGCTATTGCCGATAAAATCAGATGAAACCAATTCTTCTTCTGTGACTCCCAAGATACCTTGATAGTAAGGCTCGCTGGCGGCTTTTGTAAATACTGTGTTAACTTCTTCTTTTGTAACATCCCTCTTGGTAACTACTACAAAATCTGAAAGTGATACAACTGGCGTTGGAACGCGAACACTCAAGCCACCGAATATACCCTCTAATGCTGGCAGCGCCTTGGCTGCAGCTATTGATGCACCTGTCGTAGTTGGTACTATATTTTCCGCAGCAGCACGAGCTTCACGCAAGTCCTTTGCGGGAGCATCTTGTAACTTCTGACTAGCAGTATAGCTATGTACGGTTGTCATCATAGCTTTTTCAATCCCAAAAGCAGACTCTAACACCGCCATAACAGGGGTTATACAGTTAGTAGTACAGCTTGCGTTGCTAATTACATCACCAACCGCTGAAATATTGTCATCATTCACGCCCAAAACGATAGTGTCCGCACCTTCGCCTTTTGCTGGGGCAGAAATTACTACCTTTTTTGCACCACCGCCCTCAACATGAGCTTTGGCAAGCACTGGATCAACAAAAAAACCCGTGGACTCTATTACTACATCAATATTATGCGCACCCCATGGCAATTTTGCCGGCTCTTTTTCGGCAAAAACATGAACCTTCTTACCATCCACCGTCAGACCTTCATCATCAGCTGAAATTGTTTGATACCAATCATGCCCCGGGTAGTTAGAATCGTACTTTAATAAATGCGCCAATGTTTTGTTGTCTGTTAAATCATTAACTGCGACAACCTCAACATCATCTCTACCATGCAAAATTTTAAATGCATTACGTCCAATCCGTCCAAACCCGTTAATCGCTACTCTAACCTTACTCATCCCACCCTCCTTACTTTAAAACTCCTAGATTATTAACAGTATATAACGCTTACGCTTCAGATGACAAGCATTTGACAAATTAAACATAAATGTGATATAATTACAAGATAGAGTCTTTAGATTTTGCCTGTAAGATACCGGAGTAGAACTAAAGCTGAGCGTTCTTCGCTGATTCTTCCATCCAAACACATTTCTACCGCCTCATCGCGCGTTATTTCTACCACCTCAATATCTTCACCTTGTTCCAGCGTCTGTTTGCCTCGTTTATATTCTTTAATCACAAAATACAGCAAGTCCCATTGCATGGTCGCTCCAAGAACCGAGGTGTAAACACACTTTAATTCATCAATTTCAATCCCGACTTCTTCTTTACCCTCTTCTTTTGCCTTTTTGGTAGCGGGAACAATGATATCTGCGCCAGATTCTATGAATGCGTTATATTCCTGAAGACTATCGAATACTTTGCCACCTGGCAGGCGAAAGTCATAGCCGTCAATTTCTTGCCGATATTCTTTTGTGAGTAAAATTGAATCTTCGCCAATCGGAATAATCAATCGCGTGCCAGGCGCTCGCCGCGCCTTCTCGAACGTCTTATTACCATCCGGAGACGGGAACTCCACCACCTCCACAATTCTACCTTGATACGTAATTACTTCTTTGGACATCACTGCTCCTTGTTTAAACATTCTTTATAGCGTCGAGCAACCCAGTCTCTTGCAAGTATGAACTGACAGATGATGGGACCATCTTCAGCCACCCTGAGTCATCTGATCTTATTTTATCCCTTATCATGCTACCGGAAATACGGTCACTATTGATATCATTTTGAACTACACATATATTACTATATCCACAAGAGACCAATATGGAAATTTTTTGAGTTGTCCAATCATCACAATATCCGAGTGTAATCACCGTACTTGTTGGAATTAATTTTGGTAAATCAGCATTGGTATCTTCTATGGGAAATGGAATTATTTCAAATTCTAAGTGGGGAGCTTCAATTTCTTCGACAATGACTCTTGATATCATCTCTTTTCTTTGATCATAAGTTAGCGGATTATTTGCCAGTTTCGCCCTGTGCTCCGGCTACCCGGCGTTCCCTACGAGGGCCGCATTATCCGGCTGGGTTATACCAATAATTATTTTCCGGGCGTTCGAGCAATGCTCAATAGCGTTTTTTAAATATCTTAAATGATTATTGTGAAAAATCTGGAATCTTCCATGGATCGACAATACGTTCATACTCTCGGATTTCTTTAATTATTGTTCACTCCAGCGGGTTTGGCATTCTTTGATTGTTGCTGTAGCTTCCTCTATATTACCCCAGCCTAGGACTTTTGTGGAACCTGGTTTTTTGAGATCTTTATAGTGATTAAAGTGATGTTCTACTTGCTTAAACCATTGCTGCGGAATATCTTCCATAGTTTTGATGGCATCGCCGGTGTGTCTATCATCTGCCGGAACAACAACAACTTTGTGATCCATCTCGCCATCATCTTCGAAGTTCATAATTCCTATAATTCGTGCTTCGAACACAATGCCGGTTGGTATGGCTTCATCGCAAATACAAAGTACGTCTAACTCATCACCGTCATCGTCCAATGTTTGTGGAATAAAGCCGTAGTTACAAGGCTTAGCAAATATACCCGGCTCAACTCTATCAAGAATGAAAGTTTTCTTCTTCCTATCCCACTCAATCTTTAGCTTAGAACCCAATCCAATCTCGTTTACTACGTTGATGATACCACCGTCAACATCACCTGCATCATAAATTTCATTAAAATCTGCCATCATACTCCTTTCAGTAATCTGACTCAATTCTATCAGATTCTGGCATCTTTTCCGACTGGTTGTTTTCAAGGACACTCCTTGCAGCAAGGAGTGTCCTTGTATAATAAGTTTTATTGAATAGTTTCATCGTAGATACGTTGTGCCTTGGCAAGTGGTTCGGTGATTGTATCGTAAGCCATGGCGCGAACCTGCGCGGCAGCTGTAGTGACCATATGAATAACAGTGACCATAAAAGTGGTGAAAACAGTTAATACGATGAGTTTGCTGAGCATAGGATATCCTCCGCCACCCATTAATTTGTGTTATGAACGAGCTTGTTCTTCAATATATTCGCGGATTTTAAGGGCAGCGGTGGCGCCTTCACCAACTGCTGAGGCAATTTGCATGGTGGCACCACTTCTGACATCGCCACTTGCAAAAACACCGGGGATGGCTGTCATGAGATTTTTATCCGTCTTAATAAAGCCAGTTTCATCAAGCTCTACTGCTGTATTTTCAAGAAATCCTGTGTTCGGCAGGAGTCCAACAAAGACAAATACGCCATCGGTTGCAAATGTGACTTTTTCACCATCTTTTGTACCAATAACACTTGTCACTTTATTTTCCTTGCCAACAATCTCATCTGTGGTGGTGCCGATGTGAACAGATACTTTACCTTCGTCCACTGCTTTTTGTAAGTCTTTTTGTAAAACTTCACTTGCCTTTACTGTTGAACGAACTAGCAAATCAATATGTGAAGCAAAGCGAGTTAAAAAGAGCGCTTCTTGAATGGCGGAATTACCACCGCCAACCACTACGAGTTTTTTGTCACGATAAAATGCGCCGTCACAGGTTGCACAGTAGTGGACACCGCGGCCGTAAAATTCTTCTTCGCCAGGAACGCCAATTTTTTTATAGTCAGAGCCGGTGGCTATGAGAGCGGCCTTGGCATAATAAAGTTCATCAGCAGTCTTCACTTCAATGCCGCCATCCACTGCATTAATTGCCGAAACTTCACCGTAGCGGATATCAGCCCCGAATCTTTCAGCTTGTTTTTCTAGCTTTTCCGCTAAATCCAAGCCCGTAACACCTTCTGGAAAGCCTGGATAATTGTCTACTTGATCAGTTATTGCTGCCAAACCACCAATAACACCTTTCTCTAATAAAATGGTCTTAATATCCTCACGGGTAGTATAAACTGCTGCCGACAAAGCTGATGGACCCGCGCCTATCATAATTACATCTGTGTTAATCTTTTCACTCATATTTTATATCTAAAACCCCTAATACTAAATCAGTGCCGGCATTAGCTGACCTGGATTATATCCAGTAATCACACTTTGAGTACCTGTTGTATCGTCTTCAACTACCGTAACAGGAACGCGTTGCTGGCCACTTAGCGTAACGACCTCCTGGTGTCTATCTGGTGACTCATCAATGTTAACTTCATCATAATTATGACCCTTCATAGATAAGATCTTTTTGACCATCTTGCACTGTCCGCATGTGTTAGATGTATAAATTGTAACTTTTTTAGCCATGATATCACTCCTCATTCTATTTTATTTCTTATGTTTAGATGTTTTATATCTAGTGCTTAGTATACTGCTTATGGTGTAGCATGGTCAATACGCTACGCTATATATGTTGTCTATTTTACTAACTATTATCTAACTTCCACTAGTTCAACTATAAATGCTAGTGGTCCAAATGGTCGGCCATCACCCTTATCTTCCGCGCCATATGCTTGCTCAGCTGGTATCATCAACTTAACTACAGAACCTTGCTTGACACCGGTAAGACCTTGTGTCCAGCCCTGAATTACGCCGCTTAATGGGAATTCGATCGGAGTGGCGACACCACCTTTTTGACTACTATCAAAAATCTTTCCATCATAAGTCCATCCAAAGTAGTTTGCCTTCACCGTTGATGTAGCCGACGCCACAGCGCCATCTCCTTGCTTCAAGGTTTCTACTTTTAGTTCGGTAATAGCCGCCTTATCAAATGGCTCTGCTGTAAATCCGGTTAATGGTTCTTTTGGCACACTAGCCTCCTGTTGTTGTTTTATTTGCTCTTGAATCTGCTTTTGAATATCTGCTTGCGTGGTACTGCTATCTTTATTCTGTGCAAAAATAACAAAAACATATGCTACAGAAGAAAATACAATTCCCAGCGCCCCAATCAATAACGCCACACGTTTAGCGTGTTCTTTAAATTTTTTCATAAAATCCTTACCCTCCACTTTTCACTGTCTGATTTCAAATCAGTCTGATACAGAATATACGCCTCAAGTTTACTCATAACAAGTCTTGACATTTATATTTTTCCTACATTATTCTCATGCTTGCATTGCGTCGAAAACATGGTTAATATTGTGAAATTATGTTAATTCACGAAAAAGCCCCTGTGTCTGATGTATTGAAGTGTAAATTGTCATCGTTAGTTTCAGAAAAATATGATTCACCTGTCGCCAAATTAGATATAGCGCCACATCCCCTGCTGGAAACTCAACTACTACTAGGTGGAGTCAGGCTAATTTTAAGGGAAAATCAGTATCATATTAACATTTTTCACCAAGAAGATAACGGCACTCAAGTAAGGTATATAAAACCACGTCTGGTGGTTGCTCGCTCTCACATAGAACTACTTGAGGGAGATCAATTACGAATAACTACATCTGTCCAGAACCCAAAAAAGTATACAAAGCTTCAAAAAAGTATAGCTTATGCCCAATCAGCCTATCTACCAGAAGATATAATAAAACCTATCGAAACAAATAAGGGACAATATAGCGTCACTACAAGAACCGACTTAACTCCAGAATTTATCGACTTTATTGATGCTACCTCCACATTTTAACAATCTAAAGAGATGATTTATTCAGAAATTTCAAACTTTTTTAATTTCTTTTTGGTAATGTCGTCGTTTTTATTCTGTAACATTAATAGCTGGCTATAAATTCCACCTGTGTTAGCAAGATTTTTTGGAGCACCGATCTCGTCTACTTCGCCATTTTTAATAGTAACTATTACATCAACTTCTGAGATTGTAGAAAGCCTATGAGCTATTATTAAAACTGTCCTACCTTTCATAAGCTTTTCTAGGGCAATTTGCACTTCATTCTCTGACTTACTGTCTAAACTCGAGGTCGCCTCGTCTAAAATAAGAATTGGTGCATCTTTTAGAATAGCTCTTGCAATAGCTATACGCTGCTTCTGTCCACCAGAAAGCTTCATTCCACGCTCACCAACAACAGTATCTAAGCCATTCGGTAATTTCTTAATAAATTCTGTAGCATTAGCTGATTTGGCAGCTTTCTGAATCTCTTTCAATGAAGCTCCCGGGCGACCGTAGGCAATATTTTCTCTGATAGTACCACTAAATAGCGTGGCCTCCTGAAATACAACGGCGATATTATTTCTTAAACTCTTCTGAGTAATAGTCGAAATATCTGTATTATCAATATATACACTTCCGCTATTTGGATCATACAACCTTAACAATAAACTAGTGATTGTTGATTTTCCTTCACCGCTTTCGCCAACTAAAGCCAACTTTTGTCCCGCTCCAATTTCAAATGATATGTTCTTAAGCACCTTCTGAGCATCCTCGTATGAAAAATCTACGGCACTAAATTTAACCACACCGTTTCCGACCTTTAATGACGGGGCATTCTTTTTATCAATAATGTCAGATACTTCGTTCATAGAATCAAAGTAATCTTTACTATCTGCAATCGCTCGCTGGGTACGATCTACAAGGAAGCTCATACTAAAGATAGGTAACCTAATCAGAGCACCATATTGAATAAGCAAAATTGTCTCTCCAACTGTAAATTTACCGTTTACCGCTTGCCAGAATATATAGACATATACAAGTCCAAATATTGCATTTAAAATTAATCGTCTAATGATATCTTCTTTGTGCCACAGCTTTGATTGAGGTTTAGTAATTTTAATTGTCCTCTTAAGCATTTTTTTGAAAAAAGAGCTCTCTGCGCCTTCGGCAGTATAGCTTTTAGCTACTTTAATTTCTGAAATTACTTCTGCAAAACGCCCATTTGCTATATCGCTAGCTTCATTTATCTCTTTTTGATAAACCTGCCACTTTGTACTTGTTCTACTAGTGAGCCATAAGAATATTGGATATAAAGATGCAAATAAAATTGCTACGACCCAACTATATTTTGCAACAATCACAAGAGTAAACACGGTTGTAAGTAAAAATTGAAAAAAATTGTTGGCAAACATATTAATGAAATCTGCTACACCGGTAATTGAACGATTTAATCGATTAATGATCTTGCCAGTCAGCTCATTAGCGTAGAATTTCTGACTCAACGTAAGAAGGTGATCATAATATTTAGTTGAAAGGAAATATTTAAGCTTAACGCCCATTATATCTCCGTAATATCCAGATATATTACTGACAAGTGTTGCACCTACGTCACTAAGGAATATCGCAAACACAATAATCAGCACCGGCAATAAGTCTCCCTGTTCTATAGAGGCACCGGGTAGTCTATCAATTGCCATCTTTGTAAGTATTGGCTGTGCCTGATTTAGCAGTGCCATTATGACCGTACCAATAGACACCCCTAGGTAATATGGCCATAAATGAGGCGCGAACTTAAGTATTTTGATAATAGATTTCACTAAATTTTCTCCGCACCAAGTTCTTCGTGAGCTTGCCAACTCAGTGAATCTATCAGTTTTGTTACCTCATCTGTCACTAGTGTTCGTTCATTGCTACCAAGCGTGATACGGAAGCTAATATTTTTTGTACTCTCACTTTCTTTTTGATAAATACCTAGAGACATTAAATCCCAATTATAGCCGCTTTCAGTAAGCTCTGACTCAAACAAACTTCGTAAATCTGCGAACGTAATATCACTTGCAACTTTCAGCGTTATATCCTGCTTGCTAGACTCGTACTTTGAAAGCGGGATATACACATTATTAATTCTATTTTCAGGATAAAAACTAGGCCCATCAAGTGCGAACAAAGCTGCCGCTGAATATTCAGGTAACTTAAATGCATTAATAACAGATTGCTCAAGTTCTCCAACAACTCCAATAAGACCACCGTCTTCATAATTTTTGTAAAATATTCGCGCTGAACGTGACATATCAAATGGCATCTCAGATTGAGTTTTGAACGAAGTATCTTCTGGTTTTTCTATACGATATTCTATTCCAAGATCAGAAAGTAATGTATCGACATATTTCAACATCTGGTAGTATGGAGCACCCTTTTTTGACTTTGTGCTTGTATAGACCATTTCTAGTTGGTTATATTCATCTGGTAATCTATCTAGTTCGTCGTCTGGGTACCTCACATGACTCTTACCAATCTCAAAAAGTACAAATTCATCAATTCCAGATCTTACATTAGTGTAAACTTTATCAAGCAAACTTGGTAGAATACTGAGTCGGTAATATTCTAGATCTGGACTTAGGGCGTTTCTAAGCGCAAAAGCACGTTTTGGATCTTGCTCAGCTTTCTTAAGAAGATTACCGTGCACGAAGCTGTAAGAAAGTACTTCATTTGCACCTGCCCGAGCAAGCGAATGTCGAATTTCTGACTTCAATGCCCGAAGTGGTTCAGGTGCCACCGGTTTAATGTTCCGTAATGGCAGTACCTTCGGGAGCTGATTGAATCCGTAAAGCCGACCGATTTCTTCTACAATGTCTTCTTTAATTTCCAGATCAGTACGCCAAAATGGTGTGCGAACCTCAATTGGACCAGATGCAATGTGTGCCTTGATCTCTACATTATTCAAAAGCGTCACAATTTCTTCACTAGTAAATTTTGAACCCAGTCTATCATTGATAAACTTCGCCTCAATCTCAATAAAGCCACCTGTCTTATGTCTTATGTCATTTGTCTCATCGGCAATATCGATAACACTACCGGCTTGCTTAGCCCCAACGAGTTCTTCAAACATACTAATCGCCTCAGTGATAACTGGAGCAAGCCGGGCCTTCGGTTGACCTTTAGTGAACCTCGTGACTGCATCAGTAAAAATTCCGTGAATCATACTAGTTTTTCTGATATTGTACATGTCAAAAGTAGCACATTCTAACACCACGCGTGTCGTATTTTCATCGACTTCAGAATTACCACCACCCATAACACCACCAAGCGCAATTGGACTATCTGGATTACAAATTAATACTGCATCTTTATGCGGTGTAATCTCTTTGCCATCAAGCAGTATCATCTTCTCACCATCACGAGGTTTTCTGATTACTATCTCCGCTTTACCATTTTTTGCTACCTTATCAAAATCAAAGGCGTGTAATGGCTGTGCCGTAAGTGCCATCATATAATTAGTTATATCAACTACATTATTAATAGGTCGAATACCCACACGCTTCAAGTAGCTTTGTAGCCAAATCGGACTCGGAGCAATCTTCAGATTATCAAGCACGACCGCCATGTATCTTGGACACAGGTCGGGAATTTGATTATCAACCGAAAGATTGTTATTCCCACCATTTTCCATTTTCCATTTTCCATTTTCCATTTTCTGATACCAGCTTGGACTGGTGAATGCTTTATGCTGTATCCCTGCAATCTCACGCGCTACACCCAGATGCCCAAATCCATCGGGCCGATGTGTGAACATTTTGTTCTCAATCTCTAAAATCGTATCGTCGAGGTCATATAGATTTTTGAAAGGTAAGCCTGGCTGAATATCTTCTGTAATTTCTAAAATACCCTCATGATCGTCATTAATGCCGAGCTCTCTGGGACTTGCCAACATACCATTACTCAACTGACCGCGTAAATCTCGAGCCTCTAATACAAACAATTCTTTCTCGCCATAGCTTGCGGGAACAATCGCCCTTGGTGGAATCCAAGCCACAAGAAGTCCTTCGCGTACATTTGGTGCACCGCACACAACTTGCACAAAGCCATTTTCATCTCTCTCTACGTCCTTGACAGCCCCGCCGTCGTCGACTTTACAAAGCGAGAGCTTATCCGCATTCGGATGCTTCTCGCAAGAAACCACCTTAGCCACCACAATACCATCATATTGTTTAGCTAGATCTGTAACACCTTCAATTCCACCCAGCCGCTCGGTAGCCAACTTCACTAGCTCGTCAGTTGTTACATCAATATCCGTAAACTGCTTCACCCAATTCAAACTAATCTTCATATTAATAGCCTCATTATTTTTTACCCTCCAGATCTAAACTATAAAATTCAAAAACTTCTTTCTTTATTGCAATAAATTCTTGTGCTGGTATTTTTTTCATACGTTTAAAGATTCTCTTTTGTGACACAACACGTATCTGTGATAGACATAAATTACTGTTAAAATGCTGTAGCAATATCTTCTTGTAGAATTGCTTATTGGCTTTGTTTTTAGAAGTAAATGGAATAACGAGAGCCAACGAACCACCTATGACATGAAGAATGAGGCATGGTCGTGTGAAACTTACGCCTTTACCATCTATTTCACTACCTACATTCACCCCGATCGCCACCCAGCGTATTTCTCCGGCTCTAATATAGATATTGTCTGAGCTAACATTAAGATTAGCTTTAACTTCAGACCACTTTCGATAATCTTTATTATGCATATTTTACCCCTAAAATATACGTACCCCGCAGAAAAGCGGGGTCGTTGACGCCTGTTGGCGATTGTGTTGTCATTATAGCAGAGCCATCGGAATTTGTCAACGCGTCTGTTAAACTGTGCGTACAGTACCTTCGGGCCTGAGAACCTCTCCTTTGCGGGGTTTGATCATTTTTAAGATTAATTGAATTATCATTCAATTTCTCCAGTTAGTATATCGATTAGTTCGGGTAGTTTGCTGTGTTTAGGGTTAAGCTCGTAACTAAAATGGTCGTTATTTGGGATAACAACAAGCTCGGCATTTAAGGTCTTCGCAAAGTACTCAGCACCTTCAAGCGGACAATATGGGTCATTATCTGAATGAACAAACACCATTCGTACTGCTTTACCCTTAACTTTATTAATATCTATTGGCTCTTTGCTAGAATAGTCATGATTTTCAGGACGATACACCCCAACCATTACTGCTGTGTCTATTTTTTTGTCTTGCTCAAGAGCCTCTAGTAAAGAAAGTGTTGCAACGGCACCAGAAGAATGTCCAATAATTAAAGTTTCTTCATTGAAATCAAAATCATTCGAAAAAATAAACTCACGATATGTCGGCATATCCGGATGTTTGGCATTAGGTAATTGTGGGACCCAGACTTTATAACCACTTGCTTCTAGCTTGCCCTTCAACCAGTCAAACCAATTAGCATGAGGATTTGCAGAAGTACCATGTAAAATCAGCGCGTTTTTTCATTGTTCACCCCAATTTAGCTCATGTTTGACATGACCGCTTCCGTCAATATTTCCGAAAACTGCCCAATTGGATACTTTTATTCTGAACATACGTCGACCGTTTGGTTCTAATAATTGTTCTTTAAGTTGTATGATGTCACGACCAAGCGCCGTGCAATAGCGAGCGATATCAGCTTCACTTGGGATTATTTCTTCAGCCATACCTTCAAAGTACAGACCATTTGGCGCTTCTGTCAGTGGATGTTGTTTGATAATATTGCCTGCAACATGGGGATTGCTGGTAATTTCTTGGCAATGGCGAGTGGTTAGTTTGGAGACAAAATAGAGATTCAGCTCATCATCATATGCAAAATGAACCTCACAAAACCCAGGGCCTGCCTTCACTAACAGTAGCTAATGAAAGATGTGGCGTTTTGGTAATTAATTCTCTGATTGATTTTTCTATCAGTTGACTATCCATCACTTATTCTCCCGTTTACTACTTTGAGACTTATTGACTTTTTGGTGTTTTTTTACAATTTTTTTATCACCATGTTTAGGCAGGCCCTAAGGTTTCGAACCGACCGCTACTCCTAGACGTTTTGCCAGTCCTGCCTAAGGTTTTCGACCGACCATACGGACTGGTTTTTGATTGCTTATACTCAAGTGAACGACGCAACTTATCTATCTGCACGATGAACTTCAGATACTCGCGGAGTAGTTTTGAAAAGTTTCTAGTGGGCGTCAAAACATGCAAAAGTTTTTGCTTTTCAATTAAATACTCGACCAAGCAACGAAAATCACCATCACCGCTTACGATAATAGCTTGGTCATAAGAACGGTACTTTTTAGCAACCGCATAAAGCACAAGCTCTGCATCAACATTTCCTTTATGCGTCTTTTTCCACCCACATCATATGCAATGGTTGGCTTGAAGACCAATTTATAGCCAGCCGCAGAAAGATGTTCGTAAAGTTGCTCGTTGCCGAATACTAGCCCAATAAAAAGATACGCTCTTTCAACGTTGTATTTATTCTTTAGATATAGTCTGAATTTTTTAAATCCATCTTCCAGCCAAGTGATTGAACGCCAAGATTCAAGTTCTGACTGTCTATGAATGCGTATACAACGGGTTTCTGTATTTTTTGCTCATTTCACTTCCTCGCGAATATCTACATAATGGCCGTCGATTTTGGTATCTCCGCTAATCCAACATCTTAGAGGAGTAGCTTCGTACAGCCTGCTAGGTGAATCACCCGAAACGTCTTCGGTAGCTAGCTTAAATGCTTCAGCATTATCGTTATATGCGCTCAAAATATCTGTATGGTCTTCACTTATCTCTCTTACTTTTTGCATCAATATAGACACCTCTTGCATCCGCTTCTTTCACGGTTGAATTAAAGATCGTTATAAAAACACGCCCATCTCTCGACACATTCTTTGAATGCTGAGAATCCTTTGCTGACCACCAGTAGAAATTACCGTTTCTCTCAACAAAAAATACTGGACTTGCGTGGGGCGAACCGTCTTCATTTACTGTAGATAATGTTAGATACTTATTATCTGCTATAATATTTTTTACCGTGTCATTGTTCATGCTAACTCCTGGGCTACCAATCCCCAGAAATATTTACATGTATATACATGCACATCCTCTTTAAAGATTCGTTCTTCGCCTTGAAAATTACTTATATTTGCCCCATGTATTTTTATACATAAAATTATCTTCTCTCAACTCTCGAGGGCCCCTAGAGTGGTTCATCTGCCGTACATAGCTTTAATGCGCTTCGTAAAAAGCTTAAATACTTCAGTAGTATATTTCTCATAACCATACTCCATATATCCACGATATTGCATCGCCCACATCACTTTGCCACCAATTGTAATACTTTCCTGACCAGAAAAAAGGATTACCTCCCCACCATATATCTTCAAATCGAAAATCATCTCGTTCATACACTATGCGATGAGTTCCATCGGACTGTTTCTCAATTTGTGGCTTATCATTTGCATATCCAGCCTTATTAGCTTCAAGTAAAAACGGAATTATTCTGTCTATACTTTTCATTTGAATTGCCTCAGGAAGGCTAGTTTGCCGCTGTTGAAATGGCGAATGTCTTCGATGTTGTAGCGCATCATAACCAGGCGTTCGATGCCGCAACCCCAAAGCGAAACCAGTGTATTTTTCTGGGTCTACGCCTGCTTCTTTTTAAGACATTGGGGTGGATCATGCCGCAACCAAGAAGTTCAATCCAACGCTCCGAGCTACAAACACGGCAATCTTCGCCTTCTTCACAAAAGGGCATGAGAGTGAGAACTCAAAACTTGGCTCGGTGAACGGGAAGTAAAATGGTGTAATTTTGGTTTCTACTTCTTTGCCAAAATAAGTTGAAAGGAATGTTTTGAGAGTTGCAACTAGGTTACCGACGGTGATATTTTTACCCAACATAGATACCTTCTGCCTGATGAAAAGTATGTTCGTGGCGAGCGTCTAAATCTTCATTGCGAAAAACCCTATCTATCGCCAACACCGCAATTGGCTCACCTTGCTCTAGTTTTTCTTTTCGAGCTTTAATGATACGGTTTTGCATGGTGCTTGTGTGTGCTGGTGCAACAAACCCTTCTTCTGTCATAAAGGTATCGTAATCATCACGCGCCGGATGACCCTCTGGAAAGTTAAGGCTAGTAAACATATGATATTCATCATCAATCTCGCGAGATTCCGAGACCTCAAAGCCCATACGATAAAAGATATCTGTGATTTTTTCAATCTCTGCGGTAATTGGATGAATTGTGCCGTTTTCTGTTGGCAGTAACTCAGGAAGTGCAGCATTCACATCAAATGGAGCAGTTACATCAATTGGTTTGATATTTGATATTTGATATCTGATATCTGATGAAGTCAGCTCTTCAAGTTCGGCCTTTAATTTGTTGATAGCTTGGCCATATGCAGAACGTTGATCTTCTGGCTGATCTTTAATTTTTCCGTAAAGTGCCCGAAGCTCGGGTGCACGTAAAATAAAACGCTTTTCTTCTAGTGTTTCTAACTTTCCTAGTAGTAGTTCTCGTGTTTTTTGAATTTCTTCCATATGTATTCCATTTTACCTTATCTGAATAGAAAAACCTCGCTTGGTGCGAGGTTTTAAGTACATTGCTAAATGGCCTCGCTCAGCGGGTTGTAAAGAAATTAAAAAAGAATAGTTTCTTTGCCATTAGAGATATTTTACCTCAATTACTAGCTAAATGCCAGAGGTTGCAGTGCCTACACTTATACACTTTTAGTTTTGTACCATGACGGTGCTGAGCATATACCGCAGCACCTTCGGCAGCTTCTCTACTTTCAAACGCTAACTTTTCGGAACAAGGCGGCTCTTCCATAAGACTTATTATACAAGGATCATCCTTGAAGAAGGAATCGCTTCTTTCGTAAACTGTATAACTTAGTTTTTCTTGGCTTCAACTTTATGTGTCAAGCTATCTAGCATCGTCTTAGCCTCGTAAGCATGGTAGTCTTGATGTCGTAATTTACCATCTTCATCAAAAGCAGCCCAAATTTCTGAAATACCAACATGGGCATTTACGATATCCATTTTTGTCCAGTATGCTACATCTGCAAATGAACCGATAGCATATGGAGCACCAGCTGATCCGTAGCCAACAAAGCTTACTGGTTTACCGTTCCATTCGTGATACAAGTGATCTACTGCATTCTTAATGCTAGCAGGATATCCATGATTGTACTCTGGCATTACAAATACCACCGCATCCGTCTTGTTTACATGCTTAGCCCACTTAACATCTTCTTCGTTATCGTATTCACTATTTTGTACAGATCCAGCCAATTTTTCTGGCAATTCATAAGATAAGTTCAGCTCTTTAAGATCTACATTATCTACCTCAAATCTTCCGTCTTTTTCTACCTCACCAACAAACCAATCTGAAACCTTCTTTCCAGATCTTCCTTCGCGAACGCTAGTCGTCACAACCAATAATTTCATATTACCCTTCTTTCAAATATTAAGCGCATACTTATTTAAGCAAACACTTAATATTTATGCAAGTGCTATAATGTAAATATGGCAAAAGATTCATCATTCGACATAGTTTCAGATTACGAAATAGCAAAAGTAACCAATGCAGTTGAATCCACACAGCGTGAGATCAACACTCGTTACGACTTCAAAGGCACAAAAGCCGGGCTAGAATTTACAGACGGTAACAAAACTGGCGTTACTATCACTGGCGACAATAGATTCCACTTAGATAGTATTGTTGATATGCTCAGAAAAAAACTGGCAAGCTCAGAAGTAAGCCAAAAGATTCTAGACACCAGCAAAGAACCAACAGAAAACAACATGCAAATGAAATGGGAACTCCCGTTCATAAAAGGACTCGATCAAGAAAAAGCCAAAAAAGTTACCAAACTCATCCGAGATAATTACCCCAAAGTCAAACCACAAGTACAAGGTGAGGAAATACGTGTTTCATCACCAAAAAGAGATGAACTCCAAGCAGTAATGCAGCTCCTCCGAGAAACCAACTTCGACTTCCCCCTTGACTTCACAAATTACAGGCAGTAGAGTCATCAATCCAATCAAAATTAGGTCAACATCTAATTACTAGGATTTACTTTGTAGTGCTTCGATACGCCCAGCTAACTCTTCCCACGTTGCTTCACCCTTGTGCTCATCTGGTAACTCAAGCTCTCCCGCCATTAAGAGCACCTCCATGTATGGATCGTCATCTGGAAGACCCAAAGCAAGACCTGTAGAGAGCATACCAGCAATCTCATAGGCAATTTCACGTCCATTATGAGGATTCAATTTCCATGCATCCAATTGACCATACAAAAACTTACCTAATAGAAGCTTGTAATCCTCAAGGTTAGTAATTTTATTCAGACTATTGTATGTGTCATTATATTTCATTATTTGTAAGTGAGCAGTTTTCGTCATGCTCAGGACTCGCACCAATCGTGCACAATCTTTGCTACGTAAAACCTAGTAAACCATTTCGATTACCTAGGTGATTAGTTACTTGCCGTATTCGTTACCCTCAACATCACGTACGTAAGGGTATGAGACTGATCCGTCAGGTCGTCGAGTTTCCTTGACATGACCGTGCTTGGATCCATCTCCTGGTCCGTTAAAATAGTGGTTTGTGGTAGCACTATCGCTGCGCTGTGGCTGCGACTTGAATGACGTACTCTTCATAGTACCACCCGAAGACCCGCGAGACTTAACATAGCGTCGCTTGTCGCTGTCCCAGGACATTCCTTTCGCTTCAAATTTGTGATAACAAGTGACGCAAGGGCAATTAATGCCGTGCTTAGGCATTTGGCATTTTCCAATCTGCGAAAATTCGCGAGTAGAAGGATTGTTTTAAGGTACGCGAGGCTTTGCTACTAGCTATTAAATTGCTCGTGCTTCACAGCTTATGTAGCTTTGCGCACTACGATCAATACATCATTTATCGTATTCGCTATAATAAATATACAATATTACCCGTAATATCGCAACTCTGTTCATGACTGCGGGTCGCTCTCGTAATTACTATGCCCAACCATCGCGAAAGCTAAGGATGATGATAGTGGTCGTGAAAGTTAGTTCCCGAATTAAAGTCGGCTTTAGATGTATGATTTGGAAATTGTGAAAAGAAAATTAAAAATTGTTCTATACTATAAGCATAATGGATGGGCAAACAAAGCTTCTTGAATATTGCAAAGCTGTTCTAGATAACAACAGCGTAAGAGGCGGGTGGACTAAGCCGGCACCGAATCTTTATCCGCATCAATGGCTGTGGGACAGCTGCTTCATAGCCATTGGACTCCGACATCATGACATCAAACGAGCCCAGAAAGAAGTTAAAAATCTTTTTAGAGGTCAATGGAAGAATGGCATGATTCCAAATATTATTTACGGAGCTGATGAACACTACGGTGATGACATCTGGAAGTCTAAAGTATCTAAAGATGCTCCCAGGAACCTAAAGACTAGCGGAATTACACAACCACCAATGTTAGCAGAAGCAATTGTCAAAATCGGAGAGCTGCTTAACCAAAAAGATCGCAAGAAATGGTATAAAGACTGCTTCGAAAGCTTGGTTAGATACCATGAGTGGCTCTACCGCGAAAGAGACCCTAGAAATGACGGCATTGTAACACTAGTTCATCCGTGGGAATCAGGACTAGATAACAGCCCCGTATGGATGAGTGAAATGCACCAAAATCAGCTTCCACTTTGGATAAAAACCTTTAAATTTATGCATCTACACAACATCTTCAATGTATTCAGAAGAAATACGAAATACCTACCGGCCTATGAAAGAATAGATGTAATTGATGCACTTGGGCTATATAGCGCTGCAAGAAGATTGAGGAGAAAACAATACAATACCACCAAAATTCTGAGACATACCCAACTTTGCATTGAAGACCTAGCATTTAACTCAATACTCATTAGAGCCAATACACACCTGGAAGATATTGCCAAAGAAATTAACCAAGAGATTCCGGGCTGGCTACGGTCAAGAATAAAGAAAACTCCCCACTCACTGGAGCTTCTATGGGATGAAAGCACCCAGCAATATTCAAGCCGTAACTATAGTACATTTGAACTAATCAAAGAACCTACAATAATGACGTTTTTGCCATTATACGCTGGCACAATTTCCGCCTCTAGAGCTAAGAAGTTAGTTGAACTTTTAAAATCTAGAGCATGGAGTACCAAATTTTTAGTACCGACAGCGCCAAAAAACTCTAAGTTTTTTTCTCCAACTCGGTACTGGCAAGGCCCAGTCTGGATAAACACAAACTGGCTAATAGCCGATGGACTCAAGAGATACGGTTACGTAAATGAAGCTAATGAAGTTATTAAAAATTCAGTTACTCTAGTGAATGATCATGGGTCCTATGAATACTTTAGTCCACTCGACGGTAGACCTTCGGGAGCCCATCCTTTTAGCTGGACCGCGGCATTGACAATTGATTTTCTTAAGTCCGATACGTAAATTTAGCTGGTAGTATTGTACACTTTGTACAAATATAGCTAATGTGAATGGGCTTCGATGCTACTCTCGTTGTCAGCATGACCAGAATCAATATATTTATGTGCTACATTAATTGCTAGGCCTACAATTACTACACCCAACACCAAGAGCACTGGCCGGACATCAAATAGCTTATTCTTTGGTGTTTCATCATGAATACTAGGAATCACATCGCTAGCTGCAATGTATAGTAAAAATCCAGCACTGAGCCCAAGTAATGCACCCAGAGGAATCTTGACCTCGCTCCCCATCCAAAACGTCACCAACGCGAACACCAGCGTAGCCAGTGCGCTAATTAAATTAACAATTATCACCTTTCGTCTACTGAAGCCTTTTTTCAAAAGCAAACCAAAGTCACCTATTTCTTGAGGTATCTCGTGTGTTGCAACTACGATTGTAGTAATAATTCCGGTTGGTATACTTACTAAAAAGCTAGCAGCAATAGCCACTCCGTCTAGTGCATTATGAAGAGTGTCACCAACTACCACCAAGCTAGTAGTGGCATCCGTATGAGCTTCATTGTCCGTATGGTGGTGATGAAACCATCTTAAAAACCGTTCCGCCAAGAAAAACACCACCATACCAACCAAGCAAGACAGCAATACCGTGTAAGAATCAGCCTTCTCAATGCCTTCATGAAGTAAATCTAAAAATACGGCAGACAGTAATGCCCCGGCAGCAAACGGCGTAGCATATGTAGCCAACTTATCGGCCCAGGCTTTTTTACTAAGTAAAATAAACCCCCCAGCAAGCGAAAACACACTTCCCAGTAGTGAAAATATAATGATGTGTCCATAATTTGCCATAACATTTATGATACTGTGATAAATATCATATTGCAAAAGTGTCGCAAAATGATATTATTTTTGTGACAATTAGGAGAAAGATTAAAATGCAAGAAGAAATAAAAACGTTACTGAAAGAACAAGGGTTCACTCCCACAAAAAAGCGACTAGCAATTTTAGATGTAATTTTTAAGATTCAACCTGCTTCCGTAAATCAAATTATCAATTCATTACCAGAAATCGACAGAGCAACCGTTTACAGAACCATTGACCTGTTTATAGATTTAAATATTGCAAAAAAAGTATATACCGGCTTTAAATACAGAATTGAACTTGGCGACAGCTTTCAAGAGCACCATCATCACCTTACCTGTTTAAGATGCAAGACTGTAATGGATGTACAGACACCAGAGATTGAATTTGCGATTGATCAAACAACCAAAAATAACGGCTTCCGACCGATGCGGCACGATTTAGAAATTATTGGATACTGCGCAAATTGCTCGTAATGTAAGTGGGGGGTCGGAAATTGGTTACAGTTTACTAGGAAGATCAATTTTCATTTTTCATTTTACATTTGCCGGAGAGTGTGCGCTGTTATCTGTTATGTAATAACAAACCAGAAACCGGGCGTTATAACCCGGCTTGATGGAGTGACAAACTTGTCCTCCAATATCAATTTACACCCACTATACTGTTAATACTATGATATAAATCACAATGGATTAACAGAGGACATGCTTGCAATTTAATGTCGTGACGTGTATATGTAGTATACATAGTAATCATAAGGAGATTAGTTAAATGACAGTAAAAAATGTTAATATCCCGTTACCTGCGCTCGTTGCTGAGTTAGTTGGTACATTCGTACTGGCTACGGTTGCACTAACAATCGGCCAGCCATTATTAGTAGGTTTAGTTTTAATTGTTCTTGTGTTCGGACTTGGTAGTATTTCTGGAGGACACTTTAATCCAGCAGTTACTTTTGGTTTATGGTCAGTAAAAAAAGTTGAAGCAGTAAAAATGGGCTTCTACTGGGTATCTCAATTTATTGGAGGTATATTTGCTCTCTTCGTGTCACAGCTATTCAAGGGAGAGCAAACCAACATCTCGTTAGCAAGCTTTAGCAGCTTTGACCCAAAGATTGTTGGCGCCGAGCTTATTGGTATGGCCATCTTTACTTTCGTAATTATTTCTGTGATTCAAAGAAAATCAAGCGAAGGCGTTCAAGCAGCTGCAATCGGTCTAGCATTGATGACAGGTCTTTACGTTGGTGGTGGCCTACTGAATTTAGCTATTCAAAACGTTAGCACTGGAACAAAAGAAGCCCCCCGTGTTACAAAAGTCGAAGGCGTAATCATCAACCCAGCAATAGCGCTTGCTTCAACCGAAAAAGATTCACAAGCAGCATTACAGCAACAATTAATGGGCGGTGAAGCTAAGGCTGAAAAAAAGACTCCTGCTAGCAGATTCACTCTTGAGACCACCGTTGGCCCACTAGCTGGCGCAGCTCTTGGTGCAAACTTATACATGGCACTTGCCGGTATAAATCCATTTGCCAAAAAGAAGACTGTTACCACAAAAGTAACTACTACAGTTAAAAAGTCTTCTAAAAAAGGTAAAAAATAGTATACTTAAATTATACTTAGTAAAAACGGATCGTGACTGACCGCTCTCAAAAACTCCTCACTCGGGGAGTTTTTACTTTTACAAAAAATATTATCAACTCAAATTGCAGGGATTAACCCTGTTGCAGGGATAATCCCCGCAAGATAAGTACTGCAAATAGTAACTATAATACGTTTCGCTCACTTAACATTTTAGGGTAATGACTAGAGCTCATCAGAGTAGTTCTTAACCTACTGACGTATATGAGGCCGCTGGTGCGAACTGGATTCCGGGACGATCCCAGAGTTCTGCTACCAGCGCCTCTTTTGCAGAATGTGCCCTATTCTTGGTTTATATCGGCTAACACCGAACTTCACCAAGACCGTACACTCACGCTACCTGCTTCACATAGATTATGTGACGACCGTCACCTTAACTATGTAAATTATAGCGAACCCTCGCTGCTTTATCAGGACTCCCCTACGAAATAACTCTCCCGCTTACGCGGGATTTTACCTCCGGGTAGAGGTTGTGACTTGTAAATCACAGGTCTCGCCAGGCCACTATAGTATAGTAAGCGCGGCCGACGATGTGAGCCAGTCCTGCGCTAGCAATTACGCCAGCAACGAACCATCCCGTAATCGCAGTCCAGCTCAGTGCGCTGAATGCAACCAAGGCGACACTTGCAACAAAAGTTACAAAGAAGCTCGTGGCAGCAGTCAGCATGCAAAGGTGAACTGACCTCTCAGTTACGCGGGCCAAAAACTGCTGGCGAGTCTGAAACTGAAAGTCGAGACCATATTGTCTACGTCGTGTCTTCATTTCACCTCCTATCAAAAGGTGAATTCCCAGTTTGTTAAGCTGGTACGATAGAGTCACCGTGTTGTAACCCTATTAATTTATAATATCATAGATTTAACTATTTTGTCAAGTATCTCATCTAGCTGTCTGGTTTCTCGAGTTGGTCAACGTACTCGAGTAGCTCTTTGCGCTTCCGGAAGATTAATGCGTTGCTATTACTGTCTTCGATGTATTTTAAGATTCTTGGTCTATGATGCTTTTATAATTCTAATACCTTTTTTATTAAGTGATGGTTCATTTTCTTATGGATAATAATATACCCTACCTTTGCACTTCAAAACTGAAGCCTCCTTTATTACTCCAAACAATGTTGAAAACTGAGTAATTAGAAATATTTAGGTCTGCTTTTGGTATTCTAATATCTAAGTACTCATGTAATTTCCATC
The DNA here is from genome assembly GCA_020631865.1 of Candidatus Nomurabacteria bacterium. Lineage (GTDB taxonomy): Bacteria > Patescibacteriota > Saccharimonadia > Saccharimonadales > UBA7683 > JACKGS01. Next base: position 112,902 of record JACKGS010000001.1, read on the forward strand.
CATCACCCATCTGTCATCTTCTATAACCTTGTTACATACTTTCTCCACTGCTTCTTTTTGAGCAAGGTCACTCTCCACAATGATTCATCATGCCAGAATTTGTCTAAATGAATAACTGGAAGTTTTGTTATATCTCCAAGTTTTCGAGCCAAAGTACTTTTGCCGGTACCCGGGCACCCTATAATTAAGATCTTATTGTAGTTATTCATCTTGGCTTGGCTTATCAATAAGCAGTGGCTCAACACCAGAATTTATGTCTGAAATTTTAATAACATCTTTATCTATGTGGCCTAGAGATTTGTGTGCCGCATTATAGTGGTTTACTGTTGTACTTAGAGTGTTGCCTAATTTTTGCATGTAAGTCTCGTGAGCACTTATATGCTTTCCTAGCTCGCCAACACGTTTTTGAATATCTTTAGCTTGTTCTTCAATTTGCAAGCTCTTGAGGCCCTGCATAACGGTTTGGAGGTATGCTAGTAGAGTAGTCGGGCTAACAATAATCACTTTTTTGTCTATAAAAGCGTATTCTATTAAATCTCTGGCGTTAGTTCCGCTGGCACCAACATTATTTGCGAGTAGGTCGTAATAAATTGCTTCGCTCGGTATAAACATGAAGGCGTAATCTAGAGTATCCTCACTTGGTCGAATATATTTGCTTGTTTCATCTATTCGATTTTTTAGATCTAATTTAAATTGTTTTGCAATTACTTCACGTTGAGATTTGTCTTTTTCTTCTATCAGTCGATTGTAATTTTCTAAACTGAATTTACTATCTATCGGGATTAGCCGGCCTTTGTCTAACTTAATTACGGCATCGACAATTTCGCCATCTTTAAATTTATATTGAAGTTCGTAGATGCCTTTTGGCAACACGTTCCCAAGCACGGTGTCAAGATAATATTCGCCCAGTCCGCCACGTTGTTTTGGATTTTGAAGTACGTTTTGAAGAGTTTTAAGCTCATCAGCAACATCTACCACCCGTTTATTTGTTTCATCTAGTTTTGTTAAACGATTTGTCACTTCAGTAATAATTTTTGAACTCTGCGCAAATTGAGCCTGAATACTTTTAGTCATTTCAGTTTGTGAACGACTCAACTTTTCATTAATGTTTTCATTCAAGCTTTTTTGAAGCTCGTTTACGCCCTTATTTAAATTATCTAAATCAGTTTTGAGTAAACTTGTTGCTTGATCATTTTTTAAACCAGAAAGCTTCTGATTCAGAACATATATAACCACCCCGAAACCAAGCACAACCAACACCAATAGAATAATCAAAAGCATTTCCATACCTACAGTGTACCTGAACAAGGCTCATCCTTGCAAAAAGAGATATAAGATCTCGTTACTTTTTACAAGGATGAGCCCTGTTGGTGCCTAGTATTCGATTAATATATTAAAAAAATGGAAACAATAGCTCTACCACAGAACGCAAGACTGCGCGTAGCATCTTCACTCTATTAACACCGGATAATAAAATCATTATTAAGCCGATTATTACCAGGCCCGCTGGAAAGAATATTATTGAATCAAAATAATTACTTCTTATAGCAATAACAACAAAGATGCTTAGTAGGACGGAATTTACAGCCACAAGCAATCCACCCAATGTTGCCTATGGCGGCACTGACACTCTACTTAAATTATTTTTCGGTTGCTTTTTGATAGAAATACCATAACACCTAAAGATACTCTATGTCAATGTAGCCGTCAAAGTAATCGTATTTAATTTGATCTCTTGGAAAACCGGTGCCCACCAAGCCTTCGCCTATGGTTTCTGAGAACTTTTGGGATCCGGCCAGGTATACAATGTAGTTCTTAATATCTGGGATATCTTTTTTGAGCTGTTTTAGCGTTAGCTTCACATCTGAATATTCATTTAATTTTAAAGTTGGGTCAGTTTTTGTCGCCTGATGTAGTTCATTAATGAAGGGACGCCTTTCATGTTTCCCGGCATAGAGCAGCGTTGCGTTTATTGGTTCATTTTTATGTAGTTTGTCACGGATGATACTTAAATACGGGGTTATACCGATTCCGCCGGCGATGAGAAGGCGTCGTACTACCCCGTCATCCGACAGGGTACTTGGGGTTGCATCCCAAGTGAAGTCGCCACCAAGTTGGTCTACCTCTATTTCATCACCTGGATTAAGCGAATTAAGTTTTTTTTTGAATGGACTTGGCGTGAGAATTGTAGTGAATTGTAGCAATGGCTCATGTGGCGCTGAAGCAATTGTGAAGATTCTATCTGAAAACACTGGCGCAACATCTGGCATTGTCAGGTTAACATACTGCCCCGCTTGCCACGCTGGTACATCGTGTGGTTCAAAAAAATACGACCACACCTCGCCCACCTCATGTTGTTTTTTTACAAAGCTTAATTTCATCCTATTTTTTAATGTGATCGAGCGTTAATTGCGTGCGAGCTTTGGCGTACTCACAGTGTTCACATGGGCCGCCCATCGCAGCAACCCCTACGGGTGGCATCACTGAATTCTCTAGACATTTCTTCATATCATTAACCACACCCTCTACCCAAGCTGTATCGCCAGTATGTCCAAATACGTGGGTTTCGAATTTTAATATACTATCAAACTTTTCTTCCGCCCAACTACCTGTTGTGTATACAAAGTATCCGGTATTACTCACGTCAAAGCCATTCATGCGAAGCAGCCACTGATATACCTCCATCTGTCGGCGATACATATCATGCCAGCTACCTTCTTCTCTGAGCTGTGTGACCGGCGCATCTTTGGCGGTTGCTTTGTAGTCCACTACAATCAACTCTCCCGCAGGATTTACCCAAACATCATCAACGGCACCAAAAATCAATAAATTTGTTGGTTCGTGCAAAAACTGTACACCAGTAAAATTATGTCTCCATGTATCAAGGTCTTTATGCTCAAACGGTATCGCATCAACACCAAATTGCTTCATTAATGGGTGCTGTTCTTTATTTTTACGGTAAATATCAAATTCTTTTTTAAATAACTCGTCTATTGCTTTATTGATATTAAATGGAGGTGAACTAGGGCGCTTAATACCTTTTACCACCTCTAGCCAAAAACATCGTTGGCACTGTGTGAAAAGCTCTATTTTTGAACGTGACAATCGATATGGAGTGCTTGCTTTGTTGTTATATATCCCTCTGTAACCAATATTAGACATGTCAACATTATATAGGCTAGCCAATTCATAATCTAGGACTAGTCACTTTAAGCCGTACCTGTTATGATTATAAAAATGAGTGGGAAGAAAATTACAAAAATCGTAGTTGCGGGTGGTGGCTTCGGCGGAGTTAAGACGGCTTTAAATTTTGCAAATGTTCCAGGGTTTGAAGTAACGTTAATTTCAGATAATACCCATTTTGAGTACCATGGTGCACTTTATAGAAGTGCCGTTGGACACTCTCCGATGGAGGTGGTGATTCCACTTAAAGAGATCTTTGCCAACTGCACCAATGTTGAAATAATCTTAGACTCAGTTGGATATATAGACCATAGTAAAAAAATAATTGCCAGCCAAACTGGGCAAACGTATACTTATGACATCGCCGTGCTTGCGCTTGGTAACATCGTTAACTATTTCGGGATTGATGGACTAGAAACACATACACAAACCATGCACGACATACCCAGTACAATAAGACTGAGGGGCAAACTTGTAGATATATTTAAGAAAACTTCAAACAAACCGTGTCGTATTGCAGTGATTGGGGCCGGAGCCTCCGGAGTTGAATTAGCGGGTGAAATTAGCAACTTCGCTACATTTATTGCAAAAAAATATTCCATAAAACCACCACAATGCAAAGTAATTTTAGTTGACGGTTCAAGTAGAGTACTGCCACTACTTTCAGAAAAAGCCTCTAGAAAAGCAACAAAAAAACTTCAGGATCTAGGAGTAGAAATCCATTTAAATACTCGTGTTGAATCATGTGAAGAAAACTCAGTTTATCTAAGTGCGGGTAACCTAGACGCTGATTTAATAGTCTGGACAGCTGGCTCCAAGCCTTCAAGCTTTTACTCGAAGAATCCAGATGTATTCACACTGAACCGCAACGGAAAAGTTGTCGTTGACAACCAACTACAATCGCAGGGACATAAAAATATATACGTTATCGGTGACAATGCCGATACAAAATACTCAGGAATGGCCCAAACGGCATTAAGTGATGCCAATTTTATTTCTAAAAATATTATTGCTCAACACAAGAACGGTAAACTCAAAAATTATACACCGAAAAAGCCACTTTATGTTGTTACGGTAGGTCCAAAATGGGCGGTGGTAGAGAATGGTTCAAGAATCAGATCTGGCAGAGCCGGATGGAAAACTCGGAGAGACGCTGATCTGGCAATATTCAGAAACTTCCAACCATACAAACAAGCAATAAAGACCTGGCGCCAAGCATACAGAATGTCAAAAATCTAATATTACAACACATCTCTCTGACACATAATACTACCCACTACAAATCCGTGTTTTAATATTTCGATCATTTGATAACTCGTAGTAACTTGAAGCGTTTATTAGTTATTTTAACCTACGCGTACGCGAGCTATTCAGTAAGTGATTACCAGCCACCGCCGCCGCCACCACCTCCACCGCCACCTGAGAATCCACCACCTCCAGAGAAACCGGAAGACCCAGAACTACTTGGCGCAGTGAAACTAGATACCGTAACTGAATTAAATCCATTCAACGCACTTCCAAGCGCAACAGCGTTGAATGTGCCGTTTCCACTATACCAGGCTGGCGACTGAGCTTCTGGATACAATGATGCAAACTGCTTTACCCATTCTTTTTCTATACCAAACAACATTGCGTAAGGCAAAAGCTTTTCATAAAGTTTTACAAGCTGCGCTGGATTAGTTGGGTCAATAGGGCTTCTTTCAGCCGTATCAGGAGCCTGTAAATATTTAATGCGATCCGCTTCTGCAAGCTTCATATACTGCTCAAGTCCTAACAGATGCTCTTTACTACTAACACCTTTGGGCGTACGGCTTGGCAATGTATTACGAAAAATTATTATTATCATTCCCGCAAAAGCCAAGCCTAGTAAAGGTAAAGTATATGGTGTTGCAATAAATGCGATACCAAAACCAACGACAAGCAATAATATACTCCATACTACATACTTATTACGTGCACTTTCAGGATTCGAGACAAAATACCCTCTGTGCGTCACCTGGTCGTATACGACCTTATTCAAGCTTGAGACTTCTTGATACAACTGGTTCTTCATATCACTTAAATTCGTACGCGAACCTGGCGTAATCTTGTTACTAAAAATCATTGCTACCACCTTCCTGGTCTCGCCACTCAGATCTTCCGGTGCCTTTATTATCTCAACCTCATACTCCTTCTTGGATCCTATTAATTTGTCTTTTTTTATTTCATATATTTTTAGATAACCGCTTACACACAAGTGTATAATGGTTGCCGAAATACTCTTTATAGACATTCTCTCTTGTAATATTACCTCTGCTAACATAGGGTTCATACTCTCTTCTGCGCAATACTGAGGAACAATGACACCGCGCCCGTCGGCATCTTTACCTATTTGACGCCATTTTATATACATGAATACTGACACCAGAATGATCGGACCCCAAAAGACAATCATTGCTAAAGTTATATACAATATCCGTAATACTGGATCCATTTTATATGCTTGAAATGTTCCCTGTTGAAATCCAACTACAAAAGTTAATGTTTCGTTAGGATACAAACCTCGTTTGCTCATAACAGTAATCAATCTACCATCCTTTTCAGCGACGTCAGAAATTGAACAGTCACTAGCCGTACCTCCATATGTACCAGTAAAGCATTTTGGCTCTAGACTAGTGCTCAGCTTATTAGCAAGGCCTTCGGGAATATGAAGTCTTGCTGTAACTGTGCCAAAATTCTGACGCCACTGATCGCCATTTACATCCCAGTACCATTCGTCATGACCCGCCTCCAGGCTAATGACATCTCTCAAAGTGTAGGTAATGACATACGTTTGCATGCCATGAACGAATTTATTCTTATCACCTATTCTAACCACTGTATTATCATTAGATTTGTATGTAGTAAATGGAATAGTTTCACCACGCACAGAAGTCACACTTTGAACTTTTAAATCCCAGTTATTATTTTTATACTTTCTTGGTATTGCCCGTTCTATTCCATGATTTTGATTAAAATCTGGAAATACTGCAGTAATTTCTTCTACTACCTTTAGATGTGCGACATCTCTAATATCTTTAGTGAGATAATAGTCAGCTTCAAAACTTTCAATAGTAAAGTTGTTTGCGTTTTGAGCGTTAATATTAGTGGTCGACAGTACCGAAATAATTATTATCGAAACAAACAAGAGAAGTTTTTTATACATAAAATTAGTATACCAGCTACTGTTGATATATATCACGTCGAATAAATAACCGCCAACCAATCAATGAAAATATCAGACACGCAACAATCAATGGAATTAAGTTGTTTAAAAGAATTCCGTTTTCATATATTTTTGTATTCATAAAATATCTATATGGTGAAGCATAATTGATTTTTTCTAACACGTCAGCAATTGGCGCCAATGTCGTCACCACATAACCAACGAATGCATATATTCCTGCAGCAGACCCAGCAAGAACGCGACTGCCGGTAGAAGCGCCTACCATATACGCAAAAGTGCTTAAGGTCATTGCTACAAGTAACTGCATCAGCGCTCCTTCTAGTGTACCGATTATACTAATTGGTTCTTTTAAGATCGCAGCTCCGACTAATATACCTGCAGTCATCAACAAGCTTATAACTGTAAGTATCAACACTAGTGCTAGTAATTTATGCCAATATACTTTGGTTCGTGAAACCGGGGCTGCAAGCAGTGTCTGCAAGACTCCCTGCTTCTCCTCGCCCACCAGCGTTGCAACAGCAAGAATTATTCCATAAATTATAGTTAGAAACATCATCTGTGCAAATACCTGGAGCTCTGTAAAACCAGAAATTTTTTGGTAATCATTAGCTTCGCCCAAAACCGCCTTCAGGGAATCCGGAACACTTTCTAGTTGTACGCCAAATGAATCTTTCATTACCGGGAAAACTAGCATAATAAATATAGTAGCGAGTAGCATCGCAACTCCCCAGCCCGCAATCCCCCAACGTCTTTCATATATTGATTTTGTAAATATATTTTTAAACATTGGTATCCTCATAGTATTGCATAAAAATCGCTTCCAGGTCCGCATCTAAGATGCTTATATCATCAAGCTTAAGTCTGGCCAACTTACTCAACAATAGATTAATATCATCATCATAAATTCCAGTTAACACCGTTCCATCAATATGTATATTTTTAATTATCCGAAGATCTTGTATTTGTTTAATAGCAGTTAGATCATCAGCAGAAAGCCTAATGTTCTTTGGAGCACCCTTGATAATGTCTTTTAGTGGTTTGTTGGCGATTAATTTACCCTCCCGAATAAAAGCTACTTTGTCGCAAAGCTCCTGAACCTCACTCAAAACATGAGAAGAAATAAAGGCCGCCCCACCTTCCGATTTGTGTTCTAAAATAATTTTGTTAAATTCCGCCTGAACTATTGGATCCAATCCGCTAGTAGGTTCGTCAAGGATCAGCAACTCAGGTTGATGCATTAAAGCAGAGATCAAACCAACCTTCTGCTTGTTACCGCGAGATAAGTTTTTTATCTTACGGGTCAAGTCACAACTCAGACGATCAGCAAGCCCGGAAATATATTCATGATTAAAAACACCCCTAATATTTCCAAGATATTCCAGCTGCTGCCAGCCAGTCATTCTACCATCTAAAGACATATCGCCCGCCAGGTAACCAATACGAGCCCTGGTCTCTAAGCCATGATCTTGATTACTTAAGCCAAAAATCTCAATATAACCACTATCGGGCTTCATAAAATTTAATAACATATTGATCGTTGTAGTCTTACCAGCACCATTAGGCCCCAGAAATCCAAGGATTTCACCTTTGTTAAGACTCAGCGAAATGTCTTCAACCCCACGAAATTTTCCGTATGATTTTGTTAGATTCTTCAAATTCAAGACGGTGATTTTACTATCTTTCATAGATAATATGATACCATCTTAAATTACTAGAAGATATGAAACGAATTGGTCAATTCAGCGTGATGTTTTATTTTATTGCTTATTAGCACGTTTACGTTTATTAGGATCCAGTTCGCGCTTTCTAAGCCTTAGGTTCTGAGGCGTCACTTCAAGCAATTCATCATTTTCAATAAAATCTAGACACTGCTCTAAGCTAAGTGTAGTGTGCGGAGTTAACTGTACGATACCGTCTGAACTTGATGATCGTATATTTGTTAAATGCTTTTCTTTAACAATATTTATCTCTAAATCTTCACCACGGTTATTTAAGCCAATAACTTGACCGGCGTATACTTTTTCACCTGGCCCTACAAAGATCTCGCCTCTAGCTTGAGCATTTTCTAGACTGTATGGAGTAGAGGTTCCGCGCTCGAACGAAATCAGCACACCATTTCTTAACTGTTGCATAGGTGCGCCCATTGGCTGATAGCCGATTGTCAGGCTATTCATGATCACGGTTCCCTTGGTGCTCGTGATTAATATATTTCTAAGACCAAGCAAAGCTCTAGTGGGCAACTCATACACTAATTTAGTGGCGCTCTGAGCTGTTGTAAATTGCTCTTTAAGAACAGCCCTTCTGGCACCAAGCTCCATTTGAACACTGCCGGCATGTTCGGCTGGAACTTCAATAATCAACTCTTCGAGAGGCTCCATTGTCTGTCCATCTTCTTCTTTAGTTACAACCTGAGGCCGTCCTACTTCAAACTCAAACCCTTCACGTCGCATGGTTTCAATTAATACGGAAAGATGAAGTTCGCCTCTACCGGATACCAAAAAGCCAATTCCCTGTTCTTCTACTCGAAGTCCGATATTGATTTCAAGCTCCTTCATTAAACGGTCTGCAATCTGTCTTGAAGTATTAAATTCACCCTCAAGACCTTTAAATGGGCTGGTATTAGGGCCCATATAAACCTGCAGAGTTGGGGCTTCTACCTCTAAGACCGGAAGTGCATCTGGGTTGTTTACATCCGTAACGGTCTCGCCTATTTGTACATCTTTCAATCCAGTTATTTGGACTATATCACCTGCAACACCATTTTTAACTTCAAATTTAGTAACTCCGCGGCTCATAAATATAAGCTCGGCTTTTGTTTTTAAAATTGAGCCATCTTTTTTACAAACTGCTAGTTGATCACCGGCAGTAACTGTGCCCTGATTTATTCTTCCGATAGCATATTTTCCTTTGAAATTGTCATGAGCTAGAGCCGTAACTAGCATCTGGAAAGGCTTTTCAAGCTCTACACTTGGCGACGGAACCTCATTGATAATTGCGTCGAAAATCGGTTCTAAGTCACCACTTTCTGTACTACTAGGCACCGTGGCCCAAGCCTTACCCTCCCGACCAATAGCATAATAAATAGGGTAATGCAGCTGATCTTCATGAACTGCTAGTTCTAAAAATAAATCCGCTAGCTCATCTTCAACTTCCTGGAGTCGACTTCCGGGCTTATCAATTTTATTAATAACAACTATCGGTTTAAGGTCATTTGCCAAAGCCTTTGTTAACACAAACTTGGTTTGAGGCATTGGGCCTTCCTGTGCATCTACGATTAAGATGCAGCCATCTGCCATGTTTAGAGTTCTTTCAACCTCCCCTGAGAAATCTGCGTGACCTGGGGTGTCGATAATATTGATCCGATAATCATTATGCTGAACAGCTGTTATTTTAGCTGTAATTGTAATTCCACGCTCTCGCTCTTGATCTCCAGAATCCATTATAAGCTCTTGGCTCATCTCTGCTTGATTATCCCTAAATGTCTGCGACTGCTTCAATAGTCCATCAACTAACGTAGTCTTGCCGTGGTCAACATGGGCAATAATTGCTATATTTCTAATTTTACTAGGATCTTGTTGCATAATAATTTTACTTTCAAATATAAAAGAGGTTTAAACAACCCCTAGATTACTGTTAGTAATATTATAGCAAAAACACTTAAAAATTACTAGCGAGCTTGATGCCAGACTCGTTAGCTATCTGCTCTACCCATCTCTCAAGACGTCGTTGGCCAGCAATCAATGCAACGGTTTCATCTTCAGTAATACTCTTATTTTTGTAAGCACCGTCAATTTCAGTATTAAGACGATTAATGTCGCGTTTGATCATTACTATATCCAGCTGAAGATTTTCTAGCTTCTCGTCAATCTGTATAAACTGATTACTGGAAGCCGTGGCCATCGAGTTAATAACCTCAAGAACACTATCGGTTGACTCCTTGATCTCTAAGCGAAGCTGATCGTTAACTTTTTTTATTTCTTGGCGGAGAGTTTCACCTTGTCTCTCAATCTTTAACGAAAGATCCTCATTCAATTGTTTTAAATCGTTTTTTGTCACTGCATCCATATCAACATTATACGTTAATACGAATGACTTTTCGAGAATTAAATATTTTAGGATTAATATAGTATAATCAATCTGTTAACCAAGATATTGGGGATTGGCCAAGCGGTAAGGCACTGGGTTCTGGTCCCAGGATCGGGGGTTCGAATCCCTCATCCCCAGCCATATAGAACAGATCTCTTCAGGAAGATCTTTTTTTAATTTTTGACCCCTGTAAATTTCATCGTTTGTAGTGGTTTGGTTAAGCTTATTTTGCATATCCTAAAATCTCCTTACTTTGGGTACTATTTCGAGCAATTGCTTGAGACAGTTTAGCGTATATAACAAATACAATACCATCACGCCTAAAAAAGCTTGCTTAGCATAAAGCTATTTAATAGATGATCTTGATAGCCATTTTAGTTTATTGAGATTTGTTTTCAGATTGTTGTAATTATACATTATCTTAGGATATGCTTAAGCTATGAATAATTCACAAGACAATACTCAAACACATGAATCGAAACAAGGCCAAGTAAATAGCTCGTCAATACAATCAGACACACCCTCATCGACACCATCTTCGATTAACCCAAAACCGACAAGATCTAACTCTAAGTTTAAGATACTTATTTTAGTGGTGATACTCATACTAGCCCTTGGATTAGGCTCCACTGCCTATTTCCTCACCAGAAGAGAAACCCCATATACAAGTATTGACACTCCCTCTACTTCAAAACAAGTTAATGATAAAAAATCGTTACCTGAAATTATTTCCATTATTAGTGTTGATATACCAAAAATTAACGCAAATCTTCAGCAAGAAGAAATAGATACTACAATTAGAAATACGAGGGTTATAGAGTATCGTAACAAAGCAGATTATGTTTCCGGCATCGCAGCAGATCCATCAAATTCGATATATTTTAAAAATACTAAATATGATGGTATAGTACAAAATGATCAAGGACAAGCCGAGAATTATCTGATCGTTAATATCCTAAAAGATAATGGCTTTACTGAGAGCAAGAAAAACTTGGGGGTAGACTATGACAGTCCCGATATACCTCTGAATACAATCTTCACAAATGATGAATTTGTTTGCCAAGTTAATCTATTACAGTCTGGATTTTTAGATATCGGCCTAGGCTGTATCACTAAAAGTAAACTAGCTGAAGAATTGGTCATGATTGATGAATATTACACAGCAATTCAAAAAACCAAAGCTGGCTACGGCGGCCATAAAGATCTGATTTATCAGACACCTACTCGCAAAGACAGCCAGACAACCGGCTATAAGATTGGTAAGATATTTAACCAAGTACCACAAGGCTCGGGTGGTACATATTATCTGTACTACGGCAAAGATAAAGTCTGGAAAGTGGCGACATCTTCTCAGCAGGATCTTGTGTGTGATGATTTTGCAGATAATTTAGATGCTATCCTTGCATACAAAGGTGAAGAGTGTCTTGCAATAGACGGGACGACAAAAAGCGTATTTTAATATACTAATATTTTAAGTAATAATTCCTTGAGTCCCAACATCAATTATCGATAACCCACTCTTTTAAGGGCTGTGTCTAAACTTGGTATGTTTGTTCTTGTATTATGAGGCTATCAATATCCTTCGTGAGCATCTATTTTATGCTTTGGCTGATTATTGGAGTCTTCTTTTGATTTATAAATATCAGGTTGATCATCACCCTCTACCTCTAAAACCGCCCAAGCACCTTTATTCATTCGGGCCAGTGCGTGATCTACGATTGTATATTTTCCCGGTACATCTACCTTAAATTCTACAATTGATGCCCCACCCGGCAATACAGTAGTAGTTTGAACATTTTGCAAAATTGCAGACTCTGGACCCATGGCGGCCTCGGGATAAACTTTATCAAAAATTTCCCCAATTACATGAAAACTAGAAACAAGATTGACGCCTCCGTTACCAACATAAATACGAACGGAATCGCCTACTTTTGCTTTCATGCGTGGCACTGTTTCAATTTTGCCATTAAATGTAACGTAGGTTGGAATACCATCCAGAAGCGCCTGTGGATCAAATGCCTGAAGCCCCTTTTTACCAATTCCACCTTGAGTATACAACTCGCCCTGTACTAGATAAAATTCTTTATCTACTTTTGAAAGACCCTCTTTGGGCTCTACTAAAATCAATCCGTACTGACCATGAGAATTATGTACTGAAACGTTAGAGGTCGCACAATGATAAATATACAAACCTGGGGCGAGCGACTTCCAACTGAACGACCTACTTTCACCAGGTTTAACATTAGTTACCGAGGCTCCCCCACCAGGTCCGGTGGTGGCATGAAAGTCTATATTATGGTTATGCAGACTAGAATTGTCATTAGTTAATGTAAAGTTAACTGTATCGCCTTCTCTAATTCTGAGCATTGGACCCGGCGCTTGACCATCAAAAGTCCAGTAGTTATTGTAAATTCCGTCTGCAACTTCGGCAATAACCTCTTTAGTTGTTAAAGCAAGCTCTACTGTTTTTGGCTCAGTTCTATTGATTGGCGAGGGCACCTTATTTGGATCAGCACCAACATCTTTTACAAATTCGAATTTACGAGATTCAGTTAGAAACCTCCATAGACTCAATAATGGCAAAGATGGTGGATTATGATCTGAGGCTACTGAATGCATTGTAGCTGGCATTGCAAAATGAACTGGATATGAAGTACGCCCATATAGCACCATACCGACACCAAGCACCAACACACCAAGTACGGCTATAGTTTTAAACACCTTCTTTCTTTTAAAGAATTTTAATAACTTATTGACTAACCCTGATTTCAGCGCAACAATTACAATAACAATTATAATAAACAGCCATCCAAGACCTTCGATAATTAAATACTTATACATCGTAACCTCCAGTTAATAGTAGTAATTATATCACTTATGTTTCGGAAAATATCCAGAATATAGATAGATCTAACGTAATAATTTATTGATATCGGTGATAAACTTTCGTTCTGCCCAATATAATAATATGTCGTCTTTTTTCATGCTTGGAATTATTTCTTTTGCTACACCGTATGGATTACCAGCAGAAGTAAACGGAGAAGCAGCACTTGGTCTATTGTAAAACTCCGCCCACCAAATAGGCTTATCTTTAGCTCTCTGCATTTTTCTTACATATTCCATTATTTTCGGAAAATCTTTTGGTGCAACAAAAGCATCTAACGATATTGCATCAAAACCATGCGCATGATCTAACCAGTATTGCAAAGCCTCAACTGAGCGCTTATCAATATTTACGCCATTATATAAAGCGTTGTTACTTGATGAGCTATTAGCCGAAAATACCACATAGCCACCACTCACCTTCACGTTAGGACGCCTTGCCTTTACGGCCTTATAAACTTTATTGTAAAACCTCGTATATGACTCAGCATCCCAAGTATTATGCTCCGTATCCCAATAGCCCTTAAGCTCATTCCATACTTGAACATACTTAACCTGCGGATATTTTGAAACAAATTCCGCTACTCTGTTAGCATAAAGTCGCTCTTTGTCATCACGAACACGTGACGAATCTAAATCCCAAGCCTTGCCAGTTGTGCTGAATGTACTAGGTGCACAGCAAGCTGTTATCATTACCTCTTGACCATCCTTACTTGCTTTTTCAATTCTGCTTTTTAATATTTCACCACTATCAGCTTCTGAACGTGGGGCATCATCTATAAATGGCCACAAACTACCCCAACCATACATATGAATGTTCGCAACTTCAGATTTTGATTTACTGGGGATCATAATATTATCTTGAGTCCACGTAAAACCAACTTTGCCCTTAGGTTCTTCGCTTTTATCTTGGTCACCATTATTATTTTTAGTTATTTTATAAACTGCCACCTGCGTAATAGGTGTGCTGGCATTCGACAAGTAGTCAATTGAAATAGTTAGGTTGCCCTTACCGGTATCTGCAGTAACACAAAAATCTTGATTTAATGGTTGATTTATATACAAGGACTTACCAGAAATCTTAAAACCACTGCCTGATTTTTGCCCACTATATGATGCATCTGCACCACTCCACCTAACTCTTATTGATCCCAAATAATTTTGAATAGTCGTACAGTACTCATTAGTACCCTTAGCCTTGTTAGTTAACGTCAAAGACCCAGCTCTTTTATATTTAGATCTACCGCCTTGATCTGTGGGTATCTCAAATTTCCAATATTCAATATTGTTATTATCTTTTGCCGTACGGACTCTAGACGAGAGCCTTACTCCACTGCTGCCAGGAGTCCACAAGTTGCCATCTGAAGCAAGAGAAACATATACCGATAAGCCACCTACTAATAAAATAACGCTAGCCAAAGGCACAGCTCTTTGGTAATTAAACTTTTTTAGATTAGCCAATCCACCGGAACCATATGCAAATCTTCCGTTTATATCCCTGTTAACGCCAGTCTTCTTCCTCTTGATAAAATTGATTAATTTTGCCCTCATAACAAAACCTCAATTATTATGAATTTTTTGTTAAGCCAAATTAATTTTATATATTTACTAATCATATCTGAATTACATTGTTTATTTTAATGTTGAAGCTAATGCTTTAATACTAGCATTAAGTTATCGAGTCCACAAATGATTACGATAATGATTTAGCATAAATGCTGGTATAATACATACTAGACTATATGGTAGACAGATATAGGAACTATCGCCCAAGACGTAACTACGCGACTGCCCCAAAATCACCAAAAAGGCTCGGGCGCTTATTATTGATTTTAATTGTTCTAGGTTTTTCAGCAAAGTTTGGTATTTCTCTTTTTTCAAAAGAACCAATAAAGTCAAAGCCACTAGCCTCGGCTGTGCCATCGAGGAAGATCCCTAAAATTAGAGTAGAAGAGGTGTCAAGTAATACATGGAATGACCTGTCTATTAATATGCAGGCATTAATCGACCAAAACCCGGATATAGACATCTCGGTTGCGGTAATCGATATCGGTACAAACACAAAATCTAATTACGGAATCCAAAATAATTTTGCGGGAGCAAGCACCACTAAAGTTTTAACAGCATCAGCATATCTTCACGATATTGAAAACAATAAATATAAACTGACATCAGATGGTAAAAATCAGCTTCGACTAATGTTAAATAAAAGTGATAACACTGCGTGGGACATATTAAATAAAAAAGTCGGCTACAAAAATATGGTCACATATGCTCGCTCAATTGGCTTAAATTCTTACGATTGGAAGAATAATATTATTACAGCTGGAGACGAGGCATTACTACTTCAAAAGCTGTACCAACGAGAACTTCTAAACGAAGGGCACACCAACTTAATACTAGGCCACATGCAAGACACGAATAACGAAAGTATGATCCCAAAAATAATCCCTGAAGGTGCAACTATTTGGCATAAATATGGTCAATTAGAAGATAGGTTACACGATGCGGCCATAATCAATTACCAAGATCGTCCAATTGTAATTGTAGTTTATACTAAAGGTGGTGCGAGTGACGGATCTAATTACACTCCACGAGTGAAATTAGTACAAGACCTTGCTAAAACTATTATTAATTCTATATATCAAATTAACTAGGAGATATACATGCACATATTATTACAAGCTTCTGAATCACAAATTACAGGCAAGGCCCATTCAGACATCAAGGGCCCAGGCGTTAGTGGGAACGCACTTCTCACGGAGTACACTATAGACGATGCAGTGTACGTACACCTAAAAATAACCGTTGATGGAGATACGACCATCTTAACCCAGGGTAAACATGCCGTACATTTTCATGAAAAAGCCAGCTGTGATTGCGATGGCTTTAAATGCGCCGGTGGTCATTTTGATCCAGGACCAAACGGCAACACAGATCCAGACGCAAATCATGGCTACCACGCCGGGGATTTACCAGGAATTACTATCGATGAAAATGGTCATGGAGAATTAGATGTCATCACAACAAGAGTTACACTTTCCAAAAGCCCTACCTCACTTTTAGATACTGAATCGGCTCCCGAAGGCACCTCTATAATGATTCATGCAGGAGTAGACCCGCACACGCCTGGCGAAAGCGGATCTGGCCACAGCGGCGGCCCAAGACTCGCCTGTGGAACAATTGAAGCCAACTAGTGTTAATTCATTTTTCATTTACACCACCAATGGTGTGTGTATAAAAATGTAAAATATTACTACAAAAACACTTTACAAACTGCTTATGATCTTGGTAATATCTATACAAGCTCATAGGAAAAATAAAAACTAAAAATAAAAACTTCCTGTGGTAGAGCTTACCACCACAACAACTTATTATTTTAAAGACGGCCCAATGGGTCGTTTTTATTTATTCTAAAATTATGGCGCTTACTTACCATAATACGTTAACTTTTTAGTTTGTTCACATACCCGGCCAACATTGAGATCTCAGTAATCTCCATAGGGAATGCACCAGCAAATTCCAATGCCGATACCTCTTCCATAAAACATTTTTCGGCATTATGATCATCAACCCCCAAACTATTGGCAATTTTGCGATAAGCATCTAATTGGCTCGGTAGCTCTGCGAATCTTTCAACAAATACGCTTGTAATTCTGTTACTAAAATCAACACACTCTCTGTCGCTTTGCTGTTCTAAACCTGTAGTTTCTTCATAATAACAAATTGATCCCAAGGCCAATCTATATCTATTTATTTCCGCAATCTCGTCTTCAGATTTTCTTAAAATAGCCTCTCGTATACGCACCTCAAACTCCCCAATGCGTGGTGTTAGCTGCTTTGAAACATCTTCTAGTAATGTATCTGCTGATCTCATATGATATCCCAGTCGTTTAACAGTAGCTATATCCCTAGGATTAATTGATGTTAATAGCATATGGGGTAATACCGCAGACACGATGTGAATTTTAGCAGTATCTTCAAAAAATAGGATATTATCGGCTATATCTTCTATTTCCTTTATGGATTCCATGCCATATTCACTGCCCCTAGGTTCTTTTGTCGCATATCTATCAATCATAGATGGAATATGTGCCTTGATTACAACATTCCCTTTATCTAAATGAGCTAGCTTCACAGGCAAGTCTATCCATTCATCTTCGTTAGTGAACTCCATATGATATACAGCCTTAGGCTTAATTCCGAAAATTATTCCACTAGTCATGATTGCCGTATCAAGGGCATCGTGACACTCTTGCACGCCAGGATAACGATTTTTACGATATACTTCACTCATTAAGTGTATTATATCACATTTTTGTATTTTATTATATTTTAAGTTAAGATATTATTTTTTAATCGCCACTTTTCAATTTCTGCATGATTACCACTCAGTAGAACCTCTGGAACCTGCATGCCATTATAGTCAGCTGGTCGAGTATACTGTGGCGCTTCAATAGTCTTGTCATCATCATAAAAACTTTCAATCTCAGCAGATGTTTCACCACCTAAAACCCCGGGCAATAATCGCACCACGCTATCAATTACAGTCATTGCCGGTATTTCGCCACCGGTTAGAACGTAATTACCGACACAAATCTGTTCATCTACAATAGTTGTTATTCGTTCGTCGTAGCCTTCATAACGCCCGCATATCAAAATCAGATCTCTTCCTTCAGTTGCTATTCTTTTGGCGTCAGACTGTTTGTATATTTTACCTCTAGGCGTCATCAATAATACCAGTGGATCTTCCCCTATCTTTTGTCCATTATCTACTGTCTGTTGCTTCGCGGCCTCCACCGCCCTCATTAACGGCTCTACCATTAGCACCATGCCATCACCACCACCATAGGGCGTGTCATCAACGGTCTTACGCGAGCCGACTCCAAAATCACGCAAGTTCACACAAGAATATTCAACAACACCCTCTTTTTGAGCCTTCCAAAGCATAGATGTCTTAAAAACACCATCAAACATTTCCGGAAACAGAGTTATTACCTGAATTTTCATCTGTTATAGTTTATCAGGTATTGACTTTTTTTTCAATTAGTGATATATATATATTGATCCTTTGGAAATCCCACTGGATCGTACCAGAGTGCGAGAAACCAAGTACCGCACCAAACAATCAGGAGAAACCTATGACCACCCCTACCGCAATGCCTTTTCGGCACGACGCCCGTACTGCCAGCTTCAAGCTGGCAACCATCAACCCGGGGGACGTCGTCGAAGTAGAGACGACCTCAGGGTCGTTGTGGACGCTTGTCCGAACGGCCCGCTCCCAGCCGAAGGGCGACTACATGACCCACATGGTCATGATGACCACCAGCACCGCCGCAGGGCAGATCCTGCGTGACTGGCGGGAGATCTGGCCTCAGAATGTGATCAAGCTCGGAGATTCGATCTCGTTCGGCAACTGGCTCACACCGAGTGGGCGCAAGATGCACACAGGCCCGGTTGCCAAGGTGTACGTCAATGGCGTTAGGGCGCTGTAGCGGCTGGCATGTGTGGTGCTGGGTGGCAAAGAAGCTGTCAATGTCGACAGAACCACCCAGCACCAACCTCATAGGATTCTCCATAAACACTTCAGTAAATGTGCGTTTACTCTGACGAGTCCAAAAGGACGAAAAGTGAACAGCTTTTGCAAGGATTATCACTGCAACAGGGATAATCCTTGCAATATTAGAACATGAAGTATTTAATACTAATAATACCCTGATTTCTCAGGGTATTATTAACACATATAAAGCTCTCTAGGTTAGTTTTTTGACCTAGACTCGCAAGCGAGCTTATTTTTATTTTTCATTTATTCCGATCTATTTTATGAAAGGAATGTTCTATTTTGCCTGTTTGGATTTGTTTTCCAAAAGGTGCTTGGTGAACATATTTATTATATATCTAAGTCGTCTAAGTCTGCAAGATCTTTTCGGTGCTTTTCTTCATATTCTGAGGAGCTGTTTTCCACAACTTCTGCTTCATCTTCTTCCACAGGGTTGCTATCTTCTGAATTTACTAGCATAGCATTGTCACTATCTACTGCTTCTGACTGCGGACCGCTCTGGGTTGCGCCACTTCCGCCATCTGAATCTACAATTTTTAAATTATATCTGGCTTCATTTTTTGTCCCCAGCGCTCTTAGTAATGTTCGAATACTCTGTGCAGTTCCACCCCTCTTGCCGATCACTCTACCTAAATCCTCTGGGGCAACGGTTAGCTCTAACAACACACCCTTTTCATCAATCGTTCTTACAATAGACACTGCGTCCGGATTGCTAACTAATGATTTTACAACAAACTCTACAAACTGTTGGTCGATACTTACTGACATACTGGCCTCTCCTTTTCTTCAACTTGTGTAATTTAATTGTATCATGTATTTTCTGACATCACATAAACCACACGTGCTATAACACATATAAAGGTGATCTTGTATATCTATACGTAAGTGAGGAGTGTTACGCTTCTTCAGTGACTTCTACGGGAGCTTCTTCTGCAGAAGTATTAGGCGCTACAGTCTCAGTAGCGACATCTTCTGCTACAGCCTCTTCTTTGGGTTGATTTCTTCTAAGCTTTTCAGCATTTCTAATAGTCTTTTGCTTATCACTAGCAGGCACCTTAACCCATGAAGGTAATTCAATCTTTTCAGCTAGCAACAGCTTCACAACTCTATCAGATGGCTGTGCACCGTTTTTTAAGAACTTAACAACATCTTCTTTTTTAAGAGTATTTTCTTTAGTATGAGGATTATAGCTTCCTAAATTAGCAACTACACGACCACTGGTTGGCTGTCTATGAGATTCCTGTACAACAACCCTGTACATTGGGTAACCTTTTCGGCCAGTTCTTTGCATTCTAATTGCTAACATCTACTTCCTTCTCTTTAGTCTTAAGATTTATATAAACAATCTTATGCAATTATACAGATGAGCGCCCCTGTTGTCAACATATAGATTTACAAACTATCGTAATATTTAAGTGCCTCTTCGGCAGCCTTTTGCTGAGCCGATTGCTTACTGCTACCGCTGCCTTTTCCTCGCAATTGCGTACCAATAAAAACACCCAGCGTAAATGTCTTGTCGTGGTCTGGACCCTCTTCAGAAAGTACCTTGTAAACTGGAGTATAGCCATCTTTTTCTTGAGCCACCTCTTGAAGATAGCTTTTTCCATCACGCCAACTTCCTGTTTCTAAAATTTCTGGCAAAGTTGAAATAATATTGCTAGCGATGAACTCTTCTGCCTTGTCGTAACCTTGATCCAGATATATCGCACCAATGACAGCCTCGAAACTATTTGCCAAAATTTGTTGACGAGCCCTATTTGAACCTCGCTTTTCACCTTTTGAAAGCCTCAATAGTGGCTCAAAGCCTAGTCTGGTTGCCGCTGCACCAATACTCTCTGTTCTAACTAAAGCACTACGCCAGTTTGTTAAGATTCCTTCAGGCTCTGAATACGTCGTAAACAGATACCTTGTTACTGCCAGCTCCAGTACGGCATCTCCCAAAAATTCTAGTCTTTCATTATGGGTATCTACAGATTTTTTATGCTCATTAACGTAACTACGGTGAGTAAAAGCTGTAATTAATACGCCAGGATCTTTAAATTCATACCCCAACGTTTTTAGTGCAAACTCTTGATACGGTTTTAACTCTACGCTCATTATTTGATTATTGATTATTGATTATTGATTATTGCTAAACTACTACAATCAAAAATCTGTAATCAATTTCCTTTCTTTAAAGTTTATTCTGTCTAATCTGTTTACTGGCTAGTAACATCAGTTTTTCTATACCTTCGTACTCAATTTTATCAAGTGCTTCCGTAAATGGAAACCAACCTATTCCGTTCATCCACTCCTCTTTAACTAATTTATCGCTGTCACCCTTGGCCCTTACCAGAAAAACGTGCATAGTCATTAAAACCAAGCTGTTTTGACGGCGGTATCTAAACTGAGTTTTACCAAGATGATTTAAAACATCCATCTCCTGCAAGCCGGTTTCTTCCTGAATCTCTCTTTCGGCTGTTTGACGAGGTGTCTCACCTGGTTCGATATGACCTTTTGGAATAGTCCAGCGATCTTTAGCATCTTGAGCTAACAGTATCTCAACCTCACCTTTTGAGTTTCGCCTAAAAACAACCCCGCCAGCCGTAGTTTCTCGTAATATATCTTGAATAGCAGGCTTTCGCTTAAAATACTTCTTGAAATTATTGAATTTTGGAGGCTTCATGACTTCTCACCTTCTTTAGAGACACCTTCAGAGTTGGGCTCCGCCACTTCTTCTGGATGTGCATTACGCCAAGCAGAGCCCAGCACTCCATTAATAAACTTACTGGACTTATCTGCGCCAAAGCTCTTAGCCAGCTCAACTGCCTCGTTGATAGTTACCTTAGAAGGAATTTTAGAATCCGGCATCTCGAATAACTCAAACATCGATTGTCTTAAAATAGCGTGATCAATTCGTGCAATCTGATCTAGTGGCCATTCCGGTGCCAAGGGCTGTAACTTGCCGTCTAATTCTGCAAATCTTTCGCATGTACCCCTGATTAACGCCTCGACAAAATCTAAATCATCTATCGTGTCTTTATATCTATTCAAATTTCTTTCAATAATTTCATCTATTGAGACTTCTGCATCATTAGATCTAACTCTAAAGTCATATTCGTATAGTGCTTGAAGTGCTACGATTCTTCCGAGGTGCCTATTAGAAGCCATGATATGCCTCCAATGCTGGAATATAGAATATAGAATATGGAATATGGATATCTACATGGTATGATATTCTGATCATATTCAAATCCTTTCTCGTATTGTTAAATTTTATGAATAAATAGAAGAACTAATCTGCAAGCTTAGCTTTTTTAGCACTTTCACGCTTGGTTGTATAAACCTTAATAGGGCTTTTAGCATTAACTTTTCTAGCTAACTCTAATACCAAATGGCTTCTTCTTAGGCCTTTTTTACGTTTACTAGTCTGTTTTTTGGGCTTTCCCATAAAAAATGTACTCCTTACGGCTGTTATCTAATCTTTATTACAGATAGTATATCGTAAATCTACCATAAATACAACTCTAAATACTTGACAAAATGCTTAGGCTTTGATATAATATACCTTATGTTCAATAGATTATCCACACCAAATACAGATAGTAGTAATAAGACCCCTAATAGTGGTGCTGCTCGAATGCATTCAGGTTATGTATACGATGACTATTTTGGCAAGCTACCAAAATATGAACCAACAACAAGTTGTAGTGATCCTGATTTGGCTGAGTTTTTCGGACTTCCGTACGAAGAGCCTACTGTACCTATTCCTAACAACAAGGAAAAGCCTAGAACTCCAAGAACTGAAAATCTTAAGCGAAAAATGCTCGTGGGCATATTAAGCACTCTTGCGCTTGTTGGAGTAGTAAATAATATTCTTGAGCAAAACGATGGAGGTGAACTTCGTGGCGAGCGAGTAGTTACAGTAGTAGAGGGGGATACTTTATACAAAATTGCACATGATGAAGTAGATATGTCAAATGAGTGTGACTGGAGAAAGGTTGTAGATGCTATTAGAGCAAATCCTGCTAATGAAGACGTGCTTAAAGATAATATAATCCACCCAGGAGATGAACTTATGACTCCTGAGGCCTGCAACTAGTAAACCACCCTGTTGTTAATTATTAATAATAAGATTACCATTTACATATATCATGTTGAATAGACTGAAAAGAACTAGTAAAGGCCGAGGTTTAGAAACATATATTAAAGATATTAGTGTATGGAAACGTGCCTCTGAGGCACTGGGCGCAATTGCTGCGGCTCATAGATGCATAGCCGATGAAACAACTGGGAAAAGAGAGGTCATACGTTCGGGTAACATAGCTGATATTTCTAGAATTTTCGACCCTAGAACCAATGACAACTCTGCTCAGAGATACCTTGATACAGTCAAACGGCAACCAAGTCATGTTAAAGTCGTTGAGCCCCAAATTGGTATTGCAAGTAGTGATTTATCTGAAACTATATAACTAAATTTACAAGTTTATTTGGCACGTAAATAGTCTTTTTAATCTGATTATCAGCTATGTATTCAGCAACTTTGGTATTTTGCTTAGCTTGTTCAATGATCTGAGCTTCGTTATTTTCAGCCGACACTTCAATTGCAGTACGCACCTTACCGTTAACCTGAACGACAATCTTTACCGTTTCAGAGATTAAATACTTTTCATCATGAATCGGCCAGTGATCTACGTGCACGGTATCTGTATGGCCAAGATCTTGCCAAAGCTCTTCAGTGATATGAGGAGCAAAAGGAGCAAGTAATTGAACTAGGCATTCTAGGGCAAATTGCCAATCTTTGGATTTTTGAATTCCATTGGCTGTCTTTTCTTTATACAACGCGTTAGTGAACTCCATCAACCCAGCAATAGCCGTATTAAATCTATCTCCGTTAAGTTCTTCGGAGACTTTTTTAATTGCAACGTGTGTTGCTTTCAGCAAATTACTGTTATTGATATCAACACCTGACTCATTAGCTTCAATATATTCTTGCGTAATTGTCCAAACGCGACTTAAATATCTAAATGCACCCGGAATACCCTGTTCATCCCAAAGAATATCAAGCTCTAACGGGGCTGAGAACATTTGATATAAACGGATAGCATCAGCACCGTACCCCTGCTCTATAATTTGCAGTGGATCTACTCCGTTACCCTTACTTTTACTAAATGCAGAGCCATCTCCAGCTTTTATTTTTCCGTGGAAGATCATCTTTTTGAATGGTTCTTTAGTTTCAATATAACCGAGTTTATGGAAGAATCTATTAAAGAAACGTGCATAAAGAAGGTGTGCTGTTGCATGATCACCACCGTTATAACAATCTACCGGCATCCATTTACTAGCCTGTTTTTCATCCCAAGCCTTTTGATTATTGGTAGGATCCATGTATCGAAGGAAGTACCAGCTAGAACAAACATATCCATCCATTGTGTCGGTTTCACGCCTTCCTAGACCACCACATTTAGGACATTTTGTATTTACCCAAGATTCAACGCCAGCAAGGGCCGAAGTATTGCCGCCAGTAGGGCGATAATCTTCGATTTCTGGCAAAACCACTGGCAATTCAACTTCTGGAACCAAAACTGGCCCATCTTTTTCGCAATGAATAATAGGAATCGGTGCACCCCAATAACGCTGACGAGAAATCAACCAATCCCGCATTTTGTAATTAACCTTCTCTTGCGCCACGCCCCTAGCAGCAAGATCATCAACAATTTTCTCGCGCATTTGATCCGAATTCATAGAATTGTATTCACCTGAATTAATCATTACCCCTTCATCATGTGAACATTCATCATCGGAAGCATCATTCTGTACAACGCGTAAGATAGGTAGATTAAATTTTTTGGCGAAATCGTTATCGCGTTCGTCGTGAGCGGGTACGGCCATAATAGCGCCGGTACCGTAGCCCATTAGCACATAATCAGCAATCCAGATGGGGATTTGTTCGTTATTAGCTGGGTTGATAGCATATGAACCGGTGAAAACTCCAGTTTTTTCTTTATCAGCGTCTTGTTGACGTTGTACTTCAGATTTACGAACTGTTGCTTCTTTATAAGTTTTAATCTCAGCTTTTTGCGACTCGATCGCAAGTGAATCAACCATAGGATGTTCTGGAGCTAAAACCATAAAAGTTGCCCCAAATAAAGTATCAGGCCGTGTAGTAAAGACCTTAATAAAAGCGTTTTCGCCTTGATCTTGATTCATAATCCGGTCTTTATACCAATCATTGCCAGCAAGCATTGATCTGATATCCGTGAAACTTGCATCGGCGTAGTTATTACACAAAGCTACCAACTCCGATTCATTGGTTGGATCCCAAACCTGGCGAATTACCTCGCCTTCTTTTGATTTGAAAATAAAGACAATATCGTCACCAATATACTCATTCCAGAATCCAGGCTCTATTTTTGACGTTATTAGTTCTTCAAACTTCTCAACAAATTCTTGCGGAAAAGTAACACATAAATGTCCAGTTTCTGTAACTTTTTCAACCTTACCGCCAATTTCCTCGATATCTTCTTTAGATATATTCTTTTGCCCCATGACATAGCTTCTTGCCTCTTGAGACTTGTTTCGTGAGCTTGAATTTACGATAGCAAATTCTATTTCGACGCCGACTGAGCGACCAATCCATGATTTTTGTGAAGATTTTACACTTTGCGTCCAGTCTAGATCGTCAGTTGCATCAAGCATTTCGTCTGCAAACTCTGTAATTTTAAAGAACCATTGCTTAAGATTCTTCTTTGTTATCATAGGGTCGTCAGCACCATCATGTCGCCAGCATTTACCTGCAATAACCTGCTCGTCGGCAAGTACGGTCTTACATTGATCACACCACCACTGCGGGCTTTCTTGTTGATATGCTAATCCGTTTTCGAAAAGTTTTGAAAAGCACCACTGAGTCCAGCGATAATACTCCGGCTCAGTTGTATCAATTTCTTTAGTCCAATCCATTGCCCAGCCCATGGCACGGTACTGCTCATGATACTTTTCAATTGCCTGCTTGATTGAAACTTGTGGAGCAACGCCTGTTTTTATGGCGTAGTTTTCTGCCGGTAGACCAAAAGAATCCCAACCAACCGGCTGATAACTTTCATGTCCTTGCTGACGTTTAACACGCGTGATTACATCCGGAATAGTGAAGTTTCGGACATGCCCAACATGAATACCGGCACCACTCGGGTAATTAAACATACCGAAAGCCACATACTTCGGCTTTTCAGAGTTAAAGTCGACAATATATGTTTTGTCGTCTTCCCATTTCTTTTGCCACTTCGGTTCAATTTCTTTAGGGTTATATCTTTTCATAAAAACTATTGTAACAGATGTAATTAAGATGAACCACTGGGCGGAAAGATATGCATTACGTTACCCGTCATACGTTCTAGAAACTTATCTGCTGGCTGTCTATAAAATAGTCTCTCTTCATCAATGCGTTCAATCTCTTGTTCGCTTGAATCTAAATTATACCTAGTCAAAAGCAAGCCATCTGGATCCGCAAATTCAATATATTCTACATTTGAATTTAGCACCAACACCGAGTGTCGACCGTAGGACCCCGGTTTTACGCTACTTGGAATAACAATACTTACGATGGGGAAGCCCTGGATCTTTCTACACATCGTTAACACATCCAACCATTTTTCAGATTTATCACCACCGAATTTAGCAAATGTCCGTAAAATTGTTTGCTCCTTATCGGAGACAGCTCTTTCAGTATCTTTAGCTGTTTGAAAATCTGAGTCTTCATAGCTATAGTTTAAATCTTGAACAACAGCTGCAATTCCATCTGTTCTAAGTAATTCGGCAATAGCAATATTATTCCATCCATCATCAACTAAATATAGCGAGTCTTCCGTGAGATCATCGTGATTAGAAACTACGGCCTTGAGTACAAAGTTAGCGTACTCTTTTATATTTCGGAGCTCAGGAATCTTAATACCACTCAGTTCTGCTATCATTTCAACACAGTGTGCGGTACAAGAGCGATTCATGGCATACGAAAGCTCTTCGGCATCAGGGCTTTCTGAAAGAAATTTCTGCACAAGCTCTTGTTGTGTGGTATATAAAAATGAGGGTTCTGTATTTATCATTTTTAAATACTCCGGCTAAATTGAGACTCTTTAATTTTTAACCATGAGTTTGATTGACGAACTAGTTTATTAACGTCTTCAGGATTATATAGAAGCTCCTTGATAGCCTCTTCTGCAAATACTCCGTTTTGAGACCCCTTGGCCAATACAACCGTATCTTTGCGCAGTAGTGGGCGTACCACATCTGATGCATGATACGGACTAGGGCAACGCACAACTTTACAGCCACGCCTCTCTGCCTCTGATGCTAAATATTTATTAGCATCTTTACCTATGGTTACAACAAGCTTAAGCTGTTTTGGATCACATGATCTTCCAATCTCTTGGTGAAGCGCCTTACTGTGCTTGCCTAGTTCATTCATTTGACCAAGAATCGCTATTTTATTTTTAGCAGGTATTTCATACAAAGTCTTTAGCGCTGTCTCAACCGCCTTCGGGCTAGCATTATATGTGTCATCAATTAAAAGAGAGCCTTTTAGCCCCGAAAGTGGTTGCATACGCCCAGCGAACGGCTTAATTGAATTAAGGCCACACTTAATCTGCTGATCAGTAAGTTCTAATTCACTAGAAAGTAGTGTTGCGATAATACATTGCAGGCAAGCCCTGTCTACCCAAAATTTCCGTTTCTAGCTCAATTGATTTGCCAGTTTTCAAGCTAAATTTTACTGGTCGTTTAAGTTCTGGAGTCAAGTTACGAGAGGTAATTCTACAATCCTCTAGGCCCACTCCTATGGTCATGACTTTTTTAAGTTTTGACATATTTTTTATCTACACTATCTATATCAACTATAAGAACATCTGCTATTTCAGAAATACCGAGCTCTTCTTTAGCTACAGCTTCTATATCATTAAAGTTTTCCATATGCTCTGCAGAAATTGCGGTTAAAATTCCGTAATCTACATGAAGATACTTTTTAAAAAAACCAATGTCTCCTGGCTTATCAGATCCAAGCTCAACTATGACGATGTTATATTTATAACTTCCAAGAATTTGAATAACAGCCGACATGAATAACTTGAGCCACCCAAAAGGATTGTATATGTTTGGCATTTTTTGACCAAAAAATATCAGAGGAACACTTACTATATCGTTGTAGTTACCGTTCTGCCATTGAACGTTATATTTTTCTGAAAGAACTGTGGCTATCGCAGACTTTGTACTTGTTTTACCAACGCTTCCTGCCACGGCAATAACGATTGGGTTATGCTTTTGCCTTAATGCAGACACCAAAAACCATAATATTTTAACCAATAAGGATTTGAAGTAAAGTTTCATAATTTAGTGGTGGAGCATATCGGATTCGAACCGATGACCTCTTCCATGCCATGGAAGCGCGCTAGCCAACTGCGCCAATGCCCCGTACGTGTATCAATATTAGATACTAGAGTATTTTATCATGATATATTAGTTTTTTGGCTTCGTTACCCTAGGAATAATGTAAAAGAATAATATTAATGCAAATATAACTGCGAAGCCACACATTATTGAAGGTATACCTGCCATAGTCTCTGGGCTAATTGTATTTGCTATTGCAGTAGGCAATAAAAAGACCAAATAGCCGATAATCATGCCGTAAAGTGCTTCTTTTTGATTTTTTTGTTTAACTTTTTCGCCAAACTTTAATGCTAATGCTATACCAAGTAGTAGCAATCCATAATAATACGCCGAATATGCATATCCCACTAAATCGTGGAGTTGGAATATTACATAGTTACTAACACATTCGTGTCCAGAAAAGATGGTTTCACTGAATCCGAACGCCAGAATCCATAACATCATCAATACATAACTAGACCAAACAATATATCCACTTTTTTTATTAGCTATCGAGTGTATGAGGTGCAGACCTAGTGGTGGTAGCGTTGTGATTGCAATAAACCCAAGCCTCGACCACTGCAAGGCCCCTACGCCCATTCCGCCACACACAAAATACTCACACAATTGAAAAAGTGCCAAAAAAAATAAACTAGCAATAATTAATTTTGCTGTGTGATTAATCTTACGTTGAAGCAATATCAAAACTAATAATGCAATCTCAATGGCAAAAGTGGCAATCATGACTGGCGGGGAAAAACAGAAGAAACCAAGTTTTTTATTTTTTTGCATAAACAGTATTGTACAAATTATTTTATCTAAATACTAGCTAAAAAAACTCACGTAATTGACTGAATGGTTTAATTATTTGATATGTCTCGTCATTCATTTCCTGACTTAACTGAGCTCTAGTAAGTCCACCAAACCCGTTTGGAATAAATATCCTATCCCATCCATAACCCCCATCACCGCGTGGTTCGGCAGCAAATCTCTCCCATTTAAACTTCCGTGAAATAACTGTAGTTTTGTTCCATCAAAATATCCAAAAGTACATTTAGCAGTTGCTGTTTTATCTGCAAAAGAATCTAGTAATTTTGCTGTTGCCTCCAAACCAGGGCCATCAACGAAAAATTTGATAAACGGACCTGGTAAGCCACCGAGCGCATTGAACTCTAAGCTAACATCTTCTACTAATACGGGTTTTTGTAATATATCATACGCCTGCTTTACTTTATGCTTCACAATCTCGTCGAGATCTGTTGACTGAATTTCATCAAGATCAATTTTTTTGATGTGCAATTTCAATACCTAACAACTTCTGTAAATAATCAGCTTTATGTTGATTGCCCGTAATGAAAGTTACTCGTTTCATATTTTTCCTTCAATAAAATTAATGAAATCTTTTTCCGTAATGATTTGAGTACCGAAGCTTTCAGCTTTTTTTAACTTACTAGCGCCTACCTTGCCACCCGCCACTAAATATGAGGTTCCCTTACCGACTGAGCCTTGAAAAACTCCACCTAGTTTTCTGACTTTTCTGCTGCTACATCTCGACTCATGCTCTCAAGCGATCCTGTAATAACAAAACTTTTACCATACAACGGTCCTTCGGCTTTTGATGTAAACTGTGGCTTTACGCCAAGTTTATCAAACTTTTGGAGTAAGCTTAAGTTATCCTCATCAGCAAACCAAGCTACAATACTTTCCGCCACCACTTCACCCACGCCTTCAATATTTTTTAGATTATCGATTGTGGTATGTGATAACTTTTCAATTGAACCAAAATTTTCAGCTAGGTCTATAGCTGTTTGTTGGCCAACATGTCTAATTCCAAGCCCAAAGATAAATCGTTCAAGCTGTGGTTCTTTTGCGTTAGAAATAGCTGAAATTAATTTTTGCGATGATATTTCTGCAAATCTCTCTAGATCTAGAAGCTGACTTTTTGTGATCTTATATATATCTGCAATATCCTTCACCAAGGCAGAATCAACCAATGCTTCAACATTTTTTTCACCAAGCGTATCAATGTCTAATGCACTCTTACTGGCATAATGCCGCAATGCACGTTTTAAAATAACAGGGCCAGTTAGGCCTTTGACACGGTAAACCGCCTCACCCTCAGGTCTGATGAAATCAAGCTCTGGATATTGTCGTTTTAATTCTTCTTCATAATTTATAGATTTTGTTTTCTCTGGCCTCAGTTCTTTAAGTACTCTTTGAACTTGCGGAATAATATCTCCAGCTTTGAAAATTATTACTGTATCACCACGTCGCACGTCTAATCTTTGGATTTCATCGGCATTATGCAGGCTTGCGTGTTGCACGGTAGTACCCGCAACCTGAACTGGATCAAATACCGCCACTGGAGTTGCAGCGCCAGTCCTGCCAATAGAGATAACAATGTCCTTGATTGTAGTAGTAGCTTCCTCAGCTGCATACTTATAAGCAACTGCTCCTCGAGGACTCTTCCCAGCAATTCCTAGATCAGTAAACTGCTGACGGTCATTCACTTTAATAACACATCCGTCTATATTAAACGGTAACGCGTCTCTAATTGAGCCAATATAATCAACAAATTGTATGACCTCACTCAAATTATCAAATGTGCCAGCCTCTTTATTACGGCTCAGACCAAGCGCTGTTATTGTCTCGTATGCAAATTTGTTGGTGGGTACCTCCCTTGAATCATCGCGCAAGATATCGTATGCCCTAAATGTCAGTGGTCGCTTTGATACAAGCCTAGGGTCAAGTTGTCGAACAGTTCCTGCGGCGAGATTTCTTGGATTTGCAAATTCAACCAGGCCCTGTTTTCTTCGATCTTCATTCAGCTGATCAAATTCCTGTTTTAATATAATTACTTCGCCACGAACTTCAGTTCTTCCGCTTAAAAACGATTCGAATCCGGGTGTTTCTCGTAATCTCAATGGAATATTCCTTATAGTACGAATATTTGTTGTCACATCTTCACCCACAAAACTGTCACCCCGAGTTACAGCTTGAACTAAGTGCCCGTTTTGGTATATGAGGGCACAAGCCAATCCGTCCATTTTAATATCAGCAAATAATTTATTACTATTACCCTGAATTAGTTTATTTACACGATTAATCCAGGTCTCAATCCCCTCTTTATCAAAGATATCATTTAGACTCAACATGCGTTGTTGATGCCGCACTTTTTTAAAACCCTCGATTAACTCATTGCCCACACGTTGCGTTGGGCTATCCAAGGAAACTAGATCAGGGTGATCTTCTTCAAGCTGTTCTAGCTCCTTAAATAATCCATCATACACGGCATCAGAAACCGTTGGCTTCTCTAGCGTATAGTATTCATAACTATATGTATTTAATTGAGTCTTAAGTTGGTTATAACGCTTAAAATAACTGCTCATATAAGTGACCGATAAAGCTTGTATAAATATACATGAATAAGTGGTAATATCACGATATGATAACCCTCGGTAAAATATACAATATACCCTGAGGTAAATCGAATTATTAACATGAGAATTATCATATACACTAAGCCCAATACAACTGGTAAGGCCAATAACCGTTTAAACACAGCAAACCTCTGGTACTTAGTTAGATTGCGTGCAATGGCCAAAGCCTGAATAGGGTAAACTCCTGGTAGAGTTGCCGCATAAAGTGCTATTACAGAACTAGAGACCCAGTATAACGATAACAGGCCGATCAGTATTGTAATAGTAAAGAATGCTAGATCTTCAAATCCTGATATAAACAAGTTATTGCCTCGAGCAGTTGTATAAACAAAGCTAGCGATGCCAAGTGGAAAAAGTTGTATTGAAATTACAAACAACACAACCACAAAACTTAATAATGAAGTCATGGATTGATAGTATGCATCTCGCACTCGAACCACCTCACCAGCAAACCTATGTCTTATTGTCCAAATATATACAAGGCTCATAAGTAACGTTGCGATACTTATTGCAATAGCATTGCTAGGGCCACTAGAACTCAACACGGCACCCATAGTTGCCAAGCTACCCCTAAAGGTCCTTGAGTTATCTTGTCCTAAAACGGCTTGTACTGTAGCAACAATTGACTTTGCGTCTGCCATATAAGGAGTGCGTATGAATATAGCGTATACAAAAATATGAATGACAATTATACCAACAAACAGTCTCTTATTTTTCCATAAAAATATCAGAGATAATTGAAGTAGCTCTCTAGTGCTAAATATGGTGCTCGTTTTAGGCTTAATCTTTTTTTGCAATCTAAATGATCTATATTTTTTTTTCTTTCTTGCATCTCGTAATCGCTCATGCCATACGTTTGGTAAGTTATTTATGAAATCAGGGATATTCTTTATACGCTCAGGAATATTTGTCACGAAATTGGCGATTAATTTTCTGCACTTATTAACAAATTTATTAACTTCTCTCGGCCAGTCTTTTAATTCATCCCACACTACTTGTCGAAGAGTTTCATTAATTTCATCCGACGCAAACTGATGTTGATCTTGCTTTATTTTTTTATATTTTTTTGACATCTCTAAAGCTTCCCACCCATTTCATGCAACCTTGCCACCCTATCTTCAATAGGCGGATGCGTACTGAATAGCTTCGATAAACTACGTTTCTTTAATGGATTTGCAAAAAAGAGATGTGCGGTTGAACTATTTTGTCTCTTAAGTGAAGTACTGTGTTTTTCTAATTTACGCAGTGCGGAAGCTAACCCTTCTGGATATCTCGTAGTCAAAGCTCCTGTAGCGTCAGCTAAAAATTCACGCTTTCTAGAAACGGCTAGCTGAACCAATAAAGCTACCGTCGGTGCTATCAAAGCAAGTACAATTGTTAGTACTAAAGCAATTGGACTTCCGCCGTCATCATCATCACTCCCGCCAAACCACATCATTCTCATTATAAAATCTGTCATCAAGCCAACAACCGAAACACAGGCGAACACCACCATCATAACTCTGATGTCATAATTCTGAACATGACCCATCTCGTGGGCCATAACTCCTTCCAGCTCACTATCACTCATTATATCTAGTAATCCAGTTGTTGCAGCCACATGGGCATGCTTGGGATCCCTGCCTGTAGCAAATGCGTTAGGCGCCGAATCGTTAATAATATACACTTTTGGCATAGGCATGCCAGTAGTAATGCTTAAATTCTCAACAATTCTGTATAACCGGGGGTTATCCTGTTTAGTAATCGGCTTGGCACCATTTACTGTTAACGCCACTTTAGATGAAATAAAGTAACTAACCACGGCATAGATAACAGCAATGCTAAATATTATAATTACACTACTTGAATCACCAGAATATAAGCTATAGGCATATCCTAAGGTGCCAATAATCACGACAAATAATGACATTATTAAGAATGTTTTAATTTTATTAGATGCTATTTGACTGTACACTTTTATCAGCTATAAGTTTAAAATTTAACGTCGACAGCCTTTTCTACTTCGGCTTGATTTTCAACCTCGAAGAAGTCTCGTTTTTTAAATCCTAGCATTCCGGCAAATATGTTTGTAGGAAAGATCTGAACCTTGGTGTTCAATTCTCTAACTGCACCATTATAAAACCTGCGTGACGCCTGAACTTTATCTTCTGTATCAACTAGCTCTTCTTGGAGTTGCAAGAAGTTCTGATTAGCTTTAAGGTCAGGGTAGCTCTCCGCAACCGCAAATAGGCTTTTTAATGCTCCTGTAAGCATATTTTCAGACTTAGCGGTCTCTTCAACCGATCCGCCAATAGCACCGCTACGTTCTTTTACTACCTTCTCTAAAGTTTCGGCTTCATGTTTGGCGTAACCTTTTACGGTCTCCACTAAGTTAGGAATTAAATCGTAACGGCGTTTTAGCTGAACGGTAATATCACTCCAAGCTTCTTCGACTCTTACATTTGTTTTTACCAAACCATTGTATGTCGCCCACAAAAACGCAAGTAGCAGTACAACGACACCGCCAATAATTAATAATGCTATCATTTTCGATCTCCTTATGATTACCATTTTATTATACCACCTCGATATTACTTAATCTGCTATAATATTCTACGTACTAGTTCAAATATAAAAATTTAAAATGAAAATCAGAACAAAAAAACTTTGGACCACTACTTCTGTACTAGTTATTTTAATGACCGGTCTAACTTTTTACATTATTTATTTAAAAAATACGGATAAGCCACCCGCCAATCCCGAGGTAACAATCAAGCCTATTTTTCCATCAGAAGATCAGTCAACACAGTCATCTCACGAACTTAACTAAGTAGCTATCGCAAATAAGCACGACCTATGTTAATAAACAAAGATCGTCCCAGGGGGGTGAATATTTCCGTTCTTTTCCCAATATGGTGCGTTTTACGCCTACGCTAGA
This sequence comes from Candidatus Nomurabacteria bacterium, assembly GCA_020631865.1. GTDB lineage: Bacteria > Patescibacteriota > Saccharimonadia > Saccharimonadales > UBA7683 > JACKGS01. Next base: position 147,569 of record JACKGS010000001.1, read on the forward strand.
ATCTATTTTAGTATCAAAGCCGAGATATGAGATTTTCTGCGGGTCGCTCCCCGACCCGACCCGCCGAATTGCTTCGCAGGGGTTTTGTTATTTGATCGAAAGCTATAATAGCGGTGTTTTGTCTGTAGTGGATCCAGATGTAACTGATATAATCAGATCATGTACTACATATATCACGGTGTACCAGAAGATATGGAAGGTAACGAACTTATCCTCTTAATAAAATGAGGACAGCCACCCCGAGCTGTATGCGCTTCATATAGCAAAATATAAAGGTCGGGAAGAAATCTTAGAACGACGCATTCCGTTACTAAATTGCCTATGGGAACGATGTGGTTCAGCTCCTGCCATTACATCCTAGAAAAGTATTTGAACTACAGGCTGATCTAGGCTTAATACCAAAGATACCTAAGTACAAGTTTTTCGAGATTGACCCCTAAATTACTCTGATACGGAAAAGGCAGTTGTCTTTTTTAAATCAGCACCCGGTGAAGAAAACACAGAAGTTAAGTGGCTTCGAGACGTTGACCTGGCGACGATTCGGGAAGTTCCGCAAGCTACGGTAGATTACTACAAATCACTTTGTTGATACTGGAGAGTTGCCATTTAATTATCAATTCGTTCCTCATATTGTTTATAGGAGCAACGTAGACGTTTCTAAGGTAAGCATTATTACCATCTAAGGCTTAATTATTTATCAATTGAAAGTAGGTAATTATCAGAGTTTAATTGAGCCATACATATCGCGCCGATTAATACATCGTCTTTGTCTGAAGTTGCCCACCTTTTCACTATTAGGATTATTGTAGTAGTAGTATGTTCCATTATTAAAACCAGCTATGCCTATGGAATGGTCAATCACTCTACCCTCTGTGGCATTAGGCACTTACTTTTCTTGCTGGGTCATACTTAGAGAGGATAGTCGTCGTACATATAATTGAAGTTAATGCCTGCTAAAAATCGGACCATTAGCCAATAGCTGCTGCAACGATTGAACCAGTTCGGGGGCAGTGGAGATGTCTCAGCTGGCACGGTGACGGTTACCTCATTTGATCTGCGAGTCTGCTTATACTGTCTTTGCTTTTCGCGGGCTCCAGGATCCCAACGTCGAAGGCCACGGAAGGGTTGATTCCAGCCGCACCGGCGATTGCGCTCCAGGTAACTCCGATGTGGCGCGCCTCTTTGACTGTTTGCTCAATTTCAACCTCTAGGGCGTCCTGCATGACGAACGCAATGGCCAGTCGTCCGAGTGTTTCCATCTCAGAAACCTTGGCCGGCGAAACTTCGCGAACTTGATCTATAGCAGCAGCAAGCAGATGGTTGAGAACCGAGAATTGTGAGCCTGAATCTAGTTTGAGTCGGCGAATAACATACGAAATATCTGCCGGCTCGCTCAAACCGTCGATTGGAATCGATGGTAGTGCTTCTTGATCCTGTGGTTGTTGAGCTTCGTCCATTGAGTGTCTTGGCGAGCCACCTGTCGCGTTAGTTACTGAATTAGTGTCCGCATCTAGTTTAAATGAATCTCGCCGATTGTCAACGTAACTTCTGTCGATCTCGAGTTGCGAGTACTGGTCGGAATATGAGCTCTTGCCGAAGCCGACGTAAGCTGACCCAACCAGTTCCAGTTGTTCCAGCGATCTGAGCGCGACGACTGACGTGTCGTGTCTCTGACGGTTGTCAGGCTCCTGTGTCCGTCGCGACTACAACCAGGCCTTCTGGCAAGCGTTCTACGTCGACGAAGGTAGCGTCAGCTACGCCCGCCTGCCTGATCCGATCTCGACCGTGCCCACACCAGAGACAGCGCCAGACTGGAAGAGCCTGAAAATGAAGAACCCCGACCAGTAAGTAGACGGTCGGGGGTTCGCGTAGGGACGACTTGGTGGATTTTTACAACCAAGTCCAAACCTATTTCCAACAATATGCCTAAGCTCAACCCGCCACCTAGCACGGCAGGCCGTGCTGCGCTCCACCAGAAAAACCCTTTGCATATTTTTTGAAGCTACCTCCGCCGATATTTTTTGGAAAAGGAAAAGGGATTTTTCTGGTGGGTGCGCTTTCGGCTGAAGCCGAAAAAGGTGGCGTGGCTCTGGGTGGCACAGCCACCCGCGCTCTGTGCAAATTACAAATCAGTCCGTAAGTTTCTTGAAACCTTGCTTGTCAAGCGATTGAGAAATGAGCGTATAGAGAGTGTCCCAGTCGGGGGCGGTTTCCTCAGGCAACCAATCGTGTCCAGTTTGGTTGTATGCTCGGCTCAATACGAAAGTAGCTACATTAGCTTTCTTGGCACTTTGCGCATTTGCGATACTATCCTCAACCATAATATGCGCCCCAAGTTTATCTCGCAGTATCGTGCCTTTATCGGCTTGTGTTTCGCCGATAAAATCTGGGTCGCCCGAAAAATGCAGTTCGTCTATAAGATTTTCATCACCCTCGCCAACACCAAAATGTTCGCCGAGTGCTGTCAGTGTTACGTCCCCAAGGTTATTCTTATCTCTAGCTGTAAGCGCGTGAACTGACGCACCATATTCACTTTTAAGTTTTGCAAGTACCTCTCGCGCACCGGGCATAAGCAAATAGTTAGCAACGTCTTTTTGTGCGCCATAAAATATATCGTCAAATCGTTCGCCGGTTGCCGGGTCAATCTCTGAACCGTCATCATGATAATGACGGCCTACGCCTCGCTCTTTATTGTGCTTGGCATTATGGTCAAAAATGTCCTCAACTGCATAAGTCGTACCGTGCTCTGCGTTCCAACGCTCAACAGCATGTTGCGGCGTATCAAACAGAACGCCATCAATGTCTACGACAATGACAGGGTTTTCTTTTAATATCTCTGGATTTGTCGGTTGTTCTGGTACTAGTTGCTCGGTCATTTTTATTCTCCTCTCCAGATTTCTACGAACTCTGCGTTATTCATCTCACTTGGTGGGTCAAAGTCCTCAAAACGAGTGCGGCCTTTGGAAACTTGTGTCGTGTAGTATCCAATCTGCCCATGGGCGATAGCAAGAGTTGTGCCACCATGTTCCTCGGTGATTTCTTTCAACTTTTCAATGGCTCGCGTGGCGCGTTCAATCATATGTTGCCGTGATTCGATACCGCCCTCGTTATCTGAATTGAGAAAGAACTCTGGCGGTCGCCCGGTCGTTCCCTCAAACTCACCTAGGTATCGCTCCTGCAAGTCGTCAATCGTAACAAGTTCATACACTGGAATACCCAACTCCGTAGCAATAATCTCGGCAGTTTGTCGCGCTCTAATGAACGGTGAGCAAGCGATAGTTGTAACGCCCTCGCTTTTTAGGTGTTGCCCAGTAATTTTTGCCTGTCCTGCACCTTTTCCAGTAAGCTGCGCATCACTGACACCTGCAACGCCATTGATATTAGCGGTGCTCTCGCCATGACGGACGTACAATATTCTTTTCATCTGTTCCGATTGTACTATTTGTACCGCTGTTTTGCCAGATATGGCAAAAGCGCACCCACCAGAAAAATCCCTTTTCCTTTTCCAAAAAATATCGGCGGAGGTAGCTTCAAAAAATATGCAAAGGGTTTTTCTGGTGGAGCGCAGCACGGCCTGCCGTGCTAGGTGGAGGGTTGAGCTTAGGCATATTGTTGGAAATAGGTTTGGACTTGGTTGTAAAAATCCACCATAAATGGACAATTTTCGGAAACGGAGTGCGAAAGCGCTCTTTTTTCTTTGGTTGCGCGGAGCGCAAGCCAGATGTTTTCAGGGGGAGAAAAAGAATAATGGGCAGCCGTAGGCTGCGCCTGTTTGGTTTTTAGCCGCCATTGGCGGTTTCTGGTAAAATAGAGATGCACACAACTTACTAACGAGGAAACTTTTTGTTTGGCTTTAATAGCCGTCCTGTACAATTTTTGAGTTTTCTCGGAAGTTGTGTGCAACAGGGCGGCTATTTAAGTTCAAGGGGGTATTATGAGCGACAAATATATCTTGTATGCAAGAAAGTCTACCGACGTAGAGGACAAACAAGTTTTGTCCATTGAGGCGCAACTCGTAGAGTTGCGAGCTTACGCCAAAAATGAGGACATACAAATAATTGACGAGTTGGTAGAAAAACAATCTGCCAAAGTGCCAGGCAGACCCATTTTTGGCAATATGCTAAAACGCATTGAAAATGGCGAGGCAAACGGCATACTGTCTTGGCACCCCGACAGATTAGCCAGAAATAGCATAGACGGCGGACAAATCGTCTACTTACTAGACCAAACGCACTTGCAGTCGTTGAAATTCCCAACATTTTGGTTTGAAAACACATCTCAGGGCAAGTTCATGTTATCTATTGCGTTCGGTCAGTCCAAATATTATGTAGACAATCTGTCCGAGAATACCAAAAGAGGCTTGCGCCAGAAAGTCAGGCGGGGCGAAATGCCTGGACTTGCACCTCTGGGTTACATAAATGATGTACGCAGTAAAAGCATAATTGTAGACAAACGAATTGCCCCACTTGTGTTGCAAGCTTTTGAGTTGTACGCCAAAGGCGACCAACGCCTGCGAGATATTGCTGACTTTCTGGCGAGTAAAGGCATAAAAACAACTGGCGGTTTACATCTCAAGAAAGACCAAATAGCCAAAATGCTGACCAATCCGTTTTATTATGGACATTTTCGCTACGCTGGCGAGGTGCATGAGGGTAAACATGCACCAATTGTTTCTAAAAAGTTGTTTGACGAAGTACAAACGGTATTTGACAAGCGTAAACATAAACGAACAACCAAAACCAACACACCAAAGCCACTGTGCGGCTTATTGCGCTGTGGTTCGTGCAGTATGATGGTTACCGCCGACACCATACCAAAACACCAAAAGAACGGCATTACTCGTTACTATACCTACTACCACTGCACGAAAAAGCGCAAAGGCGTGAAATGCCCAGAGCCGCACATTAGAGCCGAACTGTTGGACGAGCAGTTGTCTAATCTGCTCACTGAATACACCTTGCCAGATAGCTGGGCGGTCGCACTGGATAAAATGCTGGACACTGACGAACAGAAAGCCGAGCAGACATCTGGCATATTCATAGCGCAGGCACAGACAAAGATTGCTAGTTTGCAGGGCAAACTCCAACGACTTCTTGATAGCTACCTAGACCAAGATATAGAGCGTGAAGTGTATCTGCAAAAGAAGGCCGAGCTGTTGAGCGAAAAGAAGTCGTTGGAAGAACAATCCGGCAAGCTGGCGCTTGCCGCTAATGCGTGGCTCAAACCTGCTCGCCAGTGGCTCGCAAAAGCAAATTCTATCTGTGAAATCGCCAAAAGCGACGACCTGCTTGCCAAAAGGGAGCTTTGCCAAGAAATCTTTGGCTCAAACCTCATTCTAAAAACCAAACAGGCGCAGCCTACGGCTGCCCATTATTCTTTTTCTCCCCCTGAAAACATCTGGCTTGCGCTCCGCGCAACCAAAGAAAAAAGAGCGCTTTCGCACTCCGTTTCCGAAAATTGTCCATTTATGGTGCGGGTAAGGAGACTCTAACTCCTGGCCTCTTCCTTGGCAAGGAAGCGCTCTAACAACTGAGCTATACCCGCATAATGAACGAACATTATTATACTTTATAGTATAACATTTGTTCAATTTTTGGTGGCTCCTCCCAGACTTGAACTGGGGACACAAGGCTCTTCAGGCCTCTGCTCTACCAACTGAGCTAAAGAGCCACATCTGGATAATCTTCCTAGAACTCATCTATCTTATCTTAAAACCTGTTATTTTTCAAATTCAAATAAATATAAATCTTACTTTTTATGCTTGACATTTTATATATTAATGTGTTATTATAGATAGATACACTATGTAAAGTTTCGTTATTGTAACAATAATCGTATTTAGGAGTTTTTTTGTCATTAGAATTACTACACACTACTGCCGCTGATTCTGCTATGTATTCAAGCCGAAAATTAGATTCTACGGAATATTTTATCCCCCTTCCTGATGCATACAAACAGGGAATATTAGATCTATCATCAATAACCCCCACTACTATCCCCGAGGCGACTCAGCTACTTATGAGAGGTAAAATGCCAAAGAATGGTGGCATTGTATCAGCATTAAATTGCGAAACTTTACCAGATCAAGCCCTTGACTTGGTTGGTATACGACGACTAAGTCGCACATCAGCATTAGTTATTCCTCTTCCAAAAAATGCTGTTAATAATAAAGACAAGAGAATACAGCAGGGAGGTGTGGTGTTTTTAACAAATACGAACGGTGTATACACTCCTGTAGCAAAAATATACGACCTACAACGACCGGGCGATAGACTGGAAGCCGACTTTCTTGGCATACCCAGAATAGCCGGCGCTCTTGCGATACAGTCACTTTCAGGATTTGAACACGGAAGATATGAAGTACATGACACAAATAGCGACGGTGGAACGATCATAGAAGAGTCTGCTCGTTACTTTTAGGTTAATATACTGATATAATATTAAAGCTGTGGCGCCTTGGCCGAGAAGTTAGGCAACGGTCTGCAAAACCGTGTAGACGGGAGCGTTACCCGTAGGTGCCTCCATAATTAACTAATTCATGTGTTGTTTCATATTAATTATGAGGTTACACTGTTTAGGGTCTAATTATTAATTGGGCGAGTGGCGGAATTGGTATACGCGTTGGACTTAAAATCCAATGGTTGAATAAACCTTGAGGGTTCAAGTCCCTCCTCGCCCACCAGAATTATAAATCGGTCGCAAGATCGATTTTTATTTTGTATAATACTATATGAACAAAAGGAGATTATATGGAAATATTGGCAGGGTTATTTAGCGTAGGTTTTTTTGTATTTATATTTATTATTTTACCGATACTGTTTAGTGGTATCAGAATTATTAATCAGTATGAACGAGGGATTGTCTTCACGCTTGGTAAATTCTCTGGAATTCGCTCTCCAGGATTAAATATTATTATCCCTATCCTTCAATCTATTAGAAAGGTAGATGTCCGTTCTACTCCGGTGGACGTACCGAAACAAGAGGTTATTACAAAAGACAATGTTACGGTTGGCGTTGACGCTGTTGTGTACTTTAGAGTCATAGATCCAGCAAAGGCAGTACTTGAGACCACAAATTATTCATACGCCACCGCGCAGTTTGCACAAGCCGCACTTAGGGATGTCGTCGGAAACGTAGAGCTTGATGAAGTATTAGCTAAAAGAGAGCAAATTAGTGCTCAAATTAAACAGATTGTTGATGCCGAAACAGACAAATGGGGTATTGATGTAGAGAATGTAAAAATTCAGAATATTGAATTACCACAAGACATGAAGAGAGCGATGGCCAAGCAGGCGGAGGCCGAGCGTGAGCGTCGAGCGAATATAATTAATGCAGACGGTGAGAAACTTGCCGCACAAACACTAGCAGACGCCGCCAAGTTGCTTTCTGACTCACCAGGTGCAATAAACCTTAGGACTCTAAATACACTTGAGAGAATCTCGACAGAACCGTCTCAAAAAACCATGTTTCTATTTCCAGTAGAGATGATCGATGTTATGCGAAATTTGAATAAGTAAAGCCTGCTACACCAATATTCTGCTATAGAGTATTGGTAGCAATATTAAAAGCCCCTGTATCGGGGCTTTTAATATATTGGTGATTATATCAACTATAACTAGTATGATTTTTTTGCACCTGCTTCTATTTCTTTTTCTGCATTATCTTTAGACATCATTGCGCAAACAGTTGTTCCACATTTTTCATGCTTACCTTTAGCCATGAAACCGCCTTTTGCAGTTTGAACGATCTCAGCACCTGATAGTTCAACACCTTTTTCTTTACACTTAACACAATACCCTGTGGCCATCTCTGCCTCCTTATAAAATTATTATTACCGTGCTAATACATTATACCCCCAATTGAATATATTTTCACATTTAATTAACACTGCTGCCGTTACAGTTATGCATAAATCTTACGACTCTAGCGTGTTATTAAATTAAATTGAAAAACTTTGATGAATTAAAAATGGAACTCCGATTGAGCTCCAAATCCTGGGTATGAACTTGCATTTTGAGTTCCTGTATACTACGCCATATTCAATGGTGCGCGAGAGAAGACTTGAACTTCCACGACCTAAAGCGGTCACCAGCCCCTCAAGCTGGCGCGTCTACCAATTCCGCCACTCGCGCATAAATTGTAAGTTTCTATGCAGTTTTATGTCTTGCTTGGACTCGAGTATGACGCGTGGGGCGTCTACAATTTTTTCAAGTTGCGTTTCACGCAAACCCGCCACTCGCGCATACCCTTATAGTTACGACTTAAAATTCTATACTGGGGCGAACTATGGGGATCGAACCCACGACCTTCGGAACCACAACCCGACGCTCTAACCAACTGAGCTAAGTTCGCCACAACACATGCAATTTTATCATTACCAACAGATGAAGACAACCTTTAAGATAAAGTTTACATTCTGGTTGTGTAGATACCTAGTTTATCCATGTTATATTCGTTTCTCAACATTCGCTTCTGGTCCTCCCGTGTCACACCTAACTTAACACCCGGGTTCAAAGTACCCCATGGATCAAAAACCTTCTTTGTAGCTTCAAATATCTTGTAAATTTCTTCGCCATACAACCCCGGTAAATATGGTGCTCGCAATCTACCGTCACTATGTTCACCGGCCGTTGATCCACCTAATTGAATTACCATTTGATAATATTCATCCATTATCTTGAATACCTTCTGCCTATCACCGACCTCAGCGAGATCTAGAATTGGTTGCATGTGCAGATTAGCATTACCAGCATGGCCCCAAACGGCAACATCAAGATTATATTTTTTAAATAATTCGTAAATACCGTGAACATATTCTTGAAACTTTTCTTGAGGGACTACGCCGTCTTCAATAATTGGCAACGATTTTTTCGTACCTTCAGTGTGTGCTATTACCGCAGCGGCTGAGTGTCGAATCTTCCAAAGCTCCTCTCTTTCATCATAATCAGTTGAAACCTGGAAGTCATTTGTTACATTACGAAGTATTTTACTAAGTTTTTTAATCTTCTTAGCTTGAATACTTTTGCCAAAATCATCAAACTCAATTAGCAAAAGAATCTTAGGAAACGGAGGCTCTAACAAACCCTTTAGCTGGTTAGGATAATGTTTGTTAATAAATTCTAGCAAATGATAGTCCACCATCTCTACGGTTGCAGGTTTAAGCTTTAAGATGTCTTGAACCACACTATCAGCTTGATCGATGCTGGTAAATCCAGCAACCATCAAGCTTCGATTCATGTTATTAGTAGTAATAGCTAACTCAATCTCGGTTATGATACCTAGAGTACCTTGAGAGCCAACAAATAATGGGGTAAGATCAAAACTACCATCTGAACGTTTTACGTCCATAAGGTCATAACCTGCTGAATTTTTACTAACATCTTTATGCGCCGAGTGGATTAGATCCCAATTATCCGTGATTAAACCATCTATCTGCCTATATATCTCGCCTTCGAATGTTGCTAATCCCTTTTTATGATTTAGCTCTCGTTTACTCAGTCTTCGAGTTTCAATCAACTCACCATTAGCAAGAACCACCCTTAAACCGTTAACGTAATCTCTTGTGCAACCATATTTGACAGTCCTTGAGCCAGCGGCATTATTAGCTACCGCACCACCAATCGTAGAGATATCAACCGAGCTTGGATACGGCGGCAAAAACCTATTATGCGTCTTGATTGTGTCCTGAAAATTACGATAGTTAATCCCAGGCTGCATACGTGCGAAATTCTTCTTGGTATCTAACTCCAGTAGCTTATTCATATGCACTGGAAAAACCAACACTATACCTTCGCCAAGCGCGGCACCACCCTGGTCGGTCCCTGCCCCACGAGCGGTAATTGGAACAACTTTACCTTTTTCAGCCAGTTGCCAAGAAAATCTTGCCACTTTTCTAATATCGTCTGTAGACCTAGGGTATATAACAATCTGCGGCATGACACTAAATACGCTACCGTCGGTAGAATAGAAACGCCTAGCGGATGTATTGGTCGAGACTTCGCCAACAATATGCTCTCTTAGATATTCAGCAACTTTACTCACATTTACCCCCTGCTATTGTTCTAAACATATGCATTAATGATACCACAACACAAGTGAGTTATTAATACTGATTGCGCTCTAAGGAGTGCGCTTTACGTCTTTAGTATTAACAGTCCAATTTTCAACCGAAGTCAATCTTTCTGATGCATTGGTAGAGATATTAAATTTAAATCCAGAAGCATTCTGATGATACGAATAATTTACCGTTGGCTGATATAACGCTACGGCCGGAGCAGACTTCTGCCACTCGTCTAAAAACGTCTTATATCTTGCATCTCTCAAGACGGTCTCGACACGTGTACGCGCGACATCTAATGATACATCAGCCCGTGAAGACTTCCATTCGGAAAAGTTTAAACTACCGGCCCTAGCTTGCGAGGAATGCCAATATGCATATACATCTGGATCATAGCCAATCGATATACCATAAAGTAATATATCGTAAGCATGGGCGGTTAAGCCATTTTGTTGAAGCTGCTCCAATGTAAGTAGCTGGGACTTAACAGACACGCCTACCTTAGACCACTGCTCTTGTAGAAGACCAGCAACAGAGCTGTACTGTGCGCTATTTGCAGTCAATAAATTGAACTCTAGCTTGACTCCATCTTTCTTTCTAGATCCGTCTGGTTGCTTAATCCATCCAAGTGATTCTAGATCTTTTTCAGCCTGCGATAAATTTGTTATTTGATTATATTTTGCGTCATAGCCTAACTGCGTTGATAATATCGGTGTCTTTAGTGGCGAGTATTGCGTATCAAATAAATCCAATATAGCGCTACGATCTATGGCCATTGCCAATGCATTGCGTAACTTTACATCTTCTAGCTTGGGGTCGGATGTTTTAAAAAATGCAAAAACTCCACTATTTAATGGTATACCGATAGATCTAATTGACCTGTCTTTATTAAACTCCTTGATTGATTCTGGCTTTAAATCAACCGCTGCAGTTATTTCGCGATTCTTAAGTGCCGTTGCAAGTACTTCATCGTCAGCAAATAAGTGTAATATAAATCTATCAAGTTTTGGCTCGCCCCGATAATATGCAGTATTTTTACTAAATTCAACCTGTTGGTCTTGATTCGCGTTAGTCCTTAATGCCTTAAAGATAAATGGACCTGTACCAACTGGATTTACGCTAAAGCTATCCGTTCTCAGTTTTTCAGGAGATATATCTTTGACTAAGTGGCTTGGCAATATTGGCACATTAAGTGCGTTTATGAATGGCGCAAATGGCGCCGGCAACTCAAACTTCACAGAGTACTTATCTGCCGCTGATACCTTAATACCCTGCCAACTGGCAAATAATGTAGATCGTGTCGATGTATTCTGTATTAAGCCAATTGTAGCAACCACGTCCTCAGAAGTGAAAGGATGACCGTCGTGCCACTTGACATCATCTCGCAACACAATTGTATAAATCTTTTTAGATTCATCAATTGTCCAACTTTTTGCTAAATCACCAACCAACTGACCTTCGTCATCATGTCTCACTAAACCATTAAAAACTAATCTAGAGACACTGTCATCTATGGCGCCACTGCTAAATAACGGGTTAAGGTTATTGATCTCCCCAACCATACCTTCTGTATACGTGCCCCCGGGTGTTGGGGTCGTAGTAACCGCCGCTGATCTAATTTTCAAAAATGTGCCGAATGTCGTAACACAAAGCACTCCGACCAAAAATAACCATGAAATTACAAATCGCTTTACATCAAGAACCCTGCCCGCTCGTTTGGTAATGTATCTGCGGACATGCTTTATTGATTTATGCTGTAGATCACCTACTTTTGCTTTTGCGGCATTCGTGAGCTCAGGAGTTTTATTATGTTTTTTTAAAAATTTAAGCATACAATATGTAAAATGCTCAGCTTAGCCTCGAACAATACCGAGCACTAATGACCCGATAAATACGATCGCCAAGATGATTGTAATTTGGTGCATTGTTTTATCGACACCACGTCGTGCCGTAAAAAGCTCACCTGAGCCACCAAACCCAGCACCCAAGCTAGCACCTCTAGTCTGCAAAAGTATCAGTATTGTCATACATACCGCACTCACTAATGTAATTATTTGAAATATATTGTTCATACTCTCTCCGCTTGTAGCAGGTCGATTACCCGCGTTAGTATATAGTTTACCAAGCCTATGACGATACCTGCAAGTATAGCAGTGCTAAAACTGCTGATTTCAAAGGGTTTATACACGAGATGTACAATATACAGCATCGCTCCATTTATTAATAAAGTGAATACCCCAAGGCTTAATAATAACGCCGGCAAAGACAGTATCAGTACAAAAGGCTTTATTAATGCATTCACTAAAGAGAGAATTACACTGGCTATAATCAAAGTCACCCATTGATTATTGTAATCAAGACCATTCAGCGCCCTAGATGCAACCCAAAGACCCAATATATTTAATGCACACCTAATAATAAACTGTATAAACTGCTTCTTCATAACTACTATTAAAGCACAGTTGTTGAATATTATATTATCTGCCGAACTACGCTCTCTTCTTACTACGTACAGTTTTTGTACGTCGATTAATTACAAGTAACATCATACCGCTACCAATAATGCTAGATATTTTTGTTACGTACTGCTTGCCAGCATTAGGAGTACCAGGAACCCATGCTGTACTTACCGGAACTACGGCAGTGCCACCCGAAGTCCCGGGAGAAGGTATTTGAGGAGTTTGCACAGGAGGATCTACGCTAGTCACCGATCCAGTCAATGAGAATGTCTGCATAATTTGCGAATAATACTGAGTATTATTCGCATCTACACACTGTAGAGTATATGTAACGCTATTACCCGTTTGTGGGGTTACAACAGGTAAACTTCCCTGGCCCTGTGCGTTTAAAGCTACATCGGCACCTGTAGTACTATCATTTGTATAGACATCACACGAAGAGCCTGGTGTCGCAACAACATTTAATGTAAGTGGCGTACCTACTGAGAAGGATGTTCCGGACGGACTAGCATTAAAACTTGTGATCTCAGGAATATCATCAACTAGAGAAAGTGCTGCCGGAATATTCAATTCCTTGTGCGTTAATGCTGTGTAGCCGGCTCTATTTTCAACTACATTCGTTCCAGAATCTTGTAATATTTTCAGTATTGAATATTCAGACAAATTTGGATTACTTTCGCGCAAGATAGCGACTGCCCCAGAAACCAAAGGCGCTGCAAATGATGTTCCTTGCCCAAGAGCCCAATAATTTGATCCGCCTACTGCAGTAAGAATACCGCCATTGAGACTACCGTCAAGCTCACCACCCTGTGCTACTAGGTCGATTAATGGTCCGGAATTAGAATATGCAGTCATATTATGACTACGATTTACAGCACCAACTGCCACAGAACCCGTGACACACGATGGTATCGCAATTTTATTAGCATTACCTGCAATATTACCGCTATTTCCAGAAGCAACTACAACTGAAATACCCTTTAGCCGCAAGGCATGAATTGCATCTTGAAAACCATTCGACGTAGCACTAGAATTACATGCACTCTCATCTGAATGAAACTCCGGGAAACCTATACTCATATTTACTGATGCGATAGGCGTAGTGAATGAACCACTATTGCTAAGCTCTAGCACCCTATTTAAAGCCAGCAGTATGCCGCTAGTAGATAATCGATCACATGTTTCAGTCTGAGCACTAGGATTTCCGCAAATATCCGGCTGTGCTGTATGTTCAACGACTCTCATTATAGCCTTAATAGGGATTAACTTTGACTCCCTAGCCACACCTGACACAGTATCATTGGCAGAGTTAATATTTATCGTTTTAGTATCCATCGCTATTAAACCACCGACTGTCGTACCATGAGAACAGAATGAAAATTGATTCATTGCTGCAACATAACCTGGGGTATCGCCAGGAAAATCTCCAGATACAGGTATAGCCCCGCAGTTGCTACCTGCAGACCCATCCGCTGTAGAACTATTAGCAGCACCGGGACACAAACTTGTAACAGTTGCATTAATATACTCCCCCGACTGGCTATAACACGCCTGGCTTATTATAGCGCCTGAAGCAAATGCCGAATGCGTCAGGGCGATTCCTGAGTCAATTATCGCAACAGCCTGACCAGAACCAGTAAATGACGTGGAGCCATCACTAAATCCAGTTGTTGATGAACCATTTATATCTGTTGGAACCGATAAATAGTCAGCTGCGGTAGGGGTGATAAACTTTTCTTCTATTACAGATACGACATTGGGATTACTTTTTACTGAATCAATGCCAGCTTCGTCCGCTTCAATAATTACAAATGGCAACTGCGATGGAGTCGCTATTATTTTTTTATAACCAGATGCTTCTTGAAACTGTTGCTTGAGCCAGTCAACTCTCTGTGCCAAAAATGCAGTATTGGTCTCTATCTCTAAACCAGACTGAGGCACGACAGCAACGCCATTATACTTAACTATATACCTTCTCAGCGAGCCCGTTGGCACCTCGGAAGCACCTGCGCTCGAAGGGCGAATAAATGTGAGCGACTGAAATACTATAACCACTACCAGCGCAAGGTTTATAAATCTTTTGATTTTTTTTCTGAAATTGTTTTTATTATTTTTCATATACTTTCTAACTTGTAATATTTAATTTTTTATTTATGATTCTCACATTACATTAATTAAACCATAAGCACAATACTCGTTGCGAGCCACTCGGTTATTGAAAGTCGTTCTAATCTTTAATTTCAATTTGCATTATAAGTTATGCGACAAAGCTATACCATTGTAGATAAATTTCGGGCACCCATGCTCGTTATCAAAACATCATCCTCTATGCGTATACCGATTCCTTCTTCGGGGATATATATTCCAGGCTCGACTGTTATCACCATATCTTCTTTCATTATCTTGTAATCACAGACATCGTGTACATCTAAGCCCAAACTGTGACTAACCGAATGTGGGAAATATCTCCTTACTTCTTTATTAGCATTTTCAGTAATTAAACCTAATTTGATTAACTCTTCGCCCATATTATATTGAACTTGCTTGTTATATTCTTGCCATGATAAGCCAATTTTGATAATTGCTAGCGCAAACTTATGTACACGTTGCACAGCTTCAAATACTAGTTGTTGCCTTTTGCTCATTGGTCCATTAACTGGTAATGTCCGGGTAATATCTGCAGCATAATGATTGTATTGGGCGCCAATATCAAACAAACACAGATCACCCTCTGCTAATACTTGGTTATTCTTAATGTAATGTAGCGTGCAAGCGCGTGCACCTCCGGCTATAATCGGTTGATATGCGTGCGTAGTTTGCCTAGAAATAAACACCCTAGTTATCTCTGCCTCTAGTTCGTATTCTGCGACGCCGGGGCTAAGTATTATTTTCACTTTTTCAAATGCTGATTCTGTTATATGTATAGCCTGCTGTATTGCCCGTACTTCAATTGGCTGTTTTACCTGTCTCATTTCTGTCAGAACACCACGCACATCTTCTAGCACAATCTCATTATTATATCGCTTCAGCTTTTGAGCTAGTCGACTTCTAGATTGATTTGTATAAAAACTATCTGTAAGAACAATTTTTGAAGGTGGAGCAATGATAGTATGAACAGTTTTGCGACTCTTTTGCATAATTTTATAGCGAGCCCATCCTTCAGAATATTCATAGACCGAAACAATACCCGAAGTTTTTGCGATTTCATCGCAATTCAACTGTCCACCAAATATATCTTCTGAATCACTACGTTTTGGCAAAATCAAAAACTGTTCATTCACAGACATAACCAGAACAGCATCTGGCTCGTCTACTCCGGTTAGATACCAGAAGTTACTATCTTGCTGAAAACTGTATGTCGTATCAGCACTACGCTGCATCAAACCATTGGCCGTTATTACAACCAACGAATCATCTGGCAATGAATCTAATAATCTCTTTCTGTTATTTATATAAAATTCAGAACTAAACATAAAACTATTGTAGCGTAATTTTACAGATTAGCTTTAATAGTCTTTGCCTTAACCAATCCTACAACCTTTGCCAACTCTGCATTTGAAGCTGATTTGATATTCTCAACTGAACCAAATGATTTAAGTAATCTTTTTCGAGTAACAGGTCCGACACCCGGTATGCTATCAAGTGCACTTTTAACTTGCCCGGATCGTTTTAGATGAGTATGATAGCTGACTGCAAATCTATGTGATTCATTACGAATGCGTTGAAGTAGCTTAGTAATGTGATGATTCTTGGTCAAATAAATTACTACAAAATCTTCAGTATCAGATGATATTTGTGGCAAACTTGCCTCATTACGACTAACCACACCATTTAGCTCTCTACTAGCACCCGCTTCTGTTGATTTCTGTAGATTAACTATATATTGATCGTTTACTGCAACATTGGAGCGTGTTTTATGAACTACGATTTCCTCTTCACGCTTAGCCAACCCAATAACTGGTATATTTACCCCGCATTGCTCAAGAGCATCCAAAGCGGAGCTCAGCTGCCCCTTGCCACCGTCAATTAGTATAAGATCCGGCATCATCCAATCTTTATGCCTGCCAGAGAATCGTCGCTTCATAGTTTCATTCATATGAGCAAAGTCATTATTGCCCGGTATCTGCATTTTAAATTTCCTATACTGAGCCTTATCCGCCAGCCCGTTTGTCGCAACCACCATACTGGCAACATTATTTGTACCCTGCATATGGCTAATGTCATAGCCCTCTATGCGTCTTGGCACGTCAACCAAGCCAAGCAAATCCTTTAAGCCACTCAGGGCCTTGTCTTTAGAAAGATCCATGAACTCTGCATCGGAAAAAACTATTTGCTTTTGCAGTGCCTTAAGACTATTTAACTGATTGCGAGCACGTGCAGCATCTTCAAATTCCTGCATCTTAGACAACTGCTTCATCTCTTTTTCAAGTTGAATTATAAGTTGCTTACGATTACCTTTTAAGAACATAATCATTTTTTTTATATCAGTCTTGTACTGCCCGGGTGTTGATTTTCCGGATTCAATTCCAGGAGTTAAACCTAAATGATAGTCTAACTCAGCTTTAGCTAAATATGGTTTTGTATAATACGGGAATATCTTACGGAGCAGACGCAAAGCTTTTTTAATCATAAATCCGTTATAATAGGGTCCAAAATATTCAGCTCCATCATCCAATGGCTGACGAGTAGTGTCAACATAAGGCACTTCATCTTTCAAATTAATTCTGATGTATGTTTGACTCTTGTCATCACGAAGCAAAATATTATACCGCGGCTTATACCGCTTGATCATCTCACTTTCAAGAAAAAGCGCATCAAGCTCAGACTCTACCGTAATCCAATCTGTATCGTAGATTTCGGTTACTAAAGCTTCAGTTTTCGGATCAAATGGCCTTGATGATTGAAAATACTGCCTCACTCGATTTTTCAAAACCGCCGCCTTGCCAACATAAATAATCTCACCCGATTTAGATTTATGAAAATAAACCCCAGGCTCCCGAGGCAACGCCCTAAGCTTCACTTCAAGATTTTTATTCACTATCTAATAATAACAGAGTTTAGCGGACGAGCTCGGCGCTGACAACGAGTCGCTTGTCGTAATTTTGAGCCTGCCATTTACCGGCACAGGTGATTATCTCTAACCTTGAGTCATCACCTGTCTTAAATAAATCATTCATTGGGACCTGGTCTTTCGCATACTCGGCTTTTTTTGTTACTTTATACGTAAAGCTTTGGCCCTTACCATTGGTAACAGTAATCAGATCTCCATCTTTTATATCCGCTAATTTATCAAAGACAGCACCTGCACCACCAGCATAATGACCAACCATTACGGCTGGACCCTTCTGGCCTGGCAGCATGCCCTTGTTATACCAACCAACAACACCATATGCTTTTGGTACATCCATTAAGCCTGCTGGAGTCATGCCTACACCTTGCACTGGAGCATTGACGCCAATACTACTGATTACAAATCTGACTGGATGATTCGGATCTGCATTAACTCTATTATTTGCCTGTTGATTAACGGGTGCAGATTGCGTAGTTGGCTGAGTCTTAGGAGCCTCTACTTCAATTACTGGTGCACCAACCGGTTGAGCGACAACTGGCTGAGAACTGGCACGAGAGAAAAACGTAAACATACTTACCGCAATCACGCCACATGCAAATGCGCTAGATATAATTGTCCGCACATGAGAAAGAGAGGCGCTGGAATCATCTTTTGAGAGCATTGTTGTTAAAGAGCTTTCATCTTCGTAAAGTGCTCTGAGATTTGCTTCTATCTTTCTCTCATCAGACCTAGGATGCTGCTGACTAACTGGAATTATTGAAACTTCCCCTTGTGAAGTGATATTTTGCGGCTGGCTCGGCGTGAAGGCCTGCACAGGAGCGCTAACCTGCTGTACATGCGGCAAGCGCACGACCCGTGGGACTGAATTATCTTGAATGGCTTGAGGTGCCGCACTCGTAGCAACGACCTGAGTCGGCTGAGTCATAGAAGCTTGCTGTGATACTGGAATACGTTGATGCTGTGGCTGTGAGTATGGTTGTGCATTTAGAGCTATGTGTTGTCTCGGCTGCTGAGCTTGTTGATACTGCCCGGGCTGAATCGCAGTGCCGTGAGGTGGTAGCCCTACATTGGTAGTCACGGCTGGAACGACACCAGAAGCGGGTACGTCATCCCTAAGAGCTTCAATTATCGCCTGATTATTTACGACCGGCGGCTGAGTCACGGGTGAGCTCTTGGATATTCCACGACTCTTTTGAGCATAAGTATCTAGATAGGCTCTTCTCCTATGTCCATGATCTCTTGTTGGTAAATTTACTCTTTGTAAATTTTTTGTTTGATTCTGTGTTTTATCCATTGAGTTTTATATTTTGAAATACAAAAAGACTAGCACTTATGGCCAATCTCGCATTTCCCATCTGTTAACGGAGCGCTCTTTTGTTAATTATTTTTATTTATGCGTCCTTAAGTATCAATTATAGTTATGATTAAAGTAATGTCAAGCTAAAACTGGTTGATGATTTTCACAAAATGTCTTTGCATTACAACTCTGACAAACTAGTTTCAGTTGATTACATGACTTGTCTGCACAATTGATAAATCTACTGGTATTTTGACCACAATGAACACACTCGCCAATATCTTTAGCTTTGCTAGAAAACTTATGGTTCATGCGTCCGTCAAATATGTATAAATTACCTTCCCAAAAACCATCATCACCATACTTTTCACCGTATTTCACTATTCCACCATCAATTTGGTAGACTTCTTTAAAGCCACGATTCTTCATTAAAACTGATAGAATTTCACACCTTATACCACCAGTGCAATATGTAATTATTGGTCGATTTTTAATAGTATCGTACTTTGGATCTTCGAGTTCTTTAAGAAAATCTGGCGTTGTTTTAACTTCGGGGATAATTGCATCTTTAAACCGACCAACCTGTGCCTCGTAGGCATTTCGTCCATCAAAAAATATAACCTCGTCGCCACGTTCTTGAATTAATCTATGAACCTGCTCTGGCTTTAAATGTATGCCCCCATTTTCTACCCCTCTCTCAGAAACCACCAGTTCATCTGATGCCCTAAAGGCCACTAGCTCGTCACGTACCTTAACTGAAAGTTTTGGAAAATCCTCGCCGCTTCCATCTGACCATTTATACATTATTCCCTTAAAAAGAATTGAGCGATTCATCTCACGCTTATACTCGCGAAGATTTTCTATACCACCACCCAACGTACCATTAATACCGTGGGGTGAAATTATTATTCTACCTTTAAGACCAAGCCGATCGCACAGTTCTTTTTGCCAACGCATAGTGATATTTGGATCACACACTGGTATAAATTTATAATACAAAATTACTTTTGGCTCTTGCTGATTTATCTTTTTCATCTGTTATAGCATACTATTCATGGTAATATTTGTAAAATACTTGACAGGTTGTGATATAATTGTAGAACTATTATAAACATAACGGAAAGGGCAGCAAAAATGTTACTACTCAACAACAAGTCCAAAGCAAACAAACTAACAACTGCCCGATGTGGCTCTTAATACAAACTTTTCAATTCAGAATAATCTTACTCTTTTTATAGAGTTCTTGAGGAATAATTATGCAACGTAAAAAAATTAATGTTCAACATAGGGCAAAAATATTACTAAGAATTTTTGCAAAATCATGGCAACTACGACCTGGCGCTGTTTTGCTATATCTCTTTGGCGCACTCCTGGAAACAAGCAGTTCTATTACAGCAATATATGCCGGCGCAAGGCTGAGTGGAATTCTTGCGCATTTTGTAACTTCAGGCCAGTCTGATGGAGTTTGGTTTTGGTTTTGGATCACCACAATAACAGGAGCCTTAATGGGGCTGGGGTTCTTGGCGATGGCTTATTCTAAAAGAATTTTGTATTACAGCATTACAAACTGGTCAATCAATACCTTTCTACTTACGCTCACTGAAATCAACTTTCCAGAGTTCTACAACGACGAAACAAGAAACTTGATTCAAAAAGTAGGTGGCTCATATTCATGGCAAATGTCCAATTTAATGCAACTAACATTCGATCTGCTATATGGCATTTTAAGATTTATAGCCATCACAATAGTTGTTGCACAAATTTCCTGGTGGGTAGTGCCGATTATTGCGCTATTTTTAGTTCCTACTCTATTGAGTGATGCAAAAGTATCCAAATTACAGTGGTTTGTATGGGATCAAAAAGGAGATGAAAGACATATTTTTTGGGGCTTGGAATACTTGTTACGTCAAGCAAAAAGCCAAATGGAACTTCGAAGTCTACAGGCGAGCAAACACGTACTCAATAAAATTGATTCTATGAATAGCAAATTTTATAACGAACAAGAAGTTTTGTATAAAAAGGCCCGCCCCACGCTAATTAGCGCACAAATACTTGAAGGTATAGGTCCAGCAATTGCGGGCATAGTGGTACTACGACAATTTTTACACAAAATCATTTCTTTTGAACAGTATCTATTTACAACTGGGGCACTAGTTAGAATCGGTGGTGCATTAAATAATATCTTCGGAACACTGACAACCATGCAAGAGCCATTAATTTTAGCTGAAAACTACTTTATGCTTATTGAACAAGTGCCTAAAATTAAAGATGCACCTGATTCAAAAAAATTAAGCACCAGTACAACACCTGAGATAATCTTTGAAGACGTCACATTTACTTACCCAAATCAGATGGATCCAGTATTTAAAAAATTTAACCTAACCATAGCGCCCGGTGAACACATTGCTCTCGTGGGTGAAAATGGTGCCGGAAAAAGCACTCTAATTAAACTTCTGCTTCGATTTTACAAACCAGACTCCGGTAGAATATTAGTTAATGGCCAAGATCTCAGCCTCACAACCATTGATTCATGGTATGGACAAATAGCCACACTGTTTCAAGATTTCAATCAATACCCATTTACGGTTGCTGAAAATATAACAATCGGTAGATCATCCAATAAACCTAGTAAAAAATTGTTGAATGAGTCAGCAAAGTTTGGTGGAGTTGATTATTTAGTAAAAAAATACAAGTACGGCTGGGAAACCGTTTTGGAAAGTAGCTTTAAAAATGGTATCGAGCCAAGTGGCGGTCAGTGGCAACGAATAGCAATTTCAAGAGCGTTTTACCGGCAAGCAAATATTTTGATACTCGATGAACCAACTTCGGCAATTGACGCAAAAGCAGAATATGAAATCTTTAATAATATATTTAACCATTATAAAAACAAGTCTGCCTTGATAGTAAGCCACCGCTTTAGTACCGTGCGCCGGGCCGACAGAATTGTCGTACTAGACCAAGGCAAGATAGTCGAACAAGGATCACACCAAATGCTCATGAAGAAATCCGGACTATACCATGATCTCTTTACCAAACAAGCCGCTGGCTACAAAGAATAGCCTTTACAGTAACCATCCCACTATATAATATAAAAGCAATATGATTCTATAAGAATCCGCTATTCACAGCACGTTCGGACGGCCGAACCTATGGTGATAACTCTCATAAAATCAATACAATAATTTAGAAAGGAAATACTATGTCTAATTCTGTAGATCAGAAAGACAAATCAGTTAATTATGCCCGACAAACATTAAGCATATTTTGGAGCCATATAAAAATAAAGCCCGCTAGATTCATCCTAGTTATGGTCTTAATTCCACTCTCGGCGCTAATGTTCAGTACGGCGGTACCCTACTTCTTAAGTCAAGCTATTTCTGGCATAGCCAATCAGGCTATAAATGTCTCGAATTACTTATTGTTAGCAGCCCTTGCTGGGGCAATCGGAGGTCTCTTCAATTACTTTGGATTCACCCTCATAATAAAACATGAGGCAGATATGTATAAATCTTTGGTTGATTCAGCGGCAACTATTTTACTACAGAAAGACGCCTCATTCTTCAGTAATCAAAAAATTGGTGCGCTAACTGGTAAGTACATAGAATTTATTAACAGTTATATTAAGATTCAAGATGTGCTGATTATTAAAACTCTTTCTTTTGTTATTGCTATGGGCACGGGTATATATATCATTGCTCAGTCGTCAACTCTATTAGGAATACTTCTATTGGTGTTTACTGTTTTCATTCTAGTAGAAATTAGAATAACAATGAAAATTAGAACTCCTTATAGAAATGAACGAAAAGAAATTCGAGCAAACATTTTTGGAGAGGTAGCCGATTCATTATCCAATAGCTTGGTTGTAAAAACTTTTGCCAAAGAATCCAGAGAACTCCGGCATATCAATGAACATACTAAAAAACATCACAAACTATATATAAAAGATATAAGTATAGTTATGAAGGAAGGTACTATTAGAAATATCATTACGGTTGTATTTCAAATTATCGTAATAGGCCTGTCGATTACATTAGTAAAAGACGGAAAGATTGAACTAGGCGCAGCGATATTTGCGTTAACATACCTTCAGCGTGTTGCAGCCCAAATTTTTACACTTGGTGATATTGTCAATGGTTATGACAGCGCATTTTTAGAGGCTGCACCAATCACTAAAATGCTTCTTGAGGCCAATCAAGTTAATGATAAGAAAAATGCACCAAAACTACGGATAGAAAAAGGCTCTATTCAATTTGAGAATACTCATTTTAAGTATGAAGATGGTAAATTGGCAATAGATAATTTGAACTTACATATTAAGTCGGGTGAAAAAATTGGTATTGTTGGTCAATCAGGTGCCGGCAAAACAACCATTACTAAACTCCTGCTCCGATTCAATGATCTAAATTCGGGGTCTATCATGATAGATAATCAGAGTATCTCTGAAGTAACGCAAACCTCACTCCGCGGCTCAATAGCTTACGTACCACAAGAGCCATTATTATTTCATAGGTCGTTAGCAGAAAATATTGGTTATTCGCGAGACAACTTTACTATCGAAGAAGTTATTGAAGCAGCAAAGAAGGCACACGCACACGAATTTATTGATGAGCTACCCAATAAATATGAAACAATCGTTGGAGAACGAGGAGTAAAACTTTCAGGCGGACAGCGACAGCGCGTAGCTATCGCACGGGCGATATTAAAAGATGCACCTATTTTAGTTCTTGATGAGGCAACATCCGCGCTTGATTCTGAAAGTGAAAAATTAATTCAAGATGCGCTAGGTAAACTCATGAAAAATCGAACCTCAATAGTTATAGCCCACCGTCTTTCAACAATTCAAAAAATGGACAGAATTATTGTTTTAGATAAAGGTAAGATTATTGAGGAAGGATCTCACAAAGAACTACTGCTCAAAAATGGAACATACGCTAAATTATGGGCACATCAATCTGGTGGATTTCTTGAAGATTAACAACAATTACCAAATATCGTGAAATACGTGCAAAAAGAAATTATACTAAAACTAAAGATTACTTAATGTTAAATATTGGAGAAATATGACAAAAAAGACAGATCGAGTGTCACGAGAAGCACTTAAATTAACACTTAAAAGATACGCTAATGAGTACACAAAGCTGAAACGATACTACATACCAGCATTTATCATACCTGATATCTCTTCATGTTTCACCCAGTCGGCAGTTTTCTGGTGTAGATAGTACGGTAAACTCGACCACTCCCAGGTCTTCCAGTCTTTAGGATTTAAGTGAATATACCTTGAGATGTGCTCTAAATACGTATCGCTGTCTACCGCCGAAGCTTTAAAGGCATCTTGAAACAGCCGCCCAACACGTTGATATTTTTTGTTATAGTAACCTGAATATGCCGTTGCGACACTTCTAAGTAACTGTGTCATGCCCTCTTGAGTATGTTGATAAATAAGCAGATGGTAATGATTGGGCATAAGACAAAACGCAAGTAGCTCAACTTCTTTAGAGAGATTTCTGTAAGGTCGGCCAAGTTTGTCTGTTGTTTCCACGGGTGATAAGTGCCGTTTTATTAAATTTAAAAAGACAGCGTAGTCTTGACTGTCTTGAAAAATTACATCTTTGTTATTACCACGATTATATAAGTGATAATATACCCCTGCACCATAATCTTTTACCCGATTACGACTTGGCATAATTATATATTATACAAGGACACTCCTTGTTGCAAGGAGTGTCCTTGAAAACTAGCTATTCGCTGTGGTCTTTATTAGCTTTTTTTGTCATCTGGGTTGGCGACTTCGGTTGCACCACCCTGATCGGCGTCACCACCTTTTTCATCTTCAACTGCGTCGGACTCTGAAGCGCCCTCTTCAAGTTCTGTACCCTCATCTGATTCAACAACACTTGCCTCTTTAACAATTGCAATTGGCTGAGAAAGAAATTCTTCGCGTTTTTCTTCATCATCAGCAACTGCCAGAAGCTCCACCAGCTCAACACCAGCTGGTAGTTTAATGTCTGAAATCAAAACTTTATCATCTACATCTACAAGCTTCTCAGCGGATACTTCAAGGACTTCTGGTAAGTCTTTTGGAAGTGCCCTAACTTCCAGAGCCTCTAGCGTATGAAGCAAGACTAAACGGCTAGCTTCAGCAGGAACTTCACCAACAATACGCACCGGGACCTCCGCATCAACTGGCTCATCTGCCTTCAAAGCCTGAAAAACAACATGCTCAACTTCTGGCTTAAGATTTACAAATTGAATCTCTTTAATTAAAACTAGTTTTTTTGTTGCTCCTAAAGTTAGATCTATCGCCTGACTCTTGCCAGCACCAGCAAAAGCCTTTAGTATTTCACGTCCTTCTACAAAAATACTCAGCGATTCTTTGCCGTGTTCCTGCAAAACGCCAGGCACCTTACCTTCCGCTCGCAAACTAGCAACTGCCCTCTTCCCTAAACCTTTTCGCTTTTCTGCATTTAACAGCATGTTCTGCATATAGTTTACTCCTTCGATTATATAACACCCTCTATGATAGCACCGTATTTATTATTTTCGAAATAGCTACTAGTTACTTTCTACCAAAGATCTGCGCCCCTAAAGCACACCCAGCCAGCAGGTGGAGCATTTTTATACCCAGTTCCAGTTAATGTTTTGTTGACTCGACGTGCAATATATTCACCAGTACAAACTCTGGAGGCCTTAGTAACATCCCATACTGGAGTAGTACCTTTTTTATTTTTATTACAAGTTACGGCATTAATACTACCACTCTTTACATCATTTGTGCCCGGTACTTTCCAGCTAATGTTTACACTACCTTTCTGAGCATGGTAACCGCTTTTACAGCTTGATTTAGGAGTCTGGAATGCAGCAACTTTTGGATCAGTAGTAACGACACCCTTTAGCTTACTCTCCATTGATTTATATGCATATTGAGCTTTGCTAAAATGTCCGTTCTGTGCTTCAATTTCTTTTTGTATTTCTTTGATGAGATTGAGTATCGGCTGTCCTTGGTTCCTAGAAAGTTCATTTGAAATTGCTTTATTGTATTTATCTTGCGCTGATGTCTTATAGCCATTAGTTATATTAATATTAGCCCTAATATCATTCACATAGCCACCTACTTTATTATAGTCAGCACTCGTAACACTCTTTTTACTTGCAATATCAACTGCCCAGTTTGCTCTTTTTTGAGAATCGCCGGTCTTGGCTATTGATGGACTTAAATAATCTAGTAAAACAATATTCGTATAATTAGTTATTTTTGGCTTTTTATCTTCAGGCACGGCAATTTTTGCTGGATTATTCGTAGGGCATTTTTTTATTCCATTAGCAGCTGAAGCAGCTTTAAATGATGCATATGTCTTGTCTTGATTAAAGGGATCTTTATTCAGCATATTAACCCAGTATTTATAACCACTATTAGTCCATGTGTTAGGCATCGGTTTGTAACCACACGCTGAATACCAACTATAGACAGCGTTACCGGCATTGGTGGCTGCGCTACTAATATACACTAGAGCCCCTCCTGCAAGCGCAACTAGTATTACAAGAGGAAAGAATCGAGTCCAGTTAATACGTTTCATATTTGCCAACCCGCCGTCACCGCCTATTGTCGACTTGGCAGCAAACTTTCCTTCTTCATCTCTGTTGGGTCCGGATTGCTTTTTAAATAAATTTTGGGTTAAAGTTTTATTTGTTTTTTTTGATTTAGAACTTTTGTTTACAGAACTCAAATCTAAAGAATCTGTTTTACTGTTGTTTTTTTCTGCCATTTTGTTCCTTTGCTTTAGTTATAGATATGTGAATTCTAACACAAGCATTTTGCTTATGCAACACTTTTACAGACCCGTAGGTTCTTGTATAATTCATTAAATGATTGGAGTCTCTGCTGAAAAAATTGCACATGCTGGCATTATTGTTGTAGCTGGGGTTATTTTTGCTGAAAGTGGACTGATGATTGGTTTCTTTCTGCCAGGAGATAGCCTGTTGTTTACAGCAGGTTTTTTGGCCAGCCAAGGTTTTGTGAATGTCCATATACTAGCCGTTGCTTGTTTTATTGCAGCCGTGGCTGGCGATAGTGTTGGCTATGCCTTTGGGAAACGGATGGGCCCTCGATTACTAAAAAAGCCGGATGGCCGTATATTTAAGAAAAAGTACATTGCCCAAGCTGAAGCTTTTTATCAGGAGCATGGTAAAAAAACCATAATTCTTGCTAGATTTACGCCAATTGTTCGCACATTTGCCCCAATTGTCGCGGGACTTGGAAGCATGAACTACCGTACATTTTTATCATACAATATCATCGGGGGTGCACTTTGGACACTTGGACTGACCTATTTAGGATACTTTTTGGGTAGTTTTATACCAGAAGGATACCTAGAGCCAACTATACTACTGGTTGTATTTATAAGTTTACTGCCTGCCTTCTACCACTTTCTTAAAGAAGTTGAGAACCGTGAAAAAATCAAAAAACTACCTGCAGTCACAATGCGTAAGATTCGCAGTATCATTAAGAAGACAGAATAGGCTTATTATTTATTTCACAAGACTCAGACAGCTAAGTTTGGTGCATTTTTGGTACTAATAATCCAATTACAGGCTCTTTATTTTTATATTCAAAATCTTGACGTAACATATTATGTATAACTAACCCACCCATAAGTCGCTCAGCCGTTAATCTTTCTGCTCGCACCTCACAAATCTGTCTGTACAAATTTGGGTCCAAAAATGGTGCCGGCCTTACGATCAGCAAATCTGGATTTAAATTTTTTACCCAACCTTGTTCATGCTCATAATACTCATCAACAAAATCCTTTAAGTCCTCAGCATATACATCATACCGTAAGGCATTTGATAACAAAGATGTATGCTTACTCTCTGCCCTACAACGCATTACGTTAAACATCGTCTCTTTTAGACCACTCCAAATCGCACTAGCTCCATTTAAAGCAACTGCAGCTGGATCTACCTCTTCACCTGGTGATGTATGAACTCCACGAAGTACATTAGGATTATGCAGAGTCTGCACGCCAATTAAGTATTTTTTATATGATTCATAAGGCGCCAGTCTAATTGCTTCGGAAATGGTATTACCAGCAGATGATATATCGCTCATATTTATTATTATAACATGTTTGTCAAATATCTTCCAGTATGCGAGGTGTCTATTTTGGCAACTTGCTCTGGCGTACCAATCGCTAATACCTCACCACCGCCTTCTCCACCTTCTGGACCCATGTCAATAATATGATCAGCGGATTTTACGACATCTAAATTATGTTCGATAATAACCATAGAGTTACCAGTATCCACTAATGCATTCAACACTTCTAATAATTTTTTTACATCTGCTGAATGTAAACCAGTTGTAGGCTCATCAAGTATATATAGTGTCTTGCCGGTAGGTCGACGAGAGAGCTCTGAAGCAAGCTTGATTCGTTGAGCCTCACCGCCAGAAAGCGTAGTGGCAGGTTGCCCTAGTTTGATATATCCTAGACCAACTTCATCAAGAGTTTGCATTTTACGAGCTATACCTGGTTGATTTTCAAAAAAACCAACAGCCTGCTCGACAGTCATCTCTAGAACATCAGAAATATTTTTACCTTTATACGTAATCTCCAGTGCTTCACGGTTGTATCGTTTACCCTTACAGACCTCGCAAGTAACATAAACGTCTGGCAAAAAATGCATTTCAATTTTAATTATTCCGTCACCTTGGCAATTTTCACAGCGTCCGCCTTTTACATTAAAACTAAACCTACCGGCTTTATACCCCCTAATATTTGACTCGGGTGTGTTAGCAAAAAGTTCTCTAATTGCAGTGAATACCCCCGTGTAAGTTGCTGAGTTTGAGCGAGGCGTTCGACCAATTGGTGACTGATCGATAATAATAACTTTATCAAGATTATCTATGCCCTGAATCTCTTGATGCTTACCCGGAACCAAATGAGCGCGGTGAAGTCTAGCTTGCAACTCTTTAGCTAAAATATCGTTAATTAAGCTGGATTTGCCAGAGCCCGACACACCACTTACAACAACCAACTGACCCAGAGGAATAGTGACATCAATATTTTTAAGATTATTCTCGGCTGCACCCTTGATTATCAGCTCCCTGCCATTACCTTTACGTCTTTTTTTAGGAACCGCAATTGACTCTATACTTGAAAGATATCTTCCGGTTACGCTTTCTTGATTTTTGGCTACATCTTCGGGCCTTCCAGCAGCTACTACATTACCACCATGCACCCCAGCGCCCGGCCCAATATCTATCAGCCAATCAGCGGCACGAATAGTGTCTTCATCATGCTCAACTACCAATACGGAGTTGCCTAAGTCACGAAGATGTTTTAATGTAGTAATTAATCTGTCATTGTCTCGTTGATGCAAACCAATTGATGGCTCGTCCAACACATACAAGACCCCTTGCAGACCTGAACCAATTTGAGTTGCTAGGCGAATTCTTTGAGCCTCACCACCAGAAAGGGTTGCCGCCGACCTGCTGAGATTAAGGTAATTCAAGCCAACGTTATTTAAAAAACTAAGTCTAGATGTAATCTCTTTTACCACTTGAGCGACAATAAAAAGTTCTTTTTCGCTAAATTTAGTATTTGTAAAAATATCTAAGGCATCACTAACAGAAAGATCAACTATGTCTTTAATTGAAAAATTATGAACAGTGACCGCCAAAACCTCCGGCCTTAAACGCGCACCTTTGCATGTATAGCACGGTAGTTCGCGCATAAACCTTTCAATATCACGTCTCATGAAATCACTATCAGTATCTTTATGCCTTCTCTCTAAATTTGGAATAACTCCCTCGTATGTTGAATCAAAGTCGCGACCGGTACCGAGTGTTATGGTGTATTTTTCGGACCCAGTTCCGTACAGTATTTTCTCAAGATCTTCCTCTTTTAATTCAGAGGTTGGAACATGCAAACTAAATCCATATTTATCAGCAACAGCCTGCATCTTCTTCATATACCAAGCATCAGAATTAACTCGATTAAAAGGGCGGATAGCGCCCTCGGCAATAGTCAAATTACCGTTTGGAATTACTAATTCTGGATCCACCTCTAGACGTGACCCTAGGCCTGTGCATGTTGGACAAGCACCTTGTGGGGCATTAAAACTAAAGATTCGTGGCTCAAGCTCTGGCAGAGCAAGCTCTGGATGATCTGGACAAGCATATCTTTGTGACAGAAGTTGATCTTCACCTGAATCTGCATTATGTATAATTAATGACTCTTTACCAACCTCTAAAGCCTGCTCCACAGACTGAGTCAAGCGACTTTGATTTGAATGATCATTAGATAATCTATCTACAACAATTTCAATAGTGTGTTTAAATTTTTTATCTAGTTCAGGCCATTCATCTAAACTGTAGATAACCCCGTCGACCCGAGCCCTAGCAAAACCACTGCGTTGATATTCGGCTGGGATATGCTCAAATTGGCCTTTTTTTGCACTAACAATTGGCGCGAGAATCATAAGCCTAGCGCCTTCGGGCATACTTAAAACCTCATCTACAATAGCTTGAGGAGATAGGCGTTTGACTTCATTTCCATCGATCGGACAGTGTGGTACACCAATTCTTGCGAAAAGCAAACGAAGGTAGTCGTATATCTCCGTCACCGTCGCCACCGTAGAACGAGGGTTTCTACTTGTAGATTTTTGATCTATTGAAATCGCAGGACTTAACCCATCAATCTGATCAACATCAGGCTTCTCCATTAATCCCAAGAACTGCCTGGCGTAACTACTCAGAGATTCGACGTAACGCCTTTGCCCTTCAGCATAAATAGTATCGAAAGCCAGAGAAGACTTGCCCGACCCTGACAAACCGGTAATTACCACTAGTTTTTCGCGTGGAATCTCAATATCAACATTCTTAAGATTATGCTCCCTAGCGCCACTAACAGAAATATACTCCGACATATCTTATCTATTGTAGTTGATTTGATGTTTCATGACTAGTACTGTACATCTGGATAAAACTCTAGCTCTGAAAGTACAATTTTAGAATCCATTGAGCGAACAACGCTCAGTTTGGACACAGCTCCTAGTATCACACTTTTTTCCATCCTACTGAACGGCCTTTTAGATTCTCCTAAAGTTACATGGGGCCTAAAGCCTTCACTACGAAGTGCACCCTTTAAGCCAACACTTGCCATCGCCTTCATTACCTGACTATATTCCGTGCTTAACTCTGGGCTCCGCACTGCTAAGGCAACTGCTCTGCCTTGTTTCACAAAAAGTGGTTCGATCACTTCAACTTCCATGTAATCGTTATTGCTACGCTGAATATCACTTTTTATACGAGCCGATGCTTTGCCAAATTCATAACCTACAACCAAGCCTCTTTTTAATTGTGCATCTAGACTTCTTCGACGCATAACCGTAACATGCAGACTAGTTCTAGGCCTAATGATCTCAGTCATATCATCATTATCTGTTAACAATTCGTTAAAATCTTTCAGTAGACTGTACTCGTCTTCAAAATCTAGTCTTCTGCGTATACCGAATGATTCAGGTGAACCTGCATTAATAGCTCTTTTTAGCTCCTGATTAGCGACCAACCTTGAGCGCTGTGTATGGGACCTTGATTCATTTTTTCTAGACACATCAAACTTTCTCCCACACCAAATTTTCTATAACTTAATGCTATACTAACTGCAATGAAGCACAAAGACAAGGCTTATCAGTGGTGGAAAAGTAAACCTACTCATATCCGAAAGCCACTTGTCTTAACATTGGGCGCATTACTTGTACTTATCTCTCCGTTCACGGGGATACTACCAGGACCAGGCGGGATTCCAATATTTTTGCTGGGTATAGCAATTTTAGCCAGTGAGTACGACTGGGCAGATCGATTCAAGCATCTGGTTATCAAAGTATTACCTAAAAAAATTCAACAATATTGGAGAATAACACCAAATTGGCTCCATTTTTTTGATATATTTGCTCTCATGATCTTTTTTATTGGTATAGCTTTTTGCATATGGCCACTGTATCTTCCGATCATTAACATGCAACCGTCCCCACCATTTTTTTATGTGGTAACAGATAGGCAACAAGAATGGTGGATCCCAGTGCTGGCGTGCTTTGTAGCAAGCCTGAGTATTTTACTATTTAACAAAAACCGGCTAGCAACTGTTAAGAAATTCTTGCGTATTAAGCAATCTTGACGTATCATCAACAAACATGTATACAGCAATTCAAGGATTAGATACCTCGTTTCACGCAGCGGCTACAAAACAATTATATGGCACTGGCATAAATTTAATTTGCTGCCAAACTTTTAATGAAGTTTTTTCAAGTTTAGATGAGCAAAAAGCCGAACGAGCTGTTGTGGCGATAGAAAATTCTTTATACGGCTCCATCAATGAAGTTTATGACTTACTCATACGATACGATTTTAAGATAGTTGCTGAAGTATATGAGCAAATTAGCCTTCATCTACTTACCGTGCCTGGAGCTACAATAAATGGAATCGAGAACATTTACTCACAGGCACCAGCACTGGCAGAATCTGAAGAATTTCTCAACAGTACCCTAAGCCATGCAGACCGTCATGAATTTTATGACACAGCAATGGCAGCCAGAGAAGTTAATCGCTTAAACAGCAAGAGCAATGCAGCAATAGCGAGTATCGAAGCTGCCAAAAAATATAACTTAGATATTCTAGCGAGAAATATTGAAACACACCCACATAACTACACAAGATTTATAGTACTTGAAAAAACATCACCTGATGACCCAAATGCAAACAAGTCTTCTATAACTTTCCAAACCAATGATACACCAGGATCTCTACATGATGTTCTTGGGGTTTTTGCAAAAAATAACATCAACCTTAGCAAGCTTGAGAGTCGCCCCATAGTAGGCAGAGCATGGCGATACATGTATTATTTAGATTTTGAATCAAACGCATCCAAAGGCTTGATTGACGAAGTTATGGCACATGCAGCAGATGTCAAAGTATTGGGCACATACAAAAAAGGCTTTTACGAAAAAATATAAACACCGCTAGTATATCTACATAAATACTCTTGTAAGTCCACGTACTTTTGACGTATTATATTATCAATAAAAGGGGCTGGAAATGAAGTGGTTAAAGAGATTACTAATAGCTGTTGTTGTCATGGGATTTATTATTCTATCTAACGACCCCCTTGGGGATACTGCGGGTTTCATTATAGGTGGATTAGTCCCTGGCACTAATATTTCACTGGGGTTTTGGCCAAGTGTATTAATCATACTACTGCTAATACATTCTGTTTATAGATGGATGAAGTCACTCCACTTTGAAATGCTTGAATCAATTGCTGGCGACATCACCAATAGTACATTACTTGAAAAAAACGCCACTCCTCAGTCTGAGACCAGAAAAAATATTGATATATACAAAAACTCACTTGGCGGTAGTTCAATATTTGAACAGAATGAATCAATATAAATAGCTACTCATAGTCAAGTATACTCTCAGCGTATAACTGAAGCTCTTGTATTAAAAACTGTGATTTTTCATCACTATTTGTTGTTGCAAGCAATCCAAGCTTAGACACATACTCATTAACTGGAAGTTGTCCATTAATGCCGTTTTTTATACGGTTACCCTTGTACTCATTCCACTCATCAAGTTCATCTTTAGTTAAGCTTTTAGGAAAGTTTCGTGCTTTATATCTAGGTAACAATCCCGTGAGACGACTGTCGGAAAAATCAAGATTCATATCGACTAGCTGGGACTCTTCAGCCACTCTTACTGCTCGCATTTTTGTTTTATCCTTATCTGCCACAAAGCCATCATAGAGCCTGAAATCTGGATCGAATTCCGATTGATAATCTGGCCGCTGCTCTAAAGCCGAACGTAGCTTTTCTGCAAATGCAGGATTAGACAATAGAATCTTCATATGACGATCTACTGTACTTTCATCTAAAGAGATGTGTTCCCATCCATTGTTTTGAGTCAACACACCCAGGGGCGCCACGGCGGGACACTTATTATACTGAAGCTCTTTTATTGGCAACTTTACAAAACCGTCTTTTTTACGATCATCCCAGCTAGCAAAAATGTTTTTTGAGAGCTCTTCTTCACTTAAATTCAAAAATGGTGTCGGATCATATCTAAGATCATACGCAATGACATTTCCGTTCTTGCCGCTAGTTATCGGGAAGGCAACGGTAGTTTTATTATAACCACTCTCATATCGACCACTGGTATATACGAATGGTTTTTTTTCGTCTAAGTTCACGAGCTCCTTTACCCGTTTTTTGTCACGCATTTTAAATAAATACTCAAACATCTGCGGCTGTTTTGATTTAAGCATCTTAGCAACGGAAATAGTAGCATTTACATCATTTAAGGCATCGTGAGCATTGTCGTGATCTAGGCCATTAGCCTTAGTTATTAGTTCAAGTCTATTTGACGGAACTTTGACTACCTTTTTTCCTAAAACATCTTGCGCTCCGTGATATTCAGTATTTTCAATTCTGTCCTCAAACGGCCACTCAACACCTTCTGGCCTGAGCGCCCGAACCATTCTAACTACGTCCAATAAATCCCAACGACTACGACCATCCTGCCACTGCCATTCGTATGGATCATAGAAGTTTCGCCATAGTGTGGCACGCATAAATTCATCATCAAACCTAATTGTATTAAATCCACAAATTACGGTATCTGGCTGCAATACTTCATCGCAAAATAATTTTAAAAATTCAGCCTCGCTATAGCCTTCATCTATAGACTTTTGAGGAGTAATTCCTGTTATTAACACCGCCTCTGGGTCCGGTAATATCTCTTCGGTAATTTTTACTAGCCAGTTTTGAGGCTCTCCGATCGGATTAAGATCCATATCAGTTCGCTGACCGGCAAACTGCATTATACGCTGAGCCCTAGGGTTAATACCGGATGTCTCAAGGTCATAAAAATAGAAAGTCATGATTGTAGTATCTTATAAATAGGTACGGGTTTCAAGCTGCCGAGTCATCCATGTTAGCAAATGTTTCATGCTGCGTCTTGGGGCGGAGTACTGCCGTTAATCCATGGCCACAAAGCGATGACTCGGGGAGTTCAACAAATGTATATCCACCAAGCTCTTCAAATAATTGTCTTTTAAGTGGCCTAACTATACCTACGCATATATTATCTTCGAACATCGAACCAGCTTCATCTCCAAGCTCCTTGGTTAACACCCGCTGTAAGAGATTACTATTATTAACTCTACCCATATTTCCTCTTTCTATTTTATGCTTATATATTAACAGTACTCCTAAAGTATTTGTTGTCAATAATAATTTGAGATATTGAATGACGACTAAAGATATATCAACAATAATTAGGTTGATTTAGAAATTAAGTAGCATCTAGTTTTCTTGTTCAATTAAAGTAATGTGCGTCTGATAATTTCCAAAATACAATTTACTATCTGGTTCAACACCTTGACGTCTTAGTTCGTGCGCAATACCCATCTTCTTTAGAATATCACGAAGCCGCTGACGACCATGATAGTCTTCATAATCGGTTCTTCTTGCAAATTTCTCTATCTTGTGGCCAGTAATTTTAAAACTATTATCTTCTAATTTTAATACATTCCAGGCTTTAGCATCGGAGCTCAATGTAAATACATGTTTTTCAGGTATATCCTCATCTTCATCTGAAAGTGCTTTGGCCTTTTCTTTATCAACTATCGACTTCAGCTTGCGAAGCAAAGGAAGCAACCCAGTATGTGCTTGTGATGATATCGCGAATATAGATCCTTTATTTGCACCCGAACTAATTAACTGATCAATTATATCGTCAACGATGTCTTTATCGAGGCCTTCGGTTTTAGTAACGGCAACAATTTCCGGAACTTTAGCGAGTGACCTGTCATGTGATTTCAATTCACCCCGAATAATACTATAAGCTTCGCCGATGTTGTTATTGTAAGCATCAACCAAATGCAGTATCACACCCGTTCGTTCAATATGTCGCAAAAACTCATGGCCCAATCCCTTACCACTTGACGCGCCCTCAATTAAACCCGGAATATCTGCAATAAGCAACGAGGAGTTATCGATATCAGCTACCCCCAGGTGTGGGGTTAACGTAGTAAAAGCATAGTCCGCGATCTCGGGTTTTGCGTTAGTAACTACAGAAAGGAAAGTAGATTTTCCGGCATTCGGCAGACCAACCAATCCAACATCAGCAATAAGCTTTAGCTCTAACTGAAGCTCGAACTCATCACCTGGCTCGCCCTTTTCGGCCACCCTTGGCGTTTGGCGGGTTGAACTCTTAAAATGCGAATTACCGAAACCTCCATCTCCACCCCTTGCAATAACCACACTTTGACCGGCTTCGATAAAATCAGCAATAACTTGATCGTTGTTTAAAACCACCGTACCGACAGGGACATTGACCTCAAGATCTCCACCCTTTTTGCCATTTCTTTGACGCTTGCCACCGGATTCACCATTTGTAGCCTTAAGTTCAGGATTGTAACGAAAGTCTACTAAGGTATCCGTATTAATATCGGCGACAAAAACCACATCTCCGCCACGACCGCCATTCCCACCGTCAGGACCACCCTTATCTACATAAATTTCATGCCTAAAGCTAACGGCTCCATTGCCGCCACTTCCAGCCTTCACTGCAACTGTAGCTTTATCTACAAACATCTTTAATTCAATTATACTCGACTTTTACGTTTCGGCTAAATATTACAGTGATTGATGACGAGATCAACACTCTATTAATGAGTATCTTAGCTTATAAATTATTGGCCACTAGAAAAATCTATTTTTATTATTTATTCAAAAATTAATGGATATAGTTAAATAATCCGACTTGATCAGCTGAAATAGTTCGTGATGAAGTTCTATTCCATCCAGCATAATTCATTTCGCTAACAAGTATACTGCCGTCTTCGTTAACTCTCTCGACATAGCCAACGTGTCCGTAACCGCCCCATCCGCCACTAGTCTGAAATACATCACCAGACTGTGGATTTTTATCAACAGCAAATCCAGAAGCTCGTGCCAAGGATGCCCATGAAGTTGCATTTCCCCAGTTGCTTCCAATCGGACGACCAGCTGCCGCTCTTTTATTGAATGCGTAATACGTACAATAACCATATGCATAACGGTTTCCCGCAAATACAACACCACTTCCTCCCCAAGAGAAATTACTTGACGATCTAGAGGTTGAGCTAGACGAAGAACGTGATATGGCCCGTTGAGCTGGTTTTACTCCATTAGGAATTATAATCTGAGCTCCAGGCTTTAAGCCGTTTAGCTCTACGTCATTAAATGCAATAATCTGCTCGGCGCTAGTTTGATATATAGCAGCCAAGCCGTCTGGAGTATCTGTTCCTTGAACCACATATAGCACTCCAGTAACAGGTAATATTGTTAACTTCGTACCAGGGGTTAGTGTATCTGACTTTAAATTGTTTACCCACCTAATTGTATCTTCACTTATACCGAATCGTTGAGAAAGCGATGTAATGCTATCTCCTTCGGCAGTAACGATAGACTGAATATCTTTAACTGATTTAGTGGAAGGCGCAACAAGTTGTGGCTTATCAACCACTGCAGTAGTAGCCTCTTCGGTCTTTGTCGCCATACTTACCTGTGCATCTAATGTATCCGCCCGGTTAGTCACATTGGGTGCGATTAAAAGCGTAGCTTTTTCGGCAACTTTTGCCGAAACTTCGGCTGCAACAACTTCATCCACGGGGTGTGACTCTGGCTCCTTAATTGGATCCTCTAATCTTGCCGTTGGTGATATATACTGAGGACCACCAGCAACACGTCCTATTAACTGGCTGCCGATAATACCTAATAAAACCATCCCGACTATTCCTATTTTAATAGAGCGGAATAGAGCAGAATGACTATTTTGTTTACTAATGTCTGTTTGGGATTCGTCTAATTTCCGAGCGCCAGGCTTGACGCGTAGTGATGTAACAGGTTTGTTACTAATACTATCTCCCTTTCACCTATGGTGAGAAGCGTAGTTACTATGTCTTACTTTCATTTTATTGAAAAGAGATGTGTCGACCTTATTAGTTATTAATATTGCTTCTAAGATTGCATCTCGTGCGACAATTCACTTACGACCAATCGCCCGTTCCCACCATGTCTTTTCAACTTATATTTGTGTTTGACAAAGAAACAAAGTGATTGATAAGTATTATTTTACCAACATGTGACGTGGGTGTCAAGAGGCTTATGTGAACGTTATCTACATGCAACTGTACAATATTTTGCAGTATTTTGCTCATGCTCTTGTAGTGTCTTTGAAAAATACGCCTTTCCGTCATCGCCATGTACAAAATATATAAAATCTGAACTGGCTGGATTAGCCACTGCCTCAAGTGCACTAATATTAAAATTTGCGATTGCCGTAGGAGGCAAGCCTACAACTTTTCTTGTATTGTACGGAGAATTTGAGTCCGGTGAATTAATATCACTAAATTGTGCCGCTGCATACTTGAAGGTAGGATCAGCCCCCAACGGTATTCCCTCTCTAAATCTTTTAAGAATACCTGAGCTATAGTTTTTTGAGTGCTAACATTTGGCTCTTCTTTTTGGACAATTGATGCCAAGATCACGGCCTGATTAAAAGATAAGCCTTGTTTTTTAACCCACTTTTTATTTCATTGCTAACTTTACTTTGAAAGTTTTTTCGCGATCTGTAAATACAACTCCTCAGCTGTACTACTGGGTTCAATAATATAAGTATCCGGAAACAAGTAACCTCTAACGCGCTAGAACTGTCTAACCCCTCGAGAAGCTCTTGCTCTCTCAACTTATCTTCCGCTGATCTAATATCTGCAGAGCTATAACCGTACTTTTTTAATGTCTCGACGATCTGATCATATCTTAGCCCAGGCGCTATCAATATACGCTTCGTTACAACATCACCCCAGAGATCACAGAAATCATCTGTCCAACCGACATATTAGCTGACAACCTGTATGAACCCGCCTTTGAGATTTGCTATCAGGATTCAACTTCATATATAGACCAAATGCAAAGGAACTTCTTATCAGATCCGCTGATTCTAACTTCTGAGCAATAGACACAGTACTTGAGCCCTCGGCTCAATTTCAACAACTTGGTATTTTTCGACACTACTTTTAGGTGAGATAGATTTTTTGTACCAAACAAAACTACTCGTCAATAAAATACTTAAAACCAACAAGAATGCTATGAAAAATATCTGATAGACCTTGCTCTGGTCTTAATCTTTGCATTTTTTTTTAGAGTAACATCATGCTCAGAACGGATAGTATGCTCTTCAATATTATTACTACGCAGGAGTAAAGTTTGGGTGTGACTTTATGAAATCATCTAGTATATATGTCGCCGCTAACGAATCTATATCACCTTTGCTAAAAGGCTTACCTCGTTTGGATAATTCAGCTTCGGCTTTTACGGATGTCAATGATTCATCCTGCCAGTAAATTGGGATATGGCCTGGGAGATTCAATAAACCAACAATCTTTTCTACCCTGGCCGTCTGGTCCGTTGCCTCACCGGCTTGATTTCTGGGATATCCAATGATAATTGCAGAAACTTTTTGTTTGCTTAAAATATCCATCAATTCTGCGCCAACGCCACTACTGGCATGCAGAGTAGTCAGTGGAGCTGGGAAAGGTGCGCTACTATCACAAATAGACACACCTATTCTTTTATCACCAATATCTAATGCTATATAAGAACTCATCTTGTATTAGTTGCTTAGGCTATTCTTATCAACATCTAAATTAATGTGTATCCTCGAGGCGTCTGGTGCTCTTCTTGCCCAAAACGGCGATAAGTTAATATCTGACCCCTTAACTCCAGGTAGGTTTTGAATATAGGAACGCATTTCTCCAAACTTCTTTCCGGCAAGCTCCTTCTTAATTGCTTCTAAATCAAATTGCGGTCCATATTGCCCGGTAGTACTAATTTTGTACATGGCTGTCCGCCCTGAAACACTTTGCTTTTCAAAACGAACATTATCAAGACCATTATTATAAACCCTTTGCTGATCTTTATTTGTCATCTGTGTTGCTATAAAAGAGTCAAGAGAAGCTCCCAGATCATTTTTAGCTACCGCAAGAATACTATAGCTAACCTGCATGGTGAGCTTACCCTCATTTGCCTCTTGATTTACTGCTGGCTCACTAGTTGGTTCTCCGAAAGATGAGATAAATGAGTCTTCTAAAATTATGATATCAGTACGCCCAAATGCCTGCTTGAGATCATTTTTAACTGTAGAAGTATCTTGCTGATTAATCTGTTCTTTGGCTTTATCTATATCCGTCTGCGAGATCACCTTTACAACCCTACTTGTTCCACCTGACATTTGCGTACCCTTTGCAGTAACAGATGAATTACCTGCAACAGTGAAGTTTCGGGGGGAAAGATTAAACTGATCGCCATTCTGAGAAGCTACAACTGCTACCGTATCCGACAAAACACAACCCGGACCCAAATCATCTAGGGTAGCCGTTTCTTGTGTTATAAAACTCTTATCCCCCGACGATACTGCCGTTCCAGACGGAATTGTAAGCCCAAATGTAGATGGACTACATGTGGCAGAAATTGTAACTTGACCGGATGCTTTTGTACCTAAATCTTGTTGTCCAGTTGCCTGAAAAGTCTGGCTTACCGTCTTTTTTGATTCTTGTATAAGCGCCCTGAGTATATTAGATGATGGGTCAGACTGAGCGATATTAGCATCTAGTTTTGCATCAAAGACAACATCAACTGGCGTAGTTTCTGCGCGAACAACTATCTTGGCTTTAGTGCGCCCAAAAACCAGCACTAACACTAGCAGAAGTAGGCATATAATGCCTCCGCCCATCAAAAGTTTTTTTCTAAAATTGTCAAAATTAGGTATTGAGTTATGTTTATTATCTTTATTCTTCTTTTTATCGCTCTCTTCTGTCTCACCACTATCAGGAGAGTTTAATGATTCAATCTCTTCACCACTCAACTCTAACTCATCACCATCTTCCCTGAGGTTCACATGGTTCGGACGGTCTTCGATATCGCTTAATTTATCACTTACTTCAACTTCGTCTTCATCATTCACTATTTCAGCATTTTTATCATCTGTTATCAATACAGGCTTAGACTGAAGGTTTTTTGCAATATGAATATTTAAACCTCCAGCAAGAGCAGTTAGAGCCTGGTTACTGGTAACGATAACCGGTTTTTTACCCATAGAATCTGCTGCTCTTTTTAAGAGCTTTAGATTAACTACACTTTGGAGCACCGCACTACCTTTTGGTGGTACAAGTGCAATAATTTTTTCTGGACTAGATTTAATTCTATCAATTATTGAAGTAATATCATCTTCTACATCTATATATATGGTGTCTTTTTTCATTAGATACTCAGTATTTTATTAAATTTTTCTTTAATCTTTGCAGAGGTATCCTCGCTATCAATTAGTGTATCATAGCCAACCCGAAGCAAACCAAGTGCAGTTATTAATGTATGGTCATTTACCTTACCGGTGTTATCTTCCATATCAGAGACTTGGTCTGGATCGATAAGCTCAATGATTGGCTTCCGAGTAAATGGCAAATCTTTATACCAATTTTGCTTTTTTAGCTCTTCAGTTAAAAGCGCCAAACTTGCGCCGCCGCCACATAGATATATTTTGCTAGGCAAGTGATCGACATTTGTAAATTCACTAAGCGCCAATTCAACACCGTCTATCCAAACCTCAAGGGTTCTTTTTAATGCATCCGTTGCGCGTGCCTCGGTATCTTCATCTAGCGTGTCGGTTTTGATATCTAGTTTTACTTTTTCCGCATCTTTAAAATCAAGATCCAACTCGCTTGATATAGATTTAGTGAAGGCTCGACCACCTATTCCAAACATCTTTGTTCCTTGCACTCCACCATCATCAACTACTGCTATATCAGTTGTTCCACCCCCGACATCAATTAGAATTGCCGTGAAGTTACTTGAAGCATCTGCGCCAATTAAGCTTCTGGAAACTGCAAATGGCTCCGCAGCAACTGCCAATAAATCCAGATCCAGCTCGGTAGCCGTTCGCTCTAATGCACCGATATGTACCATTGGAGCAAAGGCCGTATAAAGCTGTATTACGACCTCTTTACCCTGAAACCCAATTGGATTACTGACTTTATAGGTATCGATATGCATAGCGACAATAGCACTATTTACTAATTTTACTTCAACATCTTTTTTGCCAGTCTCTAACTCTAGTTGCTTCTGGGCTCTTTCTAAAGTCTTTGCTTGAGCACGATCAATAATTAACTCAATCTCAGCTCCATCTAATGCTTTTTCTGGATTTGGTCTACGATACTTTACTGTAGTAGTAATACCCTTAACAAGCTCACCAGCAATTCCAATAACCGCCTGTCTTGGGCTAACACCCGCCATATCTTCAGCTTGCGTTAAAGCCTTGTTACAATTAGCCACCACTCCGGCAATATCAGAAATCGCACCAGATTGCATATCGCTCAAAGACTGATGAGCTCTGCCAACTCCAATAACCTCTAGCTCATCTCCGTTGACCCTAGCAATTAATGCCTTTACAAATTCCGTACCAATATCAAGACCCACTATTAACTGATCTGACTTTTTGCTTAGTGGCAATCTGTTGGTTACATTCTTTAGTTTATCAAGCATAATCAGATTAATTATACTACATCTAGTACTGAAACAAAGTTGATCTTAGCAAAAAAACAAAAAGTTTTTGTAATTTGCAAGATTCTACGGCTCTATTGCATAGATTAGTCTTGTAATACTACTGAAGTACGGCTTTTATGCGTCGAATACCAGCACTTGAAGATTCTTCTTTTACAATCTTAAATTTTTTTCCGTCTTCGAATAATTCCACGGTATGATCCACGTGCGGTCCACCGCAAATCTCAAAACTAAATGGACGTTCGTCTGGATCAGATGCTGGATCCTTCATAGAATAAACCTTAACAGTATCTCCATATCTATCGCCAAACTGACCAAGTGCACCGAGTGGACCAGTAGCCTCTTCAGTTGGAAATTCAGCAAAAGAGATTTGCAAATCTTTTGCAATTTCACTATTTACTATTTCTTCTATTTTTTCTAGCTGATCTTTAGTTACTTTTTCTGGATGAGAGAAGTCAAATCTTAAGCGTTCTTCGGTTATATTACTGCCTCGTTGCACTACGTGGTCACCAAGAACGTCTCGAAGGGCCTGGTACATCAAATGCGTGGCAGTATGGTATTTTTTATGCTGTATTGTCTGTCCGCCTAATCCGCCCTTAAACGTACCCTTGGTGGCTGTCTGACTACGCTCTCGCTGTTCTTTCATCTTAGCGTCAAACTGCTCACGCCAGTTTTCTGGAACAGCGATATCTTGCCGATAAGCCTCTTCAATACTCAGCTCAACTGGAAAACCGAAGGTATCATACAGCTTAAATAGTTCTTCACCAGTCAAGCCGTCTGATTTAAGTTTCCCAAGTTCACGAATACCCTTACGGAGTGTCTGCTTAAAAGCCTTCTCTTCTTTTATCAAAACTGCAATGACTTCATCTCTTTTTTCAGCAACTTCAGGGAAATCATCATGATAGATATCGGCAATTACCGGCACAATCTCTTCCATAAAATTCTGCTCGATACCAAGTTCAAAAGCAAAGCGGATAGCTCGGCGAAGCAGACGCCTCATAACGTAACCCTGCTCTTTATTACTTGGAACAACACCGTCAACCGCTAGCCAAGTTGCACCTTTAACGTGATCAGCAATAACACGCATAGCATTAGTGTTACTTTCATACTTTTTGCCACTGATAGCTTCGAGCTTTTCTATAATTGGCCAAAATAGACTGATTTTATATACATCGGGGCTATCAATAACCGCTGCAGCAATACGCTCTAATCCGGAGCCATGATCAATATTCGGAAATTCCATTGCCTCGAATTGGCTTTCGGATATCTTTTTATACCCCATGAATACGTTGTTGCCGATCTCAAAAAAACGTGGCGAATCACTTGCTGGATGCGCCTTACCCCATTTTGCCTCATCATGAAACTCTTCGCCAAAATCAAAAAACATCTCAGAATCAGGACCACACGGATCGCCAATAAGCGTGCTATCTTCATTTCCATTGCGTGCCCACCAGTTTTCTTTGCCGTCATACAAGAATATACGACCACCTTGCATACCTAACTTATCACCGTTTTCAGCAGAGCCAAGTTCAATAACCTTTGCCTCAACGCCACGTTTTGCAAACTCATTTTGCCACAAGTC
Organism: Candidatus Nomurabacteria bacterium; assembly: GCA_020631865.1. Taxonomy (GTDB): domain Bacteria; phylum Patescibacteriota; class Saccharimonadia; order Saccharimonadales; family UBA7683; genus JACKGS01. The sequence continues at coordinate 191,690 of JACKGS010000001.1, forward strand.
AATTGCACTATCGTCTCTTTCGATAGAATACATCTTATTGCCCACATAACAAGAAACGTAAACTCTATTTGGGTCCAATCCAACAACATCAAACAAAAACTCTGCAATCCATGGAATCTGCTCTTCTTTAAAGTAATCCCCGAGACTCCAGTTACCAAGCATTTCAAATGTTGTAGTATGAGATTCATCTCCAACCTCTTCAATATCTTGCACCCTTAAGCAAACTTGGCTATTTACTAACCTTTTCCCACCAGGATGTTCTTCACCAAGTAGATACGGAATCATCGGCTGCATACCAGACCCAGTAAATAGTGTGGTTGGATCATTATACGGAACCAACAAGGCCCTTGGAACCACCTTATGCCCTCTGGATTCAAAGAATTCTAAATACCTTCGGCGAATTTCCTGTGCTGTCATGACAGTATTATAACAGATGAATGTTGTATATAGTTCTATTTTTTTATATAGCTAGCCTCCTACTTAAGATCGCTAAGGCCTATAAGGAGAGCTATACATAGTTGCCCTAGTATTTTTTGAAAAATCATTACCTTGACAGGCCATAACTGCACCCTCTGTTCGGTAATAGTCCATTACTTTATCTTTAGGTATCATATCTTTCAGTTTAATTTTTCCACTGCTAAGATCGGCTTCAGATGGATGGTTCTTATTAAAGTACTCTGCTGAATATTTACCATTAAGTGCTATTAACTTTCGTTGATAATACAAACATCTATAAAATACCTTCACCCCAGCACCACAGTCTTTTTTGTCTTGTATAGTAGTACCCCTACATTGATTAGTTGGGGCATAATGTTCATTAAATGCTCCACTTTGCTCATCTTTAATCCTGCTCTCTTCCGATACTGGTGGCTTCAATACATCACCAACCTGCGGAGCTTTAAACGATTGCTGTTGCTTATCTTCAATTGATCCCGGTTTCGGGGCCTGCACAGGAGCGGCAAAACTCTTCGAGACCAACCACCCGCCAACAAATGCAATTAAAATTACTATCGGAAGAACTCTTTTAAGATTTACTTCTTTTTGTGACTTTAAACCACCACTTCCAGCTTTAGTCGAAAATTTTCCAGCTTCATCTCTTATTTGTTTTTTTGTCATATTTTTCCTTTTTTAGTTACATAATCATTATAACTATATGAGATCCAAAAATACAATCTTATTTTATAGTAGTAAATTTACTATATATAATTCATGCGTAAAATGACGCTAAAGCATCACCCCGCCACCAATACATATATCACCAGCATAAAATACTGCAGATTGACCTGGTGTAAGTGCTCGAATCTCATCTTCTAAAACAACTTCTGCTACGTCAGAATTTTTCATATTAATTTTACAAGCAATTAATGATGCTCCGTGTCGTATTCGTACTTCCACATCAGAATTTAATTTTAAATCATAGCTAACTTTATTAATCCAATGCAAATTACTAATACTAAAAGTTTTTTGCCACAGATCTTTATCACCCAAATCAGTGGTAACATACACTTCGTTTTTACTCATATCCTTTCCGACAACATAATATGGCATGCCACCTCCTACATTTAGCCCGCGTCTCTGCCCAATTGTGTAAAAAATTGCCCCTTCGTGTGTTCCGATTATGTTGCCGGATTCTTTTTCAATAATTTTTCCAGGTTTTGTCTCTATAAAATTTTGCAAAAACTCTTTTATTCCTACTTCTCCCACAAAACAAATGCCGACTGAATCTTTCTTCTCGGCAGTAATCAAACCGAGCTCCTTGGCCTTTTTTCGTACCTCCGGCTTAGTCATTTCACCCAGTGGGAACAGTGTTTTAGAAAGTGCCTCTTCAGTAATTCTGTACAAAAAATAAGTTTGATCCTTATTCTGGTCAACCGCTTGTAGTAATTGAAATTTATCTGAGCCATCTTCATACCGTGATCTTAAAACTCTGGCATAATGTCCAGTGGCTATCATATCTGCGCCATCTTCTATTGCTGTGTCTAAAAATAATTTGAACTTAACTTCTTGGTTGCACATAATATCTGGGTTTGGAGTGATACCAGATTCATAACCTTCAATTAAATAATCTACCACTTTTTGTTTATACTCTTTTTGAAAATCATAAATCTTGAATGGTATTCCAAGCTGAACCGCCACTCGCTTAGCATCAGCTAAATCTTCGCGCCAAGGGCATTTAAATCCAGGTATATCTTGCGCCCAGTTTTTCATAAATACGCCAGTGACATCGTATCCCTGCTCTACCAATAGTGCTGCCGTTACCGAACTATCGACTCCACCACTCATGCCAACATAAACCTTGGTCATAAAGTCATCCTTGAAAACAACAACTTAAGCGGTTCGGTGATCGATATCCACCAACCATACGGTGATAAAAACCAACTTTTGCGACCCCAGTATTTGTCTTTTGCTGGCGAATTTATAATCTTCATATCTGAATTTAATACTTTTTTAAATTCACGGTATACGCGACGCTGGTGGTAATCACTTGTAACAAGAATTACCGAGTTGGCATTTTTAATAATCTCTTTGGTTTTATGCGCATTCTCTTTAGTATCCCTAGCAGCCTCATCTATATAGATTGCCGAAGGTGGAACGCCCCTAGAGGCGGCTATAGACATCATAACCCTTGCGTTACTGGCACTCAATGGGTCAGCAGCAGCGCCAGAAAATATTAACTTTGGCGCCCATCCTTCTTGATATAAGGATATAGCGTGCATTGCCCTACCAGAAGTGTCACCGCCACTAACAGCTATAATCGCATCTACTTTTTGTAATTTATCACTAGTTGGCAAATATAGACTAATTGAAACAATATATCCGATCATAATAATCGTGAGTAATATAATGAAAGTGATAAATTTTTTCATTTATGCTTATTATATCAATCTTGATACTTACTTAATACTTCCGTGAGTATCTCGGCAGCTGCATGAACGTCATCTTCGGTTGTTTGCCTACCAAGCGTAATGCGTAAACTTGAACTAGCTCGATCAGTGTCAAGCCCCATAGCCACTAGTACATGGCTAGGCTCATCATTACTGGCCGTGCAGGCACTTCCCGTTGCCACCATTAGCCCGGCATGATCTAATTGCATAGTCAGCAACTCACCATCTGTATTAGGTATACAAAAGTTAATATTATTAGGAAGTCGGCGCTTGACATCACCATTCATAATAATTGCAGGAATGTTTTGCGATAGTCTTGCAAATAAAGTATTAGATAGACTTTTTATTCTTTGTGATTCTACTTTGCGTTCATTTTGAACTTTTTGCAACATAGTCGCAAATGCGATAATTGAAGCAACGTTTTCCGTACCACTCCTTAAGTTGAGCTCTTGTCCACCGCCTTCAATTAACGGAAGTAATTCTACGCTCTTATTAATATAGAGTGCGCCACTCTGTTTAGGTGCATAAATCTTTCCTCCATTTACTGTCATCAGGTCTACGCAAAGTCGGGAGACATGAAGATCTAAATAATTTGAAGCCTGACATGCATCTGTGTGCAAATATATCGGCAATGGATTACTATTAGCTGCTTTCTGAGCGCGCATAATACGTTGTTCGGCAATAAAACTTGCGATTTCTTTGATAGGCTGTATTGTACCCACTTCATTATTAGCATACATAACGCTCACTAAGACAGTGTTATCATCAATCAACTCCTTTAAGTTGTTTAGGTCGATTATTCCATTCTGCTTTACTTTGGCTATCTTGCAGTCATAATTTTTAGCTGGTATCAAAACAGATTCATGCTCTATGCCCGATACAACAATATTACCTTGAGGAAACCTCCTCATAATACCGTGTACTGCTAAGTTGTTTGCCTCGGTACCACCAGCCGTAAATATAATCTCCTGATCTTTTGAGCCTAATACGCTTGCTATAGTTGCCCTGGCGCACTCGACAGCCTTACGTACATCTCGAGCTGGCTGATAAATAGCCGAAGGATTATAAAACACATCAGTTAGATACGGCTCCATCGCTTTTTTTGCAATAATATCAACTGGGGTAGCCGCTGCATAGTCGAGATATATTGAATACTTCATCTGTTACACTATAGCAATTTTTATCAATTTAAGCGTAATTTAATTGATAGCCGTAAACTTCTGAGGCCACTCGCTTGTGGTATTGTTGAATTGCAGAAATTAGGTCAGTTAATTCTTGCCCATTAATATATCCAGAATAAACGCCATCTATCGTTTTTAAGACACCTCTAGGTTGAAATTCATATCGTATTTGTAAATTACAGTTAGTTTTGCCATCATTAGCAATCCATTGCTCATGCCAAACCCAAGTGCTTTGATCTAAGCAAAAGAAATCCCTTGAATGACCCTTTGGAACAGCGCCGAAAAGAGTTGAACCAACCTGCGACTCTCTTTTAATAAGCTCACGCTCTTTTTGAATTATTTTTAAAGCTGGCACAGCTGGCGACTGTTTGGCATCAGGCAAAACTGCGGACGTACCCATAATAATTCTGAAGAATTTACGCAACATTTCTTAAAGCCTCCTCTCGCATAGAGCATATTTGCGCAGTAACACCTTTATTCCAATATGCTATTTGTTCTGGAGTGGCTTTTTCTGCCTGTGCACCAGTACTACTATGATGCTCTGGGATAATGGCCACTTGTTTTCTTCATGATGAATGGCTGAGACATCTTTAATATACTCAATACTAGGAGCTAATCGTTCAGCACCGATATTAAATACATTTTCTCCACTTGGCCTACCTGTTGGCATAGCTCTCCTAACTATATTTTGAAGAGTTTTTTTGCATTTGCAGTTGTAACTTTTGCAATCAAATCTGACTCTTCACCTCTTAAGTCTGCCAGGAAACGTGTGATATATATCACATTTTCCGGCGTGTTGATTGTACCACGCCTGGGCACCGGTGTCAAGAACGGAGCATCGGTTTCAAGGACAATGCTTTCTAAAGACACGCTTTTAAACAGATCCCTCTGCCATTCATGCTTTGTAAATGTAGAAATGCCGTTAATTCCAATATACAAGCCCCTTTGAAGAGCTTTTGTCAAATTCACCTCATTATCTGTAAAACTATGCAAAACACCTTCTACGCCCTTATATTCATCAAATACACGCCAAAACTGCTCAAAAGCATCTCTAACATGAAAACTTAAAGGTAAATTATGCTTTATTGCAATATCAATTTGCCCTCTGAGTAGGCGCTCCTGCAAGCTTAGCGAATCACCTTCATTATTATAAAAAAAATCAAAACCACATTCGCCAACTCCCACTACAGTATCATCGCCGGCAATTTTATCTAACTGACCCAAATGACTCTGGATGCCACTTTCACCCAATTTCAAAGCCTCGTGTGGATGAATACCGACCGTTGCATAACAGCCTTTATTAAGGCCAGAAAACCGTACTGCTCGCTTGCTATCTTCAAGACTTGTGCCAATACATATCAGCTGATTTACATCGTTATCTTTGGCGCCACCGAGAGCAATAATCGCATCTTCGTTATTAAAAAACTCTTGGTCGTGAATATGACAATGTGTATCAATGAACATGATATTTAGTTTGAATTAAATAAATCGCATATGCAAGGTTCGATTTACTAAGCTACAATATACACATGAATCTGAACGTCATAAGCTTTAGTGCCACCCTAGCACTTACACTAGCTAATTTACTCACCACAGCAGATAAGGTGATGAATTACACAGGGTCTATACCACCAAAACCAGATCAATCAACAATCATTTGTCATGATAACAATTGGGAAGTGATTAATCTATCAGAATACCAAGGCTATAGAATACATAAAAAACTTTTACCACTCATGGTAAAAATGCGTGATACAGCACTGCAAAGTGGCATAAACATACGGATCAACTCAGCCTATCGCACCTGTCAAGAACAAGGCGACCTTAGGGCAAGCGCTTGTGGAATCGGCGAATATAACCTTTATTACAAACCTATAAGCCTCTGCTTTCCACCAACTGAACCTGCCGGCAAGAGTCTACATAACGAAGGTTTGGCAGTAGACCTTGCCTGTAATGGATATGCCATTTTTGAATACTCACCATGCTACGGGTGGATTAAAGAACATTCTGCAAAGTTTCATATTCGCCAGCATGAATTAGAAGCCTGGCACTGGTCTACGACCGGCAAATAATAGCCAGACTGACGACTCCTACTACTTTTCAATTCTTGGGAATAAAACACCAGAATAGTTATGAACGTAACCATCTTTAAATATTTTTTGAATTGTGGCGGCTGTATTCGGTAAAAACGGAGTTAAGAGTTCAGCAATTTGCATAATATCACCTACGCAAGATGCTAGTACCTCTTGTAAATGAGATTGGTCAGCCTCTTTTGCAAGTTGCCAAGGTTTTTGTTCTTCTAGATAAACATTCAATGACTTCACTAGCTCCCAGACCCAATCTAATGCCTTATCAAACTGCTGGCTATTTACAGCCTCGTGATACAAAGAGGTGTCGTGTCCTGAATTTTCAAAAGTACCTATGACACCCTGCTGATAGCGGTTGATCATACTAGCTACCCTCTGGACTCCGTTGCCCAGTTCGTTAGCAAGCTCACCATGATATACGGCATCAAAACGCTCCCACGTAAAATCACCGTCATCATAACTTGGGACATGCCGCAAGAAGTAGTATCTGAATGCATCTGAGCCATATTTTTCTACAATTTGCTCGGTAGTAACGATGTTTCCGATCGTTTTACTCATCTTCTTACCACCACTCGTAAGATGACCGTGTACAAACAGTCTTTTAAGTAGTGGTAATTTAGCACTTAGTAGCATGGCTGGATATATGGCTGCATGGAACCTCAGGTTATCCTTACCTACAATCTGTAAGTTAGTTGGCCAAAAACGCTTAAATTCATCACCATCTGGATAGCCTAGTAGTGAAATATAATTTATCAACGCCTCAAACCATACGTACATAACTTGAGTAGAATCACCGGGGACTGCAATTCCCCAAGGGAGCTTCTTTTTTGGTCTAGAAATACTGAGATCTACTAATCCACCTTTAATGACATTTAGTATTTCTTTTCTTCTGTTACCAGGAACTACTTCAAACTCGTTTGATTCAATCAGATCTTCAAGTTGTTTTTGATATTTGCTTAATTTAAAAAAATAATTTTCTTCTTCAATTTTTTGATATGCCTGATTATGATCTGGGCAAGTTTCGTTGTTTTCTTTAACCTCTGTCTCTGTCTTAAACTCCTCACAACCCACACAGTACCAGCCAGAATATTTAGATTTATAAATATCCTCACCCATTTGCTTCCAGAGCAAAGTAGCCACTTCTTGATGCTGCTTGCTATTTGTGCGTGAAAAATGAGTATATTCTGAACCTATTAATGCATGGCTGTCTTTGATAACTGGCACTATCTTTTCAATATATTCTTCTGGCTTCTGATTAGCCTCTAGTGCTTTTTCATAAATTTTTGAGCCATGCTCATCTGCGCCAGCACTATAAATTACATCTTCACCCATTTGCTTGTGATATCTTGCAACCGAATCAGCATAAAGCCAGTCAATTGCATTACCAATATGGGGGTACTACTTGCGTATGGAATCGATGTGGATTTACATAAAAAGGTTTGTTCATAAATTAATCCTTCTAATTTAGATGTTCGAGTTCAATAAAGTATTAGTTGTATTTACTAAGCCTTTGCAGGCATACATAGACTCTTAATCTGAATTTGATAGGTTATCATATTATAAGTTTATCACACCATATCAGATTGATGCCAAGGTAATAAAACGTCCGCTCAAAGAGCCATTTCTACGAGCGCTGAAGAATCTATCATCTTCGTATGTACATACGTTGACATCCTCTATCCTGGAGACTCCTGATATATACAGTTGATCAATAACCATCTTCTTTAGGTCTACTTTAAATTTTTTATTATATGCTTGTATGTATTCAGATTTAAATATACGCTTAGCTTCAGGTCCAAATTCATAACAGTTCTTGCAAATCATTGGTCCAATACCGGCAACGATCTCTGAGCTAGTATGGGATTTCATTTTTGCGACAGTTTTGCAAATTATCTCTTTAGCTAAAGTATGCCAGCTACCGTGAACTAATCCAATCACTTCACCATCAACACTAGCCAGTATTATTGTCGCACAGTCTGCAGTAGTTTGAGATAATACCACTTTATTATTAGTAGTAATCGAAGCGTCGTATCCGATGAATTCTCCTGCTTTATTAATAGTCAAAATACTGTCCTCAAAGTTATGAATTATATGACTTAGTTCTCTTGTGGAGCCTTTTAGTAAACCACGAACTGCTCGTTTTCTATTTTTAATAACATTATCATCCGGGTCATCCATACCTTTTTTGCCATTAAGCGAACTGTACTTTCCCGCAGAAACACCACCATAACGAGTAAACCAACCGTGATTAATCCCAATGTTATTGAGTAACTCCACCTGAAGAAAATATACGTCGTTCATATTAGATAGTCTATATCGATTTATCTACGCATTCAATTAAAAGTAACTCTGTGGTGTTATGCTTATGCTATAATTACTACATAAAAGTATACAGTTAGACTTTATGGAAAAATATCTAAACCCAGGCAATTTTATTATTTTAGCAACAGTTTTGGCGATTATTTTTGTAATTGTTATTAGTATATTGTCTAGAAATAAAAAGGGTGGTAACCGTCACGTTTCGGCAAGCCCAGTAGACCTTGGTGATAACGAAATGTCTGCCTTCTTAGAGTTTGCAGACGAAGCCATGGCCATAACTAATCATTCACTTGCAATCATTAGCTGCAACAACAAATTCAGAGAACTCCTAAGTGCGAGTATCATCTTAAATGAACAGCCTTTGAGCGATATTTTAAGAGCAGTTAATACGTCTGGTGAGCTGGTGGGACTCAGTACTCTCCTAGAATTTAAGACAGGCGACAAAGTTAGTCATGATAATTTATATATCTCAGATCAATCAAACAAGAAGTTGGAAATAAAGATCGAAGTACATCGCATACCATCTAAACTATTTAGTGATTCGATATTTATTTGGAAAATATCTAATATCTCTAACAAAAAGGCCTTCACAACCGAGCAAAGCGACTTTACCTCAGTGATATCACACGAGCTTAGAACACCGGTAACAGTAATAGAAGCCAGCATATCTAGTATGTTAGCTAATACGCGAGAAATTCTCACGCCAACTCAAATTAAACTTGCCACTGCCGCCAAAGAAAATGTGTTATTTTTATCACGATTACTTAGTGACTTATCAGTATACAGCAAGCTCCAGTCTGGTGAGGTCGACAGTTTAGTGAATGATATATCACCTAGATCAATAATTGAACAAATACAGCGTGTATTTAATTCACAGGCTCAATCAAAAAAACTCGTATTAATTACAGATCATGATCCTTCTGTCAGATCCGTAATATCAAGTGAAGCTCACATTCTTTCGATACTTCAAAACCTAGTGAAAAATGCCATACAATTTACGGACCTTGGTGGAATAATCACGCTTTCTAGCAAGTCGGTTTCTGATGGCGTTATATTCTCAGTTCGTGACACTGGTATTGGTATAAGTAGCGAGCGTAAACAGAAGCTTTTTGAAAATACATTCCATGCCAATACTGATACTATGCACGAAAAAATGGATGGCCCAGGACTGGGATTATTTATTAGTCACCGGCTCGCCACAGCAATCAAGGCAGATTTATGGGTGGAAAGTGAAGAGGGTAATGGAGCGACATTCTTTTTGAAAATACCATACTCATCTTTCGCTAAAAAAATTGAAAATAAAGTACTTGGCCCAAAAATCAGTAGATTTAGCTTTAAGAAATAACAAAAGCTCATTATTACAAATATAAAATAACTGAGTTACTCGAATATTTTTAAAGTATTCCTTCGACTTCTTCAGGACCGAACAATAATGTCGTTTGCCACACGGCAAATCCCGCTGCAGCCAATCCACTCATGAAAATTGCGTAAAACAAATAGATCAACCAGCTTTGTTTTGATGATTTTTTACTATTTTCAGATTGAGCGTTCGCAACCTCTCTTATACCATCTTGGATACTTCTAGCTAACTTATTAGGGAGCTCAACAGACTGAGCCTTTTCAGGTATGGTCGATGCTGAAGCGAAGTTAAATTGCGAGGCGATAGGCGTAACTGCAGTGTTACTGGGTGTTGGTTGCGCAGTCTGCTTAGCAGATTCTGAAACAAAGTAATTTGCTGATGCATCGTATGTGCCAATAATCGCCTCGCCTGTGTACTCGCTACTACCGATCATAAATGCGAGCCCCCTCAACATTATTGGTGCATTACCAGTGTCGAGCGCCTCAGAAGCAGTATCGTAAACCCTGACTGTATTTTGCGCAAGTGAAGTTATATACAATTTACTACTACTTGGAGAAAGTGCCATACTAATTGGAATCTCAGTACTAGTTAACGGCTTTGTTGTATAAATCAAAGGGTCGTTAGGCGCTCTGTTGAGGTCGTAAGTTGCTAACGTAAACTGTGGCAATACATCTAAATTGGCTATGCTCTCGGCTGCAACATCATTTGAAAACCCAGGTAATAGCTCGTCTGCATTTAAGGTAAGAAGATACACCTTAGAGCCATCGTTACTGACAGCAAAATTTGAAAATGGCATTTCTGGAAGCGATCCATTCCCCATGAATTGATTATTTAATGTATTCATAATTAGTAGGCCTGGTATAACCTCAGGAGGATCATTCGGTGAAGCTGGAAGAGTAACTTTCGCGTAAGTAGCATACAACATGTGGTTATTCTTGTTGTACTGCGTACTCAAAACTATGGCGTTACTGAGATCACTTGGTGCTTGATCTGGGAGAGTCAAGGCCGTCACTTGATTAGTATTTGTATCAATAACGTTAATTATCCCTCTCTGCATGGATGTTGTGTATATCTTACTACTGTCAGCATTGAAGTTGGCGGTCCTAGACCCAAAGAATCCGAGTGAAGCAATAGCCAGATATAAATCGTAGATTTGTTCAGGTGTATATTCCTGCGATCCTGGAGATACGGGGAATGATAATTGACCCAGTGTAATTGGAGTAGGATTTAATGTATTATTTTCTAAATTAACCATAAACAATTCAACAGGACTATCCAGTGTCTGAGTATTTGTACCTGCGGTAATTTGATGGAAAACATCTTTAGTCTTAGTCGCATTAAGCGCCCATACCGCCGCCTTCTTTCCATTAGGACTAACGGTTATTCCACCCGGAGCGTAACCTGTTGGTAAGTTTATATCCGTAACCTTTTGTTTTGTCTGAGCACTATATATTTCGATCTTACCCATATCTCGAATTGCTAAATCACTAAAAATACTCTCGATGATAGGATTCTTATCTCCCTGAGTATATGCGAGTTCAAAAAATTTAGATATTACAGAAGTAAAATTACTATTAAGAAGATAGTATCTCGTGCCATTGGGATGCAGAGCTATACTAGTATTAAGTTTGGTACTTTCTAGGCTGATTTTTGGCAACTCTATAGATTGCTGCTCTAGGTCACTTTCACTATCTATCAATGAAATATTAGATCTTGCTAAATTTTCACCAAATATCATTGTATTTGGAATCACAACTTGGGATCGCTTATTATTGTAAATTGCTGTAATTTTAGAGTTCTGATCTTTTGGCAATGCAACGACAGCACTCCACTTACCTCCGGAATCAACTTGAACATTTATTGGATCAGCTTGATTAACCTGCAATTGTATCACTTTATCTTTTGGACCGGTGCCATTAATGGTTGGTGTTGTAGTATTCAAAGTCTCTTGATCTAACGGACCGGTAATCGTTACGGGCTGACCAACACTAAACTCTACTGATGAAGAAAATGCCTGCGGAGCAATTGCAATTGGTTCGGTCATTGCCAACGTATTTGATGAGTTGATATTTACGGCTTCGGCCTTAGTATCTGAGCTTAGACTAGCATTTGCAACCCCAAGTGACTGATAAACCGCAGCAGGATTAGTTGCGTCACTGGCCGTCAAGTCTCGGTCATAAGCAATAAATAACTTCTGGTTATAAAAAGCCATATCATTTACATGTTTGAAGTTAGTCGCAGTAAGCGAAGATGGTGTTGTAATTACTGATATTAAACTATCATTTACAGCGTCAATTACTGCTACCTCGCCATCAATCATTGGAAAATACAATCTTGTTGGTACTGAATTATCTTGAGAGTTAGATGCAAATTCAGTACTTGACTCCATATATTTAGGTAATGTTATTCCGCTACCTAAAAGCTGATTATTATTAGTATTTACTACTCTAAGAGAAGTGGAGGCGGGGCTAGAAATATATAGCTTATCTATATCTTTAACTAGAAACAATCTATTGCCAGAAATGGTAGTTCCAAGATCAATTAATGTTTCAGTAACACTGTCATCAGATACTGAAATATTAGCGATGGCATAATGGGCTTGAGAATCTAGTGACTTCAATGCATATATGCCGTCGCCTACTTTATTAGTTACAATATCGCTAACATTACCATCAAGATCTATTACACTCTTGGTTATCGTTCCTGTTGGATTATGAACTACCGACACTTTGTCTTTATTAGTGTGTGAAAGATATATTTTACTACCATCGCCAGATACTGCCATACCATTAATTTCGCCATCATTACTATCAAAACTTTGTGGCAACTTCTGCCCATCATTAACATCACCAATCAAGGTATCAGAAACCATATCGAACCCAAATAATACTCCACCCTGCGTATTGCCAACTACCATATAAAATTTTGTGTTGTCGCTTGTTTGAGATAACTCTTTTATCTTTACATCTGTTGCACCAATCAATTGTTCTTGAGCGTCACGCGCAGCAAAAGGTACGGGTACAGTTTTAATTACTCTACCAGTTGCAGATTCTAATATGGCAACACTACCCGGCCTAACAATGTAAACCTTAGCCTTATCTTGCGAAAGCAGAATCTTATATCCAGATATATCTTCAGTCTTAGTTGTATATTTATAAAAAAATGTTCCTGGCCCAAAGTGCATTGAACTTATACTCGAATTTGTGCCAACATTTATGGCCGATACACCATATGGGAATTCACCACCTATGGAATATATCAGCGGACCACCTATTAATGCTCCCACGCCAAGCGTGTGATCCCCTGGCTGTACATTATTTATTTGTTTACGCCATTCACCATTAGCATCCGACAAAGCAATCCCAGCAGATACACCGTCTACCTTAATTTCAACCTCAGTATTTGCCGGCGCCTGGCCCTTGGCTTCAAAGCTAGTCGCATTATTTAAAGATTTGTGTGTTGGAGAAAAAACCCGCACCCTAGGTGGACCTGAACTAAGCGAAAAAAATGGGTCTAGTGCAATATCCGCTTTTGCGTCTTTACTCCAAGTAAACATTGCCATAGTAGAGAATCCGGCTACAACTACCAAGAAAAAGCTAACCATAACTCTTATGAACAAAACTTTTGATTTAGTCATATGCCTGTATCTCATATCCCTTTTTATTGTTTTATTACGCTTAAGTATAGTTTGTCTGCTCATGATGTCAATGTGGGCTTTGTTTTATATAATTATTTGCAAATATCAAAGAGATTGAACTCCCGCCATCACCAAAGTTCATACGTACATCACCTCCCAGTATTGACATGATCTGACTAGCTACGTATAAACCTATTCCATTAATCTCCTGAGTAACGCCTTTGTCATCCTGGCTATCTTTATTATTACCCAAGGTTACTCTTCCACTCACAGAGCTAATGGTAATTGATGAATTTGAAAGACTGTGATCACTAGTTATCGTGACTACAGTTTGCTTCTTTGCAACACTCAAGATACTTTCAAATACTTCAGAAAGAGCGATTGATAGAAGTGCATAATCCTGAACAACACTAGGCTGTATATTTGCAGCGCCTATTCTATGAAAATACTCCACCTGCAACCCTAGTTTATTTAGATTGTCTTGATACTTTCTAAACATTGACTCGATCAGCTCCTCTACATTAAGTAACTTTACTTCAGATTGTATGGTTCTGTTTTCAATGTTATTCAACAGATGTAGCCGCTCCATAACTTTATCTAGTGTTTCAGTTTGCTTTCTTATCACTAGGCCATCCGATTCTGACACAAAAAGACTTAGATCCCTTCTTAAATTTTCAAAATCTGCAGTAATTATCTTAACTGCCAACGATATCATGTGATCTCTTTCGGAATCTATATTCCGTTGCGACTTCAATGCAGCCTCATCATGTGCAATCAATCTATCTGATGTACGTTTATATAAACTAGCTACAAAAGTAATAATTGTAGCCACCAAAAATGCCATACTCTGAAGTATAATCACCCCTAACGTTATATCAATCAAATCCAAAGATGCCAAAATCGAATCTATAATTACCATTACGAAAATCGTACTCGCTAATACACCTACAGTTGTAACTGACCGATAAAAAGGAACAAGATCTACTGACTCCAAACTAACACTAAAGCTTGTACGTTGTAACTCAGATACGATATTTTTAACACGAGTTTGCGCCACCTCTAAACCCTCAATTAATGTTTTGGTGTTTTCAGAGCTTAACTTACCTGATTCTGCCAGATCTTCAACCTCACTCCGTATCAGCTCAAGGGGTGTTGTAAGTTTTTTTTTCAATGATACCAGAAAGTCATTTTTTTGCTGTAAAAACCACTTATGATCAGCGACAGACTTCTTTAGATCTTTATGCCTCTTGGCACCTAAGTATGCATTTAACATATTAGTTAGAGCAAAAAATAATGGGACTAGTAACGTCAAAAAAGGTACGGTCATATTGTCACTACTCGTTAGAAACCCACCTCCTGCAGGCTGAGTTTGCCCAAGTATTTGTATGCCTACGTTACTTATTTGCGTTAATTGATTAAAAATTTCTATCACTTACTTTAATCCATCTTAAAATGCTTATCGTTAGTATTTTATCATCTTAAGTATGGTCTGTCTGTAGCGCACTTACGACCTCTGCTCTAGACGCCTTTATAGCAGGGCCTGTACCAAAAATAAATCCAACTATTGCGGATAATCCTAGAGCAAACACAATCAACCTAGGCTCAATAATTGGCTGAATTGGTACAAAGTATTTAATAATAAAGCTCGCTACAACCGACAATATCACCCCGATCAATCCGCCCACCAAGGTCATCATAATTGCCTCGACAGAAAACTGCCAAAATATATTTTTTGAAGTAGCCCCTACAGTCTTTCTAATACCGATTTCTTTGGTTCTATCCGTGACAGCAACAATCATGACATTCATAATGCCTATACCACTCATAATCACCGCAATGACTGCAATTACAAATATGAGACTTGATAAAATGGCAAGTACTGTTTTTGTGCTACCAAGAACTTCATCTTGAGACTGAACTTTATATTCCTTATCCTGATCAAATCTTTTTAAACTATCGGTAATCATCTGTTTTGCTGAAGTAACATTATCCACTTTATTAACCTTGGTTAAAATCGCTGAGTATAGAAACTTTGTTGTATTATCACTTTCTACAGAAAACGGAACTAAAAGGATGTTGTCCGGGTTGCCCTGCGTCATACTCTCATTATTAGACGAACCTTCTTTTAAAACTCCGGATACTCTGAGTTTAATATTTTTGTATTCAAGTATTTTTCCAACAGCATTTTTATCATCAGAAAGTAATGATTTTTTTGTAGCCGAACCAATCACCACATCCAATACACTACTATTATCATCTGATTCCCTAAAGAATCCCCCTGATTCAAACTCGAGATTACGGATCTCTGGATAGTTATCATTTGTGGCAATAATATAATTAGGTGTAGTTATTCTGTCTTTATATTTAACCTCTCCAGATAGATATTTTATAGGCGCAGTCTCTACGATATGATCAGTATTTTTTACAATATCGATCTCATCTATGGTGAGTACTGATTTTTTATTTTGAGCCAATAACGAACTCGCTGGATCACCAGATTCCGATGTATTACTGTTCACAAATACCGAAAGGACATCTGGACCAAGCTGATTCATTTCCGCAGTCACCTGCTCACGCACGCCCTCTCCGACGGCAATCAATGTTATGATCAAGAATAACCCCATTGCAATACCCAATATAGTTAACACTGATCTATATCCAGCAGACTTAATTCCTAGATACGATGCGACTACATACCTTCTAAACATCTGCTGTTCCTTCTGTTATTTTACCGCCACTCACAAAAATCCTCCTGTCGGCCATTTCCGCCAATACCTCATCATGCGTAACCATCACTACGGTTGTTCCTTTATGATTCAGCGTCCGCAGCAGTTGCATAACCTCTCTGGCTGAAGCCGGGTCCAAATTACCGGTAGGTTCATCGGCTAAAATAATCGGTGGGCTATTAATCAGCGCTCTTGCAATAGCAACACGCTGAGCCTGTCCACCAGAAAGCTGATGGGGCTTAATATTAGCCTTGTCGGAAAGACCCATCTGTCTCAAAAGATTCAACGCCAAGCCATTTAGGGTTTTTTTTGAAACATGTTGATATGCCATAGCTAATTCAATGTTTTGTTGCACCGTATATCTATCAAGTAAATTAAAGTTCTGAAATATAAATCCAAATTTGTTTTTTCTTAATGCGGCTTTTTTAGTGCTGGACAATCTACTTACATCCTCTGTGCCAATAAAATACTTTCCTGAACTTGGGCTATCTAATAATCCTAGTATATTAAGAAGGGTTGATTTCCCCGAACCAGATTGACCAGTAATGGCGATGAATTCTCCTGAGTCAATCTTTAAATTAACATCCGAAAGAGCATCGACAACAGAACCATCAACCTCAAAGGAACGTGAAATAAACTCTAATTGAAGTGAACCAACCTGACCATACTCAGATCCAAATACTCTCTGGTTATTTGATTTACCACTGATGCTATCCATAATACTTATGTTTATTTTAACACGATAAAAGCTATTCGTGCAGAAATCTTACACAAGCAAAAATCCATCGGCCTCAGTGCCAGGATTAGACTAAGACTATCTTACCTAGCGTGAGATAAAAGTAAGTGCATGTCCAATTTTACCGGCTCGTCCAGCTCGTCCAACCCTATGAGTATAGTCTTCGTAGGTTTGTGGTATAGCGTAGTTAATAACATGAGTGATATCAGAAACATCTATTCCCCTAGCCGCCACATCGGTTGCAACAAGAATATCGATATCTGACTTCTTAAACTTATGTAAAGCACGTTGGCGCTGCCCCTGACTTTTGCCTCCATGTATTGCGTCTGTAGCAAATCCACGATCAGCTAGCTCTTGATTTAGTCGCTCAACACTACGTTGGGTTTCATCAAAGATAATTACCTTTTTTACATTATCGCTAACCAAAGCTTCGTGTAACTTTTCAATCTTGTCATTCTTATCAGAAAAATGCACTACATTCTGGTGTACGTTGTCACTTGTATCACTAGTCTTGACAGAGACGGTTACGGGTTCAGTTGAGAATGTTGAAATCAATTTTCTAACTCTATCATCCATGGTGGCAGAAAAGAAGAATGACTGACGAGGTGTTTTTAAATTATCTAAAATAAATTGCATATCTGGCAAGAATCCCATATCTAACATACGATCAACTTCATCTAAAACTACCTGGTCAAACGTTGAAAGGTGCAATGTTCCACGCTCTAGATGATCTTTAATACGACCGGGTGTGCCGATAACGACACGTGGCTTCAGTCGTAAATCACGCAGCTGAGGCCCCATGGGAGTTCCGCCAATCAATAAAACACCAAATAGCCCACTATTCTTAGCAATTGAGCGCATTTCTTCTTCAATTTGCTGAGCAAGCTCACGCGTTGGTGCTACGATCAATGCTTTACTATGCGGATTTTTGAGTAATTTATTTAAAACAGGTACAGAAAATGCAGCAGTTTTACCGGTACCGGTATTTGCAATTCCAATTACATCGCTTCCGCCTAGACCCAGTGGAATTGTTTGATCTTGAATTGGTGAAGGAATCTCGTACCCCTTGGCGTGTAGATTGTCTTTAATCAATTGATGCGCATTAAAGTCTGAGAAATTATGAGTAGATTCATATTTTTCCTCTTCTTTAAATGTCGCCTCGCGTACAAATTTAGCCGGATCAATATATTGACCACGACCCTTAACCATATTACGAGTCTTGTTTCGATTATTAGATCGAAACCTATTATTTCCGCCGAAACTACGTCGGCGAGCTTGTGAATTGTAAGGCATAAAAAAGAATCCTTTGCTTATTAGTTGTATTAATACCTTGATTGTTTCTAGATTGAACCAAGGAATTAACTTCTAACAAACCTGGATTCTTTTAGAACAATGCCAATAATTGTAGCACAATAGTTAGCGTAAGTCAATTGAAACGTAATAATCTTTAGATACACTTCAATAAAGTTTTTGATTATTCATTTCCTGATATTAATGTACTACCTGAACTTGTTATTTCACTCAAATATCCCAATGTTGCTTGCAGTCCTTTACCAGCAGCGCCAATCTCACAAATATTTGCCATTAATTTCAACTGGTTTGCCTTGTACAGTTCACTATCATCTTCCATTGCTGCAGCTAGGCCATTAAATCCAAGTGTCATACCCTGAAGTAGCATAGCTTGTTTTCCTGCAGATGTTGGATGTAATTCCGCACCATTTAATCTACCAACCCCGGTTATAGCAATATTGGCAATATTTTGTGCCAGTATGTGCTTGGCTGTTGCTCTCGATATTATATCTTTCTTAACAAAAACTGAAACGATTCCAGCCATTGCAAGCTTATCAATTGTTGCATCAACCGCCTCCCCCAAAGGACTCTTCGTACCAGTTTTATCTGCAACAATACCATCAATTATATCGATTGCACGACCTATACCCACCTTTCGAATGCCTCTCTTCATTTCATCTCCACGATAGATATCAACTAACCCAGATACCACAAACAGACCACCTGTAACAGATAGGATGTTTCCTGGTGTAATTGTTCCGTTGGTCTTAGACGCAATCTTCTGTATCTTACTCAGCTTAGGCAAGTTTGGTTTTGCCCAATCTGCAACACCTTCAACTCTATGTAGATTCATAAATACTCCTATATTGTGTCATGTTACAATATGAAGCAGGATATGAAAAGGAGGGGCGTTATTAAGAAGTCTAAAAAACGATCATTAAAAAAAATCATGCTAGTACCACTAATCCTAGTGATGATTTTAGTTATTTGGCAAATTTTTAACACATTTATCAAAAAAGCTCCTGAACCTAAAACACAGTTAACTAAAATGAAATATACCGACAGCATTACGCCAACTGCTTACGGTAATTTTCTAGCTAATGCACTAAATAGCTTCTACAAAGGCGGCAGTACTAACGGTAAAAAGATCAAGGCATATCATTACTACCCAACTACTAATGATCTAAAGAATAAAAACTGGACTAAAAAGAACCTGCCTCTGGGCACAAAAGTCGAGCAACTAATCACTAGTTCAAAACTTGTATATAAACCCGAAGGGTGCCGCCAAGACAAACCCTCAGGACCCAAGAATGCATGTACTAGCTATAAAATCATAACTAATGGCTCAGTTACTCACGATAGTACTAAATAACAGTATTGATGGTCATTTACTTCTAGCGTTTACGCAATAACCATAAACCTGTCTTCATAATCACTAGTATGGCTCCGGTTCCTGCCGTAGCTAGAGTTACAGCCTTTGGCGTATCACCCGCAATACCTGTTTTTCCCACACCGGGAACAATGCTTTCTTCCTCTTCAACACCTTCTGGTAAATACTCCTCGTCAACTACATATTCGTCATCATTATTTTGATCTACTGGTAATAAAGTAATCGTTACATTAGATGCCGCGCAAGCACCGCCAGGACCAGTAGCGTTAAGGGTGTATGTTGCAGATGTAATATTGCTTGGAGGAGTTACAGTTAATGTACCTGAGTTTGGTGGAATGGTTAGGTTTTGGGTTACTCCAGGTCCGGTGATGGTTCCGCTTGTAGCACCTGTTACTGTCCAGCTGAGAGTAGCACTTGCTCCTGCACTAATAGAGCTAAGGGATGAAGTAAGCGAGCATGTAGCAACACTTGCAGCAGGTGTAATTGTAATAGTTACAGAGGAAGGGGTACAAGCACCGCCAGGACCAGTAGCGTTAAGGGTGTATGTTGCAGATGTAATATTGCTTGGAGGAGTCATAGTAATCGTGCCCCCATTTGGTGGAGTTACGGTCTGTGCACCAGAAATTCCAGGCCCAGACAGGGTTACTGTTGTGGCATCCGTTGCAACCCATGTAAGTATTACTGAACCACCAGCTGTAATTGATGATAGATTAGAAGTTAGAGAACATGACGGTACCACGGAATTACCACAAACTGGACCATTCTCAAAGCTATCTTCATCTTCATTGTTATTACCGTAACTTACGCAGTACTGCCCGTTATTATCTATTCCAGCAAGATCAATTAACACATCACCGTTATAAGTTGTAGCATCAAATCTGCTGTCACTTTCAAGTACTATATTTGGAATCGCAAAGTTAATTATAGAATTATCCGTTGTTAAGTTAATGAATTCAAGCTGATCGTTTGTTAAAGCGCCGCCGGAAATTGTAAATGTGTTATCTATACTTTGATTATTTTCATTATTATTTAGGTAGAATAGGATTTTTCCATCTTGTTCAACCTCGACATCGGACTGCCCGAACATACTATCCACCAAACTGTCATTTCCGCCAGATTCATGCTGACCCGCAACTAGCAAGCTCATCCCCGTCCCAACCCTACCACTAATTATTCTTGTGATCCCAGTGTAATCCGAAGGATCAGTGATAGAAGAACTTAAATATACTTCAGTATCAGGATCAACATCAATGATCAACTCGCCATCTCCAGTAATCTGGCCCCCTATGCCGATCCATCCATCTGGCCCATCTGGGTTAGCTCCATTGCTTCGTAGCTGACCATTTCCTGTCAAAGTAACGATATTTCCATTTAGATCAAACGGATATGCTGCAATCATAACATTATGTATTTCTATGTCAGTTCCGATAGTAAAATTAGCATGAATATTACTACCTTCTGCCTCTGAAGTTATATCACCATTAACAGTAATTACAGCTGGTGTTACAGGCATAGTAGCCTCGTGGGTACCGACACCAGTCATCGATATCGAATTAACTTCTATATCGATATCTGCAATTGAGGCACAGCCCGACAAGTCGCTACAAGGAAAAACTAAATCATCACCGTCGACGGGCAGCGTGTCATTATCCCAGTTAATAGCATTACTCCAACCAGCGGAAGTCCCACCATCACCGTCCCAGGTGACCGTTGCAGCAAGCACCTTGGTGCTATTAAGCAAAATATTAATGCTCAATACGCCAAATATTACAAACAAGAACCGAGTGATATTTTTTATTTTCATTTTTTTCATTTTTTCTTTTATTGTTACAATATCTAATATAAGCATAATCTAGACAATGTCAAGCCTATTATCAATTTTTCTTTAATTATCTAAGTTTCAATATTGCTTTAAATAGGATGTAGTTTAGTAAACTAAAAAAAAAGCGACCCAAAAGTCGCTAATATCATTGATATGGTGGAGATGGCGGGTATCGCACCCGCGTCCAAAAAGTAACATCTGGCCTTCTACGTGTGTAGTTTATTCTAAAATTTACAATCTTAGTTATCAAGAACAAACAAAAATTAACTTCAGATTGATATCAGAAAAATCTCGCAACTTATGCTGATATACCACAAGTTACAAAGCTCGATAAATATGACACCGGCAAAGCTTTATCAAGCGTCAAGCTACCGATGGCCCTAGATTAAACTAGTGCTGGCGCGAAAGCAGAAACAGTAAAGATACTCTTTACTGAAGCTACAAATCGCTGTGCAAATGTGTTTGCAGTTAAAGAAGTAAGTAATGCTTACAAATCAACACGCTGGACAGATTGTTAAGATTCTCTTTGTCTAAAGCTATGTCATCCCCGTATAGACGTCGGCGCACCGAACTCGTGTTTTCATATTACAAGAACTCGACGTAGCGCAGTATGCTTGATATGCTCCTTATCGAAACAAAAAATTATCATAGTTTTTCAATATGATAAAGCACACTAATGGGATACGTCATCCCATAATTTTATTATAGCATAACCGTCAATATATTGCAATATTTGCAAATACGTTGTATGCTACTTAGCATGTCTAAAAACGAAATAATGTCCACTGACTATACTAGTATAATCCAAACTTTAGGTACAAAATCTGAAATTACTATATATACAAGTACCTCAGATGACGGTATAACAACATCGTATCATTTAATTAAGCGCTCCACACCAAATACATTCGGAGTACTAGCTGTCAATGAACTACCCGCAGCCGGACCAGCCTTAACATTTACCACCAAAGATAATGAAGGAGAAGTACGCTATGAGACTGGAGGTAGACTTTTTTGCAAACCGCTTGATGTTGATTCTGCAAACTTCTCACTTGGGGTTTTGAGGCAATTGACAATTACTCGTCACAGAAAATAACCTCAACCACAATATACTTTTGCGAGCTCATGCCACTGTTCTAGAGTAAGTTCTTGGGCTCTGGATCCGGGCGCCATTTTAGCCCTGCCAATCAAATCATCAGCATCGTTTTTTGAAATTCTTAATCCTCCACTAAGACTAGATCGTAACTTTTTGCGTTTTTCTGAAAATCCAGCTTTTACGATTTGAAAGAATTTTTCTGAATCTACATCGGGAAATAACGGCTTACCACGTAACTTAATTTGTATAATTTGGCTATCTACTTTTGGGGGTGGTGTGAACAACTGAGCAGGCACTAACTCACGCAATTCTATCTCTGCATAAAATTGCGTTGCAACTGACAGTATACTCATTTGTCCGGGTGTGGCTACAATCCTTTCGGCAACTTCTTTCTGTATCAGAAGAGCTATGACGGAAGGTGGGTTATTACACTCAAGCATCCGTCTAATAAGATTGGACGTAAGATAGTACGGAATATTTGCGCAGACTTTATAGTTTTTCGGAAGACTGGATAGATCAAATTGTAATATATCTTCATTAATTACAGTTAAGTGTGACTTATACTGTCCTGATAGTTGAGACGATTTGCTTATTAAATTTTCATAAAGATCTTTATCAACTTCTACAGCAGTAACATTAGCCCCATGATTTAATAACACTTCGGTGAGTGTTCCTAATCCTGGTCCAACCTCTAATACTGCATCGCCAGAATTCACTTCCGCTGCCTCGGCCATTGCATTTAGCGAATCAACATCAAACAACCAATGCTGACCCAGTGATTTTTTTGGGTGCAAACTATTCATCTATTAAATCCAAATATTGCCGTAGACGTTCAATAATTATGTCTTCACGCTTGGGATTGGCATTACCAATCAACCTTATGGCTTCTTTTAAATTTACCCATATTCTTTCTGAATGTTCGTTGTCCATATCACCAATATCATCAGTCCATTCACCTGCAAAATAATGAATAATTTTATCTCGTTTTATTCCTACATCTGTGTATTGATGAAGCTTGGCCCCCATATATGTCTTCAACTCCACTTTACACCCAGCCTCTTCGGAGATTTCTCTGGCTGCGGCTTCATCAATCTTTTCATTTAGACCAATGTGCCCCTTGGGTAGATGATATGAATCAATATATCCGTCAATGAGTTGTGGAAAATCACCAGCTCGACGCACAAGCAGGAGCACCTCTATCTCATCTTTATGCTTTCTATAAACAGCCCCACCGGCGCAAATTGAATATGGCCAATCTTTGGTTGCTCGATATTCACCAGATTCGTAAAACTTCATCTTATTAGTGTAGCAGATTAGTACCAACCACGACTTGCGTGATGCGAACGAGCACCAGCCCAACCACCGTATCGTCTAGCTACATAATTTTCCATCCATTTTATCTGACAGACCGCACCCGTAGCATCTAGTGGACAAGGCAACTTAGAGCAAGGCAGTGCCTGAGGTATTCCGCAAGCACCAGAACTTCGATTAACAGCCCCTGGGTTACAGCCTGACTCTTTACCAATCAGCCATACAGCATCAGAATTTGTTATTCCAGCCTGCGTCAACCATTCGCCACAATTACCAGGAATATTAACCACTTGCTTAGCACCAACAACTACAACCTGCTTAACGGGCTGAAGTGTGATCACCTCCTTTATTGCAGTCCTTGTTGGTTCGCCGCCGTTACGCACCACAACTTCATAGGTTACTAACTTTTTGCCAAGCTTGCCTGGTTCCTTGATTTTTTTATATCCAATTGGCTGGTCTACGTCTTTAATTTGTTCCTCCGGAAAAGTAGCGGATTCTTCAACAGTCTCTACGGCTCTTCCAACTTTAGCTACACTAACTAGCATATTTTCAGAAATTCGTGATTCTTTTGGAACATTTAGCTCGTCACCTTTTTCTAAATCTAGGCTTCTTTCTTCAAGAAGCTCACCAACCGTATTTGCATTTGTACTTAGCGAACTACTGGTTCCATATAGTTCAAAAGTAATTGTTTTAGCACGCTTAATAATCATTTGGGTGCCGGGTGCGCCGGCAAATTCATCATCTACGCGAGCAAAATAAAATTCGTCTTCCTGCTTAGTTTCAAAGCCAGCATCTTCTGCAATCTTTCGAGGAGTTCTCTCGGCTGTCGTAATTGTGTAGTTGTTTGCACCATCAATAACATTTATAGGCCTTGCGCGATATACATTGATTGTAAAATTATTACCGACTACCTCAGAATCTAACGACGGCTCTGTTTTGTCGTGCTGGCTTAGGTTAGCGCCTAATTTATCGATTACCCCCTCAACTGTCTGAGAGTTGGTTGCTATAATTTTAGTTTCACCATCAATATGCACCGTAACTATACGTGTATCTTCGGCATTAACGGTAGACTTAACGGCACCTGAAGCAAAGGTACTAAGAGTAAAAATGATAAACAGAATAACAAGTAGTTTTTTCTTCATAAATATTACAAATGCAAATTTATAGCCCACACTCGCATGTAAAATAATTATACCACAAGGCTAGCAATCTACTTATTGAAATTAGCGAGTCTCAGTGCAGCTTTTGTTGAGTCACCTATTTTCGCCGGAAGGCAATCTATATCAAACCACTGCGCCTCAATAATTTCATACCACTGCTTTACATTAGGTGACAACTGCTCTCTTAAATTAATTTTATAAAAGGTAGCGTCATACCTTGGCCATGTATTTTTTTCTGGCAACCTCAATTGCCCAATACACACAAGGTCAGATTCTTGAACTTTAATACCCACCTCTTCATAAAGCTCGCGAACAGCGGCACTCATGGGGTTTTCGCCCCTCTCTACGCCACCCCCGGGTAAACACCACGATTGTCTGCCAAAATGGCTTCTTACTAATAAAATTTTTTTATTGCACAGCACCACCACTCTAACGCGCTTAGAATTATGCAGATATACAGCCATGAATGGATATAAGACTATTGAAGCAATTCGAGTAAAGATTGGTAAAATCATTTTTAAACCCTTTCCAGCGGAGCGAAGGAGGCATTTAGTTTTTTAACACCCTTGCCCTTAAATGCAATCGAGAGCATCTCGCCATCTACATCAACCACAGTTCCAATACCAAACAATTGATGCCTAACTCTAGCACCAACATCAATATTGATATCAAAATCTGGAACATAATCTTGAGTTGCCCTCGTATTTTGTGGCATAAATGCCGGTTCTATGACATTATTAAATTCATCAATCGATCCGCCGTTAATTTCAGAAATAAACCTAGAAGCCGGATTATGCTGAGAGTTACCAAACAACATACGGCTATTTGCGTGATACATATACAGCTCCTCTCTGGCTCTAGTCATTCCGACATAACAGAGCCGGCGCTCTTCTTCCATTTCACCAGCATCAAACAGTGCTCTGGAGTGCGGGAAAATTGACTCCTCCATACCGGCCATAAAGACCACTGGAAATTCCAAGCCCTTAGCAGCATGTAATGTCATTAATGTCACCGCATCAGCACGCTCATCTAAACTGTCCTGACTAGAAAGTAGAGCAACTTCTTCGAGCATACTGGCCAACCCAAGTTGATCATATTCTTTTGCTACGCTGATAAGCTCTTTGACATTTTCTATACGCTCAGCAAACTGTAATGAGCCGTCGTCTAAAAACTCAAGATATTTTGTACGCCTAATGACCGCGTCTATAAACTCACTAACGGCAAGCTTTGCGCTAGACTGTTCAAACAAACTAACTGGAAGTGATTCTTCGAAAGTTTGTCCTTCAAAGTCTGGTGCTTGTTTACGTAAATCACTAATTAAATTACTGAACTCAACTAGCCCCTTAAATGCTTTGCCAGAAACTGTAGTACAAGTTTGAACAGTATCTAATGCCCTACCTAAAGTTAAATTGTTGTCGCGCTGCCACTGCCTAAAATTATCTAGACTTTTTTGCCCAATGCCTCGAGCTGGCATATTTATTACTCGCAGAAAAGCAGTTATATCATCTTGTTGAAAGATTAAACGAACATAAGCCATTATGTCTTTGATTTCTTTGCGATCATAAAACCGCATCCCTCCAACAACACGATACGGTACAGCATATTTCAAAAACACTTCTTCTAAATTGCGACTCTGTGCATTGGTACGATACAAAATTGCAAAATCATTAAAGTTTCTGAGCTTCATTGAGTATTGAGTTTTTATTTTATTAACAATACTCTCACCTTCATGAGTATCCGATTGAACCTGAATTATCTGCACTGGAGATCCAGAGCCTTCTTTTGTCCAAAGCTGTTTATCACTACGCTGTTCATTTTTTGTTATTACTTTATGAGCTGCATCTAGTATATTTTTGGTACTTCGATAATTTTCTTCTAGCTTAACCACAACTGTATTGGGATAATCTTTTTCGAAATTTAGTATATTTCTAAAATCTGCACCTCTCCAGCTATATATCGACTGCCAATCGTCACCTACTACACAAATATTATTACTAGCACTTGTAAGCAACTTAATTAATTTATACTGTGCACT
Organism: Candidatus Nomurabacteria bacterium; assembly: GCA_020631865.1. GTDB lineage: Bacteria > Patescibacteriota > Saccharimonadia > Saccharimonadales > UBA7683 > JACKGS01. The sequence goes on from JACKGS010000001.1 coordinate 218,725, forward strand.
GTTAGTATCTTGATACTCATCAATCATGATGTACTGAAACTGATTCTGCCATTTTTCTCGTATCTCTTTATTATTAACCAACATTGAGACTGTGCGACCAATCAAATCATCAAAATCTAAAGCGCCTGCATCTCTGAGAGTAGATTCATAAATCGGAAAGACACTAGCTGCAATTTTTTGAGCAGGTAAGGTTGCGTTACCTAGATACTGCTCTGGACCAATCAGCTCATTCTTGGCACTAGAAATCATTGAAGAGATAGCACTTGGCTTAAACTGCTTTTCGTCTACCGAAAGTGACTTCATGGCCTGTTTTATAGCACTCTGCCTATCTGATTCATCAAATATAACAAAATTCTTTGGCATTCCAATATTTTCGCCATCTTGTCTTAGTATACGCACACATATTGAATGAAAAGTCCCCATGTATGGCATAAATGAACGATTTTCTGCATTTTCCGAAAGTAATTGAGCAACCCTCTCGCGCATCTCTTTGGCAGCTTTGTTTGTAAATGTTACTGCTAAAATATTATACGGACTAACATTTTTTTGAATCAAGTACGCAATACGGTGAGTCAGGGTTTTTGTTTTACCACTTCCAGCACCTGCCAGTATCAATACGGGTCCCTCTGTATTTTCGACAGCTTTTTGTTGATTTTTGTTTAGTCCCTCAAGTAAATTCATGCTCAATTAGTATATAGGCATTTCGGTTCTGTTAACAGTACAAAATTTAAATACTTAGCCAATGAATGGCACGCTAAATCCGCCGACAACAAAGAATATGCCGGAAGCAAAAATAGCTAATAGAAGGGCGAGCAAATACCACAACGTATTACTTTTATATTCTAGCTTCGACCAGTCGTGAAGTTCTAAATGATACTCATTAGTATCAAATACTGTTGGCCTCTGCTGCGAGTCAGGAGTTGTATATCCAGACATAGGCTGTGTGTTATTTATTAGGTTCGACGTGGCGTCGTTGAGTGGCTCATCTTTAGATATACTCGCGGTTTTAACATCTGTTTCTTTGTGAACTTCAGGTGTCCTAGCTTCATCATCTTTATTATCATCAAATTTCAATGACTGCTCAGCTGGAGCTATACTGGTAAGATCTTGTTTTTGTGCGTCTTGTTTATCCGAGCTATCTTTTGCAGCACCAGCATCTTTACCCGCAACAATATCTACCTCGATACTTTCTTGTTGAGCGGGTGTCTTCATATTTAAGCTCCCGACATTATGACTATTCTGGATAGTCGGTAGCTGCTCTTGAGCTTCACCCGGGGACGAACTAGCCTGATTTACAGTAGCAACTGCTGAATCACCGCCGGGTTTTTCGTTATAACTATCAGTCGCATGCTCCGGCAACAACTCTACCTCATGCGTAGTTTCAGCTGTCTTTAGTTTACCTTTCAACTTAGTTGATTTGTTGGGTGATGCAATAATATCAAAGCTTTTAGCGACATGTTTTTTAGGTGCATCAATTTTTTTAACTTTTTTGGTATTATTTTCATCACTAGGTTGTTTCTGTTTACTTTCACCAAAATGACTGAGCAAGGCGCTGGTTTGTTGACTGAGTTTATTAACCGAGCTATCAAGTAATTCTAAATCTTTGTCGTCTGGTAACTCCGATTTCTTTTTTCGTCCGATAATTCCCATTTTAAGCCTCTTTTTTCTTTTTGTTTAGCTTCAGTACTAACGATACCCTGCAATTTCGACTATTGGCCAAAAAGTTTGCAACACTCAGACTAGCGCCGCCAACAAACAGACCATCAATTCCATTTATTTCTAGGTATGATCTTGCATTTTCTCTGGTAACACTACCACCATACAGCACCTTAACACTTGCTCCTGCAATTGCTCCATACAAACTTGTAACCTCGGCCCTAATTTTAGCAACAGCCTTCTCGACATCTTCTGGTCTGGCGTATTCACCTGTTCCAATTGCCCAAACAGGCTCATAAGCAATTATCATCTTAGATACCTCTTCGGTTGTTAGATCTGCTAATCCAACAGAAAGCTGATCATTCAAGACTTGATTTGTATGATAATTTTGTCTTTCTACCAATGTTTCACCAACACAGAGTATTGGCACAATACCACTTCTAAAGGCGGCTGCACATTTTTCTCTTGTGTAATCATTAGATTCTCTCAATATATGTCGGCGCTCAGAATGCCCCACCAAAACAAAGTCAGCTAAACCTCTGAGCATCGGCATACTAACCTCCCCAGTAAAAGCACCCTCATCCTCATAATATGCATTTTGTGAAACCACATTTATGGCACTTTTGGACAAGACACCGCTAACCTCACTTAACGCCAAGCAGTTTGGTGTTACACCAACTAGGACGTCGGCCGGAACACTCTTGCTTATAAATTTTGTTGCAAATGCAGCAGCCTGTTTAACTGTGAAATGCATCTTCCAGTTTCCGATTATTATTTTTTTATGCCCACTCATTATTAATATTATCCTTAAATTTACTCAGTACTTAGCTTATGCTTTTATGATACAATAATCTTATATCTTCAACAACAAACACCAAACTATAAATATGATTAAAAAATATACGATACTTCCGATATGCCAATACATATATATTATCGCTGCCCTACTATTAATTGGATTACTGTCGACACCTAGCCTATATGCCATATCCAATACCGGCCCCGCGACTCCGTCAAGCACCTCTTACGCAGGCCATTCACCAGCAAATTTTCAACATACCGTACCTCTAGTCGGTACATGGACAAGTGCCAACACACCCTTACCCGAAGGCACAAGTGCATCTTATACATTTCCTCAGATCTCAACACCCTGTAGCTCTTCAAGAATATCATCAATTACCGTCAGTATTCCTGAGACGGCCATAAGTCTCGCACCTGGTACCACTCAAGACTTAAGCGGGATAATATCTGAAGTTGTTAGTACGCATGACAATACAATGACTCCATTGAATGTATCCGCCGTTACCCAAGGAACTGTCCTCCTGCCAGTCTGGGGGGGCAGCAATAAAGTAATCAAAGGATTAACGCATGATCTATTTAGCGTATCAGATTCCTTAATACCCGGTCCAATCGAATATACGCTAAACACGACAGGTATGACAGTAGCCCAATACAATGCACTGGTGGTTAACGTATATCATGATTTACTTGATGCGCAGAATGGTTTTGTCAACAGCGTTTCAACATCCCAGCCCATTGTTTCAGTTACTACAGACGATACTCCGTGCTTTATTTCAGCAAATAACGATAACTATAACGCAACAACAAACCAGCCATTAGTTATATCGCCCAATGACGGTGTAAAACAAAATGATATGCCCCAAGACTCATCTGTAACCATACAAAACCAACCGCCCCATGGAACAGTAACCTTAAATCCAGATGGCTCATTCACATACACCCCAAATAAAGATTATGTTGGTCAAGATACATTTTCTTACACCCTAACGGATACACATGGCAATACTGCTGTTGCTACTGTTACTATTGCAGTAAGCGCGGTGCCAGCCGCACCAAACGCTGGCAAATCAACCAAAACTCACTTGGCGATGATACTCTCTGCAATTCTCGCAATAACAACACTAACGATACTCAAAACTCAAAGATCCACTAAAAAATCTTAGCCTCAATAAAACACAAAACGATCACCAAATGTTAATACAGCAGACTAAAGCAAAGCATCTACACCCGGAAGCTTAAGACCACTCATAAGCTCTAGCCCCGCACCACCACCGGTGGAAATATGTGTAAAATGACCATCAGGATTATTATCCAACCAATTTAGTACAAAATCAGCAGTATCGCCGCCACCTACAATACTAGTAATACCCGCTTGATCGCTAATAGTTTTGGCCAATACCTCAGAACCGTGAGCAAATTGCTTAATTTCAGCATAGCCCAAAGGTCCATTCCATATAACCGTATTAGCATTATGGATATAACCACTAAACTCACGCATGGTTTCAAATCCAATATCTAATATGATTTCATCCTTTTGAATTTCATTTATTGCACAATCTCTTCTTTGCGATGATGTCGCAATTTCTGCAGCAACACCAACATCTTTTGGCAGGATTAACTGCCCAGGCTTTGCCTTTTTGAATATTTTTTTGATAATTTCTTCTTGACCGGGCTCAAATACACTTTTACCAATCTCGTTGTCATTATATTTTAAGAATGTATTAGCCATCGCGCCGCCAATCAATACCGTATCAGCAACCTCAAGTAAACGTTCAATGAATCCAATTTTGTCTGAAATTTTTGCGCCACCCACTACCGCTACCAATGGTCGCCTTGGCAAACTCATTACGCCCAACAACTCATCAACCTCCTCGGCCAACAATAACCCACCCAGGGCAGGTAAAAGGTGAGTAATTGCCTCTGTGCTAGCGTGCGCTCGGTGAACTACACCAAAACCATCTTGTACAAAATAGTCGGCGCCGGAAACTAGCCTTAACTGTTTCGCAAAGTCCATATCATTACCCACTTCACCTGGGTCAAATCGTAAGTTCTCCAGCAAAACAATCTCCCCCTCAACAGCCTGTTTGCAAGTTATTTTTGCTGAATCATCAATAGTGCTTTCAGAAAATTTAATATCTATTTCTGGCATTAATTCTTGGAGCTTAGTATAGGCTGGCCTTAAACTGTACTTTTGCTCGGGCTTTCCGTCAGGCCTACCAATGTGTGAAATAATTATAACCTTACATTTTCTATCTAAAAGATACTTGATGGTTGGTAAACTTTTAATAATTCTGTAGTCGCTAGTAATCTCAGACTTATCGTTCATCGGGACATTAAAATCAGCTCGCAGCAGTATTGTCTTACCGTGAATATCAATATCTTTAATTGTTTTTTTCTTAAAAAATTGTGTATGCGCCATCTATTCTAGTGTTCTTACTTTAATTGTATCTGTACCGCCAATTAATCCCGGATATTTACCAGACGCCGTGACTATTGTGTCACCCTTTTGAAAAATATTTTGTGAATGTAAGAAATCAGTAAGTTTTGTTGCCGCAAATTTATCAACTGGTCGAACAAATGTTTCTGCGTCATATAACAGCGCCATCTGTTGAGCAATATGCTTTTCGGGCGTAACCACAATCAAGGGCAAATTTGGTCTCCATGAACTGATTGAAATCGCAGTAGCACCGGTTTGAGTTTCTGAAACAATAGCTCTTGCGTTAACTTTTTTTGCTAAATCAATAATGACCGATGATATCGCCTCGGGCACACTATAATCATGCGAGGTTGCAAATTGAGCTTTTACCGTACTATTTTCTTGGGTATAAATAATTATCCGCTTCATAATATTGATTGCTTCTATTGGATAGCGCCCATTAGCTGTTTCATCCGAAAGCATTACAGCATCTGCCTCAACAATAACGGCAGTTGCAACATCTGAAACCTCGGCTCGCGTAGGCTCTGGCTGCTCCATCATACTTGCAAGCATCTGTGTTGCAACTATACTTAATTTTTCATACTGCAAACAAAGGCCAATAATCTTCCTCTGCACCACCGGCACGCTTTCTGGTAAGGTCTCTACAGCCAAGTCACCTCGTGCCACCATAATGACATCGCTGGCCTTAACAATCTCTTCAATATTATCAACTGCCAGCTTAGTTTCAACTTTTGTTATAACCCTAGCTTTTGAATCTAGATTGTTCAGCATCTTTCTAAGACGCCTAATGTCATCAGCAGTTTGTACAAAGCTAAGAGCCACATAATCGATGTCATTTTCAGCACCAAAAACTATATCCTCTCTGTCTTTTTTAGTGATAATATCACCGCCAAAATCCGTATCTGGTAAATTAATACCTTTGCGCTTCATTAATATGCCGTCATTTTCAATTCTTACATGCACCACTTTGTCGCGCACACTAGTTACGGTGCTTCGTATTTTTCCATCATAAATATATACTCGGTCACCTCTTTTTACTTTTTTTGATAGGTCGTACTGTACTGGAACCAAATTCTCAGATGCTTCGACGCCATAGCCAAGCCTCAATTCTTGGCCACTAGTAACATTTCTAACACCTTCAAAATCACCTAGTCTAATCTTTGGACCCTGTAAATCCTGGACTATCGCCACATGTACATCTAGTTCTTTGCTAGCTTTTCTGATCCACTTAATTTGTTGAACCCTTTCTTCATATGTTCCATGAGAAAAATTTAAACGAAAACCATTTACGCCAGCCTTCACCATAGCAAAAATTGATTCATAACTATCTGTAGCCGGGCCCACAGTTGCCAAAATTTTAGTTCTTTTTGCAGTACCTAAAGATCGCCCATATAATTTTTGATTTATATTCATATTACTTAACAGTGTACAGACCGCACTAAACATTAACAATAGCCACACTAATTATAGCCTCGTATACTACAGTATCGAGTAAAAGTTTTGTAAAACGCTTGTGCATGAAGTTGACCTTTGATATTATCAACTTATCTAATAAATAATGGAGAGAAATAAAATGAGTATAAAAATAAATAATAACTTTTGGCGATCCATAGTTGTATCAGCCTTCTTATTTGGCTTATTCACAGTCTTTAACTCACAAGAAGCTTTAGCTGCAACAAAAACTTGGTCATACGGTGGTGTTAATACTAACTGGAGTACTGCTGGCAACTAGACTCCCTCTGGAGCGCCAGTAGATGGTGATGATATTGTTATTTCCAGTGAAATTGGGACTATGCATGGCGGTAATAACGATATTGCAGGACTAACAATTAACAATTTAACATTGAGTGGCTCAGAAATTTCTGGCCCAGACATCACTGCTACGCTCGAGATAACAGGAGACATAGTTAATACAGGAACCCATAAAACGATTAGCTTAAAAACAGCCAGCACATCTCTTATCTTAGCTGATGATGTTCAGATGCAGGGATTTAGCTTTGGTGGTGATGCGGGTGCGGATATTAATTTGAATGGTCATAAACTAACAATCATCGATGCAAGCCCCGCAAATAATCATATGATATTTTCTTTTGATCCATCAATTACTGGAAATGGACAACTCTTATTAAATGCACCGAATACAACCATAATATTCTTTACAGCCAATACCTATAGTGGCAGTACAATTATTACAGCATCAAAAGCGGTAATGCCATCGGGTAATGGTACGGCAACGGCAACTGGAATAAATATGTTTGGTAGCTCTGATATAACTGTCGGGACTGATGCACGTCTATCAATAGACTTAACCAAAGTACCAACTGGTACAACATGGTCTAACAATATAACTCTACTGGGCTCTAGCAGTGAAGACTTTGGGACATGGACTCAAGATTATTATAGCTTAGATTTCTTCGAATATCCTGTAACCAGACCGTTGGTTGAGATAACTGTACCAAATATAACCTTGAGCAGTAATGTCAGATTCAATTCTGGTACAAATATTTTAATAAACCTAGCGGGTATTCAAAGTAATGGCTTTTGTGCTCAATATGGCTATGATGGAATGTTTGGTGATAGATTTCAAAATGGCCCACCAGCCTGCATGGTAGATGACACACCTATTTTAGGTACCGTACCTGGCGTTCCAAATGCAGGTGCACTTAAGAACAACACAGTATTTATAGCTATCGCTGGATTAGCATCGGTGTTATTAATCGGTCTTGGAATAAGGAAGGGCATGGTCTTAGCAAAAGCTCAAAAATAACATTCTAATAACTTTAATAATAAAAACCCGAGTAAATGTACCCGGGTTTTTATTACTTATCGACAACCTTATTCATAAACATCGTACCACTTACTCGTGCCTTGTCCTAAATATGTTTTGATCATCAATCTATGTACCAATATCACAACATAACACTACTCCATACCAAGTAAAAACCCCGGTCTTTTGACCGAGGCACTTGCTTGGTGACCTCAAGAGTATCAATTTAGAACACCTTTTTGATGATCTCTTTAGGCTTAAGAAGAAGTTCGAAGCACTCGGTATGGTAATTAAAGACAACCGGGTTTATATACCTGACTCGGCGGAACGTGATAGTTAGCTTCAGCACAACAATGTCGAGTTTAAGCAAAATGCCCTAAGAGTCAGCGGACAGAGAAGCCGGCGTTACGATCATTGTTGTCAGCCGGGTTAACTTCATCAGCGTTGAAGTTCGCGTTGAACGCATTGTCCGCAGAATCCGGTTGGCCGAAGCCGACCAAAAGTTGCCGTTGTCACCCCTGGTCGTCAAAGTCGCCGTTCCAGTTGCCCGAAATCGCAAAGTCCCAACCAGGCGCACGCGTGTCAATACCACTCATTGTCCTCGCGCCGAGCGTACCAGGCGCAGGCAGACCCTGTGGCGGCGCTGCCTGTAATAGAACCAGCCTAGGTAAACTCAGGCTAGTGGGTACTGTCTCTTAGGTATGCTTATCTGCCGAGCCATTTGCCAGGCAACGAGCTGTATAGAAGAGCCACCAAGAGTTGTCTGCAGCCACTGCCAGGCAAAGCACTGTTATTTTAGCACCCCCGATACCTAGAAGCAATTTATGGCAATGCTTGTAGTGCTTTACCAGACCCTTGTATGATGCTTCCGTTTCTTTTGAACAATCCTCCTGAGAGAGTGCTGCCAGTAGGTTACGTTTTAAGCGCTTGCCCGGATGTATTCGAAAAGGGTAGATTAACTGCACCAGGAACGCCACACCCTTATGGCATTCCTGTAAATGCCGCTTATGTGCGGATGGAGCTTTAGTGCCAGCTCTCCCTCTAACATATCTTTTATAACAGTCGTTGCCTGCGTAAGCTCAGCTTTGTTAGTGGAAACAATATAGAAATCATCAACGCGCGCCCATAGTGCTTAAAGCCAAGCTCAAGCGTTACAAATCGATCAAGCTGGTCAAGGTAGATATTGCTCGAGCAGCTGCGAGGTCAGGTTGCCAATAGCCACGCCGCGACCAAGAGGTTGGTGAAACAAGCTTTTGCTCGGCGGCAGGCCTTTCCAGGCGCTGCGCGGACAGTTGAACACCGCGTCTTTGAGGGGATCATTAAAGATAATGACTTTCCATAGAACTTGCACAGTTGGTAGACATAACCTTTATCTGGGAATTGCCGATCCAGCCCCACATGGCCTTTAACGTAGAGTTTTACGCGCTCCAGACTCATGAAGTACCCTTGCAGGTCAAGCTTGAGCACGTAGGCTGGCGGATATAATTACGGCTCACCGAGCGGATGTGATGATCCAAACGGCGAATACCGTAGAGCGTGCCTTTACCGATACGGCGGCAGCTGGCGTTATCTTCAATAAATCGGGCGTCCCACCACTTGCTGACTTGGTTGAACAGAAAGTGGTGTACCACTCTGTCACGGAAGGCGGCGGCGAATATCTCCCGCTTGACGAGGCTTGTTCACGATGAACGCCGTAGATGGTACGCGGTACGTACCTGCGCGAGTGAATTTCTTTGGCCAGTGCTGCAAGTTCAGACTCCGCGATAGCATCGAACTTTTCTACCTCGGGCTTTTTAGTCTTGCCGCGCCGGGCATCGAGGTAGGCTTTTTTGAGCTCTTTGGCAAGCCAGTCAGCGCGTTTGTCTGGTGTGTTCATGTCAGCTAGATTTCTTTCGGAGCAACCCAGTCGACTCGACGGGTTCGGTCGTGGTCACTCCCTCACGCCAGCTTCGCTTAGTGGGTTGCTACTGTAAGAGACAGCGGACAGAGAAGCCGGCGAGACGATCATTGCCGACAGCCGGGTAAACTCCATCAGCGTCGAAGTACGCGAGGAAAGCACCGTCCGCAGAACCCGGGTGAGCCGAGGCCGCCCAAAAGACGCCGAAGTCACCCTGGTCGCCGAACTCGCCGACCCAGTAGCCCGAGAAGACCCCTTTAAAGGCACCGTTATACTGCCACTGGGCAATGTTGGGTTCGCCACTATATGCAGGAGCACCGGTACCACCAAAGGCAATGTCGAGGTCAGAGAAGTCGCCGGAGTAGACATCTTCTCCTTCGTCATCATCCCAGATCTGTGAAGCGGTCGGTAATCGCCAGTTGGCCGGGCAGATAGAGTACGGGGCATCACCGTCTTCTTCGGTGTGGGAGGTTCTGGATTCACCGGCTGTGGCCGCAGACCAGTTGTAGAGGTAGCCGTAGTTGGTAGCACCACTGCCAGTGTCACCGGGGATTGGGCCGTAGACGAAAGGTGTATCGAAGAGGTTATCTTCGTCTTCCTGAGTATCCATAGGGGGATTGTCGGTAATCTGTGGCGGGGTCAGGTTACTGGCAATGTTGGTATCGCTTGGGGTCAGCGTCATGGTGGATGTGGTAGAACCAAGTTTGAGGTTCTGAAGCATCCAGCAGTTACCATCGGCTAGTTTGGCGACTTGGTAGGTTTTGACCGTCGCCTCGTGGATCGCGGAGAGTCAGTACCTGCTTCTTCGTTACTTCCATCGTAAATAGTCATGTGGGCATCACACTGATAGTCTGAAGTCATAGTCTTGCATGGTGGTTGGTACTGGTGGCTCGTTGTCGGTGACAACGTATGAGAGCTTGAGGTCTTTCTTGCCTGCAGTGACGGTACCGTCAATAGTGAAGTCGAGGGTTATTTCGGTCGTGTCGTTGGAAGTGGCAGTTTCGGTGGTTTTGAGAGTCAGAGCTGGGTCGCCAGCGCCAAGTACTGTGCTCGTAGCTATATCGCCACCCTTGAGCTTGATACTAATACCAGGTTCAGCTGCGGTTAGGGCTGCGGTCAGGGTATAGCCGCCTTCGTTAGCGGTGCCGGTAGTGAGGGTAGTTGTGGTACTGGCGGTACCACCACCCTCCGGGACGGTAACAGTGAGAGCCTCTTGGTTAGCGCCAATACTGAGGGTGGGAGCAGCGGAGATGGAACTACTGAGAGGACTGAGCGTGAGGCTGGCGGTGAAGAGTGCGAGGAGAAGAAGCTGCCCATACCACGGAAGTTGAGTTTATGCGAACGGCGGGAGGGTAGCGCCAACTGAAGATGCTGGAAGCTGAGAGCGAGGGCTGTAGCGAGGGGCGGTAAGAGTGATATGCCTGTTGAAGCGAGAGACCATCTCCCCGATGATGATGTTGATCGTTTGGGAGTAAGTGTTTGGGTTTCCATGTGTTCCTCTGCTCTCTTTACTTTTCTTATGTCTGCTGTACTTGAGTGTAATGAGTGGATAGCAAAATGGTAAGAAATTGCTTAATCCATTGTTTTTGCTTCCACTTCACCTCACTATATTAATACTGCTTACGTATATTCTACGTCATTATGAACGGAATGCAAGCAGTTTAGTACCCCCGCGGGGTTAAAACTCCATCCTACGTAGGTAATGTACAAAAAAGAATGTGTTCTTAGATATATTTAAGAACACTTTCTTATCTGTGATTTATCTGATTTTATGCTTGGTGACCCCGGCGGGATGCGCTTCGCTTGCACGGACTTCACTTTTCGGAGTAAACTTCTGCACGCTCAGTCCTGTACGAACCCCGAGGGTTCGGATTCTCTGTCGAGAATCAACCAAAGAAAAAACGTTACCAGAAGGTAACGTTCTTTCTTTGGTGATCCCGAGGGGAATCGAACCCCTGTTGCCAGGATGAAAACCTGGTGTCCTAACCGTTAGACGACGGGACCGCTCTGTTACGTATCACTTCAAATTTATGTTTCATAATTTTAATGATTAACGTGGACTAGCAAACTATAGCACAACAGATGTAAAAGTTCAATCTTTAAGCCCACTCACTTTGGGTAGTTGTAGCCAATCAGTTGTGTATGCTGGGCTAATGCGCTTCTTTTGTGAATGCCAGCTATTTTTAGTAGTATCCATAGCTCCAACGTGTATCGTGTCATTTCCATATTTTTGATTTATATTATCCATGGCCTCCATTAGTTTAGTACGCTTTTGGCGTATTTTTGGCGAAAGCTTATCTAGTAAATTTACCTGACACAAGTTTGCACTGGTCAAATTATTTGCAAAGACACCCGCCTTCTTGTAGCCGTAATCAGGACTAAATGCCTCTCTAAGAAGCCTCAGAGACTCGCCAGCAAGCTCTGGGGTATCATTGGACGCCACAGAAAGCTTAGCAGACAACATCTGGTTATGCGTCTCGCCATCCGGAGTCTTGAAGCGCAAGTAAATACCGAAATCAGAAACTTGCTGATTAGATCTCCGCAATTTATAGCCAGCTCTAGAAGCAAAATTTACCACCGCAGTCTCAAGCTCATATAAATTATTAATAGTGTGCCCGAATGACCTTGAGACCATTAAAGATTTTTGAGGAGGCTTATGCGCCTCTAGGCTATACACTTGCTTGCCATTCAGCTCAGAGTATACTCGTACGCCATTCACTCCAAACACTTGATGTGCCCATGATTCTGAGACACCCGATAGTTGCAGCGCATTTTTTATACCCACACTCTTTAACCTCGCCGAATTTGACCTGCCCACACCCCATATATCATCGACATCTGTGTCTTCGAGTATTTTTGTGTAATTTGCGTGATTGCTAGAAGGATCAATAATGCAAGACTTCGATTGTTTTTTTGCATAATGACTAGCAAGTTTTGCTAGTGTTTTATTTGGCGCAATACCAACAGACACTGGCATACCAATATCTCTCTGCACTCTACGGGTCAAGTCATCTCCCCAGCTCTGCAAATTTTCTATTGGCATATTTGCAAGATCCATAAAGGCCTCGTCTATTGAATAAACCTCTATATCCGCTGCATATTGCCCTAAAATAGAAATAATTCGTTGCGATATATCACTATAAAGTGCAAAATTACTTGAAAAACACTGGATATTATTTCGCCTAACGACATCTTTAATCTGAAAATACGGGACACCCATCGGGACACCCAACTCCCTAACCTCCTGACTACGCGCAACCACACAACCATCATTATTTGATAGCACCAAAACTGGCTGGTTTGTTAAATCAGGTCTGAACAGCCGCTCGCAACTTACAAAGAAGTTATTACAATCAACCAATGCAAACACTTATCGCAAACTCCTAATGACACGTGTCACAACACCCCAACACACTAACTCATCTGAAAGTATTTCGAATTTAGTAATTTTAAGATCTGGGTCTGAAGATCGTGCAACAACTACAATGTCCTTGATTTTCGGCTTCAAGCTTCTGTCGACCAGAACCACGTCATCAATCAGCAAACCCAAGTCTGTCATATCCTCAGATACACGCATCAAAAACGTACTAGCAGAATTTTCGATCAAAACTTTGTTAAGATCAATGCTCCTAATATCCACCGAAATCCCAAACCTAAAATCCTTCTTCCTCATCCTGATATTCTCTCAGATCCTTCTGTTTACAAAGATTATTCCTGTAACTGGGATACTATTTTTGTGAACATTTTCTTCAAAGCTGATAAATCTAATTCTTCGGCAGCAATCCTAGAGGCTTCATCGTTTTCATGTCCAATTATTTTTGTCCAGTCAATTTCAAATCCAGCATCACGTGCAACACGTGACCAAAAGATACGTTGGGCCCGTCCATTTCCCTCACGAAATGGATGAATATAATTTAACTGGTCATAAAAATAAGCAATGCGCTCAATAAATACATTAACTGATAGACCTGTAAGAAATTCTTCTTTTTTGAGTTCATTAAAAATAAAATTTAATGCAAGAGTTATCTTATCAACAATTAAAAAGAACTCGGCTCCCTCATCATTTTTTTTGATATCTACCGTCCGTATTGTGCCAGCCCAGTCATACACACCACTAAAAAGCTGGCGGTGGATCGCAAGAAGTTCAAAAGTATCATTGGTTCTTGGTATATGATGTGACTCGAGCTCAAGCTCATTAGCAAAAACTATTTGTGGTTCAATAGTTTGTAACTCATGTGAAGATACCGCACCGACTAGGTTACGTAGAATACCTGTTGATTTGTCGATATATGGATCGACAATATTTGACACTACAAAGCTCCGTAACGTGCTCGTATTTTTTTGGCAACCTGTTTAGCAGATGACTTACCAACAATATAGTTTTCAGCAATTTTTAAAGAATCTCTTGATACCCTTAAGCCCTCGAGCCTTTCGTTAGCAACAGCTTGCTGAACATTTTTAGTGCGCCTTTTAGATTGCTTATCCATATTACTATTATACCATAAGTGGCTCAGCACATCTTATAGTCAGGTTTTGATTTTAGAGAGGGGGAAGCGGAAACCGAAGGTACTACCCTTACCCTCTGTACTTTCAAAAATTATGGAACCGCCTTGTTCAGCGATGATTTTTTGAGCCATAAATAAACCTAGGCCAGTTCCATCCGGACGGGCTTTGCGTGCATTTCCGGCACGGAAGAATTTGGTAAACAATTTATGCTGCTCGCGCTTCGGTACGCCAATACCAGTATCAATAACCTTGAACACTACATCAGCAGAATCGACAAACAGCTGTATTGTCACAGTTCCACCGGCGGCTGTGTAGTAAATTGCATTATCCACTAGATTCATCATCACCTGACGAATCTTGTTATCATCCAGCATAACCTTAGGAAACACTTCTGGCGCCTGATATTGTAAAGTTATATCCCGTGACCCTGCCATCTCACGAAGCTGAGTAATTTCTTCTGAAACAACCATCGGTAGATCAACCTCTTTTGGTTCAATAACAAACTTACCTGTCTTAATTCTAGAAACATTTAAGAAATCTGCAATTAAATAAACCATCCGCTGAGAACTCCCAAAAGCCTCTTTTATAGCCTTCTCTTGAGCTTTTGTAACCTTTCCCAAATCACCCTCTGCCAACATAGAAAGATAACCCTTGATAGAAGTTAGGGGTGTTCTAAGCTGATGCGATGCCATGCTGATAAACTCATCCTTAGCCTCGTCTAATGCAATCAGCTTTCGATTGGTCTTTTTAAGCTCACGAGTAGCCTCATTAACCTTCTCTTGCAAAGTAATATTAAACGCCTGAATCTCCTCAAACCGCTGTGCATTCTGAAGCGCCACCGCCAACTCGTTAGATGCAATATTCAACAGACCAATATCCTGAGAATTATAAATATTCCCACTCTTCTTCGGCCCTAGCACCAAATAACCAATATTTTCATCTTTAGTAACCAGTGGCGCTACCACGCTAATATCTTCAGCCCTAAGAACCTCACGCAGCCCCCCGCCACGCTCCTCTAGCTCATCATAAACTATAATGTTCTTACCTCTTTTTTGAAGATTAGATTGCAGAATACTAGAATCTTTAACAACCCAATGCTGTCCAATCTGATCTCCACCATGCAGACCCTCATTGCCACCCACTAACAAAAACCCCATATAAGTAGGCCGAAGAGCCTCAGAAAGCGCCAACAATGCTCCCTTCTGCACTTTATGAGGATCCACCGTACCAACAATCACCCCCGAAACCTTATCCAGAACCCCCTGTGTCTCATACGCATCTTTATAGAAGAATTTATTTGTAACTCTATTAAAAAATCGGATAATTGGAGCGTAAGTTGTGGCAATAATCATAGCAATAATAGCGAAGAATAATCTCTGTAGATATGTAATGTTGCTGATATCAAAAATAAATCCACCGACAATATACACCACTAAAACATAACCTAGGCCAACGGTTGTTGCAGAAAATAAATAACCTACAGCCCTAACAATAAAATGGCGAATATCAAATAATTTTTGTCGAACCATGCCATAAACCGTAAAACTAGTGTAATAGTAAGGTGCACAATAACCAATAATATAAAGTATATTATTTTTACCGTATATCGCAGGTAATATAATGATGAATAACGTGGCATGAAAGATGCTCAATACCAAGCCCGACAGTAAGGTGACAGTTTGTCTACGCAAGAGTTGGTTATTTGTATCCTTTAACTGACGTCCGTTTTCAATGAGTACTAAAAATAAAATAGCAAAAGTATATAATACGAACAGCACAGAAAGTGAACCAGCATGGTATACCAATTTATCTTTTACAAGCGAAAAGTTGCCTGCAATTAATTCTGTACTTGAAACAATGACCAAGAGTACACCAAAAAAAATGATTAGCTTATGCACTCTTCGTATTACTTTGTGCTTTGGATAGAAAAGATTGAATATATATATCAACTGCAAAGATATCGCACCAAGCATAAATGCTATTCTATTGGTGATATTAAAGAACCAAAGATTTTCTAATGTAAACTGACTATCAACAAAAGTTAATACTGAATTAGTAATTGTCCACAATAATATACTTAAAGATAATCCAGCAAAAATCTGCTGGCTTCGCTCATTAGTACGATTGCTCTGCAATAGTATTCCTAAGCTTAATCCCAGTTGAACTACGGCAATCAATACAAGAATAATAACTATAATCATTATTTACAATTATAGCAATTGCCATACATTTAATATATATCAGATTGATATTTCTGGAGGACCCAAGGGTACGAGTTGCCTGAATACTGACATATTTGTTTCAGAAGCTGGAATAAAGTATGGGTAATAATGTTCATCAAATTGCCCTTCTGTCGATGAAGGAGTGCCTAGGTCATCTCGTCCAGCAACGGTCTCAAACGATACGCCAATTGTACTCAATGAAGTAATTGCTTGTTCATTTAGATGTGCGAAGATTCCATAATTAGCTCTGCCATCATCATTGTTAGTCACTGTATTAAAGATAGCTATATACCCCAAGTCAGATGTACGGAGTCCATTTTCAGTCTCTAACTTCTCGCCAACCCTAAAGTTTGTCTCAATACTGATACATTCAGATAAATCAATTCCCCTGGATGAATAATAACCAACTAGCTCCTCTCTCGAAAGGCCCGGGTTTGCATCTAACACTTCCTCTAGCATAGCAATACCAGTGCTTTGCTCTATAGAATTATCAGAAAATGCAAAATTACCCTCATTAAATCTTTGCCCCGTAGATCGAAATGCATGTACAATCCTGCCGTCCGCCGAATCAGGATCGACAATCACTAAAAATTTAGAGCAATCTTCTACTTCTGCTGAAATAAAAGTAGTAATCTCCGGGAAAACCACTGCCTCAAGGGTACGAACTAAATTTGCATATCTGCTATCGCTGCCAAACCATACAGCAATCTGCCCAACATTCTCATCAGCTTTTTGTTTTATGCAATTAATTAAATCGGCTTGTAATATATCAAATTCATTTGAGTCAAGATTATATCTTATATATTCCCCTTTTTTCTCTGGCTTTATTGTAATAATATCTTCGTGTTGATTCATAATATCTCCTTTAATATTACTCCTGGCTATGAAGCGCTTCCTTGCTCTCTACTCGTTTAGATGCCATCTTAATGAGTGCTAAAATACTGGCTACGGAAAGAGTTGCCATGGCTATTGTTTCTGGCTCAGGGTAACTAATACCTTTTGAAACAGCATATCCTTGTATTGCGAGTACGCCCGAAAGCCCAAGTGACGCCTTAAGCCCTTGAACTATATTTTCGCGAAGTGTAATATCAGGATTTTCAGTTTTATTGATAACCCCAAGTACAGCCGAGCCCCCTAAATATGTTGCAGCAATTTTAGTTGCAGTAGATACCTTAATATCTGGGCCAATGCCACGTTTTTCCGCATATTTATTAATCTTTTGCATCCAATTCGTTGCAAACTTACTGTCAAGTAAGTCTGCTGCTGCAACAGCACTAAGACCCTCTGTGACTAGAGTAGATAGACCAAGCACACCGGCAACCACTACGGGGCTTTCTCCCTTAGCTTGTGCCATTGCTGCCAAGCCAAATCTTAGCGCTTCATTCCAAGGTCCGAATTCAAATGCCATGATCATTGATGCAACTGCCCTACGGCCAATTAATATAGTACTTCGATCAGGTGAACTCTCATCGACCCTCACGTGATCAATACTTTCGTCACCTGGTATGGGTAATTCACCCCACATATTTGCTTCTATATATACAGCTTTTTCATTTATACGATCAACAAACCATGTACCCGTTTCACCGCATTCCCAAATTTCATCTACCCGTTCTATATCATGCAGTGGTAAATAAAAATCAATTAGATGCCGGGTCGCAGCTTGGTCCTCTACTAACCACCAGTTCTCAGGCTTATATTCAAGTCTATAAGTATCAAACTTTTCGATAGTTTCAGGTATAACCATCGCTCTTGAATCCACGGATAATGGCTGCATTCCCATCCGATCAAGCGATCGTATCCAGCCGTCGTAAGGCGCTCCGTCATCTCGAAGCATACCTATATACTCATTAAAATCAAACTTGCCTGTTTGTTGTTTATATTCACCATAATTAGAAGGTCGAAAATCACCTATTACATGTTCGATTTCTTCGTCTTGTGCAAACTCTAATGCCTGTTTTACTAATTTTGAAGCAGTTCCCTTGCCTTTTGCATCAGCAGCAATACTCATTGACATAAAGGCAAGTGTATTGCCCTGTCTTTTATAAGTATCTCTGTAGGTAAAGTCAATGCCAGCAATATCATCCCAGTGCGGAAGGCTTTTCGCATTACCATCCCAGTCAATTCTGTTAGTGGACAAGGCTCCAAGCAACTGCCGATGCTGATCCCACTCTATGAACTGTCCACCCGGAAAGGTCTCATCTTGACCTTGTAGTTCTCCATGAGAATAAGCTAACCAAGGCGCCCAATTTGGAAGTTCAAGCTCTTCATAAACTCTAGTTATCAATTCATCGGATCTAGACTGCTCATATTTATCTAGTTGAGACATATTCTACCTTAGTAAGTAGGGCACATTATTCCAGTCACTTGCTTGATACATAGCGACCGCTAGTGCGCATACAGCTAGGCCAGATTCAGTACATTCTATACCTACAACCTCTTGACCTCTTCGCCAATCACTACCTTCTATATTACGATTTTTTAATAAACCATTTAAACTAAATTTGATATCACTAGTGACAGAATGCTCGCTAGGACCTTCGTGTTCAACAAAAAGCCCCTTGTTGTCTGTTGGATCTTGCACCCAACCAATACCAGCCCAAGCTTCTTCGCCAACTTTGCTGGCACGCTGGTCTGCATATACAACATAAAGACGATCACCCCAGCCTCCTGGCGTATCTTCAAAAGGAGCCTCTACAATATCAATCTCAGTATTTGGGGGCACAACACTACTCAGACGTATAAGGTTACGGTTTTCAATACCAGCATTTGTTAAAGCATTATCAAATGCCGCAAGATTGGTCTCACCTATGCCAGTTGCTGTAGTGATCGGAATTCTCATATACTACTTATCTCCTAAAAAATAATAGGCGTGAGCGTCGTGCCTATTATTTAGGTAAAACGCTCACGCCTATTTGTAAATATTATCGAAACTATGTCAAATTATAGCAAATTATACACCCTTTGTCAAGTTATTTAGTGATAAGCCTGCTACTTAAAGATTCTTCTATTTTTTTACCTCTATAACTCACTTTGACTACTATATTTTCTAATACTGTATCAATAGAGCTAAGTACATCAGTACTTTGAAGATATTTTTGCCCAAAGATAATATTGTGATCTTCATATAACCCATAGTGGTCTAGATTAAAATAAGTATCTGCGTTAATCTTACTCAGCTTACTCTGCAGATCTGAAACATACTCATCAGTTATATAAGTTTTTAGATATTTTTTACACGCCCGCATTGCTACACTTGCGTCAACTTCTGCCGTTTTTCGTGCATGCAAATGTACATATGAAGCAGCTTGATCAGTTGTGAAGTCGTATGCATACCATCCCAGCGTTTCAGGTATTACCTCATAACCTAGTCGCCTTACTAGAAGACCTTGGATGATCTTGATTAATGGTACTAAACTTTTATTATGCTTGATAAAGTCTGAGGCTACACTAACACTCATTAGTGCGTTACTAAAGCTAGACGACGCCATATCTTTTAGTGATAAGTCACCATTTTTGTGCAGCTTAATATTTTTCATAGTAATCACTTCTGTATTTTCTATGTCATCCCAAGTGATCGAATTAAGTACAGCAATGTCGTTCTCCAAAGCATCAAGGTCACTCTGATTACCAGAAAATCTTTGTTCATTTTCGGCGCAGACTTCTGTAATGGCAGAGATCAAAGAATTTTTGTCTGTTGACACATTGAGCTTGCTAATTTGAGGTACTAGATTCTGTGCATCAAGACTGTACAAATCTAGATCTAAACAGATCAAACCGCCATGAAATGCAGTGGCAGTATAACTATAATCTATTCCGTTAATTAGCCCTTTTGAATCAAAATACCTCCACATAGTCGTAACAAAAAGATGCTCATATATGTGGTTAGTAACGGGCTTCGGATATATTTTGTATAATCTTATTCTCATTTCAATACGCATTATATAGTAAATGCCCCGTCAGGTTTCCTCGAATAAACGAGTACTACCTGACGGGGCAAATCACTGGGCTACCAGAGCCCACCCTTCTTCTTGCCACCACCGTTGCCACGGTTGCCCGTCAAGCTCTTGTGGTGGTTCTTGTTCGAGTTGAGACCCTTCTGGGCCCTACCCGAACTGGATGGGAAGGGGTCGAACATGCTTCGCGCCTGTCCGCTGCCCGAACGTTTGTTCGGGTTGGCCGGTTTCTGATACTTACCGGCTCGACTACGGGTCATAGGTACTCCAGTGACTCGATGTGCGTACTTAGGTTTCCGCACAACCTACAGCTTCAAAAGTCTCGAAGCTATTTCAAGTTATAGCAAATTATATTATTATTGTCAAGTGGTTTACAATGATCTAGTAGCAGATCTCTTTGTGTTCATCGGTGGTTTTTGTTATTTCAAAAGTAAGTTTTGAAAATAGATCTAGGACTGCTTCCGGGGTCATTTTAGCGACTACCGCTTCTCTTGAAGTTAGGATGCCGGTATATCTATAGTAATCTATCGTCAAGGTGTGCCAATTTTTAGCATTCACAAATGACTTAAGATACGCCTGTAACCATTCCCCGAATAGATCTCGATTCATCTGGCCAAATTGAAAAAATGCAGTTTTTAAATTTTTCAGTAACTTTTCTTCAGAAAAACTATCTTTTTGAAAAGTATAAATAGCCATTGCGCCCATAGTATTTTGAGTATTGCTTAACGGATAGCTCTTGGTATCACCGTATGCCTCCTGGGCATATACAATCGAGTCTATGAGATCATATATAATTGGTAATGAACGAAGAAAAACTAAACTCTCTTCGAGTGTCAGATCCGTAAGTCCAGCAGTAACCGTGTAATCAACGTACGATTGTTTGGCAGCTTTTTCTGAAATAATTTTAGAGCCTCTGAAAGCCGTAGCATCCAGAATGACCGGGTCCATCTTTTTGACATCAGTAAAACCAATCTCGTCTATTTTCCGTAGCTCTTCAGTAACCTGATTGTAATCTTTCGGCTCCAGCTTTACACCTAACTCTGCGCCCATCCGTTTTAGCTCATGCTGTATCTCATCGTGCGTGAATACATGATCAGACTGTGTGTAAGACTCGAAAAGTTGCTTTACTTCATTTTGATAAAATCCAAAATCGAGAAAAATCACATCCGAAAAGGTCTCTCCATCGAGCCAGCCATACGGTGTGATAATTTTGTACTTATCAGCCAAAAGCTTTTTGAACTTAGCGATAAATAAATGTTCGTACAAATGAGCGACAGTATCATCAAAGTGATCTGTTCTCAGCACAAGAATACCTGTTTGTAGTGGGTTCATATTATCCCTATAATACATTAAATGAGCCAGTTTTAAGACATGGCTCAGGTCTTACGGGGTTAGCGACGAGGACCGCCTCCACGGCGACTGGTGCCATGATTGCGCTGGGTCTGCCGCTTGGCTGGCGTACCACCAGTATCGCGACGAGCGAAACTGTCACCTCCGCCAAGGCTTACCGGCTTTGAGCCTGAACCCTTTCCCTTTTTCTTGGGCGTATTGCCCGATCCAAAACTCACAGTGCGCATGCACTTTGAGCAAAAACAAAGCAAACCGTGTTTAGCCACGGATGCTCCCTTCGTGATTTGTGTGCGTACTTAGGTTCCGCACAACCTACACAGTTCCGAGATCACCGAAACTGTGACAAATTATGGCAAATTATACACCCTTTGTCAAGGGTTTTGTTGGGGTTATGTTAGAATAAAAGTATAGTATATTGATTTTAACGGCAGTAATTGACGTAATGACTAAGCGTAATCTGACACTACAGACCAAACAACGCAAGGGTGAAACTCGTATTCCCGCTGGCTTGAGCGTATGGCAACATGAACTTGAAACAGCAAACGCCCTAGCGACGGCCGGCTTCATAGTTGAATTTCTTAAAACAAAAACGGTTAAAAACACGAAGTCTCCAGATATTGCAATGGCCGGGTTTAAGTGGGAGATTAAATCACTGATAGCATACAAGCTCTCCGAAGTAGAAAGAAACTTAAAACGAGCCTACCATCAGTCTGAAAGTATTATTTTCGATTCGCACAGAATGGGCAAACTTCCAGACAAATCTATACAGAAGGAGTTGGAAAAACAATTTAAACTAACGAAGAAAGTAAAAAGGCTTTTATTTATAAATCGTAAGAGAGAAGTTATTGACATTAGCAAGTTAGCCTGATACTATTTAAATACGAGGTCACCGCACGGAGCAGGATGTTCCTACCGCGGCGACTTCTTTTTTGTTGTTTAATTTTATAGAAACTGTGTCAAATTATATACCCTTTATCAAGGGTTTTGTTATGTTATGCTATGCTATGCTGTTATTGTACGGTATGTATCATTGATATGGAGTAATTATGAAACGGAAAAATGGTCGAACTATTATTCCACTCGGGGTGTTTCCAGAAATGCATGAGCTTGAAACTGCGGCAGTATTTTTAGCCCAAGGTTTTGATGTAGAATTTTTACTGCCAAGTCGCATCAAAGGCATACGAACGCCAGACGTAAAGATCGATAACATCTTATGGGAAATTAAATGCCCAACCGGTAGCGGAAAGAAAACAGTAGAAAAACAGCTACAACGAGCCAGTGGACAATCTAAAAACATCATTTTTGATAGCAGAAGGACCAAACTTGTTGATACATATATTGAAAAAGAACTACGAAAACAATTGAAATTATCTCGTTCATTTAAGAAACTTATACTCATTACTAAAGAAGGTATCCGACTTGACATTAAGCGTAAGCCATGATAGGATGAAATTACGAAAAAGCGTCGGCAGTGATGGATTTCACAGCCCACGCTTTTTCTTTTTTGTTGATTTTATTTACTAAGCAGTATCTGATGAGGGAAAATCACACGCGCTTTGCCAAAAGTTTTGTGTGCTACTTCTGTTCAGGTGCTTTGCTACATATATAGATCAAATTTGAACCTCGCTCTTTATAAGTGATGTGTTTGAAAATTTTTAAATCTTGCATCATTTGTTCGTGATCTACTACAATATTTTGCTTATCGAGCGGGAGGTTCTTTGGCAAATGAGGTCGGGCAAATGAGGTCAGGGCAAATGGGTCGGCAAATGAGGTCAGACCTCATAGCAAATGAGGTCAGCAAATGAGGTCAGACCTCATATTGGAGCATTTTATGTTCTAGTATGTTAATCAGCAAGTTCGTATTTTATCTCATCAAGCATTGCTTTATGATCTTCGTAATCTTTCATAAACTCTAGGTAACTCTCACCATCAAATAGCTCTAGTATTTTTTCTGGCTTAAACCATTCCGGAGATTCTTCATTAAGATAATATGGTAGACTAGAGTATTTGTAAGTTTGCCAATCTTTTGGATTTAAGTGTATATATCGAGTAATGTGCTCTAGGTATGGCTGAGTTTCTATTAGCGATGATTTATACCGACTTTCAAATAATGGGCCTCTTCTTTCGTACTTTGTATTGAAATATCTAATATAGCTGTTGGCTATAGACTGCATATAATCTTTGAGTACGCCCTTTTCATTTTGATAAAACATCAGGTGGAAGTGATTATCCATTAAGCAATAGCATAGCAACTCTAGTTTATTATTATATGTCTTATATATGTTTCCGTGTTGGTCAATAACAGATTCAGGCGCCAAATAACGGGCTAGTAAGTTGATGAAAAACTCTTTATCATCATCGTCATGAAAAATTATCTGTTTATTGATGCCCCTGTTATAAACATGGTAGAAGCATTCGTCTACATCAAATCTAATGGTATTTCTTACTGGCATAAAGAAATTATACAATATTTATTTCTAAATGAGGTCTGACCTCATTAAAAATGTTTATGATACGATTAAAGTATTATCAAAAATAGAGGAGTAAAATTATGGCAACTAAAAAACAGCAATCATTAATAACAACCAGTTCACTACCGTATTATATTGTTCGCAGCATACAGCGTATCTGTTTAGCACTTACCGCGTTGGCAACATCCGGGTTATATGCAGCATACGTTTTTGTGAGTTTAATTATGCCTTTTGCTTCGGAAACACCAGCAATAGTGCCATCTCAAAACTTTACTACCCTCTTTACCGACTACGCAGGTGAGATATCGTTAATCGCTATCATTTTAGCTACAATGTCGATTGCTTTATCAGTGATGCTTTTGATCTATCCGCGAGTACAAAAGCATCAAAAACAGCTGGTAGCAGATGGAGTTGTGATAGCGCTGACATTACTAACAATGACTGTATCGGTAGAATACGTAATTAAGTTCGTTATCACACAAGTTGGGTAAACAACCTTGCAGCATATCACCTAAGATTAATTCGGAATTATTGGTAAATTCTGATACAAGTGATTACGGAGAGTCTCTGGTCAGGATGTAGATAATATACTAAGATACAGTATAGATAATAACGTAAGCAGAAAATAAAAAACCAATGGTACTATCAAACACTTTAAGTATAATGTTTACCCATATTGCCAGAGCTGGAGGCGGCGGATCTAGCAAAGGCGGAAGTGGTAGTGGTGTATTTTTCTTAGGCTACATAATTATGTTCAGCATAGGTAATGTGGTAAAAAAAATACTACCTAGAACTGCCGAATTGATAGTTGGTGGCATCATAGGTGCTCTTATTTCAATTTTAGTACTCGTACTAGGGATAATGGGACACACATTTGGTAGTACCATTTTCGCTATAGTATTTATAGCTGGGATTTGGACAGGATGGGCATCTTCATTTTACGGAGTGTGGGAAAGAATAACTAAAAAATCTAAAATAACGACACAACAAATTGATGCCGCCTCTCAATCTGATACATCATGGAATCGAGTTAATCTAGAGAATCATTGTAAAAATGTTTTTATGAAATTCCAGGCAGATTGGTCGACATTCAATGTAAATTCTATGCAAACATATCTGACTGCCAGCTGCTTTAGTCACAACCGCCTACTGCTTCAGGCAATATATCAATTAGGGAGAACCAACTCCATGAGCAATGTTGTGATTGAAAAATGCATGATTTTTGAAATGCATGACGATCAAGATAACAGCAAAGATTCTTTTACGGTTGCGTTTGAAGCAAAGGCCAATGATCAACTCATAAATAAACAAGGTACCGTGCTTTATACTGACACAAAGAGCTTTACGGAATATTGGAAATTTATCAAACACGAAAACACATGGCTACTAGATATAATCACTCAGGACACAGATAACTCCACGTCCTATAACGCAACTATCCAAAATTTTGCGGTTCAAAATAATATGTATTATTCAAGCGACATGGGGTGGCTACTGCTACCAGAGCGAGGTGTTTTAATGGGGTCCGGAAAATTCGGGTCCAGCGACATAAATAACCATGTTATTGGAACGTACCGTGGTTTACTCACTCAGTTTTATACCTACTCTAGCAATGTTGGTAACACCAATAACGCCACCTGGCTAATATCTCAGGTAACACTTCCGAAATCTTATGGGGGAATATTGATCCAACCAAAACGTAATATATTTTCTAAAACCTTTGACAAGCATAGGCTGAGGGTGCCGAAAAATTACACAAAACACACCTTCGAATGGCCAGATTTTAATAATCGATATGAAGTGTATGCAACAGACAGAGACCAACTTGCAACATTTGAGTTAGTTAACCCGAAGTTTATGGAATATCTATACGACAATAGCCCTGATTTCGGAATTGAAGTTGCCGAAAACACTGCATATCTATACCAAGCAGTAGATTTTGACAGCAGCCTAATTTCAGACACACATTACAAGAAGATGCTAGATATAATTCTGCAGGCATATAAAGAGCTTAAAATATAAACTCTTGCAAACCAGAAGGCACATGAGATTTACCCTTAAACAAATGAGACAAATGAAGACTGGCCTCATTAAATTCAATGCTTAGCATTTATATTAAATCTACACTTAATTTTATTTAGCCATTAATACCTAGGTCAGCAAGCCTGTCGTGTAATTCTCCGATAAGATAAAATGACCCGCTAACTACAACGGGGTCATCTACTGAAACACTACAGGCAAACTGGAGAGCCTCTAGATTATCTTCAAAAACAGATACATGCTTAATACTCGATCTTCTTGCTACACTAGCTATGTCTTCAGGCTGCATCTTCATGTGTGTAGCCGGACCATCTTGCGAAGCAAAGAATTGAGTAACTACAAGATGTTCTACTACAGGAGATATAACATCTATTATAGATTCGGTATCTTTAGTCTTTTTGAGGGCCAATACCCAAATTGGACATTTAACCTTTAGCTTCTCCATTGTTGCTATAAACGCCTCTAGCTTCTGAGAGTTATGCGCACCATCGAGAATAAGCTTTTTCCCGAATGCATTGGCAACCTCAAATCTGGCCGGCATACTAATATTACTAAGCGCTTCATTCATTAAATCTCTTGAAACTTCAATCTTGTCTCTTACGGCAATCTTCAAAAATGCACATATGCCAACTGCTACATTTTCTAATTGATGCTGTCCTATTAAAGAAAGATGTAGGTTTTCGAATCTATTTACACCGTCATCATACGTAAATGTACTCCCATTTAAATCAGAGTGATGTAGTTTCACCCAGTTAGGCTCAGCCCAGACAACTGAAACATTTCGTTCAGTTGCTACATTTTTAATCGCCTCCAGTGCTTCTTGTGAGTCCGGCCTTAAAACTACCGCCTCTCCATTCGGAATAAAGATACCTGCCTTTTGTGTAGCTATCTCAGCTAGTGAATTACCCAATATCTCAGTATGATCAAGGCCTAAAGATGTAATTACTGATAGCTTATCGGTTCTTGAAATTGTATTTGTACTGTCGTACTGACCACCTAAGCCAGTTTCTATAACAGCGTAATCTAATTGTGCATCTTTAAAAGCGGTGAATGCAATAGCGTTAGTAGCTTCGAAATATGTAGGTCTACCATAAATAGTGTCTGTCATATCAAAGACCGCAGGTAATATACTTTCAAAGCTATTAGTGAAAATATCCTTGCTACATAACTGGCCATTGATCATACATCTTTCTCTAATATCATAAATATGCGGTGATGTATGCGTACCAGTTGATGCGCCATGACCTAGTAGCAAACTAGTGATTATATTAGCGGTCGACCCTTTTCCAGATGTACCGGCTAAGTGAATCGGTGAAATCGCATCTTGAGGATTATCAAGTTGATCAAAAAAATATTTTGCTCTTTTAATACCTTCCCCGTGTTTAAATATTTCCTTTGGAGACGCAGGCATAACTTGTGTTAAAAACCTGTATGCTTCATCAAATTTAATATGCTTATTGTTTTTTAAACACTCTGAGACCCTTTGTTCAATTGATATGTTCTCCATCAGCATATTATATAATAAAGGCTAATTATGATTAAAATGATAGTAGCATACGACAAAAATCATGGAATCGGCTGGAATAATCAACTACCATGGTCAAAAATGCATAATGATCTACTAAGATTTAAAAAATTAACAATTGGACACAACATAGTAATGGGGCGCAAGACATTTGACTCTCTAGACAAACACATACTTCCAGACAGAGTAAACTTTGTGCTTTCAAGAACCCTAACAAAACACAACGATAGTAGCTTAATAATCACTAGCGACATAAACTGGATACTCAATAGGGCTAAAGTTGAAGATTTCTGGATTATTGGTGGTTCGAAAATCTACAGCTTATTCGAGGATTATGCCACCAAACTATATATTACAGAAATTAATGCACAGCTGACTGCGGACACTTATTATTTCCCTAAATTAAATTACTGGAAAGAAACCAACCGTATTAAGTTTCCAGCAGATACGAAGAACCCTTTTGATTACCGTTTTATTACATACCATAAAGCTACTGTTGTGTAATTATTAGTAAACCCGATAATACACTTTAAAAAACGGCTTGACAGCATTCACTCAATTGACTATTTTACTAGATCATACTTCATTGAGTCTAAGTTGAAAAGTCTGGATTGTAACAAAAAATATAATGTAACATATTTAAAAATCAGTAAGTTATTTCTGCTATGATAGATTTAGTATATGGCGAAGATTGCAATAATTGAAGATGAAGCGGCGATTCGCCGAATGTATGCGCTAAAACTTAAGTTTAGTGAATTTGAAGTATGTGAGGCTGAAGATGGTGAGCATGGCCTTGTAATCATTGAGGAACACAAGCCTGATCTTGTTTTGCTCGATCTTAGAATGCCAAAAATGAGTGGCGATGAAATGCTTCGAGAACTTCGTTCAACAGCGTGGGGAGAACATATTCCAGTTATCATTTTAACTAATATCAGCAAGGCCGAAGCCCCTCAAACCCTATGGCACTTAGGGGTTAGCGACTTTATCGTCAAGGCCAATTCTACACCACAAAAAGTTGTTGAAAGTGTAAAATCTATTTTAGCACTTGCTAACTGAGTGATTTTTCAATAGCATATAAGTATGGAGGGGAATAATGAGTTCCACCAAAATTGCGATAATTGAAGATGATATAGCAATTAGCCAAATGTACCGGCTCAAATTTGAGACCGAAGGATATGATGTGCAAACAGCCGAAGATGGCAAACTTGGGCTGGAACTCTTAGAAGGCTTTAAGCCCAAAATTATTCTCTTAGATCTTATGATGCCAGAAATGACTGGTGATGAAATGCTAGTAGAGCTTCGTAAAAAACCGTGGGGCAAGGATATTATTGTTATTATTCTAACTAATCTAGGTGAAGAGGAAGCGCCCAACATCTTAAAAGAGCTTAATGTGCATTCATACATAGTTAAAGCTGAAATGACCCCAAGACAAGTAGCCGAAAGAGTCAAAACCGCCCTAGCATCCTAGATAATTTTTAATTTTTGACTTCAGCTGATTATCTAAGTATTAGCCTCTAGCTTAATACCGGCCGAATGCTTGGCTGCCGTAATAACATTTTCGAACAATGCACATACAGTCAGAGGACCAACCCCTCCCTTCTGTGGTGTAATCTTTAGATCATCACGATCATAAACATCTCCAGACAGATCCCCTTTTGTTTGACCTTCCTCTACGGCAACGCCGGCATCTACAACAACAGCATTCAAAGGAATATCTTTACTAGCCAAAACACCTGGCGTACCTGTGGCAGTAATAATAATATCCGCGGTACTTACCTCTTTAGCGACATTGTCCGAAGAGTCACACGACACCACATTAACGCTTGATTGCCTTAGTATGCGCTCAAGTGGCTGACCCACTAGCTTCCCCCTCCCGACAAGCACGACTTTTTTGTTATTGAAATCAATTCCATAACCTGCCAATAACCACAAAATAGCTGTTGGCGTTGCGGGATCCAGCTTTGCATCAACGCCTAACGCATCAACATCCTTAGAAGGCTTCACTGAGTTTATTACACTATCAGTTTCAGACACATCCTGAAGTGGAAGCTGGACAATTATGCCGTGAACAGAGTTGTCATCATTTAACTGTGCTATTTTTTCTAAAACTTCATCTTGTTTTATTCGATGAATATCTACCTCAATCAATATATCTGCACCATATCGCTTTTTTAAGCGCATATATGTTTCTATAACTGGATTGTCTACAGTAACAATAATTGCCAACTTTGGCTGCACACCAAAAGCCTGCCTTAGACCACGCACCGCCTTTGCTTGTCGTTCTTTAATAAATCCAGCTAGCTCTGAACCATTCAATTGTTTTGCCATTGCTTAATATTAACAGAGGTGGATATAAATTAAAAGACCGCCATAATAACGTGCGATCTTTTAATATTAACTTGCTCGAATTATTGAACAATAGGCGGCTGTGGACCAACCGGAGGTTGCTGATTATTTGAATCTTGTGGCTGAGGCACTGGCTGCTGAGCTTGCTGAGGTGCAAACTCTTGCCCAGGGACCTGTGCGGCAGTTGCAGTACTCGCTCCGCCACCAATATACTCTGTTTTACCTATCATAAACAATGCAACAATCGGGATTAATATTGATAACCATATAGTTACCGGCTTTGAGTACTTTTTAGAAAGCTCAATATAAATAAGAATTATTCCTATAAGGCTAACCCCGGGTATTAATGCTAGGAGAACATACCAGCTAGGTGTACCGGCAATTTTGTTCAGAATAATGATATTATAAACTGGCACGATACTTGACCAACCAGGTTCACCGGCCTTTGAGACAATCTTCCAGTTCACGATAATGGCTGGTATCACTAGTAATAGAAATATCACTATTTGGAAAATCATCACAATTCCAAAGACAGCAGCTCCGAAAGCCCCACCGGCACCACTAGCCTGAGTTTGCGTAGCTATGTCTGTTCCATACATTTGACTACTGTAATCTAATGACGTTTGTGCGAAAGTTGATATTAACGAAAGCATTTTTCCTCCTTTTGGATAATGATTATGCATTTAATATAGCAAACTTATCAATAGATTGGTATAAAGAAATCTAAATAAATTGTTAAACAATAGACACCCATCCATCCACGTACTGTTCTTTAATTATTAACTATCGCCAAGTTTAATAAAAATCTTGTCGGCCAGTTTATGAATAATCACTACACTTAACGCGACAAACAAAATACCAAAGAATCCATGAATGCTCATGTTAGCTCCGAAAGTTGAATCTATAGCCCAAATAAAGACAAATTTGGAAAGGAACATTACCAACCAAACACAGAAAAACATCATAGCTTTATAAAATAGACCCTCTCGGTCTTTCAGCCAGCCGATAATTTTACCCTTAAGCATAAATGCAAGAAAAGTTAATATTTCGAGAACAATTGATGCATAGAATATTGTCGAAAAGCTTCTTGCATCAACAATATCTGTATAGTCATTAAAAAATCCTAGTGTAACAGCATATATAAACGTTCCGACAAAGATATCTTTAAATATCAATTGCTTTGAATTAAATACTTTATTCTGCTTCTTCATGTTTATAAAATATCAGATTATATCTTTAGATGCCACTGAGATTTTCGGACTTAAGGCAATACCTATCTCAAAAGATAAGCTGAGAGCAAATCATAGGTAAACAAAATAAAAGACACCTCGCAATGATAGAGGTGATATTTTACGGGAGATGAGTTTCATAAATATTTTGGAGGGCCAGGAGAGACTT
The DNA here is from genome assembly GCA_020631865.1 of Candidatus Nomurabacteria bacterium. Taxonomy (GTDB): domain Bacteria; phylum Patescibacteriota; class Saccharimonadia; order Saccharimonadales; family UBA7683; genus JACKGS01. The sequence goes on from JACKGS010000001.1 coordinate 250,097, forward strand.
GAACTCTCGACACCCTGCTTAAGAGGCAGGTGCTCTAACCAGCTGAGCTACTGGCCCATATCTATGTTGTATGTAAAGTACTGCTCAGAATGTAAGTTTGGCAGCAGAGCACCTTGCTTATTTTCTTCTTGTCGTGGCGTTGCCACTGGGCAGCTGAGCTACTGGCCCGAATCTGTAAATATCGTAAAGTTCTGCTCAGAATATTTCAGCTGGATGATAACCAAATAGTTAGAGCATCTGCTTGTTTTCTTTCTGCATTTACAATAAATACAGGTGTGATCATATCACTAATGTAAAAATTTGGCAACCTGAAGATGGTTGTGTTATAAATAATTTATCAATATTATTTTAGGAGACTCCATATGGATCAACAACCAAATCAAAACCCAAGCGAACCACCGGTTACGCCAAACAATACAACTATTGAAAATAGCTCGACAAACACTAGTGCCAATCAGACAGACGTACTGGGAATCATTAGTCTAATTTGTGCATTTATTGGAATGCAGTTTATCGGATTCATACTCGGCCTTGTAGGATCTAGCAAGGCAAAAAAAGAAGGTAGATCTAATACACTCTCTAAAATAGGCTGGATACTAAATTTAGTTTTTGGAATAATTACGGCAATCTTAGTAATTCTGTGGTTTGTATTCGCTGTAAATTTATCCAATAAAAGTAGTGAAATCCGTTCCGAAACCGATTCTATAACAAAACAAATAGAGAGCCGAGAATCAAATACTCCTGTATCTACAGATTTTAACAAAGGTGAAACAGCCAATTTTGGGGATTACAGCGTCAAAATCAATAATGTATCCAGAGGCTATGTTCCAGCAAACAGTTATACAAGGGCAAAAGATGGAAATGAGTTCATTGTGCTAGACCTGACAGTGACGAACACCTCAGACAAAAGCCAGTATGTTTCTAGTTTTGATTTTGATATCGAAATAGATGGACTCCTTGATCGCCCTAGCTACGCTAAACCACCAGGAACCGAACTACCCAGCGGTTCTTTATTACAAAACAAGAGCGTAAGTGGTCAAATAGTGTTCGAAGTTCCAGTTAATAAACAAGATCTTAAACTTGCTAAGAAAGGCTATACCTACGATAAACAAACTTACGAATCTAAAGAAGTAGTATATAAACTAGCGTTTTAATAACACGCTCGCCTTTAGATTAAAATCTCCTCGCACAATCGCGAGGAGATTTTTATTACTCAATAAAAATATCGAGACATTTATCTCGATTTTTTGGCTGGTACACCGGGAGGGATTCGAACCCCCGACTTTCTGTTCCGAAGACAGACGCTCTATCCAGCTGAGCTACCGGTGCGTAAACGGTATTATACCAGATATCAGGTACAATGCGCTATACTAGAGCATAGTTATGAAAATACTTGAAAATGTTTCTTTGGCTCAATATTCAACAATGCGCCTAGGCGGCAATGCCAGGTATTTTGCTGAAGTAAAATCTAATGACGACCTGTTAGGTTCACTCGATTTTGCAAAAAATAATGGTCTAAATTTTCATGTTCTTGGCAGTGGAAGCAATAGTATATTTCAAGATACTGGTTTTTCGGGTCTTGTAATTGCCATGCGAACAATGGGCGCTAAAGAAACTGAAGCTAACAATGAATTACAGCTTACGGTCGGAGCTGGAGAGATCTGGGATGATATCGTCAAACTGTCTACCCATAAAGGCTATTTCGATGTCGCATCACTCAGTTTAATACCCGGAACCGTCGGGGCTGCTCCAGTACAAAATATTGGCGCATATGGTCAACAAGTATCAGATGTGATTGATACAGTGCGAGCATATGATACTAGCAAAGGCATATTTGTTGAAATATCTAACAAAGATTGTGAATTTAAATATAGAAAGAGTCGATTTAATACTACTGACAAAAAACGGTTTATAATTACATCCGTAACAATGCGATTTTGTCGCAAAAATATAGCACCACCATTCTATTCTGATATCACAAATTATCTACAATCACATCATATCGATGAAAGAACTATTACACCCATTCAGCTTCGTGAAGCCATATCAAATATTCGGGCAGTAAAATTACCTGACCCAGCAGATATTGCCAGCTGTGGATCATTTTTTAAAAACCCGCTAGTTTCCGAAGCTGAGTATAGCCAGCTATCCACTCAATTTCCGGAGTTAAAAAGTCATAAAACTGACGATGGCAACCTAAAGCTCTACGCCGGCCAACTTATTGAGCTATGTGGGCTGAAGGGCTTTCACGACCAAGAAACCGGTATGGCAACCTGGAAGAACCAGGCGCTTGTAGTAGTGAACGAATCAGCAAAAAGTACAAACGACCTTTTGAAATTTAAAAAAATAATCGTCACCATTGTCCAAAAAAAGTTTGGTATTACGCTTGAACAAGAACCCGAAATAATTGCAGTATAAGCAATTTTTTCTTTACCAAACATAATGATAACTGAGTTAACTAATTAATTAGTTCATTTCAAATACCCGTTAATAAACCTGACTAATAACATAAGATTACCTCTAAATGTCATTCGTCTTTTGATATAATATATACAGTGAACATAGAAGTACTCATATACGCTATTCCTGCGCTATTGATCGCCATTTCATTACATGAAATGATGCACGCACTTGTTGGGCAATGGCTTGGAGACGATACAGCTCATGCTCATGGCAGGATAAGCTTCAACCCTCTACATCACATAGATCCAGTGACAACTGTTGCGATGCCAATTTTAATGGTATTGCTAGGACTGCCACCATTCGCAGCTGCAAAGCCTGTACCAATTAATATGCATCGTCTAAAATTTGAAGAATTCGGCATGACACTTGTTGGGATTGCCGGACCATTAACAAATCTATTCTTAGCAATAATCGTAGCATTGATAATCCAGATTTTTGCACCAGGAGGCTGGCTACTAAACTTTCTCTATATGAATATAGCCATAAATGTTGGCTTATTTGTCTTTAATATGATTCCTTTTCCGCCGCTGGACGGCTCTCGAGTGTTGTTTGCACTGGCCCCTGAGCCAGTTCAAAAAGTCATGATGCAAATTGAGAATATGGGCTTTATGGCAATCATGATTTTTATGTTTGTTGGATTCCCCTTAATTAGTCCAATGATTCATACGGCGCAACAATTTCTTGTGACACTTTTAATTAGATAGGTCACTCGGTAGTGGAAACTGCAGACAAAATTCTTTAACTTGATTCTTAATTGCGTCTAGAGCCTTGCTATCATTTTTAGACTTAATTGCCTGTAGCATCCATTCGGCAACCATCTCCATGTCTGACTCCTTCATTCCTCTGGATGTAATAGCCGGAGTACCAAGCCTGATTCCACTAGGCTTAAATGGAGGTAAAGTATCATTAGGAATAGCATTTTTATTTAATGTTAACCCAATTTGATCGAGCACCTTTTCCGCCTCGGATCCATCAATACCAAATGACGCTTGTATGTCTATCAATATCAGGTGATTATCAGTACCATTTGTCACGAGCTTAAACCCACGCTTAATTAGTTCTTCGGCGAGCCGTCTCGCATTCTTTATTACTTGAGAAGCATATTCTTTAAATTCAGGCTGCAAGGCCTCTCTGAAGGCAACAGCTTTAGCTAGCGTATTATTCATATGAGGACCGCCTTGATAGCCCGGGAATACGCTTCTATCAATTATAGTTGGGAGATTTTCTAATGTCTTCTCCGGTGCTTTAAGTGGATTACCCACCATTCCTTTAGTTAAAATCATGCCGCCACGCGGGCCCCTCAATGTCTTATGAGTAGTAGTGGTCATCAAATGGAAGCCGTAATCGAATGGATTTTTCGCAACACCACCGGCAATTAACCCGGCAATGTGTGAGATGTCAGCCATTGCCATTGCATTAACCTCGTTGGCAATTTCTGCAAACTTTTGATAATCAAGCTCACGTGGATATGCCGAAAAACCCGCCAGAATAATTTTTGGCCGATGTTTTAGTGCCATTTCACGAAGTTCATCGTAATCTATCTCACCCGTTTCTAGATCCTTAATGCCATAGCGAATAAAGTTGAAGATTTTGCCTGCAGCAGTTACGGGGTGGCCATGAGTTAAATGTCCACCATGATCCAACTTCATGCCAAGCACCGTATCACCCGGCTCCAGCCACGCATGATATACCGCCATGTTAGCTGGAGCACCAGAATGTGGCTGTACATTAGCATGATCTGCGCTAAATAACTTTTTTGCTCGATCAATCGCTAGTGATTCGACTTGATCGGTGTACTCTTGCCCACCATAATAGCGCTTACCCGGAAATCCTTCAGAGTACTTATTGGTAAACACGCTACCGAGCGCAGTAAGCACATCACGGCTCACATAATTTTCTGATGGAATCAATTCAAGACCTTCACGCTGGCGCTTTTCTTCACCAATAATCAACTTCTGCAACGCATCGTCCTGTAATATCCGCATTCGACATCTCCAATTTATTAAATACTAGTATACACTATTGCAATTATGAACTGATCTCTATGCTTTGTCTCGAAATAGTCGGCTTACATGTAGTTCGCTTCTACAAATATAATCTTTTTGTATATCATATGTGATATACTATTTTTATGATTGAATATCAACAAAAAATTGGTGAGCTTATTGCTCGTGTTCGAAGTCAACGTGGATTAACGCAAAAAGAATTAGCAGATAAGCTCGGTACATCGCAAAGTGCAATCAACCGAATAGAAGCAGGCAAGCAGAACGTTACAATTGAGATGCTCGCGCGTGTGAGTGATGTTCTTAACAAAGAGATTATCAGTATTAGCAATAACTCCGTTAATTTAAGGGTAGAGGGTGGCCACAAGCTACACGGTTCAGTTGACACCAAGGTAAGTAAAAATGCTACTGTCGGACTCTTATGCGCAGCACTGCTAAATAAAGGTACGACGACATTAATAAAAGTACCGAAGATTGAAGAAGTTTTCCGACTCATAGAGGTGCTACAAAGTGTTGGCGTGAAGGTTACCTGGCTAGATACCGGGGATTTGGAGATTAAACCACCAAAAGCACTAAGACTTAACGAAATAGATAGTAAAGCTGCACGTCGTACCCGTAGCGTTATTATGTACCTAGGCGTGCTGATGCATAGACATAAAGAATTTAAACTACCATACGCCGGTGGCTGTAAGTTGGGGAAACGCACTGTAGCCCCTCATTTGTACGCACTAGAGGAGTTTGGCCTAAACGTAGAAACTAAAAATCATTATTATCAGGCATCTGTAAAAAAACGATCCCCTAAAGAGGTTACTCTATATGAAATGGGAGATACGGTTAGTGAAAATGTCTTAATGGCCGCAGCAATGACTGAGGGCAAAACGATTATCAGAAACATCAGCAGCAACTATATGGTGCAAGATATGTGTTTCTTCTTAGAGAATCTGGGTGTAAAAATAGAGGGCATTGGAACAAATACTCTAACAGTTTACGGGGTCAAGGATATAGATAAAGACGTTACCTACCATCCAAGTGAAGACCCAATTGAAGCCTTCAGCTTTATAGCAGCCGCCGTAACGACAAACTCGAGAATTACTGTAAACAGATGCCCAATTGAATTTCTACGAGTTGAATTATTGCGACTTGAAAAGATGGGCTGTCAATTCAGGGTTAGCAAAATATACAAAGCAGGCAACAGTAGAACTGATCTAGTTGACATCACTACTATCGCCTCAGACAACCTGAAGGCCCCCGAAGATAAGATACATGCACTTACTCACCCTGGTATAAATATGGATAACCTACCTTTTTTTGCACCAATCGTCGCAAGAGCAAAAGGCACAACCCTCATTCATGACTGGAGCTATGAAGACCGAGCACTATATTTAACCGAGCTACGCAAGCTTGGAGTTGATATCAAGCTGGCTGATCCACACAGACTGTTCATCACTGGCCCAAGTAAGCTAGAAGCTGCGGACATCAACTGCCCTCCAGCACTACGTCCTGCTGTAATAATTTTAATTACCATGCTTGCGGCACCAGGAACGAGCATGCTTAGAAATATATATTCGATTGCCCGTGGCTACGAAGACTTCGCCGACCGCCTAAACTCCCTCGGTGCGCGCATAACGACACTGCGAGACATCTAGAAAGTATTGTACTTCATAAATATATCTTTAGATCATCACGCTAAAGACACATGAAACTCAGTTAGCAAAAAGCCTACTCGTCAGCGCGTGTAATTTTAAAAATTTTTACTGAAGTTACAAGTAAAAATTGCAAGAAGACAATTAGCAGAACTGTATATGTCAATGCAATTATCCCGCTTAAATTAACCTCCTGAAGTAATGATGTAACGTTGATAGCGAGCAAAGGTATAGCCTGACCCAGTAAAGAAAAGAAGCAGAACACCATTACGAGAACCAGTATAACCTTGACTACTCCGACAGCTATGAAGTGGCTATGCCACGTATTCTTTGCAATATGAAAGTTTCTAAATCCTTCTTCAGTTTCATGATTATGTACAGCTGTCTTGGCAGAGCTTATCAGCCATGCAATTATTAAAATTATAGCTGCAAACAATCCCCAAAGAGCAAAATCCATAAACCTATTAAACCAATCTAGCCATGCCTGGGTGATGAAGAACTGACCAACGACACTATTTTGCACATCAAAGTAAGTCAACTCTTGCTGCGCTACAAACTGATCTGAAAACCTAGTTACTGCAAAATATATACCGAATATTAAAGGTAAAATAAAGAATGACAGTATAGTGGCTAAAGATGGAAATAACTTAAGTATATTTTTCATTATTATTTATGTTTTTAATATATCATATTGCGCTTAAGTAAATCTACTGGCTAAAGTTATTAATGACTGCAGTTTCCACCATTCCATCTTTCACTTCACCAAGTGGTTTTGCTACGTACACTTCCCTGCCATCCGATTCACCCTTCAAAGTGCAGGTATACAATGTTAGCTTTGGGCTATCACTAACAGCCTCTATCTCTATTTGATTCGGCTTAACAGAACTATGTTCGGTAATTTGATATCCATATCTCTTACCTTGATAATCTACTATTATTTGATCATTAATCTCAAGTTTATCAATATGGTAAAAAGGTGACTTTTGTCTAGTTTGACCAGGCGTTAGACCTATACTAAAACGATGAGCGCTAACAATAAAGTTTCCACCCTGAACTGGATCTCCTCTTTCAGGAAATCTATGCCAAGAGCCTTTGTCTAAAGCCTCCGGACCACCAGCTACTAACTCAACATTGACGCCTATCTTTGGAATGTAGATTCTATCGGTTTTAGAAATCTCTAAACTTTTAATCTCGATTGGCTCAACAGGATACAGAATTGGCACATTTGGTGTCATAACCAACACTAGTAGGTATAAACCTCCAGCTAAACATGTTGTGGCAATAACCAACAATAATATTGAAAGAAAACTCCTAGATTTTGGATTCTTCACGCCTGCTTTATGATGAAAACGCATATGCTTTAGTGTATCAAAAATTAAGACACTATGCGACTAAATCTAGATCTTTTAACAAATCTGCATTCTTTTGCTTATTATTCTTAATCCACTGTTTATAATCATTTTTACTCCAGTGGATCTCACCCTCATCTTCGAGCTGCTCTAATCTTGTATAGTAGTCTGGAACCTCATATAAATGAGCTAGGGCAATCTTGGCCGTTGAGGGTAAATCATCATTAGTTACATTTGTTTGATTTGGATCACTTGATGGAGAAAAATCACAGCCATGCTCTAGCTCTTCCTTAACGCCTTGCATAAATTCACCGAAGTCAATCACATCCCAATCGACACCGATATCGTCTCCAATTTTTTTGATCTCCTTTGGATCAAGGTTATACTTTTCATACTTACCGTCACGAATTTTCTGATAAAAATCAATACTCTTTGACATAGAAACCCTCCTATTCATCATATTGCGACAGATTCGCAATTAAATTCAAATTAAATAACACTGGTACCCCGGGTAGGACTCGAACCTACGGCCTGTGGGATAGAAGCCCATTGCTCTAATCCACTGAGCTACCGGGGCGCTTTGGTGCGGGTGGAGAGAATCGAACTCTCGTCCTAAGTTTGGAAAACTTATATACTAGCCGTTGTACGACACCCGCAATGCTAGTTATTATATCAAATATTTATTAGTTTCTCACGTCTAAGCTAGATTTTATCTCTGGGGCGTCTAACGCAACTACAGAACCTGGTATTAATTTAGAAGAAAGTAATTTTTGGGCCATTATATTTTCGATTGATCGCTGTACTGTTCTCCTGAGTGGTCGAGCACCAAGCCTAGGGTCGTAGCCATTGTTGGCCAATAAAGTTTTCGCATCATCAGTTAATTCTACTCTTATCTTCTGAGATGCTAATGTTTTATTTATTGCGTTTACAATTAAATCTACTACTTGCTTGAGCTCATTAACGTCCAATGGCCTAAATAACGCTATCTCATCAAACCGATTTATAAATTCTGGTCTGAATATATTGGAGTCTATCAGTTCATCAATAAAGGTATCTTCAAACTGCTCTAGGCTCTCACCTGATTCAATATGTGAACGTATTTTATCGGCGCCCGCATTGCTTGTCGCAATCACGACCGCATCACGGAAGCTAACTTCTTTATTATCAGAATCACGCATCATGCCTTCATCAAGTAACTGCAAAAGTACATTCAGAACATTGGGATGAGCTTTTTCAATCTCATCCAACAAAACAACTGAAAATGGTTGTTTAGAAATTTGTGCAGTTAAGCTAGTAGAGTTAGTTGCCCCGACTTCAATTAATCTAGACACATCGTCTGCTCTTGAGAATTCGTTTAGATCCAAGCGCACAAGATGATCTTCACCACCAAAATACACATCGGCTAAAGCCTTAGAAAGCTCCGTTTTGCCCACGCCAGTTGGACCCAAGAATAAAAAAGTACCGATCGGTTTATTCTGATTTCTGACACCTGCTCTTGCGCGCCTAAGTGCATCACTTACCACCTTGACTGCATGACTTTGATTAATCATTCTCTCGTGTATCTTACCCTCTAGGTTCAGAAGCACATCTCGCTCCTGCTCTGTTGATGCAACCTGAACTTTAACACCCACACTTTTTTCTACTGCAAGTTGAATAGATTTAGCGGTAATAAAGTATTTGTCTTCCGCGAAACCCATAGCTGACTCTAATAGCTTTAAGGCCTTACCAGGAAACTCTTGATCTCTAATGAACCTCTGGGCTAGTTTATAGGCTTCCTTCAGAGATTGCTTCATGTATACGATGTTGCCTCTTCCTTCAAAAAGCATAATCTGATCTTCCATAACCCTCAACGTATCATCTTCATCAAGCGGATTAACGGTTATTCTATTAAGTAGTTGCACTAACACGGGATTACTTTGACTGAGTTTAAGCCACTGTTGGTCTGTCATAGATGTAATTAACGGTAATGCACCACCTTCAAGTACTGGCAATAAAATACTAGAAAGATCAACTGAACCTACTCCATTTTCTAAAAACAGCTGTGCTTCATCTAGGAAAATTATTATATTTTTAGCATGAATAGCTTCATTAAATATTCTAATCAATAAACTTTCCATCTCTCCGCTTCCGCGAGAACGTGCTAATAAGGTGGCTGCATTTAGCTCAACTATCTGCTTGTACCTCAGTGATCTTTCCATATTCTTAGGAGCTGATAGCAGCCTTTGGGCAAGAGCATACACTAAAGTAGTCTTACCCACTCCAACCTCTCCAACTAAGCAAGCATTACGCCTTCCTGCTTGAGAAAGTACATGTTGCATTTGATTAATGACTTCATCATGCCCTTCAATCTGACGATGTAGAATATGGCCATTTTCGATAGATTCTGAAATGTTTGTACCCACTTTATTTAGTAGTGGAGACCATCCAAAACTAAAGTCTCTACCCAATCCGCCAGACTTTTTATGGTCTTTAATCTTTTGGTAGACTCTATTTTGATGTTCTTTCCATGCAATTGCTGATATTATTTCATCTTTGTCTAAGTTCAACTGAGAAAAATAATATTCACAATTAGGGATATTTAACAGTAGAGCGCAGGCAAAAGTTACATCATTTATAACCGGATCCTTCGTGTGTATTTTTGCTAGCTCTAATGCATCATATAATATTTTATTAACACTTACTGGACTGTCGGGTATTACGGTTGTAATAAAATCAAATGACACTCCAAATCTATTAGTATAAAAAATACCCCCAGGAGACTTCTTTAGAACTTCGACTATCCCAGGCACTGTCATTGGATTACTCAACTTACCAAGTACTCGACGGTCAAGAATATCATCCAAACTTTTTGAATTTCCCAAACTAACAACTGGCGACAATAGCCTGAGTTCGCCATGATACCAAAGCACAGGCATAATTGACCACGTCCAAATAACAATCAGTACATGACCTAGATATATGTCGAAGTAAAATGAGGTTGCTATCCACGTAGCAAAACTCAGTAGACTAAGCGACACTAGTGTCACCCTGAGCCACTTTTTGTCCAATACTATACTGACTCTAGATTTTTTTGATCTAGCGCTCTGTAAATTTATGGAATACATATCTTGCATATCAAATAGAACTCACTGCTAAAATAATCGTCAAAATGGGTGAAATAGGCACAAATGGCCACAGTACAATAAGAAAAAAACCCAGTACGGCCGTAACGGCCATTACGATAAGGCCACTAAAAATCAGTGCGAGACGGATCAATAGGCCCATTATTCTAGAAATAATGTTTCCAAAAAATGCCTGAATCTTTAGACCGACTGGAGCGCGTTTAGTATCAATAAAATCTCTTCTGAATGGTGAAAACAGAGTTGCAATCAACTCCGTAATCGAGAAGAAGGCAATGATTCGCTTTAATCGAACATAAAAAACTTGTCTGACCAGCCAAGCCCAGCCACGCGAGTACCACCAGCCAACCATACTAATAACCATTAGCTTATTGTACCAGATTGCAGTGCTTATATTAAGTAAGTATACCCTCTAGTAGGCTGCCCGCGAAGTATGCCAAGAACGCCGCCACAGAACCGAGAGTTAGCGTTTCAAATATAGCCTTAAGTTTACCAGTATTTGTAACACTACTCTTCATTAAACCAATGAAGATAAATGCCATGCTAGTTAAGGCAATAGAAAAAATAAATTTATGTTCTATATTAATGTCAAGTATATACTCTGAGATATAAGCTATCAACGGTATTATGCCCACAGCTATAAAAGCCGTATAAGTAACCAGCGCTCTAACGACAGGCGATCCAATCTCCACAATATCTGCTCGACGTTTATTACGTAGCTCTGCTCTAGATTTTGACGACAGATATGAGCCAACCCCCATAGAGAATCCATCTGCAATCAAATTGGCAACTCCCAAAATGAGAACAACCTTAGTAGCAAGATTAGCTCCTGATGCACTGGCTACAACTGCGAAAGTAGTTACAGAACCGTCTATGGCACCGTAAACAAACTCACCCATATACTCATCGTGTTGTTTTATAAAGTTTTTAATCATAGCTCCTTTGTTGATGAATATTATGCTGAAATAATATCCATTGTACGAAAACTAGGTGAGACATGCGACCTATAGTTTACTATATTATTAGCCCTAGGCATGGATCTTTCTATTGGTCTTGTAAAATCACTGAATACCCTTGATGACCTTAGCATATTCTTTGGCTTATTGGTAATTAATTGCAGTTTGGCTACCTTTTTAGTTGTGAATGCACCAATTATCTTAGGATTAAATCTTCTGGCTACGTATTCTACATTTGAGTTATTAAATAATGAATCTGGCATATTTTTCATAACGACAAAATCTAGATTGTTATTTTTTTTGTTGATTCGCCACACACACAAAACTGCAAACTGATACAACACCACCGCAGGTGCGGCCATTATAGTCTGATTTACCGGATCTGGAGTTGGAGTTAATATCGCAGCTATTATAAAACTGCCCAATATTATATACCTCTGTATGCCCATCATTTTACCCGGCTTTTGTGGCTTAATTTTATTTATGAAAAGAACTATTACCGGGATTTGAAACATCAATGCAAAGCCCAGTAAGTAGGCTAGGACAAAGTCGTAGTATTCGTCGGCCGTAATCAAAGCTTCGATATTTTGTCCGCCAAAATTTGAAAGAAAACTTAATGCATTTGGCAAACTAACTAGGTATGCGAATACAACTCCGGCATAAGCTAATATTATAGAGCTTACAATAAATGGAATCACCGCCCTCTTATGCCCCTTCTCCATGAGTGGATAGAAAAACTTCACAATCTGATACATCAATATTGGTAATACAAAGATGACGGCAAATGTAAAACATAACTTAATAAGAAAATTCAACCCACCCGCCGGTGATGTGAAGAAGAGTGTTTTGCCAAGAGGCTGCTGCACAATATCTATTAACTGAGTATGAAATAAATAGGATGTAAATCCTCCTACACATAACGCTAGTACTACCCACAAAAAACTATTTCTCATTTCTTTAATGTGAGATTTGATCGACTTAGGTTGATCAATCTTTGTACTAAAATTATCTGGACAACTACTACTTAGATTTTGAAGACTTTGAGCTGGTTTTTTTATCATCTTCTATCCCACCTTCAAAACCTTTTTTTAGCTCTCCAGCAGACTCTCCAATGCTCTTGGCTAATTTTGGTAATTTAGCAGCTCCGAACAACAGTAATAATATTACTAAAATAATTATTAATTCTGGTAAACCTAAGTCAAACATAACTTTCTCCTCACTTATTCTGTATATCAATAACTATATATAAGCTTAATGATATTATCAATAACAAAATTTATTTTTACACGCTATAAAATTAATCAATTAAGATTTATCTGCCGTACGCACTATATCCGTAACCAGATTCAATTTTTTTTTCGGTTTTTGGCTTATTGTTAACTAAAGCAAATTTTTCAATATTTTTTACAAAAGATGTAAAACCAACTACGCCGAGGAGTGCTGCTCCGAGAATTTTAACAAATTCTTTACGGTCGACTTCTCTTTCTAAAAACTTTTGAATAGTTTGATTTTTTATCATTATACTTATTGACCTTATGTCTATACTTTAATAGACCAAAGACAAAAACACAAGCTCTATGTAGCTAACCGAATATTGTGTTGTGAGTATTATATATTTTTGGATTTATTCAAGAGGTAGTATATAATAAGTTTGTTTTTAATAAAACAACGATCACACATCGGGGTGTGGCGCAGTTGGCTAGCGCGCGCGGTTTGGGACCGTGAGGTCGGAGGTTCAAGTCCTCTCACCCCGACCATCCTCTGTTGTTCTGAGTTATCAGAACTATGGAGGATTTTTTGTTTACAATACTTAATGTGCATTAATCTTTTGTATTGCTATGGTGTACACTCGCACACGAATAGCACTCAGAGGTTAACAGTAACTTGATTTGAGTAATTTACACAACTTCCTTTGTAGTACATGCAAACTCTCACATTATACGAACCAGAACTGGCACCAATACTTCCCGAAGTTGATCCAGCACCGAAGAACTGAGGATTGTCACCTGGGTAACTTGGGTTAGCTTTGGTTGATTCAGAATAGACTAACTTATAACCATACGGTGCGCTGCCACTTAATTGCCAAGTGAAACTATTACCGCCAGCGTGAATCAATGTTAAACTCCCACTTGGAGCCGGCTCACTACTTGCTTCATACTTGGGAGCGGTTATCGCAATATTATTACTGTAATTTGAGCACCCTGAACCATCATATACACATACTCTAAAATTATATGTCTTACCATCTTTTATGGTCCAATCATAGCTTACTTGAGAAGAATTACTGATATACACAGCATCATCTCGACCAAATACCGGGTTTGGGGACAGGCTTTTTACAATCTTAAAACCTTTCGGCACTGATAGGCCACCAACACTCCAGCTTAACCTCACACCCTTTTCTATTTTGTATCCACTTAGACTTAGTCCGGATACTGTTGGCGCAGGCACAGTAGATGGTGTAGCAGGGGCTGGCGTTGATGATTTTTCTAATATCGCGAAATAGCCTAGCTTATCTTTAAATTCTGATGAGTTTTTATCTTGCTCAAGATTCCATTTTAAAAACTCATCTTTTATGAGTTGATCGGCAGGAATATCGATGACTTTATTCTGTAAATCCTTGTTACTACTAAACTGTAGAATCTGTTTTCCTTCAGGGATAGTTTGTTTTAATTTTTTTGCTTCAACTTTACTATGATAAACCTCAAGCCCCTTGGAGTCTGGTTTATTTACCGTTCTATAGGCTGTTCCGAGCGCTTGATAAGTCTCCTCTTCCACCAATACCGAAAACTTTCTATCTGACTTAACCACTCTTGTATACACATCTCCGGTAAGATTTCGGACTTTAATGTCACCAGGATTCAATGACTGTAGCTTTATACTTGAACTACTAGATACACGCACAGAACTACCATCATCTAGTGCAACTATAGCTCGCCCCGTAGCATCTGTTTTGATGAAATAACCTTCTTTCACCTGATCTGATACCTTGGCTACTTTCCAATAAACATTATCTTTACTAATCTCAATTACACCATCTGCCACCGATATCTCAGCTCCGATTTGTGCTTGTTTATGCGTATCAGTCTGGTTGATATTGTCTTTATTTCTATACCTCAAATAAGTAAACGAACCGCCAATCGAAAATATTAATACACCAGCCAGGGTAATTAGTAGAATTCTTTTATTTGCGAATAATCTAGAGACAAACCCACGATTATCATTCTCGTTAGATTCACTACTCTTCTTTATACTAACGGTATTATTGATAGCATCAGCTTCTTCATCATCAACATTCACTACATCGATATTATTTTTTAGATTATCAGACATGCAACCTCCTTGTTGTAAATTTCTTTAAATTATATCAGACTAAACGGTTATGCAAATATTTAAGTTTTTATAGACAAAATCATAAAATTTTGCTATAATATTATAAATATGAAGTATGCGTCTGTTTTTGCAACAATACTACTGGTCTGGATTGCTGTTATTGTAATGGCTCTATTTGTTGAAAATGCCGCCGATATGTTCAAAATATATGTAGCATTAATGATCTTCACATTAACTCTTTTTATTATTGGTTTTGGAAAAAATAAATAGCAGGCCCTAATGTCCTCTAAATCTTTTGAAGCTCAGCAAATTAAGCAACTAAAGAGACATCGAAGGCGAGTACTTACCGCAATGGTTAAAGACGCCTACCTTCTATACCGAAAAAATCGATATGCCGAGATGAACAATCTTATCTGCGAAGAATTTACCAAGCTCGGAGGGGTGTATGTTAAATTCTTACAAGGAGTACTTCTAAAGAGTTCGTTGCTTAGAGACTGGCAAAGCCCAGATCGGCTTAGGATTTTCGAGAATCTAGAAAGTGAACCATTAGATATTCAGAGCATTCTACAAACTGAGTTAACTCCGTCTAATTTATCAGAAATCGCTAGCATTGCCCCTAATCCATTTGCAGCCGGAAGTTTTGGGCAAGTATACTTTGCAACACTAAAAAATGGCCAAGCCGTAGTTATTAAACTACTGAGACCAATGGTGCGAGAAACATTACCATATGACCTAAAGTTAATCGGATTGATCATGCGTGCATTCATCAATAAGATTTACAGAAACATGGATTTAGATATCTTAAATGCAATTGATGAATTTAAACGCGCGACACTTCGTGAAACCAATTATGTCGAAGAAGCTCGCTTCGCAAATGAGCAATGGCTAGCATACAAAGATAATCCCCAATTTATTATCCCTAAAACCTACCTCGAGCTCTGTACACCAAATATTATTGTCCAAGAATACATAGGTGGAATTTCTATTGCACAACTACTCCGGATGCGAGAACAAGGAATAAATATCGAGGAATATGTTAAAGAAAAATTAAACTCAAATCTTACCGAACAACTGAAGACTGTAGGCTTCGAATATGTACGTGGAATTTTTATGCTTCCGAGAGTACAGGGCGATCCACATCCAGGGAATGTTAAGCTGCTTGAAAATAATAAAGTTGCATTGATAGATTTTGGTATTTCAGCCAAAAGCCCAAAAGAACGAGCCGCATTCTATGGTGTCATGCGCCAATATGAGCGTATGCTTAGAGGTGAATTAGATATACCCATGATGCTTGGACAGTTTCTGCGTTTTTTTGTTAGCGATCTTTACAAAGCTATGAAAAAAATAACCAGCCTACTTCCATCTGGTGACAAAAGTAACGACCTAGCACTTCAAATGGGACATGTTGCTGAAGCAAACTTTAAAGAAGAATTTGGTAATGATGATCTTGAAAATATTTTAAAAAATGGGAATATACTAGCTACCGTCAATCAGGTAGTTAATAAAGGTAATAGATTTGGTTTGGTGATGAAGATTGAGGATAGCGAGATGCTAAGAGCGGCTCAGAGTTTGATAACACTAGTAGATTCAGTAGGCCTAAAATCTGAGGTCTTGCCAAGTGCATTCAAAGAAGGATTAGACTATGTTGCAACAGAACGACCAGAATATACTCGAGAAAGTGATAGCACTATGACTACAAGCCGAGCAATGGAGGTCATTAGCAAGTGGCTCGAAAGAGTAGCAATTCGTGACCCGGCATTATTCAAAACATTTGTTACAAAAATGAATGCCGCCTCTGACATCAATAAAGAAAAAACAACTGACAAAAAGACTACTGATCAAGAAAAATTACAAAAAGCTAAAATTAAAGATGAAAATAATAAGTTATAGTAATATTCTATAAATAATGATATAATATATATATGTTTAAAGATATCATTTTGTTTGTTAAATATCCCTATACAGCCGGCGTAATTGCTACCATGTGGCTTGGCACAGCAATTATATTGGCGTTAAACAGTAATCTTGATGTTATCAATATTGTGCTAATAAATATGGCGGCCAGCTGTGTTATTGCCTTACTTGGCTTTCGCGGTGGACAAGAATCGTAATTTAACTAATTTAAACCTCATGCGAGAGACCACAGGTAAAACATCCCCAATTGGATAGGTACATTTATTTATCAATAGTAATGACTATTCGTGTTGTTACCTCACGATTTTGTCCCGAAATTCTGTATACTTGCTCTCTTACAAACTTTAATGGCTTTTCATCTTTATTAATAAGATAAACGATAGAGCCTTTACTTTGAGCGCCTGAGTCTAGCTTGACTGTATCAAACTTATCTTCATATTCAGCAATATTTTCTGGTGTCAGCTTTGCACTAGTAGAATCCTCTAGTCTGAATCCAAAATTAGACACATCTTTAGGCTTATCCTTTGTTGTATTTCCAAAAATAAAGTTAACCTTTACAAGCTCTTTACTTGGATCAAGTTTATAATTGGGGTCATCCGTCTTAAAGTTACGTTCAACATTAGTAACCTTCAATACAAAGCCATCACTGGAGGCTTTTTGATCCCCCACCTCACCTTCGATAGTCTCATCGAGGTATTGTGGATCTATCAAATCACCCAAATCTAACTCTTCAGCTACATCTGCCGAGTCATCTTTATCGCCATCTTCCTTTTTTTGGCGCTCCGCTTCTTTTTGCTGCCACATTTTATCGGCCGCCGTCCTTCCCTTAGTTGTACCGCTTGCTACTCCTACAAAAAACATAGCAGCACCAACAACTAGACAGACGACTACACTAATCACTGCAATAATTGCAACCTTCTTTCCATCTGTAGGAGGTTCCTGTGGAGGCAGTAAATCTGGTTGTATATTTTGAGGTGGTTCGTTAAAAGAATTACCAGCAGGAGCCATGGGTGACTGGTCCATAGGCAAACCCGTATTGGCTTGTTGATTAAATGTCGGCGAAGCTGGCTGCTGTTGAAGCCCGGTTAAGTTACCCTGTATATCCATTGGAGATTGATTTGGTACCATAAAATCTGGAGCAGTAACTTGGGGTTGAGTGCTTGTATCTAATCGTGGGCCAGCCGGACCAATACCACTATTTGGATCCATAATTAATTTTCTCCTATTATCATAATACTTACAATTGTAACAAAAGATTTATGCTTATTCCAGTTAATACACTCGTTACTATTTAGCATACTCCGTAGCACGCGTTTCTCTAATCACATTCACCTTTATTGTCCCCGGATATTGCATTGTACTCTCGATCTTATTGGCAATTTCCCTGGCGAGCTTTATCGCAGAAAGATCGTCGATTTTCTCAGGCCTAACCATAACCCGAACCTCTCTGCCGGCAGATATTGCATAACTCTTTTCAATCCCCGAGAAGCTATTTGCGATATTTTCAAGTTCACGCATTCTTTCAGCAAAATTTTCAGCTGATATATTACGAGCACCCGGTCTTGCTGCAGACAGTGCATCTACTACCCTAACTACTAAAGCTTCGGGAGTTGTTGCCTCGATATCGTCATGGTGCGCTTCGATAGCGTGAACTATCTTCTCATCCATTCCGTATTTTCTAGCAGTCTCTGCGCTTATATGATGGTGCTTACCTTCGATTTTATGCGTTAAAGCCTTGCCTACATCATGCAATAACGCTGCCACTTTTACCGTCTTTACATCAACACCAATCTCTTCCGCTATTACGGCTGCAATGTGAGCCATTTCCGTACTATGCTTTAATACATTCTGGCCATAGCTTGTTCTAAACTTCAACTCACCAAGTAGGCGCATCATCTCTTTTGGCACCAACCCAACAACACCAACTTCACGTACGGCATCTTCTCCAGCATGATCTATATCTTTGTCGATCTGTTTCTGTGCCTTATCGACAACCTCTTCAATCCGTCCAGGATGAATTCGACCATCCTTCATTAGCATTTCCATAGTAACTCGCGCGACCTGTCGACGAATTGGATCAAAGCTTGAAAGAATTACCATTCCAGGAGTATCGTCCACTAATATATCCACGCCAGTTGCTCGTTGAATTGCTTGAATATTTCGACCCTCTTTACCAATAATACGACCCTTCATTTCATCATCGGTCAATTTTACTGCTGTGACAGTTTTTTCCGTAGTGACATCACTTGACATACGCTCCATTGCCTGAGTAATAACTAGCTGAGCTTTCTCCTCGGCATCTTCCATGGCGGCACGTTGCAATTTTACTACCAAACCGTCAAGATCTTTTTTGATGTCCTTTTCTGTCATAGACATCAACTTATCTGCGGCTTCAGATTTACTAAGTTTGGCAATCTTTTCAAGTTTTTCTTGTGCCTTAGATCTAATCGCCCTAACTTCATCTTTCAACTTCTCTAACTCATCTTCATTTGAGCGTAGCTTCTCAGACCTCTTATCAATTTCTTCAATTTTTTTTACAAACGACTCCTCACGACTAAGAAGCCTCTCCTCGGCTTCCCTTAGGTCTTTTCTGCGTCTAGATTCTTCTTTTTTTACTTCTTCAGTAATATCGGCAGCGTTCTTTTTGGCATCCAATATGATACGATCTGCTTCTTTATTTGCTTTATCTAGCTTTTTATTAGCTTCTTCAGATGCAATACCGGCCTTTCTTTTTGTTATGGTATTAGCGCCAAAATACCCACCAGCAATACCAACAACGGCAGCCAGTACCACAAATATTTCCATAATATTCCTTTCAAAGACTTCTCATTTGTCAACATTTTAGAATAGAATGCTATACAAACTGAGTTAAATCAAAAATAATAAATCTGATCGCTTGGTCAAAATAAATTAATTCATTCCGTACGATATAAACATTGTACGATAAATATGACCAATTTTACAGAATAAATGCTTATTTAATTTTGTGCTTGTCGCTTTTTCAGAGCTACTATACCAAGTCCAATTCCAGCTCCAAGCGTTCCACCGATAGTAAAAATTATTCCATTCTGCAACAACTTGTTCTCAGTAGGGGCAAATCCTGTTTCTGGCGTAGCAGGAGCGGGCGTAGACTCAGGGGCTGCGCCAGTTGAAGGGATGTCGTCACCCTCCTGAGTATCAATCACAATAGGGCCAGCGTCTTGAGCACTTACCAATGTCGGTGTTGTTAATATTGAAAATGCTACTAATGTTAGTATAAGTATTCTCGCAAATTTCTTCATTACAATTCCTTTTTATGTTAAAACTTATGCTTTATTAAGCATATATGACGAAATGTATAAAGTCAAATTAATATATCAGCCCTATTTTCTTGGAGTAGTTATATGTACGTCGGAACCATAATTAGGCACTACAAGTCTATTGCTATCATCGAAAGTATCCAGTTGATCTAGTCCATCTACAATCCATTCGGCGCCACTGGCTCCAATAACTGATGTACCCAAGCCATACGCAAGTGTATTAGCAAATGATACACCGATTCTAAGTCCAGTAAATGAACCCGGACCACTGTAGACTACCACTCCCTGCAGGTGCGATAGGTTTGATTTGTTTTTATTGACTAACTTTTCAACTGTCGTCAATAACGTTACAGCAAGTTCACGATGCGCATACCAGGTAATTGCATCTATTAATCGCCGTTTATTGTCATACAGATAAAGTTCGGCGTCTGCGGAGTCGGTCTTTATACATAAGATCATTATATTAGTATATAGATCCTGTGTATATTTACGAAATTTGTTAGATTCTAATTTTGTATTAAGTGAATAGACGGCTATACCTATTTGCAAATTTAAATATTAGCTCACGTCTACTGTCATCAATATTTTTGATACGCACAACTATCCTATCCCTAGGTAAGATATCATGTACAATATCACCCCACTCAACCACAGTGACAACACTTTCGTCATTCTCAACTTCTGATAATTCATTACCGACAATACCAGCATCTTCTAATCTATAGAAATCGAAATGGTACATTTTTTTACCGTCGCTACGGCTGTATACATAACTAATTGTAAAACTTGGACTAGAAACTGGGTCAGTCGAGCCAAATCCGTCAGCCAAACCTCTGGTAAATGTCGTCTTTCCACCACCAAGGTCACTGATTAACTCCAAAACCTCGCCACCTCTAAGCCTCTCACCAATAGACCTACCTAGCCTTAAGGTATCTTCAATACTATTACTATGATATGTAATTGAATTCATACCCTAATATTACCAAAATTTCCCTGAGTTAACGAAGCCCGATTCATAAAATTATTATTAAGTCGAGCTTCATTATCCTCGCATAACTCCTACTCGTTAAAAGGATTGCTTCTATCATTTGGGATACTAACGCCAGGATTGGATACGTTATTGTCACGTAACGATCTAATTCGTTCAATAGCATCTTCATCAAATTTAATAGCCTTAACACTGGCGGAGCTGGTATCTATTCCACTTAGTTCAGTCGACAAATTATTCATAGATATCACACGATAAACTGTAACTATTAAAATTATTAAAAGCGTGACCAACACAACAAATAATTGATGTGTTCTAAAAGTCTTACTTAAGCCATATTTTATGGCATTCATTTTTTTCATTTTTTAATCTCCGGGGCTTTTTCTGTAGTATATAGATTGATATCAACTGTGACATCCTTGAACTTTCTTCTGTCGGTGTCCATTGGTGTTAATGATATATTCGTAACTTGCATCGTCCTTCTATTTTCTTCGACATACTTCAAGAAGTCTAAAATATATTGATATTCAGCACCTTCTTGAAATTGTATCGATAGCGGAACAACTCTTACCCCACTTGGTATTGTGGTCTTCTTTTTTGTATCACCCTTTACAGACTTGGTTTCGGTAGAATCTTTGAAGGTTAAATTAACTATCTTAAGCCTAGAACGAAGTGCAAACTGAGAAAGCTCAGCAACTGTTAACGACTGCTCTTGTTGTTTTGGCAGAATTTTTTCAGCTAACGCATTAACATCACTCAGTGAATCAACCTTCTTTTTCGTAGCCTCATATTGCTTGATCTGTTTGGCATTTAGCTCAAATTTTGATTTTAAGCTAGCTGTATCCACGGCAATATTCTGAATCTTAGAATTTGCATAATACAAACCACCCGCTGTTATTAGAGCACATATAACTAACGATATCTTTAGTAATTTATTTACAGATGTTACTGTCATAATTTCCTAGGCTCCAATATACCCTTCTTAAAATATGCATCAATTTTTGTTGAATATTTATATTGAACTACAGGTACGACTGGAGCTACTGAAGGTGAAGCTACGGGAGCAGAGGACGGAACTGAAGAACCAGCAGAGTTAGTACTCTCTTCACTGAGAGTAATGTTTTTAATCTCGACACGCTCAAATAAATCAGAGCCAGCAAGATTGTTTCGTAAAATAGCCGCTTTTTGTTCATCATTAATCTGAGCACTAACTACCAGGGGGGAATCTAGCGAATCAACTGAAAATTGCAGACCAGTCAAGACCGAACCATCTGGCATGACAGCACCAAGCTTTACCAGTAATTCTGAGAACTTAATATTTCTTGATATCAAATTATCGATAATATTAACTGTTTTTGAAAGATCTTCAGCTTTTTTATTAATAGGCTCAAGCTCTTTTAGTTTAACTTCTTCAAGTTCAATAGCAGTACGAGTATTGACGTTCTGTTGATGAATAAAATAATGTGCAATCAATACCGTAGCGCACAAAAATAACATCGCCATAAGGCTTAGTTCGAGATATCTTCTTAATATAGTATTGTTTCTAGCAACCTTGATACCAAAAACTCTTTTGGGTGGAAGTAAATTAATCATAATCCAGCTATGTCCTCGTCTTTAGCGAGCGCCAAACCAATGCATGTTAAGAATCTAGGTAAATCTGCGTTTTCTGGTGGTTCTATATGTCCAAATTCTAAATATTTTCCCCATGGAGAGGACACCCTGGTGGCTATGTGAGTAGCATTTGTTAGGTAATCACCTAGGCCTGGCATATTTGCCCCGCCACCAACAATCAAAATTTGTGAAACTTCAGCCCCTTCGTGTACGCGCTCCTCGTAGAATTTAATCATGCGCTGTATCTCTACGACTACTTTATCTAAAATAGGATCAACGGCAGACTTAATCTTTGCTTGCTGCGCACCCGCAGCAATACCCTTGGTAATTTTAATCTTGTGAGCTTTATCATGAGTTATGTGCAACACTCTAGCAATTGCATCGGTCAAGCTGTTACCACCCTCATCAACCGTTCCAGTTACCCTGAGAGTTTCATCTAGAATACCGATATCAATAGAATCACCACCGACATCGACAATTACATATGGACTTCCCTTGATCATATTTTCGTACATTATACAAAGCTGTGCATCGGCGCGTATATTTGTTTGAACTAATGCAAGATCTAGCCCCAATAAATCACAGACTGCAACATATGAATCGACAATCTCTTTTTGAGTAGCCACCATTCTAACGAGTAGATTATCATTATCTACCGCCTGCATCACCTCATAATCATAATACAGATTTTTTGTCGGCACTGGGATAGATTGTTCAATCTCAAGTTTAACCGCACTTTCTAGTTCTTTTTTCGACATTAATGGCAGATCTACTACCCTGGTGTATGCCCTAGACACAGGAACACTCATAACTACTCTATTGGTCGTAATCTTTCCCTTAATATTTTCGGAAAGTAATTTATCAACAAGTTCAGCTGCTTTGGAGATATTTGTTATGACTCCATTCTTCATAATCTCATCGTCTGTAGCCATGCTACCATAAGCCTTGATTACTGCTTTGTGAGCATGGTTCTCTAGCTGCACAAACTTAACCGTTTGCGATCCAATATCTAATCCAAACAATGGGCGACGATGATAGAATAACTGTTGTTTCATTTTAATATAAGCATAACTGTTTTATCTACATGACGCAACACTAAGCTGCACTTATCACCTCTCTCCACTCTAAAATATCGTAGGTATTTGTTACAGGGAAGAATGGGGGAGGTGAATATCTTAAGTTTTCATCATATTTAGTCGCATTGTGCTTAAATCCGCTCCAGCAAGATGGTGAATTTTGACTACCACATCTTATCCAGGACCAAGTCCACTGTTCTTCGGATGCAACTGATCCAAAAAAATCTAATCTTTGCGAAGAATTAACATACCCAATCGTTGACGAACCATTTTCGCGATACTGTGGCCTAAACTGTACGCGACCCGTCTGAGCGATCATAGCAGCATGTACCCTAAGAGGAACAGGAACATATGGCGCTATATCTACATTGTCTTCGGCTATCAAACCAATTACATCATTGCCTGAATACTGATCATCGTAGACTAGATTATCCGCAACCGTTAAGGTGGTAGACCCTGAAACTGCTATGCGAGCTGAGGCGATTGTGACCCTACCATCAAAACCGCTAGCCTCAGACCTTACCCAAACATTATCTTCGGCAAATATTACACCGTTAGCAGGAATTGCAATATTATTTGCTACAACAGAAGTTGTTAATGCATTTGTATAACTTGATCTGGTATCACGCTCGTTATTCACATTACTTAAATTATATGTGCCATTATTATTAAGGGTTATCAAATAGCCACTTCTTAAATTAAAACCGGTTGCCCTTGGGGGTAAGTATCCAGCCGTTCTTGCAGGTCTTAAATTACACGCATTTGAAGCCTGGTTATTTGTTGCCGTCTTCTTTAGTTGACACAGATCGGCCGTAATATTATTAAAATTAATTGCCGGAACTGGATATCTCCAACTAGCTTTAGATCTGGACACACAATTAGGATTAGTTATACCCGTATCACACCAAACACCCGACTTACTACTACCCGATCCCGGGCCACTATTTGTCGGAACGTATGTTGCATTAGCACTCGTAACATCAGAATTATTTGGCCCATCCATCTTAACCCCGACATTAGAATGAACCGGACCGTCGGCTGTTTCTGTATCACCAAACCAAAGCTGAGAATTACTAACGACCGAATATGTACTGAATGATGGAGCACCGATCTGTGCCTTAATAGTTCTGCTAGAGCCACTTAGGCCCGCCATCTTTCCCTCCGACTGAACAGTGGCAACATTTGATCCCACGCTACCTGGCTTAATATAAAGAGTAAAGGTACCGATTACATTACCTGTGCCATCTCTATAATCGTGTACATATGGCCCATATCCCAGTATTGGGTCTGGGGTGTTTGGTGTAGTGTTTCCGTCTTTAAAATCCGTTTTATCGTGGCTTATATGCCATAGATAATAATTAATACCAGCCTCTGCTATATTAAAGGCCGTTTGTTTAGATTGATTACGTCCTGCATCGCCTAATGTAACGCCCATTATTGTTCCGACAGTAACCATGAATATACTAAATATAACTATCACCATTAATAGCGTTGGTATAACAAAACCAGCAATATTGTTATTTAGTAGCTTAAATCTCTTAATGTCTGCCATCATAAGTTTGTCTTTCTGTTTCTTAGGCTAACCGTTGTAGACAAATTTACAGATGTCTGCCGAGCTCCTTCTGTGGTACCAGTTAGGGAAATCTTAATGGATCTAATATCTTTAAATGTATCAGTAGTAAAGCTTTGAGGTGTGCTTGTACCATCAAGGTACGTGAATATAGAGCCAGTGTCATCAATGTTGTCAGCTATCGTACTAACAATCTCATCATCATTATCATAAGTGTAATTTGGTGCTGATCCAGTAGCTGGAATCACTCCAACCTTAAATGAATCAGTGTTTGATTCATAATAATATCGCACCTTAGAAAGAGTATTATCGCGCGGCGTGAAGTAAGCAAAGCCCGTTAACGTATTAGGCTGCGCATCTACAATTGTAGACATACCTCTAATTACCCTAGACGAGCGCTGTAATGCCCCGCTAACAGTATTTGTATTAACTGTATTATTTTGTAAATTTAAATAGCTCTGCAAGCTATCGCTAAAAAAACTATTGAATACAACTACTGCCACCGAAGTTATAATAACCACCATCATCAATTCGGCAATCGTAAAACCATTTGATCCATGAAGCTTACGGAGTAACATTAACACCCCCTAACGTTCCGGGTGTAACTCCGGTCATTATTGATGTAGTGCCGTTGTTAGTTACAATCACCTCCCAGGCACCAGATTGCCCAGAAAGATCAACCCTTCTATAAATTGAGTTGTTTTGATCTACACCATCAATAACTGTAGATAAGTTCACTCCACCCTGCCTCAGCGTTACGGACGAGCCAGCCAAATTGCTTCCAGTTATATTGATGATGATACTGCTCAAATCACCCGACTGAGGTATGGTAGATGGCTGAATATCCGCAAGTTTAACATGCGTATTATTTGTGGTGATAAATGCATTAACAATTTGCATCGGGCCACTTCCAGACTCGCTAACACTGCCCGGGGCTACTATGATAGGTTGCGCAACGCTACCACCGTAGGCATTATTGCTAACAGCCAAGTACACCCCGCTAGCACAGCCCTGGTTGCTAGAGTAACAAAGGTAGTAATTACCGGGAGTTAGATTACTAAGCAAAATCTCTCCATTTATATCGGTTGTAATATTTTGAGAATAGCTATAAGTTTGATCTGCATTATCTGTATACAGCTTCACACCTCCTCTGATATTCATGGTAGTATTTGGACGTATCGTTCCATCTGATGAGTGGCGAGATACAACCCTCAAACTTTCAGAAGAGAGTGCATCGATCTTTAATGTTGAATTTGTCACCGTCTGCGCCAATACACTTACGTTAGGGTAAACTGGGACCAAACTTCCACTAGCGGAGATTGTTGACAAAGAACTGTGACCAGCCTTGGTGGCACTTACAACATAATCTTTACCAGAATCAGGTGGCACATCTAGAAAAATAGCCACACCGTTAGTATCGCTAGTAATAGTTTGAGAAAGGCTAGGTATTAATGTGCTATTTGTAATTGTTACCGCCGCTCCAGCGACAGGCTCGCCGGAAGAAGTGATGATATTAACCAGCAAGGCACCTGTATTGCCGGCAGTCTCTGCCACTCTGGCTGCCACATGAGTACTAACTCTTGCAACTTCTTTATTCGATTTTTTTTCGTTTACGTTAACGTCAATTAATTTATAATCCCTGGGGTTGCTATCAACGGGCAGGCCGGTATCCGCGGGGCCGTTTACACATAAATAACTTTGACTCACTGGATAGTTAAGGCAACCATCAAAAGCATCGTCGACATACCTAATGCTCGTTGTGACTACAAATGTGTATGGACCACTGGTCTTTTCAAAACTAACCGGTAACTTTGGGCCGCTTGAATTAATCGCTCCACCTTGCAGGGCAAGATAATCATAAGGGAGGCCTTTGAGATACTCCAGCTGTTCGGTAGCCAAACCTAAACCAGCAGATTTCATTCTAGCTAGGCCAGCAGACCTGACTAAAATTGAATACGTACTAAAAGTAGCTATAATAATAGTAGTTAGTACTAACATTGAAACTATTAGTTCTGGAATAGTAAATCCATCGAACTTGCTAATCTTCTTATCAGATGTTTGCATTATACTAATAATACACTAATGCTTAAAACAAAAAAATAAAGCCCGATAATGGGCTTTATTTTTTCTTGCCAGAAACTGCCACTAGTTTGTGACTGAAATGTCTCCAGCTGGGCTAGACCCCCATTGAGCATCGTCAGCAGTAAGTGTGAATCCCGCGCCACAACCGTCTGTCGCATCACAAGCATACACAAAATTTGTATCCGTTGCTGCACCAAACTTACCGTCAAGTGATGTATTGTTACCACCTGCATCGCTTGTTAAGTAGTTCTTTACTGCTTGTTTATCAGCGGGATAAGTATTGTTTTCAGCATAATATTCACCGAGCTTTGATTTAACCTGACTAAGCGTTGATTGTGCCGCACTCCTGTTTGCTTTATTTTGTGCACCAGAGAATGCCACGAAGCCTATTGTTGCCAAGATACCGATGATCACGATGACGATCAAAAGCTCAACAATTGTAAAACCTTTTGCAGTTAATTTATTTACTTTCATTTTGCCCACCCTCCTTTGAGTGTTATTGGTTGTAATTGGTGTTTTACAGGGAATAGCCTTGCTATTCAATCCTATTGTTCATTATTGCTTATGCTTATAGTGATGTCAAGACCTTTATTTAATGTTGGTAGATATGTTGCTGATAGGGCCAAATACACTAGCCGCAATCACACCAACGATAGAACCAAGAACAACAATCATAACCGGCTCGATAATTGAACTCAGAGCAGCCACAAAAGCATCAACTTCTTCTTCATAAAATTCGGCCACCTTCAAAAGAATTTGATCAGTTTGACCGGTTTCTTCACCTACGGCAATCATCTGGCTAACAAGTGGTGGGAAGTGCTTACTTTTTTCTAATTGCACCGAAAGCTGCTCACCAGACTGCACCGCCTTAGAACAGCTTAAGAGTTCTTGCTCTATCTGAGCATTACCAATTGCTCCAGCCGTAGTTTCAATTGCCTCGACAATTGAAACACCCGCCCCCATTAAGGCAGAGAATGTCCTGGCAAATCTAGCGATTGCTACTTTTGTAATTAATGTTTTTACTATTGGCATTTTAAGTAATATTTTATGCCAAACCAATCGTCCTTGTTTAGTTTTAGTATATCGCTTGAATCCAATAATCATTATTGGCAGAACTACTGCTGCACATATAATAAATGGTGGAGACTTCATGACGTTACTCATAGCCAGTAATACTTTTGTATAAATTGGCAAGGAATCTTTTGTGCCACCTAGACTAACGATGATATCACCAATTTTAGGCACTATGGTAGTCATCAAGAAGAAGAAGGCAATAAATGTTATTCCAGAAATAACACTCGGGTAGGCCATGGCGCTCTTTATTTTGCCCCGGATAGCTGCATCTTTTTCTTGTTGAACAGCCAGGCGTTTTAGAACCTCATCTAAAATGCCCCCCTCTTCACCAGCCTTAACCATGTTTATGTAAATTGGCGAAAAGGTTTTCGGATGTGCACTTAAAGCCTCGCCGAGAGCCGATCCAGCCTCAACCTTTTTTATTACCTCACCAAGCTGTTTCTTGAAAAATTCATTCTCTGATTGCATCTGTAAGGTACTCAAGCTTCGCACTAACGGCACGCCAGCATTTACTAAGGTAGCCAATTGCCGGGTAAAAATTACGAGATCTTTAGTTTTAACCTTTCCACCTATAGACATGTTTAAAAAACCTGCTTTTTTAGATTCACTGATGGTTATAACCGATAGACCCTGTTTTTTCACAAGCTCAATGGCAGACTCCTTGGAATCCGACTCCACATCACCTCTGACTATCTTTTCGCTATCATTCTTAGCTGTATACGCATAGTTTGCCATACTACTCCCTTGTTACCCTTAAGATTTCTTCAATTGTCGTCATTCCCCTGAGGGCTTTTATAAATCCATCCATTTGCATCGTCATCATTCCAGAGGTTACAGAGTTCTGTTGAATAACGTCCGCCGTGGTATCACTCATAATTAGATGTTGGATTTCACTTGAGTTTTCGAGCACTTCGTAGATACCAATTCTGCCACGATAGCCATGACCACCACATGCGCTGCAACCATCTTCTTTTGCCCTGAAAAGTGTCAGTATCTTTTTACCGTCAGTTGAAAGGTTAGCGACATCTTTACCAATACCTTCCTCCAGGGCCTTTGTTTCTAGATCATGAATTTTACTAAAATCAGCAGCCGTACCAACACCAAACATTTCTTTAATTTGATCCATCACCTCAGTGTCTGGCGAATAACTTTGCCTACACTCGGGGCAAACATGCCTTACCAACCTCTGTCCAACTACGGCCCTCACGGTAGATGCTATCAAAAATGGCTCAATACCCATATCTAGCAAACGAGGCAAACAAGTCGCTGCGTTATTTGTGTGCAGAGTAGAGAACACTAAGTGCCCAGTTAACGCCGCCTGCACGCCCATATCCGCAGTTTCACCATCACGAATCTCTCCTACCATGATTATATTGGGGTCCTGACGAAGCAACGCCCTAAGCCCTGAGGCAAAAGTCATGCCAGCCTTACTATTAACCTGTGTTTGATTTGCACCAACAATTTTATACTCAATCGGATCCTCAACAGTTGATATATTAACTGTATGATCATTTAGTAGCGATAGAACACTAAAAAGTGTTGTCGATTTACCAGAACCAGTCGGACCGGTAACCAGTATCATTCCGTGAGGTTCAATAATTGCCTGGTTAATAACCCTTAAAGACCAGCCCCAAAAACCCAGATCTTCCATGCTAAGAGCTTTGTTGGTCTCATCTAAAATACGCATTACGATCTTTTCGCCATCGGCAATCGGAAGTGTTGAGACACGTAGGGCAAACATCTTCCCGGCTTGAGATATTTTGAATCTTCCGTCTTGAGGTATACGACGTTCGTCAATCTTCAGGTTTGATAAAATCTTAATTCTACTAGCTAGAGCAGCCTGGACCTTCTTCGGTAGCTTGTCTGCTTCTTGTAGAACTCCGTCAATTCGATACCTAATTTGAACATACTCTTCTCGAGGTTCAATATGTATATCTGAAGCACCAGATTTAATTGCATACTCAATAAGTAAAGTTACAGTCTGGGCAATTGGCGAGTCTTCGGCGACATCCTCTTCGCTCACTTCAACTTGTTCACTTTCGGCCTCGATATCTTCCGAAATCACCTTGGTAAGCTCAGAGCTCATTTCTCCACGATATAAATCTAAAGCGGAAACAATGTTAGATCTAGTAGCCAAATAAATTGCCGGCTTAGAGCCAAGCTCTTTTTGCATAAAGTCAATGGCCTGAAGATCATCCGGATCATCCATCGCCAACTGCTTTATACCATCTTGTTCGCCAAACAGTATAGCTTTGTATCTAGTGGCAATTCTTTCCGGAATCAGACGCATTACCTCTAGGTTAATTGTTTTTGGGTCAAGTTGAATAAACGGTATGTCGTTAGTTTTTGAGTACCATTTAGCCAGTTCGTCTTCGGTAGCCACAGATCTTTTAATAACAACATCTTGAAGATGCTTCTTTTGCTGTTTAGCGGCTTGTTCTAGTTTAGAAATCTCAGCTTCTGATATTTTTTTATCATCACTTAAAAAAATCTTTATATTTTTATCTGATATACGCATCTTGCCACTAGTATAACAAAAAGCATAACCATAACATACAATTGAAACACTCGTTTTATCTTATAAATTTCTAGAGTACAATATATTCATGCTTGTAATGAATTCAAAGTTACTAAATACCCCCATCATGAGCTTGCAAAGTGGCGATAAATTAGGCGCAACTGGAGCCCCAATAATAGACCCCCGTAAGCTTCAAATCACCGCCTTCTATGCATTGGGCAACCGAATTACAGAACTCAGCGTTCTTCATTGCAGCGATATTAGAGAAGTTGGTCCACTCGGCATGATTGTTGATAGCGCAGATGAAATTATGCCACTCAATGATGATCTATTACGCCTCAAAGAACTTCTAGATATGAAGTTTGAGCTGATTGGCCTGCAGGTTGTTGATGACAACGGAATGAAATTGGGCAAGGTAAGTGAATTCAGTACTGAAATTAATGATTTTTTTATTCAAAAAATATATGTTACTAAAACTTTTCTGAAGAGTATTGCTAGCTCTGATATCATTATCAACAGGTCTCAAATTATAGAAATAACCAATAAAAAAATTATAGTGAAATCAACCGCAATTCAGTCAAAGTCAAGCATAGAGCAGGTAGTTAACCCGTTTCGCAAACGGAATCTTGCAACCGAACGATCAGCGATTGACCAGTAAGCTGCCATCTACTCACTGTCCATACTATTTAAAGTATCCTTGATGTCATCGTAACTAAAACCTTGGCGTAGCAGATACTGCTTAAGCTTAGTATCATCTTGATATTTTTGCTGTCGCCATTTTTTAGAAATTATATATTTTATATTATCTCTTTCGTTAATATCATTTTTTTGCAACACCGTCGCAATAATCTGATCGCTAACACCCTTTACTAGCAATTCTTGGCGCATCTTTCTTGTGCTAGATTTTTTATTACTGGTTCTCGAAGCAACCCAGGCATTGGCGAATACTTCGTCATTGATATATCCTTTTTCACTTAACCTAGCCACGACTCTGTCCAGTATTTGTTGCGCCTGAACTTTATCTATAGCTTGTTTGATATACTGGCGTTGACCAGATTTATCGACATAGCTCTTTGGTCGTGGATAGAATAGTATTCTTACTAGATAATCGTGTATTTCTTTACTAGAATGAGGCCTCATCATAATGTACCCGAGAGCACGTTCATATATTTTGCCAAATTGCGACTCGGTCGCAAAATTTTCTAATTCAGTCTTTGTAACTATCTTGCCGATACTAATGTTTGTGGATGAAAGCTGGTATTCGTTTAATGAAAATGAATATTTGTCATTAATGTAAATTGAATACCTATCAGATTTTTTTATTTGCTGTGAGATTTTTGTAATCTTTAGCTGACCCAGGTTACCCGCCCCATCTTTAGAAAACCTAGATTTTGAGTGATCGCTTACTTCGTTTTGCGAAACCACCTTTAGCTTCATATTGTCTGCGCTCGTATTATTATATAAATCATTAAAGTCGCCCAAGAAACTTCAATAATTATACCCGGTACTTTTTGATACCACTGAACAATATGGTGTATTTTTGTTAAAGTATCGTATTCCACAACCTTACCCAGCTTATTATTAAGCCCATAATACAACCAGCCAAAGTCTGGAGACATAGCTACAAAACCACACATAGCCAATAGCACTGGTGATTCGACCCCATACCATAGCAGAAAGCCGGCTGCGCTCAAAGCAAATAAGCCGTCTAAAATTAACCATACATACATCGCTCGGCTATTAAATTTTAAATCAACACCAAAATGTGGGATAGCATCACAGATAAAATGACTAGTAAAAGCTAACGGGATAGCCAGAACAGGCTGTTTAATAACGACTGCAATTACCGCACCAGTTAATGCGTGATTGGTGGCTATCATAAATTAATTGTATCAAAAAATTGAACCAAATAACCCCGTGGCTATTATTCAGTTTTGGAGGCTTCAGCCTTGACCTTCTTAATTATCTCGTCTAATACTTTAGGATTTTCTTTCAAGAAACTTTTAGCAGCCTCTCGACCTTGGCCTATCTTTGAATCATTGTAATCAAACCATGCCCCGGCTTTTCCTACAATACCGTACTGAACTCCGAGATCAACCGCATCGCCTGTGCCAGAGATGCCTTCGTTATACATTATATCGAATTCAGCCACCCTAAATGGTGGGGCAATTTTATTTTTAACTATTTTTACCTTCGTACGATTTCCGATAATATTTTCACCGTCTTTAATTTGCCCAATTCTGCGAATATCAACTCTTACTGATGCATAAAACTTTAATGCATTACCGCCAGTGGTGGTTTCAGGATTTCCAAACATTACGCCAATCTTCATTCGAATCTGGTTTATAAAAATAACTGTGCATTTACTTTTATTAATAATTCCGGTTAGCTTACGCAGTGCCTGGCTCATTAATCTGGCTTGAAGACCCATATGGCTATCGCCCATATCTCCTTCAATTTCTGCCTGCGGGACCAAGGCTGCTACCGAATCAACTACAACAACATCAACCGCATTTGAACGTACTAAGGTTTCGCAGATTTCAAGTGCCTGCTCACCGTTATCTGGTTGAGATACAAAAAGATTCTCGGTATCAACGCCTAGCTTTTTTGCATACTGAGGATCAAGTGCATGCTCGGCATCAATAAAGGCCGCTGTACCACCTTGTTTTTGAATTTCTGCGATTGCATGGAGAGTTAGAGTAGTCTTACCGCTACTTTCTGGACCAAAAATTTCTATTATTCTACCCTTCGGGTAACCACCTCCAAGAGCCAGATCAAGTGAGAGCGCACCGCTTGGAATAAGCTCAACATCTACTTTATGAGATTCACCAAGCTTCATTATGGCGCCATCACCAAACTGCTTGGTGATTTGCTCCATAGCTAGCCCTAAGGCCTTTTCTTTACCGGTCTGATCGCTTGATTTTTCTCCCATAGTTTTTTCCGCCTTAGCTGCACGTGCCATTTTATCCCTCTCTTTATTATCCACCCATTTAGTTATATTATACTTTAAGTCACAACTTTTGCTACAATAGAAGATATGAAAAGAATAACTAATCAATCTGGCTTTACTATAATTGAACTTTTAGTATTTATTACAGTTGTGCTAGCAATTACAATCATAGCCGCTTCAAATATAAGAGATCTCAGGGCTAACAATAGAGATCAGGAAAGTAAGATTGATATTAATGCGACCGCTTATCAGCTAGAAGTTTTTCATGAAAAAAATAATTACTATCCAGAAAAAATAGAAGCAAAAATAATCCCAGGTTTAGAAGAAAAATCAATAAAAGATAGGAATAATCTTACAATTAGTGAACCAGGCAGTAGCTACACATATAAACCCTCAGGCTGTAGTGAAGGAAAGTGTAAGAACTTTGAGCTAAAAGCCAACCTAGAGAAAGAGGCACCCTTCGTCAAACAAAGCCTAGCTAGATAGTTGTTCGACTTTATATAGTTATTTATCATTCTGCAAAGATTCGGTATCTAAAACTTCATCGTTTTGAGATGTATTCCGAGTATGCGTAACGCTACTATCAGCCCGCTTTACGCTAGGTGGCGCAGCAGGTTCCGCTCGCCAAGCCGTACCAGGCGAATGTCGTCTTGAGCCAAGAGAAGATTGAATTTGACCACTTTCAAGTGCGGCTGCATAATTTTCGTGAGCCTCAATAATCGCCTTAGCAACTTCATGCGCATTTTCAACAATATTAAAGCTGTAGTTTTCTTGCTCTCCAGGAGTCTCGATGGTTATATTACCGAAATTAAAGATAGAGCCCATAAAGTTTTGTCGGACCGTTACATCTGCAATGTGAGTTAAATTTAATTGGGATGTTTTACTGGCAAAAACATTAGGTTTCTTAATTTGCAATAAGGCCTCTTCAGTTAACACTAGTATCTCTTGCTTTCGCACCCACACCGGCACAAATGATGCCAACACCATAAAAAACACCAGAAAAATATTAAAGATTAGTATTAGCATATAT
Organism: Candidatus Nomurabacteria bacterium; assembly: GCA_020631865.1. Taxonomy (GTDB): domain Bacteria; phylum Patescibacteriota; class Saccharimonadia; order Saccharimonadales; family UBA7683; genus JACKGS01. The sequence continues at coordinate 285,075 of JACKGS010000001.1, forward strand.
GTTGGGCTATCGATACCAAAAGACTCTTTGTCTAGCCCTATAAAAGAAGTGATTCCCAAAATGACCAACCCCATTAGTCCAGCACCAAGATAAACACTCGCATACGCAAACCAATGGTGTCTGATAGTTTTTAATATTACTTCGTTCTGCCCAATCGGAAGTTTTTTGTGAAGTGATTTATTATCCATATACTGATTATATCAACTTTTGCAATCTTATGATTCATTTGGACTCTTGCCAAGATGCCTGTACGCTCTATGCGTTACTTTGCGACCACGCGGTGTTCTTTCTAAAAATCCAATTTGAAGTAGGTAAGGTTCAAAAAAATCCTCGATAGTCGAACGTTCATCTCCTGTAATTGCCGCGATCGTCTCCACGCCCACCGGGCCGCCGCTATGATTTTCAATAATCGCTTCTAACAAACGGCGGTCAGCAGGATCCAGGCCAGCTTCATCTATCTCCAGAAGCTCAAGCGCGCCATCGGCAATAACAGTATCTATGATTCCATCACCGTTTACATCCGCATAATCTCTAGTGCGCTTTAATAGCCTATTGGCTATTCGTGGAGTTAGCCGAGCCCTGTGAGATAACTTCTCGGATGCCTCTGGAACAATCTTAGCATTCAATATTTCAGCCGAACGATGAATAATCTGGCCAATCTCTTCTGGTGTATAAAACTCTAAACGGTGCACAATACCAAAACGATCACGCAGTGGCGCAGCCAGGTTTCCCATTTTTGTCGTAGCGCCAATAATAGTAAACTTAGGCAAATCAAGGCGCAGGGATTTTGCTGTTGGCCCCTTGCCAAGCATAATATCAAGTTTAAAATCTTCCATAGCAGAGTAGAGCACTTCTTCAATACTAGTACTAAGGCGGTGAATTTCGTCAATAAATAGAATATCGCCATCTTGTAAACTAGTTAACAAACTAGCTAGATCTGCAGCTCGAGAAATCGCTGGCCCTGATGTAATTCTAATTTGCGAACCCATTTCGTTAGCAATCACACTAGCCATCGTAGTTTTGCCCAACCCCGGAGGTCCATAAAGCAGTACATGATCTACCGGCTCGCCACGTTTTTTAGCCGCTCCAATTGCTAAGCCTAGATTTTTCTTCAATCGTTCTTGCCCAATATAGTTGGCGAAATCTTGAGGCCTCAAACTATTTTCAAACTTCTCCTCCGCCTGATCACCGTCATCCATACTAGTGTTTACAATCCTATCGATCGCCATATAAACAGTATGTCACAATAAGTAATATTCACGAATTTTATTCGCAACTTCATTTGGCTCAAGAGAAGAGTTGTCTATGCTTAAATGCTTTACATCTGGAAATAAATCATAAATTTGAGGTTCTTTAGCTAACTTATCTTTTAAAAAGTCAGGGTTATCTATCTTAACGCCTTTCCTAGAGTCACTCACAACGCGTCCCATCAGAGCTTCATGGCTTGGCTTCAGCCGAACAAACAGAACTTCCCCTCCGAACTTTTCTACATTGATCTTAATATCACGATAAAAATCAAAATATTTTTCTCCGGCTTGCCCAAAAGTAGTTATACAATCCACATTAGACTTTGCACATTGTGAAAATATGTCTACACGTATCTTTCTAGCCAACAACATTCTAGCGACACTCAACTTTTCGTCATCGAAGGGAAATAACTTTACCAGACCATCTAATAATTGATGGTTATCGTATAGTTTAAAGTCTATTAACTCAGCCAGTTCTTTTGCAACCGTAAGCTTACCAGCAGCAGGTGGGCCATATATAAAAATCAGCTTCATATTAAATTTACTCCATATCTATTTATTATCATCCTTTCAATGCTTGTTTTATGCGGTCTTCAGTTGAGAGGGATGAGTCTATATTTTGCAGGGTGTTATGAGCATCGGCTTCGGTGTAGCCTAGTGAAACTAAGGCCTGCAAGGCTTCGTCGTTTTGATTTATACCAGAACGATACACTAGATTTTCGGCGTTATCACCAACTGGGGCACCAACTTTATCGCGAAGTTCTACAATAATTTGTTCGGCGGCACGTTTTCCAACACCTTTGGCGGTCTGAAGTTTTTTAACATCACCACCGGCTATAGCTAGGCGTACATCATTTGCAGGGCCAATATCTAAAATAGCTAGCGCTGATTTTGGACCAACATTTTTTACGCTTAGCAACTGTTCGAATAAACTTTTAGTATCTTGGGACAGAAAACCAAAAAGATCATGGGTGTCTTCTTTAATATTTTCGTATATATAGATTTTTGATTCTTGATTTAAAGTTAACAAACCAAGATCTGAAAGTGTTACATAAACACCATAGCCAACACCATTACATTCTATGATTACATCATTAGATTTTTCGGTGATTATTCCTCTTAGCGTTGATATCATGTCTTAAGTATACCACTGTAGAATTCAGGGCCATCTTCAAGCTCATTAATATAACGACTGAATTCATTTTAGCCAGCAACCATAAGCGCAAGAGTAGTCAGAGCCTCTTGTACAACCTTCTTGCGGTGGGCTTGCTCTTTTTGCTTAACAAAATTCTTTAAGTAACTTTGAAATTCTTTACTATTTGGGGTGTTTTTTAGATGCTCGGGCATTGCCGGGTCCTTTCTTTTTTGTTTTGTTGATTACTCTTTTATAATAGCAAAAAAGCTTATGTTTGTCAATAGTTATATCACATTTTGTAAATAAATCTAGTTTGCATATGTCAGGGCTGCGGCTAGGGCATCTGCACAATCATCGGGCTTAGGTACTTCAGCTAATTTTAACTGCATCTTAACCATCTCTTGAACCTGCTTTTTATCTGCTTTACCATACCCCGTAAGAGCCTGCTTAATTTGAAGGGGCGTGAATTCTATCAATCTTAAGCCAGCCTGTTCACCCGCCAATAAAATTACGCCTCTAGCTTGACTTACGCCCATGGCTGTAGTGACATTACGCGCAAAAAATAATTGCTCCACAACCATAACATCTGGCTTATTCAACTTAATGATCTCTGAAATTTCATTATATATAGTCAACAGACACTCCTGGGTTGGCTGATGAGTCGGCGTTCTAATTACACCAGCATCTATCATATTTTTGCTGCCCTTAATGGAATCTATTACGCCAAATCCAACAATTCCTGTTCCTGGATCAACGCCCAATATTCGCATTTTTTATAGAATCCTTCATAAATTCAGCTTGTCGTGGATTAAATATAGCCATTCCATAACTCCACTCATTAAACTTCCTTGGTGTATCAGAAAAGCTCGACACCACGCAGCCCGCCTCTGAGGCTATCAGAGATATAGCAGCGCAGTCCCAGGGTGAGCCATAAGCCATCATGATAGTTGCAGCAGAGCCTTCCAAAACCAGTGTCGCTAAATACGTATAACTTGGAATAAAAAATATTTTTGCTCCTTGCGACTTTGCATCAATAATAACTTTTTCAAAAAGCATTGGCTCGTCTCTAGATCCTGTTGGAATAAAACAATATTTATTTTTAAGATCAGTAATATCGGGCGTAAGGACTCTTTCATCATTTTTATAAGCACCCAGCCCTTTACCTGCATGAAATAATCTTTTTGAGTACGGGTCGTAGACTACGCTAATTTGAACATCACCGTTTATCACTAGTGCCAAACAAAAGCATGAATTTGGCATCCCAAGGTTAAACATTGCCGTACCATCAATCGGATCAACCACCCAAAGCATATCGCGTTTCGGCTCAAAACTCTCTTCTTCACCAAGAACTCCATGTTCTGGATAAGTCGACTTGACACTATCAATCACTAAAGTATTGATCTGCTTATCTACAATTGTTACCGGCGTATTATCTTCTTTCCATTCGGTGACAAGTGACTTGGCGCGGAAGTAAGTTAACATTATTTCACCCGCTTGATGTGCAAGATTTTTGGCAAACTTAAGAAATTCTTCTTGCTGTATTTTGTTCATAAATACATTATAACTGTTTTATGTTAATCCGGAGAATTCTTACGACTAATCTTAGTGGATATTCTAGAAAATAATCTAGCTAAATCAGTCCTGTATTCATAGATTCCATACCCCAATATTAACGCCATCGCAATGGCAATAATTCTTGTGTCTATTTTTGTCTTACCGCTCGTTGCATCGTCGGCCGATGCAAGTGTTGACGCTCCCGTTATTGATGCAACTTTACGACACCGGTTAGTTTCTGCGTTTCGCTCGTAGCCGTCTTTGCAAGGCTTAACTTCGTCACTTGAAGATTGAATTTTTCTACACCTATTTGTTGTAGGGCTTCTTTCTTGGCCAACATCACACGGAGCCAAACTTGCTGTTGCTAAACTGACTTTACGACATCTGTTAGTCTCTGCACTTCTATATTCACCGGGGTCACAATCAGCAAGCCCAGTCTCGGCTGTTACTATATTCTTACATCGACCAGTAGCCGGGTTCCTGTATTTTCCTTCTGAACACGGCAGTGGAGCCCCTTCATCTTGCACGCTCTCAATTTCTTCTTCGCTAAGAATTACTAACTCATTGGCCTGATTTGGAGTTAGCTTATCAGTTACCTCCCACCCATTAGCGAATAGACTCAAATCCTCACCTTCTCGTAATGCACTGTAACTAACAAAATCTTCACGCTCGCTCGCAATAAAAGTAATATTACCACTAGCATTGGTTATTTTATCCGCTAGGTTGACGACAAAATAACCGTATGGCTGGATAATATCATTTTCTGTAAACGTGATTACATCAGAACTACTCTTACTGGTTTTTAAATGACAACCGAGTAACGGAGCTACTGAATCACTTGGGTTATAAAGCTCAATAAACTCACCACCTTCTGACTCTAGGCCAACTGGATCACTTAAAAATTCATTTATTTTTACTTGATTATCACATAATTCCAGTGGAATAAGTTGGCATATACCTTGATCTGTAATTTCATATCCTTCAGGAGCAACATCATCTATGCTAGGGGTAATCGGGCATACATCAACCTCTTCAACTTCGGCCTGCTCTTTAATATTAGGAAGATCTTGCGTCATTGGAGCCAACTGCCAGCCATCTTCAAAATACGACCACGATTGATCTTCGGGAGCATTTCCACCATAACTCACCTCTTCAATCGTGATCCATTCTCCGTTTTGTAATTGTTGTAGCTGAACAACTTCACCGCTATTAACTAACGAGAAAGTGGTAATTATCGCCTTAAAGCCACTAGCTGGCAACACACCTCCTAAGCTCATCTGCTTATTTTTATCTTTAATTTTTAATTGAAATCCAGCCAAGTCAATGTCTTGTGTGCTAGCATTCTTAAGTTCTATAAATTCAAAACCCGACTCGCTAGAGCCGGGTGCATTTGGATAGATTTCATTAATCGCTGGCAAACTTTGAGTTGTTTCGGTTGCCAGCACACTAATAGGTGAAAGCAACAGCCCCAGCACGATCGCCAGAACAAGTAACAACGTTTTGTTGCTTTTTAACATAACCGTATTGTAATCTACAACAATTCCTAAATGCAAGAGTTATATTGTAATATCAAAATTGCTGTGTACATTAGACACGTCGTCTAGGTCGTCAAGAGCATCCATGATCTTTTCAACCTTACGAGCTACCTCGGCATCGGATATTTCAATAATATTATTTGCCACGTATTGAAGTTCAGCATCAATTATCTCTAAATCGGCATCTTTTAGAGATTGCCTCACTTTGGCAAGATTTCCAGCCAAAGTATAAACCGTAATCTCTCCCTCATCTTCAATTGCATCTTCAGCCCCGCAGTCTAGGATAGTCAATAATGCATCTTCACCACTAGCTTTAACTCTTATAACTCCTTTACGAGTAAACTGAAACGCAACACTACCCGAATCGGCCATGGTTCCGCCATTTTTTGTAATTGCGGTGCGCACTTCTGGGAATGTTCTATTTTTATTATCCGTAGCCGCCTCAATGATAATCCCGATACCACCAGGTCCGTAGGCTTCATACAAAACCTCATCAAATGCTGAGGCGTTCTTATCTTTTACCCTATCTATGGCTCGCTGTATATTAACGGCTGGCATGTTGGCACTCTTGGCTTTTTCTATCGCAAGAGCTAGAGATGAGTTCATGCTTGGGTCGGTACCACCCTTAGCGGCTAAGGCAATTTGATTACCAATTTTAGTAAATACCGCACCCCTTTTGGCATCGGTAGCCTCTTTTTGTCTTTTGATTGTTGACCATTTACTGTGACCAGACATAAATTAAATACTCCGTTTTTGGATTAATACCTTACAATTTCAACCAAGGAATACTTGATATTATAACAGATCCCAATCTATAGATTCACCCTCGTTTCTTTTCTTGACTGCAAGATTCATAATTACCAGCAAAACAAATAGTAACAGATAAATTATTGCGATATGCCATGTCTCTAATTTAATATCGATCTGCGCCCAGTTATTTGTAGCAAGCTTTTCTACAATCCATACTTTTATTGTCATTATTGCTCTGAGTGGCAACGCCAACCATAGTCCCAATATTGGTGATGCCATTCCAATAACCCCAATCACAAATCCAAGTAACATCGATATTGGGATAAACGGCACCACTAATACATTTGATACTGGAGCAATAACTGAAAGTTTGCCAAATATTAAAATTATATAAGGGACCGCAAACGCCTGCGCTGACAAAGTTTCTATCAGCAACTGGGCTAGCATGCCAGGCTTATTAGATTTAAATATCAATACAGTCAACAGAGGGGCTAGCAATATGACGCCACTAAATGCAAGGAATGAAAGGTACCATCCAACATCACCCCAAATATACAACGGATTGATTAGTGCCGTTATACTCGCTCCCAAGAATATAAGTACAACAGGATTAACCCTCCTCCCGTAATACCAAGCCAGCAAACTAAATCCAGTAATAATAACCGCTCGCATAATACTTGGGCTCCAACCAGTCACCAGCAGAAATCCGAACATCAAAATAAAAGAAAACGCCACCGTCTGATACGCTGATATTTTTTCGAAAATCTTTTTTACGAATCTGATAATGATTGTTAAATTATATCCACTTACTGCAATAATATGCGTCAAACCAACTATCGACATTGCTGTGGTGAAGTCTTCCGGTAATGATGCTCTGGCGCCGACAAGATATCCCAGCACCAAGCTTGCTTGTGGCTCAGGTAAAGTAGAGTATATTGAACTAAAAAATCTTAAACGAATCTTCTCTATCCAGCTATCATTCTTTGCTAACATTACGATATTAGGATACGAGATACTACCTTGACGACCAGTGCCGATTGTTGGATTAAACTTGCCGCTTACCTTCACATAATCACCTCGTGATACCGAAACAGCTTGAATACTTCTAATCCTAACCTTGCCCGGCAACTGCTTATCTTGAATCTCTAAACTACTAATATGAAACTCTGTTTGCTTTTTACTGTTATATCCGGGATCATCAACCACCACCCCAGTTACGGTCACATTTTTATAAAAGAACTCGTTGTACATTAATATCTGTTTATGAAAATAGCTTCCACGTAAATTTCCGATGATTAATCCGATAATCAATACGGCCACCACGGCTCCAATCTTCTGTTTTTTAACAATTAGTGCCAGTAATGGTAAAAATATTAGCCACCAAGCTGAAACATATAGTTGAAAGCGAGCTACATACAAACCCAAACAGATCCCAAACAACAACAGCCCCACCAGCAACACCCGTTGCGGACGAAACGTATTAAACTTGATCATAAAATTAATATATCACTATGATTTATCATTAAAAAAGATCCCTTGAGGGACCTTAATATATTTGGAGGGTCAGGTGGGGCTTGAACCCACGACACCCTGCTTAAAAGGCAGGTGCTCTAACCAGCTGAGCTACTGACCCAAATCGTAAATATATGTAAAGTACTACTCAGAATTGCAAGTTTAGTGATATGAGCACCTTGCTTATTATCTTCTTGTCGTGGACTTGCCACTGGGCAGCTGAGCTACTGACCCATCGTCGTGACTCACTATAAGTTTCGTTTATGCCACAAGTGGCAGAATACTTGACTTTCCGTTGTCACTCCTCTCAGATTGAAAAAGTCGCTATGCTTTATTTTTCAATTTTGTAAGCTTACAAAAAGCTAGAGGACTAGATTATTTTCTCATATTAACAGATAGTGGTCAATGTTTTTTCTTTTTTGAGATTGATGGCTTAGATTTATGCCCACTAATTAAATCTACGGTTGCCAAAATTGCACTAATAAGAATTATTAAATTGTGATACGGGCCTATAAAGTGAACTAACCCTGAGTTTTTTGTGTGCACCATTAAGGTATCTACGGAACCTAATGTTTTTAAGCCAAAATAAAACATCAGAAAGCCCAGAGTTAATGAGGATAACAGGGAAAGCACTGTGTTTCTTTTATGGACCTTAGCAAATATTAAGGCAACTACCGTAGGAGTGAAGATAATAACCATACGCACAAATACAACAACTAATTCATCGCTCCCGGCTGTCTGCGAGCCAATTGGTAAATATCCGATTATCCACTTGCCAATTAACTGATTTAACGACACTCCTGCCAATAATGCTAACGTAGCCACACCTGGGCTAGTCTTACGTAAAAATACTACCGCAACCACTGCTATAACTAATACAAGAGCAATCAAATCTGCCATACTGCTAATGTTAGCATATACTGACTCTGCAGGATAATATGCACTTAGAACCCAACAGTATCACCGACAGCAATATCGTATTTTTTTGTGAACCCTGCGTTTGTCTCAAGAACATATTGCGCCATCTGCTTAGAGACGTAAGCTTTAGGATAACTTGCTGGCAATACATTTTCTTCAATGTGTATTATCCGTTTATCTGAATTAATCCAGTAAATATCCAGTGGAATTTTAGTATCCTTCATCCAAAAAGAATAAAAACCAGGCTTATCATAAACAAATAACATTCCATTATTTTCACCTAGGCTATCACGACAACACAATCCTTTTGCTTTCTCTTGCGACGTTTTCGCAATTTCGATATTGATAACTGTACTATTTACCTTAAGTTGTTGATGAGTATTCTGTGACAAATTAGCATTATGAAATAAGTAGCCAGCGAGAACCGATGCTATTAACGCTAAACTGAACCTAAGCGCCAACTTTATCTTTTTTGTTTTTTCGTTTTGCATTTATTTCAATATAGTCTATTACTTTTGACGCAACATTTCTACCAGTTACTGTCTCTACCGCCTTTAGGCTTGCCGATGAGTTTACCTCCAAAACAAGAGGGCCCCTACTAGACCGCATCATATCAACACCGCAGATAGGAAGTCCCATTGTTTTTGCCGCCTTAATTGCAGTCTTTTTCTCTTCATCAGTCAACTTTATCGCTGTCGGCGTCCCTCCCTGGTGGGTATTGCTCCTGAAATCATCGTCTAAACTTTGTCTCCTTACGCTTGCAACAACCCGCCCACCCACTACAAATGCACGGATATCCTCACCGGCAGATTCATGAACAAACTCTTGCAAAAGAATGTTGGTACCATCTTCATTATTTAGATACAGCGCCTGAAGAACAGACTTAGCCGCCTTCTTAGTTTCAGCAAGCACCACTCCATTACCATGTGTACCGCGAGCCAACTTAATAATCACCGGAAGCCCCCCAATCTCCTCAATCAAATCATCTATGTCTGCCGTATTACGAGAAAAAACCGTTTTTGGAATACCTACACCAGAGCGTGAAAGTAGCTGTAAGCTACGCAACTTATCGCGAGAACGGGTAATTGCGATAGAAGTAGCAGTAGTGTACACCCCCTGCATCTCAAACTGCCTAACGATAGCCGTACCGTATCTAGTAATATTGCTTCCAATTCGTGGAATAATTGCATCCACATTGCGAAGATCTTCTCCACGGTAGGTTACATATGGATTACTACTTTCAATAGAGGCGTAGCATTCTTTGTGTTTGACGACACGCACATTGTGGCCACGCGTCTTAGCCTCTTCCTTAAGCCGTTTAGTAGAGTAGTTGCCCGGACCATTGCTTAGAATAACTATGTTCATACATCACCCCCCTCAACTATTTCATTACATGGCACTTTATCTAATACTAGCTTAATTTCACTACGCTTTACTCCTGTCCGGTCTGGGTCTACAATAAATCGCCTCCTTAGAGCTTCGCGACCCACAAGTACAGGGAAAACATTACCAGATCTATCTGCCAGTGTAAATGATGCATTAAAAATTTTATAGCCAATCTTTATTTTAAGATTTACTTTATATCGATTCGATATGTGTCCATTTGAACTCTTAACTTTGATCATAGTGAAACTATCGGTAGTCAGTTCGTACGACTTATCATAGGCAGGATGACCCAGGAGTATGAATTTCAAAACACTTTTTCCATCTTGCTCAACAACCCGAATATGCGTAGCGTGTATTGATGATCTTTTTGCCCCGGTATCTACTTTAGATGGAATTGCACCCAATATATCGACAATGTCGATATATTCAAATCTACCTACAACAACTGGGTAATTACTCATTCTTCTACCCTACCATTAGCTTGTACTGATTCTACAATTTTAGCCTGAACAGTATTAGTAGGGTCATACTTGGCGCTCAACAAAATATCAAACATTCGCTCTCTTTCAGACTCATTTAGCTTGGATAGATTATTTAAATACTCTATAGCCTTAACTTTACCTGCTGCATACGCAAGATCTTTTGCGTAATGCAATGTTACCCCATCCGATGTTTTTAATTCTTCGCCAGCTGGTGTACCCCTAAATATTCGCCTAACATGAGTTGCGGCTGCGACTTGAGCTTTATTAACTTTTTCTTCACTAATTACCACATCTGCCTCGGAAGCCCCAAGAGCAATACGCACGTTGCTCATTACTTCTTGAATTTGGCGTGGTGACCAACCCATGTGTGCAAATGCGACTGTAAGATACAGTCCCATACCTGCTACATTCCAGGATTCTTTTTTGCCCTGAGAAGCTAACTGCAGAGTCGAGGCTAGTCCTTCTTCAAAAGTCAAATAACTTGGATCTTCGCCCGAATCCGCCTCGGTAAACAAGCCAACTCCTAACGCATCTACACCGGTACTCGAACCAAGAGTTGAACGAACCCCATGAACACCAACTTCGTGAACAAATAGCCCAAATAACTCCTCTGGAGTCTTTATTGGCTTTCTATCTAAGCCTACAATAACAGCCTGATCAGCGGAGGACCAGCTAAGCGCGGAAACATCTTCGCGCTGTATGACTGCTACATCTAATCCCATCTCGGCTATTGCGCTTTCAAAAAGCTCAGCAATATGACATGCATCTACACCTTCGGGGGTCTCATTTTCATTAAAATATTTATTGAATATCTCTTGAGCTACACCATACCTTTTGCTCACAGAGTCTTTAAGCCACTCAATTGTTTCATCTTCTAGAATCGGTAAGCTCTCTCGGTTATCTGACGAAACTTCTGGTCGCGGAAGCACAGGAATAGGCACCGACTCACCATCGCCAAAGCTTAAGGCATAACCACTTTTAAGTTGTTCTAAAATAGTAGCTGCTGCTGGACTTTTTACAGTATCCAATCGATCCCAAATCTGTGTAAGCATTTGGTTTACTACAACTTCATCCGGCTTACCGTAGATAGCCTCATTTAGAAGCTGGAAGTTGTCTATAACTTCTTGGGAGTGGACTCTCTCTTTCCTGTTAATGCGGCGTGCAGCTTGTAAAAAATATGCTTCAGCTAATCTATATTCCGAGGTAGCGATTGCGTCTGGAGTGGTAGCTACTTCTTGATGTAATACAGAAACAAATCGATCTATAACACCAGATTCCAGCGATGGATATTTTAGATCTAAATTTTTTGACTTTTTATCAATAAAATTAGCGATAGCAGTCTTTTGATCGGGCCCGCCTTCAAAATACTCATAAGTTTGCAGAGCGATTGCTTTTTTATAATCCAACTGTTCATGACTTGTATTTTTTTCGCCTGTATTTGACATGAGGTTATTATAGAACGTTTATTGGTATTTTGTCAATATTTTAGAGATCTCTCTACAAGTGGTATAAGATCTTCCAGGATATTGTAATTATTACCATCACGACAGCTACTACAAAATTTAAGCGAAGGTAGTTCATTGAATTCAACTAGTACATAATTATTTTTACTTGCCTTAGCCCTATAGTCTTTCATCATCAGGTCTATCGCTATAAAATCAACGCCCAGATACTGAGTTAATGTTTCTGCAATTTGTATATACGATGAATCTATTTTATTGATAATGTTATAAACCGAAGCACCGCCACTGATTAAAGTTGACCTACTTAATTCCAAAACCTCTTTGTTGTGTGGAATATAACTTGGGTCATAATTTTCAATCATGTATGATGACAATACTGGATACGGAACCACTGATTTCACAATATTTTTTCTATTTGTATTTTCTATATCAAATAATTGACGTACTGTACTTTTGCCGTCTCCAACTAACCTCGGGGTTTGACGCAGTAAAACGGCCTTTGTTTTGCCTTCGAAAATGATGAAACGAGCCTCTTCGCCGTATACCTGTTCTTGAATTAATACTTCTCGTGAATATTCGTGGGCATACAATAACGCACCCTTCAAGCCATCCATTGTTGCAATATCAAGCGTCAACCCTCTCGACTGAGCCGAATCCGACGGCTTGACGACTAGCCTTTTATGGCGTGACAAAAGCTCTTCTTGTTCTTTTGTATTTATACGGGCTTCAGGGGTGACGTATTTAGTGTATGGAACTTGAACTCCAAATTTCTTCGCATATTCATAAGTTATATGTTTATTTTTACAAATATATGACACCGTAGCATTAATCATAGGATACGAAAGACGTGAGTTTCGTGTTAGCCATGTTTTATAACCCGGCCTGGTGAACCTAGAGTAAGACTCCTCATTGATCCAAAAGTGTTCGTGACTAAAGCCACTTTTAATCATACGTTGGATTATAGCGCTAATATTTGAACTCTTATCGGTCAGTAAGTTGGGCGTGGCGTTATCTTGCATTATTAATGTTTTATTCTCTAAAATTATAGTTCAGTCTACCATAAATTATGGTTTTTGTTGTATTTTTTGTGGTTATTTGGCATTATTGGGGTATTACTAAAGTAAATGAGGAATATTATGGCAGAAGCTAAAGAGGCACCAAAAAAAGAAGTTAATAACAATAAAGATGTGGAGGAGAATAAAATATATGGTATTTTAGCCTATATTGGCATCTTGTTTATTGTACCACTGCTGGTGGCACCAAAATCAAAATTTGCTAAGTTTCATGCTAACCAAGGTGCAGTATTATTTATCGCAGAAGCAGCACTTGGATTTGTATGGCTAATACCTGTACTGGGTTGGGCCGTTGGATTCTTTGGAGGAATTGCTTCATTTGTCTTTGCTATTATGGGCATTTTAAATGCTGCGAATGGCAAGATGGAAAAGCTTCCATTAATTGGCGATATTGAAATCATAAAGTAAATATAGCTACCTTGAAAAAACCACCAAATAGGTGGTTTTTTCAATTATGGCCTATAAATAGTTTGGCTCTGTGTTTCTTTGTTGTATACAGAAATAAATATTTGCAGAGAGTAGGTCTTGTTTTTGCACAAGACTCAGACCAAGTAACACCGCCTTACTTAAAGAATCCACGTTTTTTGACTGTCTTTAGGCCTTCGAGAATAGACTTTTGTTCTTTGCTAAGGTTTGTTGGGGTATCTACTAAAATTGTGACGATATGCGCACCTCTACTATTATCACGAATGTGTGGTACGCCATGATTAGAGAGCTTAAAGTCTGTACCGCTCTGTGTACCGGCGGGGATCCTCATCTTAACTCTGCCATCTACTGTGTCGACATCTATTTCAGTACCAAGAGCCGCTTCAACCATGCCAATATGTTGATTTGAAAGAATCAAATCACCCTCTCTAGTGAAATGTTTATGGGCTCTTACATTAATTTGTAGATACAAATCACCCTTATTACCATTAGCCACAGCCTCACCATGCTCTCTGAGCCTTATAACAGCACCATCATCTATGCCGGCTGGTATTTTAACTTTAATTTCTTGTTTAGTTTTTTCAATACCAGCACCCTTACAGACAGAACAAGGTTTCTCGGGCACCTTGCCCCTTCCAGAACAATTCTTGCAAATTGCAGCTTGTTGAATAGTACCAAAAATAGTTTGCATATTTTGAACTACTTGACCAGAGCCCTTGCAAGTATCACAGGTTTTTAATTCATATCCAGGTTCAGCACGATTGCCCTTACAATGAGTACACACGTCATTCATGGTTAGGTGCAGGCTTTTTTCTATACCGAAGATAGCCTCTTCAAATGTTAAGCTGATTTCTGTCTGGACATCACGCCCCATATCTTCTGAGCTTCGCCGTTGCCCTCCACCGCCAAAAAAATTACCGAATATATCCCCCAGACCCATATCCCCGAAGTCAAAGTGTATATTCTGACCCTGGCCTCCAAATCCTGAAAATCCATCAAAAGGATTACCTCCACCAGAAGCACCACCGCCAACACCCGCATGGCCAAACTGGTCGTATCGTTGCCGTTTCGTAGTGTCTTTTAATACTTCATAAGCTTCAGTCGCCTCTTTAAACTTCGCTTCATCACCGCCCTCTTTATCTGGATGGTGCTTTACAGCTAACTTTCTGTAAGCCTTCTTGATCTCATCCGCTGAAGCGTCTTTTTGAATACCTAAAACTTCGTAATAATCTCGTTGTACCATTAGTATTATTTTAGCACTTTAAGCTTAGGAGTGCTAATACTTTTTTAGATTATTGAGTACCAATAGTCTTTAAATTCGAAGAAGATTAGCACAACTATTAACAGATAGTGTAGTGCTATCATTTTACCTGAGTTATTAGAAAGAAAGTTACTGATCTTTTTTGGTAGAGTTATATTATTTTCTTGCAAGTTATATGCTGTTGTTGTCCAGAATATTGGAACAGTTACAGACCAAACAACCATACAATAAATACAAAGCTTACCAATATCATAAATAGAAGCAATCTGAAGCCATGTTATAAAGAAAGCCCCAAAGGTTGCGCCGGCTTGAAAACACCACCAGAACCATTTTTTAAGATTTTTTGCGCCAGCAAAGAGCATCATACCAACCGCCCAGACCATACCGAAGCCAGCAAGCCCGATAAACATGTTGGGGAACTTGAATGTACTAGACTGCCAAGAGTTCATGACGGGCGAGCATGCTACAACCGGACTGATAGAGCAACTAGGTTGGTAATCAGGGTTTGCCAGTACGTGCATTTTTTCAATTGTTAAAATTGATGATGCTAGTAAGCCAATAATACCCCCAACGACCAACACCCACGGAAATACCTGTTTAAACTTAAGATTTTTTAACATATCCATAATATTATTGTAACTGATGAAGCACACAAACCCAAAAACAACCTATCGATAAAATTGCGAGTGGCGAGGACTGCGAGTGGCGAGGACTGTCCTCGCCAGGCATCAGGGTTGGGCATAAATTAAGGTAGAGGTTTTTAGCCTCTACCTTGTCTGTAACCTGAAAGCTGGTGTTGTTTACTGTTTTTTGTCGTCTTCGACAACTTCACCTTCTACAGCTTCATCAGCTTTAGATTTATTTTGTTTTTTACCCTTGGAACTTTTATCCTCGCTCTCTCCTGCTTCGGTTGACGCTTCTGCATCTTTTGATGCTGCTTCATACATTTTGGCACCGATTGGCATAATTGCCTCATTTAATGCTTTGGTTGCAGCTTCAATTTCATCTTTATCGGTTGAATCTTGATGCTTTTTTGCCTCTTCTACCGCATCTTCGATAACTTTTTTATCTTCATCAGAAATTTTATCCTTAAACTCGTCTGGCATTTTTTCTGCCTGATAAATTGCGCTGTCTAGCATATTTTTAGACTCTACAGCTTCACGCTTCTTCTTATCCTCTTCGGCATGTGCCTCGGCATCTTTTTGAGCTTTTTCGACATCTTCTTTGCTGAGATTTCCAGAGTTCTGAATAGTAATCGATTGCTCTTTGCCAGTACCCTTGTCTTTTGCGGTAACGTTTAAGATACCGTTGGCATCAAGGTTAAATGTCACCTCAATCTGTGGAACACCTCGTGGAGCTGGTGCAATACCGTCTAATACAAATCTGCCTAAAGACTTATTGTCGGCACTCATTTCACGCTCACCCTGAAGTACGTGGATTTCAACTTGAGGTTGATTATCGGCAGCAGTTGAAAATGTTTCTGATTTGCTGGTCGGGATTGTAGTATTTCGTTCAATAAGTTTAGTTGTAACCGCACCCATAGTTTCGATACCAAGCGAAAGTGGTGTTACATCAAGCAATAACACATCCTTCACATCACCAGCAAGTACGCCGCCCTGAATTGCAGCACCAACTGCTACAACCTCATCTGGGTTAACCCCCTGCATTGGATCTTTACCAAAAATTGATTTCACCTTTTCAATCACTGCTGGCATTCTTGTCATACCGCCAACCAAGATTACTTCGTCGATGTCTTTAGCAGTAAGCTTAGCGTCTTTCAATGCTTTCTCGCAAGGAATAGCTGTTCGTTCGATAAAATCTTTAACAAGATCTTCAAGCTTGGCACGAGTAAGGCTATACTCAAAGTTAATTGGACCATCTTCACCTTGGTCTAAGAAGGGTAAGTTAATTTCTGCAGTTTGAGCAGTTGAAAGTTCTTTTTTGGCTTTTTCAGCCTCTTCTTTAAGTCGTTGCATAGCCATAGCATTTTCACGAAGGTCTTTGCTGTGCTCTTTTTTAATTTCATCCAAGAAATGATTAACAATTTTATTATCAAAATCTTCACCACCGAGATGAGTATCACCATTAGTACTTTTTACCTCAAAGACTCCGTCGCCAAGCTCTAGTACTGAAACATCGAATGTACCACCACCAAGATCAAATACTACAACAGTTTCATTCTTATCTTTCTTGTCTAAACCATAGGCAAGAGCGGCGGCAGTTGGCTCGTTAATAATACGCTTTACTTCAAGTCCAGCAATTTTACCCGCATCTTTAGTGGCCTGACGCTGAGCATCGTCAAAATATGCAGGAACGGTAATGACAGCTTCATTCACTTTTTCACCAAGAAAAGCCTCTGCATCAGCCTTAATTTTACTAAGTATCATTGCTGATACCTCTTCAGGCGTATAATCTTTATCTGACATTGTCACGCCAACACCATTGCCTTTTTTAACAATCTTGTATGGCATGATATCGATATCTTTTTGGACTTCTTTGTCCGAATATTTACGACCGATAAGACGTTTGACGCCAAAAATAGTATTTTCTGGGTTAGTCACACGTTGACGGTTAGCCGTAGCACCGACCAAACGCTCTTCTTTGCCACCTTTGTCTTTTTTAACAGCTACTACAGAAGGAGTGGTTCTATTGCCTTCTGCATTAGTGATGATAGTTGGACTACCAGCCTGCATAACTGCAACTGCTGAGTTAGTTGTACCTAAATCTATTCCGATTATCTTACCCATTATTACGCTCCTTTAATTATGACTTTCAATTAATATGATACTGGCTGTATCGATTTAGCAATATCCCATATCGAGTGCTAATACTATTGTAGCATACTAAAATTAGCACTCAAGTGTCAAGAGTGCTAATTATATAATTAAAGATTTACTAATCGCTAAAATAATCTTCTTTGGGTTCAGGCGAAGGAGGCACGACACTTTCTCTAATAGCGCCCACCAAAGAGACTTCCCCGCTAACAATAGCAACCTTAGTATTACTTATCTTATTAACCTTAGGGATAGATTCTTTATCTTCCACAATTTGCTCCAATAATTTAGTAGTTACAGCCTACAGCAATAAGTATCAAATTAATGTGATATTTAACACATAGCTACAGTCATTTAGACTTGAATACGAACTTATTATTTTTTAAGCTATACGATTCACATTCATCTTTCAATATTTTGTTGACACATTGTTTTGCCATTTTATCAATGACTGTCTCGGATGCCTTATTAGATTCTATCCCAGCGTGAAATAGTACTGCAGCCACAACCTCATTTTGTAATCTTTTGTTAGCATCTACGGAATAGCATTTATAACCTTCAGGTTCAATGTTTTTTATCGGGCAGTCTGAACAATTATTTTTTAAACTAGGCACAAAAATTAACGATTCTCAACTTTAACTACCGAATGCCTGATTACCTGAGAAGCTAACATATAGCCATTTTGCAAAACCTCTGAAACGACCTGTTCACTACCTTCACCACTCACTTCAACCGCTTCGTGTAAGTTATGATCAAACGGCTTATTCAGAGCGTCAATTTTTGTTACACCTATTTTTTCTAGTTGTTTTATCAGGCGATCATGAATTTTTAAAACGCCAGATGCCCATTTATCATTTTTTAGACCCTCGGGTTGGTGTAATAGTGCGCGCTCAAGATCGTCTATAACTGGCAATAAATCTTTAATAGTTTGAGCTTTAGAAAATTGCGATAGAGTCGCTTTTTCAGCTTCTACTCTATTTTTGTAATTTATAAACTCTGCTTGTAGTCTTTGTAAATCTGCTACAAGCTCAAGCTCGCCAGCTACCACTCTCTGATCATCAGCCACTTGAGTGCTTACATCTTCAATCTTCTGCTTCTTATTTTTTGCCTTGCTCATAATACTGCCTCCAATGTTCTCCCTGTTTGTTCAACTAATCCCATGACACTCCGGTAACTTTGCCTAGTTGATCCTAGTACACCAATATAACTATGGTCTGAATATGGGCTTCTATAGCGACTCACTATTAAACTCACTCCAGCCGAACGACCTATGGGGTTTTCTTGCCCAATATATACATTTAAGGCTTCGTTAGGCTCGGCCTCTCTTAGCCATGGCTCTAAATTATCTAATAGCCTCGCCACCTCTCGTGATTGTAGTGGATCTAGAAACTCTGGCTGACCAAATAGATTGGAATAGCCCGCAACATAAAGTTGATTACCGATGGTGGCTAAGCCAAGATTATGTGTTAATTGCACCAAAGAATCTACGGCAGATTTAATAGCCTGTGATGGCTCGCCAGACCCCGAAACTCTAGTTGCAATAGCTCTATTATTGCGATCGTACCCGTCGTTATTACTATCTTCAGATGCCAAGTTATTAACATAATATCTATAGCCTTTATCGGTTGGAACGCGCCCGGCCGATGTATGGGGCTGTGTAATGTATCCTAATCTTTCGAGTTCTGACATTTCATTCCTGATGGTGGCGCTTGAAACATTAAATAGCCTTGCTAGGAGTACACTACCAACAGGTGCAGCAACCTCTGCATATTGCTCTATTATTGTGCTCAAAATAGCGATTTGTCTATCTGTCATACTTAAGTAGTAGTATATCATTTTTAGCACTCATAGACAATGAGCGCCAATATCATGTTATAGATGCTTATAAAATCAATACTGTACAATTTAGACTAGGAGAATTATTATTTCACACACAAAACTCAATACACTAGAAGAAATCACACGTTACCTTACGAGCGAACTTCCTAAAATTAATGAAAAACGTACACCCACCGATAATGTTAGTATATTTCACCGTGGCGTAAAATTATTAAGCGAGCTGGGTAATCCACAGAATTCACACAAAACTATACACGTAGCTGGCACTAGCGGAAAAGGAACTGTTTGCTACATGATTGACGCAATTCTACGTGCTCACAGCAAGAAAACCGTGCTCATGGTTGGGCCTCATGTTTACGATATTCGTGAAAGAATACAGATCAATGGTCAGTTCGCCCCAGAAAAAAAGTATGTAAAAGCTAGTAAATTAGTTATTAATCATGCACGCCAAGCCAATAGCAGTGGTATATTTTATAGCTAT
This sequence comes from Candidatus Nomurabacteria bacterium, assembly GCA_020631865.1. Lineage (GTDB taxonomy): Bacteria > Patescibacteriota > Saccharimonadia > Saccharimonadales > UBA7683 > JACKGS01. The sequence continues at coordinate 304,911 of JACKGS010000001.1, forward strand.
CTAGAAATTCTTATTGCAATTAGTTTTTTATTATCTGCAAGCAGTGAGGTAGATTACAAAATTATCGAGACCATTGTTGGCGGTCGTCATGATTTAACAAATACAATATCCGGTGCGCAAAAATATTGTGTTTTAACACAGATTGGGCTAGATCACACCGAAATACTCGGAACAACTTTTCAAGAAATTGCAACCGAAAAAGCGGAGATTATCAATAATGGATCTAATGTAACCGCACTCAGGCAAAAAGAGTCTGTCAATCAGGCCTTTACAAAGATAGCTGACAAATATGGATCAAAGATATCATGGGTGGAATCTACAGGAAATTATGAAATTGATGACTTTTTGATTGCTCTTAATGCATGTAAGAATGTTGCTGAACGTGATGGCTGGCTCTTTGATGAACAACTTGCTCAGAAAGCAATCTCCGAACTTTATATACCCGGCAGATTTGAAAAGCGCTCGATAAACGATAGTATGGTCATATTGGATGGTGCTCATAATCCACAAAAAATTGCCGCACTTTGTGGGCGCATCAAACGCGATAATATTGGACCAATTACCGTAATACTAGCCATGGGTCAACACAAAGACTATCAGAGTTCATTAAAATCTCTTTTAGGTATTTGCAACAATTTAATTATATGTGAATACTTCTTAAATCACCCTGAAGTTCCGAAGCGACCACTATCAGCAGAAATACTATATAAGGCAGCCAAAAATTTAAATATTGAAAATGTTGAAATCATTAAACAGCCCTCATTGGCACTCAGGCAAGCCCTCCGGCATGACTTGCCTATACTAGTTACTGGGTCATTTTACTTACTCGGTGAGATCGATAAATCATTCTAAGTGATATAATCAACTTTATGAAAGCCAAAAATTTCTCTTTAAAAGACCAAGATGGCAATATCAAGACCCTCACTGATTTTAAAGAATCTTGGTTAATCTTATATTTTTATCCAAAAGACGACACCCCCTCGTGTACGGTTGAAGCCTGTAGCTTACGAGATGGTAACGATGATCTGATTAGCCTTGGGGCGCAAGTAGTCGGTATAAGTAAAGATGATCAAGACAGTCACCGCAAGTTTAAAGCTAAGCATAAGCTAAACTTTACACTGCTATCAGACCCTAGCGGGGAGACAATTGAAAACTACGGCGCATGGGGCCCAAAGATGTTTGGGCGAGAAGGCATTCTTCGGAAAACGTTCATCATTAACCCCGAAGGAGAGATTGTTAAAACCTATGGAAGAGTTAAATCGGCAGGACACGGCGAGCAAATTCTTAAAGATCTTAAACAACTTCAGGGCAGGACTCCTAGCGAAACTTAGAAGCATCCACCGGTAGTTCTACTGAAACAGTCGTAAGCTTTTTAGGTATAGAATCAATGGTAACTTCACCGCCTAAATAGCGTATTATTAATCTAGATAAATACAAGCTAAGACCAATACCTTGCTCAGAAAAAATTTCGACACTTCCTGGATGAGAAAAAGGCTTGAATAAATAGCTTAGCTTTTCTTTTGGTATACCTTCACCCTCATTTGACAAGTTGATTATGACGTTACCATTATTAACCTTGCCTAACTTTACTTCAATACTACCATTGATGCTTGAATATTGAACTGCATTAGCGCACAACATCTGCATCACACTACTAGAAAGTGCTTTGTTCTGAGTGACCGACACCCTATCGGTTGGCAATGTAACACGAAGGCCCTTCTGATTTATGGCATCACTTAAGTGCTGGATAGAATTTTCAAAAATATCCTTGAAATCAAAGTCAGTCAATGAGTTCATGACTTTACCATGCTCTAGCTCCGAGACAAACTCTAGCCTTTCTGCTAATTTTTCAAGATTTCCGACAGGCGGCTTTATCATCTTAATTACTCTTGAATCCTTAACTACTGTTATGCCATCTTTGAGCGATCCTATCAGTGGTGAGATTTCTGCAATAGTCCGTTTTATAAAGAGATTTCTGGCCTTGTCTAATGCTAGTTCATGATCTTTCAGCTGCATTAACCTACCTCGTTCAATCATACGCTGTTTTCTTCTCTGGAATAAGTTAACAAGCAGTACTGACAAGGCAGTAAATAGTACGACTTGCAACATAATGTTGGGTATTATTAATTGAACCTTATCGGATACAATGTATAAGTAATTAGCGAGTACTAAAACTCCAAAACCAAGAATCACTGGTAATACTAACTGCCACGAACTATACAACTTTAGGCGAAGCTTGGAAACATCAGGTGCTTCTATATTCTTTAAGTATTGATCATTACTGATGTCTTGTAGTATTGCTTCTCCAGATTGATGGATGCTATGCACGGCTTCTTGCACGCTAACAAGACTCTTGTCTGAAGCATCCTTCATTATAGCCAGCTCAACAGCCCCTTGGATGATAGTTATTGGAGTTCTTAAATGATGAGACACCAGCATAATAAATGTCGTTTTTTCATCTGCAATTTGCTTACTTCTTTTTAGTAATCCAACCAAAAACTCTATGTACCTTAACTGGCCCTTGGCATGATACAACATCAAAGCCGCGAGAAAGCCGAGCATAGACAAAAACACATATGGTATGGCATATGCTACCACTGTTGGAGTAGATTGAACCAAATTATTGACCGCACCTCCAATGATAGGAACGTTTTTTATTGTAGTTTCAGATTTAGAGCTATTGAATGTACGACTATTATTCTGAGAAAGCACTTGATTATTTGATAATTTAATTTTTATTATAAAATTCTGAACAATTACCAACCCATCTTTAAGCCGCACTTCAACACGCACTTGCACAATACCGTCTACTAAACTATCCCAAGGAATGTAGTATCTATTGTTATTCGCATGGCTCGATTCACCCACAACAACATCATCAACAAATAAGACTACGTTTTCTATTTGGCCAGGAGAAAAATTTGGAGTAACAATTACGGTGTAGTTATCACTTTTAATTATTTGATTATTTGATAAGTTGACACCGATAACCCTGCCGGGAGTAGGATTTGTAACGGAGGGTGCAACCGGCACAACAGTCGTTGGCGGTGACTGATCATCGTTACACTCCTGGCCATACACGCAATCACCATAAACACCTTTATTGTAACCAGACTGAGCCAAAACAATTTTTGGTATAAATATAGATATAAATATACCCAGAGCCATTACGTTCACAATATGTAGTAATCTATTCTTAATAACCATTATATATATACTACCTTAAGCACCTTTTACATCAAACGTTCAATCTGTTAAAATTAGTCTTAAGCGTTATGTTTACATACATGTTTAAATACCAGGTAGTAGCCAATGCCTAGGCTCCCGATTCCCGGAGATGACGCCGGAACATGGGGCGGTATTTTAAATGACTTTCTTTCTATTGAATTAAACTCAGACGGAACACTGAAAAAAGCCCCTCAAATAACAACCGCTCTCAACACAGCAAACTCAGCACTTTCGACAGCCGGAACCGCGCTGCAACCTGGTGCTAATATTTCAGATTTAACTAATGATGCCGGCTTTACCTCTAACGCCGGGACTGTAACCTCTATTGGTCTAACTGGTACAGATGGGATCGAGATTGACTCTGGCTCACCAGTATCGAGTAACGGAAGCATTCAGCTAGGGGTTAACGCCGCAAACCTTAGGACACACATAAATGTGGCCGATGGAGCTCAGGTTAATACGGTATTATCTGTTAATACAAAAACTGGCGGTGTAGTAATCAACCCCGATGATTTAGATGACACAGGCACTGTACACAAATTTGTCACAGCTTCAGATATCTCTAAGCTTGCCGGTATCGAACCCGGAGCAGATGTTACAGACTCAGCAAATGTAAATGCCGCTGGTGCTACGATGAATGCAGACACCAATGTAGCTGGAAATGCTTGGGTTTTAGATGAAGATAATTTTGTTAGCAATTCTGATACCAAAGTGCCGACACAACAGAGCGTTAAGGCGTATGTGGATGATGCGATGGCCTCTGGAGCACCGGATGCAACTGCAAGTACCAAAGGAAAGGTTCGCCTTGCTGGCGACCTTAGCGGAACTGCCGATGTGCCAACCGTACCAGCTCTCAATAATAAAGTAAACAAAGCTGGCGATACTATGACTGGCAAGCTAATTATGCCGAGTATCCAAATTACTGGTGGCTCGCCGGTAGTTGATTATGTTTTGATGACAGATAATGTCGGAAATGGTACGTGGAAGCCAGTTCCAAGTGCTCCCGTGATATCCGTCAACGGTAAGCAAAATATTGTCGTTATAGATAAGGCCGATGTTGGTCTTTCTAATGTAGATAACACCAACGATGCCAACAAGCCGATCTCAACCGCCACACAAACAGCTTTGAACGCTAAAGAGAGTACATCCAACAAGGGTGTCGCTAATGGCTACGCCAGCCTAGACGGAGCTGGCACTATTCCTGTTTCTCAACTACCTAACCAGTCTGGATCTTATATTCCAATAACCGCCAAAGGTGTAGCTAGTGGTGTTGCAGAGCTTGATGGAACCACTAGATTACCTAGCGCCCAATTACCAGCAACAATACCGATAGGCAACATACCAACTGGCACATCAAGCTCAACGGTTGCAATTGGTAACGATACCCGCATCGTCAACGCCATACAAAATAGTGTGCTAGATACAGATAACACCCTAGCAAACAACAGTGATTCTAGAATAGCCACCCAAAAGGCTACCAAGGAGTATGTGGACAACCAAATTGCTAGTGGCACCGCGCCAGATGCTACCACCACGACTAAAGGTATTGTTCAATTAACAGGAGACTTGGCTGGTACGGCAACAAACCCAACAGTTACCTCCTCTGCTGGGCTAAAAAATACCTCGACAACAGTTTCGACAATTTCTGCCAGTGCCCCAAGTACCGGTCAGTTTTTAAGAGCGCTCAGCAATAATTCCGCCTCATGGCAGGCAATGCCTCGGACCTTTGGCTGGTACTTTAACGATGATATTACTACCGGCGATGGCCAAGGCCCTATTTATAGGCTAGACGCCAATGCCACCGTAATTGCTTTTGATGTAAATGCCAAGCAACCACCGGCAAGTGCCGCAGAGTTTGATATTCAAATTACCACCGACCCCTCAAGTGGATTTACCTCGATATTTTCTACAAAGCCAACTATACCGCTTGGGCAATACGTTGGTACCAGTGGAACAATTATTACTACTAATCTGAATGCTGGGCATTATATTAGGTTTTGTGTTACAAACCCGGGTGGTGATGGCTTTGGTGATAACGTTGCCGCCGGCGTAACCGCACAATTAAGGCTACAAACTAGATAGTATGAGGAGGCATTAATCTATGGCAGGAAGTTACCCAGATGTACCAGGTTATAGGTTCGCATATGATGTAGATGGTACTACCGTTGTAAAGTATGGAATTTCTGGTGGTGCAATATCAACACTTAGCAATGGCGACATGGCCACTCTAAACCACGACCAAAGTAATCCGGGTTGGTGGGATTCACTATCCAGTATATTGCTTTTCTATTCCCAGAGCAAAGATCACTTGCGGGGATGTTTTTAAATATGCAGAAAATGGGGGCAGTAGAATATAGTACTGACTCAACGACTGGATTAGATGGTACTTGGAGTACAGTTACTGGACCAGTGCTATATAATACTGCCGATAAAATCCAGGCCAGAGTCAACATAAGCTCTGCAGTAGTTGCAAGTATGACCTCAGTCAGGATTCAGTATAATGGCGGGTCTGGAAACTTGGATATTCGCAATATCCATCTTTACGGATCTACTACACCAACCGCAAGCCCTAACAGACTTAGGGTAGTTGACATGACAAATACCAGCACCACTAGCGACGGAGTGACCACTACAGGCGAAGATATGGCTGCTCAACTTGACTTTGGGAATATTGCTCAACGAGCCAATTCAACAAAGCAATTTAAGGTAGTTAACAACAGCTCCACTCAAACGGCTACGAATATTACAGTAAGTCTTGACGCACCTACGGATGCCTCCCCAAGTTTAATTGGCCAGCTTCAGGTATCGACAGATAATATCGCCTATGCAAACGCTGTTAATATTGAAACCTTGCACCAGGAGCAAGCTCCGGGACGCTGTATATTAAAAATACAATCGCAAACAATGCTCAATTAAGTGTCTGGTCGGCAAGAATAATAGCTCATGCTGTGAGCTGGAGTTAACATGGCGAATTCGGGTGACGGCTATGCATACATATACATGAATGTTGGTATGGGTTCGCCTAATTCTGGTGACGGCTATGGGTATGAATAGTGAATGTAGTCTACGTCATCAACGCCAACGATAGTATGCCTGATGATTAATTGAGCAATAACGATAGAATATTAATATGACTAGGTCTAGTCTAGTTTGTTAGTAATATACGCATGAAAACAGTTAATATTTATGAAGCAAAACCAATCCTAAACTTCGAGAAAGTCCAAATGGAGAACGGTAATTATTGCAAGGCCGTAAGCCATTGTGACCTAACACTTCCAAACCACCTGATAGATCAATTTGGTGTGCATGGGAAATCCACTATAAAGATGACGATCTTGCTGGAATGACCGAGTAGGAGATTTGCAAAGTGGAGCATGAATATCTATGTGAATGACTTCATCTGACAAGCAGCAGTCTACACTTGGTGTAAGCACATCAAATCCGCCAATGTGCGATATGTCAGCCCCATTAGTCTGTGAACTTGCATTAGATGATTGGCAAACTGATATCCCTACTACACAGGACGATATAGTTAAGTCTGGCGTAAAATTTAGGATTTTAAATGGATCAGAACAGTTAATGAATTCCACAACTTATTCGAACGACTTTGACCATTCTAGGAAGGCATCTGACCATGACGTATCCGCAGAAAAATACTTGGGCTAAACCTCTTTGTTGTCAATGCTCTTGACTAGCTTTATCTGTTAGTCGCGTTTTAGCATCACGGTGAAGGCTTGCCGGGATATCAACTTTACCAAATCGCTTTAGGCGTTCTTTACCTTTTTTCTGTTTGGCAAGAACCTTCTTTTTGCGTGACACATCGCCACCGTATAAACCTGAGGTTACATCTTTTCTGAAGGCAGAGATGTCCTCACGGGCGATAAACCTGCCTCCAATAGCCGCCTGCAAAGCAACCTTAAAGTTTTGCCGTGGAATAACTTCTTTTAGTTTGGCGGTAGTTTCTCTGCCAAGGGCTTCTGCCTCAGAGCGATGCGCCATTACAGAAAGTGCGCCTACTATCTCGCCGGCAACATAAAAATCTACTCGTACCAAGTCTTCAACCCTATAATTACCCAGTTCATAATTAAATGAACCATAACCACTAGTTACACTTTTGAGTTGATCATAAAAATCGGTAAGTAAGTTTGCTAATGGCGCCTCGAAGGTCACTAACGCTAACTGGGCATCGACAAAACTTAACCCTTTTTGAATTCCACGCTTACTAGAAATTAGCTGAATTACAGCCCCGACATAATCTTTCGGCACTACAATTTCTCCGTTAATCCACGGTTCAGCAATAGATTCTATCTTAGCTGGATCGGGCAAATCACTGGCAGACTTAATATCTAACTCTTCTTTGCTGGTAAGCACAATGTGATAATCGGTACTTGGGTTTGTAACAATTAGACTTAAGTTATATTCACGCTCTAAACGCTCTCGAACAATCTCCATATGGAGTAATCCCAAAAATCCTACACGTACACCAAACCCTAAAACAGGAGAATTTTCTGGTTCGTATTGTAAGGCAGAATCACTGAGTGAAAGTTTTTCTATCGCCTCTTTTAGCTCATTGTAGTATTCGTTACTCTCCGGAAAAATACCGGCATAAACAAAAGGTTTGACCTCTTTATACCCAGGTAGTGCCTCTTTTGCAGGATTTTGAGAAAGGGTAATTGTATCACCAACCTTTGCCTCACGTGTTGATTTTAGATTGGTTACAATATAACCAATTTCACCAGTACTTAGTTTTTGGTCGGCACTCATAGCAGGATTTAGATGCCCAACTTCAAGGGCCAAGCCACGGCTGCCAGTTCCCATCATGGTAATTTCTGAAGCCTTTGAGATACTGCCGTCAATCATTCTTACATACAAAATTACACCACGGTAATCGTCGTAATAGCTGTCGAAGATGAGTGCTCGTGACGGGCTATCAACCACACCTTTCGGTGAATCAACTTTTTCTATAACCGACTCCAAAACTTCTTCAACTCCCTCGCCTGTCTTAGCAGAGATGTGTAATATTTCTGATGGGTCACAGCCAAGCAGGCTCACTACCTCTGCTGTCACGCGCGGAACATCGGCTGCCGGTAAATCAATTTTATTTAGCACTGGGATAATAGTGAGATCCGCTGCCATTGCAAGATACACGTTTGCAAGCGTCTGTGCCTGGATGCCTTGGCTGGCATCAACCACCAAAATAGCGCCCTCACAGGCCTCGAGGCTTCGCGAGACCTCATAGCTAAAATCTACATGGCCGGGTGTATCAATCAGATTCAGCTGATAACCATTGTGCTGCATTTGAACTGGGGTCAGTTTAATAGTTATACCTTTTTCGCGCTCTAAATCCATGCCATCAAGCAGCTGAGATTTCATATCTCGCTTTTGAACAGTTTCGGTAATTTCCAGCAACCTATCGGCAAGCGTTGATTTGCCGTGGTCAATATGGGCAATAATACAAAAGTTTCTAATGTGGTCTTGATTCATTATTTATACATTATAACAGAGGTGGTGTATGCTCAAAACAAAAACTTTTAAAATGAAGATTTTAGAGCTCTATTGAATACGAATTGGCTTGAATATGATCGTACGAATTTTAGCGATAATTGGCTCGACTTCCTCCAATTGAAAGAGCCACGAAATAATTATATATACAAGCATAACAACTAGGCCCAGGATTCCCAGTTTTGGAATAATTGCAAAAAAGCCCCTATCATACGCGCCGAGCTCAAAAAACTCTCTTCTAAGCAGCCATGTCACCCAGAAGGTTATGCCAAATGCTGAAAGCATCCTCCAGAGTGCACCAAAGAAAACCCTGTCCAGCATGCCTGGAAATCGTTTAATCATAATTATTGTTAAAACAACAACCTCCACAAAAGCTACAATAACTTGGGCCAACGGAAGGCCGAGAACGCCGTGTGCATTCGGATTGGCTAGAATTACCGCTAATACAATATTTAAAGTTATAGCAAATAATGAAACATAAAGTGGTGTTTTTATATCTTGTTGAGCATAAAATCCACGAGACAAAACATGATATATTGCCCTAAAACAAATTGCCCACGCAAATATACCTAAAATTGCAGCAATCTCACTATCACCACTACCCACCAAGATACGCACAAGATATCCTCGCATCAAGAAAGTGACAGTGATTGCCGGCAAGGCTAGCCAAATAACCAGTCTTAATAATCCTAGTAATTCTTTAGTAAAAAGATCAGGCCTATTCTGTGCCAACCTTTTGGTCATTTGAGGAAAAGCCGCTGTCGAGAGTGCGACTCCAATTAAAGTAATCGGAACGTTATGTAATATATACCCGTAACTGTATGCACCTATGGCGCCAACAGAGATCCGGGAGGCTAAATTAATCTCGACCATATTCTGAAAGTAATCAATACCTTGATCTAAAGACCTAACCGGCAACATCTTCAATACTTGCCTGAACCCTTTATTCTTCCAGTTTATGAATGAACTATAATTAAACCCGAGCCCCACTAACCCAACTGCGCTAACCAGCAACTGCACAATTGAACCGATAACGACACCGATTGCCACGCCCATTATTCCAAATCGAGGAGCCAAGAATACGATTCCAAAAATGATACTTAAATTATAGAAAGATGGCGCAAGGCTGACAAAAAAGAACCTTCCAACCGCTTGCTGCATAGAGGCAAATACCGAACTAATAGAAAACAAAAGTGGATTAACAGCTATTATCCGCATCATTGAGACGGCCAAAAAAGTAGTATGCTCATCTAATCCAGGAGCAACTAAATATTTAACTAAAAATGGCGCAAAAATAATAATTAATACGCTTACAAAAAATGTAATTATTGCAAAAAGATTCATCAAGCTAGAGCTGAGTTCCCAGGCTGATTTTTTATTACCATTCAGATATCTTTGGTTGAAAACTGGTATAAATGTAACTGCTAACGCTCCGGAGATGAGAATAAAAAACATAAAATCTGGCACTGTAAATGCAACTTTATATGCAGCAACTTCGGCGCTCTTAGCACCGAATCCACCTGCCAGAAATCGCTCACGTAGTAAACCGAGAACTTGAGCAACCATACTTGAGCCCGCCAAAAGAGTAGCCGCCCACCCAAAACTGACTTTTTGATTTGCTCGAACTAGAAACTTTTTTACCATACATCAAGTAGTATAGAGCATTTTAGACTATTATAGCCATCTTAAAACCAAATGTTACTTTTTGACCACGCACATATTGTCAAAAACCATACTTCCTCATTCACGATATATACAGATATGTGTCGCTCAAAAATTGAGCTTTTATTTTGTTTGTATATCACCCAAAACTTCATTATTTTTTGGCGTGGCTATACGTTAGTCTGATTTCTATTTGAGGATTAAATCTGGTGATACCTTGGCGTCTTTTAGTGCCTTCCGCGCCTCGGCTTCGTCAAGAGTCTCCTTTTCTAGAAGCTCGTCTTTAATTTTTTCTAGCGCAGGAAGATTTGATTTAATAATTTTCTCAGCTCTGGCGGTAGCCTCTTGAATTAATTCTTCGACTTCTTTATCAATCAACTCGGCAGTTTTTTCTGAATACGGCTTAGAATGGACCATTCTATCCAGCATCATACCACCCTCATCTTCATGGAAAACTTGATCACGTAGTTTCTTTCCCATGCCTTGTTCTATAACCATCTCTCTGGCCAGTTGAGTTGCTTTTTGCAGATCACTGCCTGCGCCTGTTGTAACCCAGTCACTACCGTAAATAACTTTTTCAGCTACACGTCCGCCAACAATCCTAACTAAGACATCTTTATATTCGTTAATAGAATGATAACTTTTATCTTCTTCATCTAAAAACCAGGTTACGCCACCGGTTCCGCCCCTAGGGATAATAGTTACCTTATGCAGACCGCCTGAATTTGGTAGTACGTGGCCAGTTAGGGCGTGTCCACCCTCGTGATAGGCTGTCATTTCGCGATCTTTTTCTGACATTGCCTTGTTTTTGCGCTCAGGCCCAATCGCCACTCTTTCAAATGCTTCAACAATATCAGAATTATGAATCACTTTTCTATTAGAACGTGCGGCAATAATGGCCGATTCATTTGCAAGATTCGCAAGATCAGCTCCGGCCATTCCAGTTGTCTTCTTAGACAAGGCAGTTAAATCAACTGATTTATCCAACGGCTTATTTTTAAAATGTACCCCTAAAATTGCTTCTCTGTCTTTTCTTTCTGGAAGAGGGATGTTGACTCTACGGTCAAAGCGACCAGGTCGAAGCAGTGCTGGGTCCAGGACGTCTGCACGGTTTGTGGCGGCTAGCACAATCACGTTTACACCACTCTCGAAACCATCCATCTCAACAAGAATTTGGTTTAGAGTTTGTTCGCGCTCATCATGACCACCGCCCATACCAGAACCACGCCGGCGACCGACAGCATCAATTTCATCTATAAAGATGATGCATGGAGCATTCTTCTTGGCCTTGGCAAACAAATCACGCACCCTAGATGCACCAACACCAACAAACATCTCTACAAACTCCGACCCCGAGATGCTGAAGAACGGCACACCAGCTTCACCTGCCACGGCCTTAGCCATCAAAGTCTTACCCGTACCGGGCGAACCAACCAGCAACACCCCTTTAGGGATCTTGGCGCCTACGGCCTCAAACTTCTTTGGAAACTTCAAAAACTCTACGACTTCTTGCAGGTCTTGTTTAGCCTCCTCGTTACCAGCCACATCTTTAAAGACAACTTTCGCTTTATCCGAACCAGCAATTCTTGCTTTACTTTTTCCGAAGCTTAATGCTTGATTATTCTGGCCCTGAGCCTGTCGCATCATCAAGAAAAAGAATCCTAGAACAAGCAGTGCAGGAACAAAAATTGATGCCCAAAAACCTAAGGTATCACCAGTTGTAGATGGCGCCTTTGTTTCATATTTTACTTTGCTAATATCGATCTTCTGATCATCTCTAAGCTCAGAACTAGGCCTAGTGACAACGAATTTCTTACCTAAATCTTGCCCGTCACGCGAAAGTGATTCTTTCAAAGTTACCTTTAGCTCACCACCAACTTCCGTAATACTTTCCACTTTGCCTGAATTTACTTTAGAATTTAACTCTGAATAACTAAGTTGGTCTTTTTTAAATTCCGCTCCACTCAAAGTTGATGTTGCCCAAATAAAAGCAACTATTAAACCAATGAATATGACAAAGCCAATCGTCTTCATAGTATTTTTATTCGGCATTGAATTTTTTGGCTTACTTGGGTTCACGAATTCTCCTTTTTATACTAGGTTACTTTAACATAAATTCAAGCCTTTTTGAACTGTACACTTCTGAGTTGAGAATACAGACTCAGATTTTCACTAATTTCAAGTTGCTTGCCCGGTAAAGCCGTCTTTATAAAGTGAAGAGCGCGAGTTATCTGTAAACTAGAAGGATGCCAATCAGGATCAAGCTGAACTAATTGTTGGTAAATTACCTCTTTAGCGACGCTATCTGGCCACATTATAAAATTGTAACGATCTAGCCGTGAATTAGTGGAAATATTTTGCAATTCCGTCGCAATTTTAAGCTTAAGTTCTGCTGTAGTTTTAATGATATCTCGAAGCTTATTTTGTGCATCCGGATTTATATTTGTCATAGTCGGCAGTAATTTGCATCGTACGTAATTACGCAAATATTTTATATCAGCATTAGTGCTATCTTCTTTCCATTTAAGATTATTTTCATCAGCATAATCCAGGATGGCTTGTTTTGTAATATTAAGAAACGGGCGAAACAATTTACAATCATCTTGCTCCAAGTAGTACGATTTTAGTTTTGAGACATCCTGTAAAGAAGCCAGTCCGCGCCAGCCTGTTCCACGAATCAAATTAATGATTGCCGTTTCAAGTTGATCATCTTGATGATGTGCGGTGATGATTCCGGCTGCCATATATTTTTTGCAACATTTTCGCAAAAAATTATATCTAACCTCTCGAGCTTTAGCCTCACTAGTCTCACTGCCTAAATTTGCTCGTCCAAGCTCAAACACTAAACCATATTCTCCGGCTAACACCTTAACAAAGTCAGCATCCCCACCCGACTCTTCCCGAATACCATGATCAAAATGAGCAACAATAAATTGATTACCAGTGGTTAGTAACTGGTGGTTTGGCAATCTATTATTAATAAGCATATTTAATAGAACTACGGAGTCAACTCCACCACTTACAGCTACTATGTAAATATGTTGCTTCATTATGAACCCTACATTAACCTGAATACTATATTATTCCAAGTGATCTTTTACCATGCGCACCGATATGCACAACAGAAAGCCTATTATTCCAAAATCCTACAGCATTTGCTGGCACAAGCCTAGGAATTGGCATTCCATCACTTATTTTAGTCTCCTCATCAAGAATAGTTGCCTCACCTCTTTTGAAATCAAGCGGTAATTCACTATTTATGATTCTTGAAAGTTGAGCTGATAAATATGTAGCTACTTTTGTAAAATGGGGCGTTTGTAACTTTAGTTGTTCAGAATCATCTTCAGAAATAAAACCTAGAGACCACCCCCTTGCAACATCAACATCATCTGGAACACAATTTACATACTTAGTTATCATAAGTACATTCGAACGATTAAGCAGGCTGCTATAAAGCTCTCTCCAAGATTCACTGTCACTTACCGCTGGAGACAATACCAATTCTGTTTTTGAAGCCAAATTTAATACCTCTGGTTCAGTAATTTGCACCGCAAGCACCTCGCTCACAGATGGTGGTTTTTGCTGAGTGTAATGAAATAACGGCTGTGATCTATATAATGCTTGTTCAACTATGTTTTTATTGAGGAAAAAAATAGAGTCATTGACTCTGTTGGCTTTTGAATCTAGTAGGTTACTCATACTAGGATTTAATGATATCACAAAATACCAGAAATCAAAACGCCCACGGCTTACCATGAGCGAATGAAATGAATCGAATGGTACGGTAGCAGCGACTAAAATAGCGCTTCGCCTCTTCACTTCATCATACTCGAATGAACTTTCTGCGTATAATTCCGCTTTACAACTAAACATTCACTTTGCTCACTTGGCCACTGATTCAACACCAATCAGTAACCATGCAAAAACCCGACAATTGTCGGGTGTTCACATGGTAGCAGCGACTGGAATAGCGCTTCGCTTCTCCGTTTCACCATGCTCGAAGTAAACTTCTGCGCGTGCTTCCACTACACGACCATCCGTTCGCTTTGCTCACTCGCCACTGGTTCAATTTCTAGTTCATTATTACCAAGAAAAAATGACCACTTTCGTGATCAACTTTTCTTGGTAGCAGCGACTGGAATTGAACCAGTGACCTTAGGCTTATGAGTCCTACGCTCTAACCAACTGAGCTACGCTGCCAAAACGACGCAGATAAGCCCGCGCCGAATTATATTAAGATGTGCTCTTAACAAAAAGATCGCATAATGATTACTCAAAATGCGATCTTATAGTAACAGATTTTTATCTGTTATGCTAGGTCTTGCCTAACAAAACGGACACTCATCGCCGTCAGATGCTAGTTGTTTTTGCTTAACAGCATCAAGCACACTTTTATCATCTTTCTTGACGGGCTTGTCACTTGCAATGTATTTAACATTGATTTTTTTGGGCTTTGTCATTTGACTTCTGCTCCTTTATTTTTTTGTTTTTGTTGTTTATTTTTATAACAACTATTACATATTAGCATAAGCTTTATATTTTGTCAAGTATCTGTTTTTAATTCTCTTTGCTCATTAGATCTAGGGGCTTATTGAGCAGTTTCATAATTACAACCAATGTCACAGACATTCCTGCAATCATAGCCCACTGCAAAGCGGTAATTGGATTAACCTCAAACAATTTAGCTAGGCTCGAAATATGAAGTACCGCAAGCTGTAAAAGCAATGAAAGTATTATCGAGACAGTTAAGAGTGGGTTAGAGAACCATTTTATATCATAATCTGTGCGTATATCTATCAATCGTACAAGCTCAAAAACTACCATACCAGTAAACACTACGGCAATTGAAGTTTTAGCGTCTGCATTATTATAAAGAACCAACAATGCTACGGTCATCAATATGCCGAAGACGATGATTTCTATCCATGTTCTGATATTAATAATTGACTGTTGATATTTTTTAGGTAGATGTTTCATTATATTCCGCGCCGCTGGGTCAGAACCCAAGGCGATAGCCGGTAATCCATCGGTTACGATATTTATAAATAAGATTTGTGAAGGCGAAAGAAGTAATTTACGCATGAATATAATACCCGCCAAAATAGTTATAACTTCTGCAATATTTGCCGAAAGAAGAAAGTTTACAAATTTTCTAACATTATCGTATATTCCTCTGCCTTCTTCTATAGCTGAAATTATTGTTAAGAACTGATCATCTAAAAGTATTAAATCTGCTGCCTCTTTGGTGGCATCAGTGCCAGTAACGCCCATGGCGATACCAATATCGGCTGCTTTTATGGCTGGGGCATCGTTCACTCCGTCGCCAGTCATCGCAACCTGATGACCGTGCTTTTTTAAGGCCTGGATGATGCGAATTTTATGCTCAGGATTAACCCTAGCGTAAATGCTAACTTGCTTAACCTTTTCTTCAAACTCCTCTTGGCTTAATTGATCTAGCTCAATTCCAGATAGGGCCCCTCCGGCTATTCCAAGTTCTTCTGCAATCGCACTAGCCGTATCAATATGATCACCCGTTATCATAACTACCCTCATGCCCGCCTCTTTAGTCACACGCTTAATAACATCTGCCACCTCTTTACGTGGAGGATCTATCATCGCTTGCAAGCCTACAAAAATTAAATCATTCTCTGCATCTTTGTCTTTATCTGGCAGATTGTCTGATTCTTTCATGGCAAAAGCTAGTACCCTGAGTGCATTTTTAGCAAATTTACTATTTTGCTCAACCACTGCCATGCGACGCTCTTCAGTTAATGGCAAGATTTTGCCGTTAACTAATATTTTTGTTGCGTGCGCCAAAACAATATCTGGTGCACCTTTGACAGCTATCAGCAACTTCTTTTCATCTTGATGAATTGTGCTCATCATTTTACGATCAGAATTAAACGGAAACTCTTTTATACGAGGCAGGTTATCTTGAACCACATAATAATCTAGCCCTATTTTTGCCGCACCGACCAGCAAACAGCCCTCTGTTGGATCTCCAATAACAGCTTCATCTTTTAAGTGAGAATTATTGCACAGCAACCCTAACGTCAAAAGCATCTCTACATCTTCTGAGCATTCAACCTTCTTACCCTCATTTGACTGCAGTTCACCATTACTTGAATAGCCTTCGCCTGTAAGTCCGTATATGTTGCCACCAATCCACAAATTTCTTACAGTCATTTCACCTTTAGTTAATGTACCGGTTTTGTCAGAACAAATAACATCTGTACTCCCCAGAGCTTCTACGGCAGAAAGCTTACGCACTAGTGCATTCTTTTTAGCCATACGTCTTGCACCAAGTGCCAAGCTAATTCGCACCACAAATGCCAAGCCTTCTGGAATTGCCGCTACGGCCAGGGCTACTGCAGCGGTAAATGCAAAAACTAATCTAGAAAAAGTACTGCCAGTTAGATTCTTGTCAAAAAGTAAAACTGCAATAAAAACAACTACACATAAAATTAAAACAATAAAACCGAGCTTTTTACCCAAAGCATCTAATTTACGTTGCATTGGAGTTGGCTCAGACTCTACCCCTTCAACCAATGTGGCAATTTTGCCAAGTTCGGTATCTACACCAGTAGCAACAACAACACCTTCCGCAGTCCCACTTGCCACGAATGTCCCACTAAATACCATGTTTGACTGATCACCAAGCGCAACTGTTTTATCAATAGTATCCACAGACTTACTGCTCACCGTCGACTCGCCGGTTAAGCTGGCTTCGTTAACCCTCAGCTCTTGAGTGCTAATTAATCTGATATCTGCTGAAATCTTTTGCCCATCTTCTAGTAGTGCAACATCTCCTGGTACCACATCGGTGGCATCAATCTCTAAAACATGCCCCGAACGTCGAACCTTAACCTTAAAAGAAAGTAGATTCTTTAAAGATTCAACTGTTTTTTCAGCCCGATATTCATTCAAAAATCCAATAATCGCTATAGCAAGCACTATTCCATAGATTAACAACGATTCGGTTCCTACACGTTTTTCCTCAAGTAAACTAAGTCCCATGGACACTGATGCAGCAACAAGCAAGACTATTATTAATACATCTTTGAATTGATTAATAAAAATCTGTAATGGCGATACGCGCCTCCCGGAAGGCAATTGATTTAACCCATATTCTGATAACCTAGCACCAGCATCCTCGTCAGTTAACCCGGATCTTGATGTATTCAACTTATTATATGTATCTTCTACGCTTTGTTGATACCAGCCTGCTATATTATTGCTCATTATACTTCTTATGTTACACTAATATTAGTTAAATTAATGAAACAGAAAAACAAAATATGACAAGTGCAGACCTAGAACTACAAATTGCATCTCAGTCTAAACAAATTGTACTAGTGGCAGCGCTATTATTAGTTTTTCTAGTAATTGCTTCTATAATTCTGAGAGATAGAGCACCTAAGCTTAAGCCGTGGTTATTTGGTTTGCTTAGCGCCACGTTAATCATACCAACCCTATTTATGATTATAAGTACCATTTTTGTTAATACAAAGTCTGAATCTGGGGGCCCGGTTCATTGGCACGCAGGGATAGAGCTTTGGGCCTGCGGAACAGAGCTAGAGCTCCGAAATCCATCTGGAGCACTCTCTAACAAAGTGGGCACTAGTACCTATCATGAACATAATGATAAATACATTCATCTAGAAGGCAGTGTTATGGAAAAACGCGTAGATGCTTCGCTAGAAAAATTTATGCGTGTAACTGGTGGGAATATCAGTAAATCATCTGTTGGCATTCCGCTATCTATTGAAGAAACTACATGGATAACTCAAGGAGATAAACTAGACGGAGATCAACAAGGCACAATGAGCTCCGAAATGCTGAAAGAATATATAATTCATAGTACAGAAGGGCCAGTTGCACAGTTTACAAATTCACAAAAATGTAATGATTCACCTGCCGAGCTACAGACTTTTGTATACAAATTTAATACCGCCAATAACACCTACTACCAACGAAAACTATCAAATCCATCTGAATACATCATGAGTGAAGAATCATCACTAGGGCCTCCTTCAGATTGTGTAATTATTGAATTTGATACACCGAAAGAAAAAACCAACAAACTCTGTGAACAATATGGCGTTAAAGATGTAGACAGATGCCTAGATTTTGGTGTCAAACCCGATAAAAAACAGGTTTGTAATATTCGTGAAGTTGCGGAGAATAGTAATGATTGACCTGCCAACTCTCGGCTTAGTAGTTACATCCGCTCTTATAGATTCTATCAACCCTTGTGCTATAGGAGTATTAATTTTAATGGTTTCTGTAGTACTGGGCACTGGCAAAAGTACCAAAAGATTATTGTTATTAGGTGGCTCATACATATTTGCCATTTTTGCCACTTATTTACTTGCCGGACTTGGTTTAGTGTACTTTTTTAGCGAAGTCCCCATTGTTATTGCAGAATACATTAGTATTGCAGTAGCCCTCTTGGTAATAGTAGCGGGTATACTCGAAATTAAAGATTACTTCTGGTATGGCAAGGGCCCCAGCCTTCATATACCAAAACGCTTTGTTAGTAAGATTCAAAAAATGAGCGGTGGAGCCACGACGGTTGCCAGCGTAATGCTACTCGGCGCCTTTGTGGCAGCAGTAGAACTACCCTGTACAGGAGCGCCGTATCTAGCAATAATTACGATATTAAGAATAGATTTCAATTTCACAGCCCTAATGTTGATGGTTTTATATAATCTACTATTTGTAACCCCGTTAATAATCATACTTATCATGGTGGCCACTGGTACAAAACTCAGCTCTGTACAGTCTTGGAAAGAAGAAAAGAAAGGAGCAATGCGATTAATGGTCGGGGTTTTATTAGCGGCGCTTGGATGGATATTAATATTAATTGCCAATGGAACGATAAATTTTGGGTAACATTATGGAAAAAAGAATAGTTAAAAAAAGTAATCATACAGAAGGCTACCAAAGACACAAGCTCATAAATAGCGTAAGGGCCAGTTGTCTTGGAGTACATGATTTTGTTGGTTCTGCAGAACTAACTGCCAAAAGAGTCTGCGAGCATGTAGAACAATGGCTAGAATCTAAACATGAAGTTACATCTGCCGATATTAGACGCATCGCTGGGAAATCATTATTCAAATACAATCCAGATGCGGCATATATCTATATAACTATTAATGAGATTAATTAAGGAATTACTCTGTGAAAAAAAATAAACATTTTGATTATGACTTGATAGTAATAGGTAGCGGTGCCGGTGGTAGTGTAGCGGCTCATATTGCAAATAAAGCCGGGCTTTCAGTAGCAATAATTGAATCTAACTTAATAGGTGGTGAATGTCCAAATGTTGGGTGCGTGCCCACAAAAGCACTTTTGCAGGCAGCGGAAATATATGAAGCAGCAAAAAATAGCTCTAAATTCGGTATCAGAGGTGCTAATGTTGGATATAATTACCCCAGCATCAAAGCCTGGAAAGATCTAGCTGTCAAAAGAACTGGGACTTATCTTGGTGAAGAAATTTACTCTAAAGAAGGCATACATGTAATTCATGGTAGTGCGCATTTTATCAACCCAAATGAAGTTACCGTTGGACGTGCCCGATATAGTGCTCGCAACTTCTTAATTGCAACCGGTGGAAAGCTAGCTATTCCTCCAATTGAAGGATTAGAAAAAACAGGTTTCCTAACATTCCATGAAGCAATAAATTTGATTAGACCTCCTCGTAGCCTAGCAATTATAGGTGGAGGGGCTATTGGCTGTGAATTTGCACAACTATTTGCAATATTTGGTACAAAAGTTCATATTATCGATATTGCTCCAAGGCTACTTGCTCGCGAGGATGTTGATGCAGGTAAATTTATCGAAGAAAGATTTAAGAAGCAATATTCAATAACCGTTAGCATGGAAGCGACCGTTGATAAAGTCGAATCCTTCGGTGGCAGAAAACGACTCACAATTAAAAATAAACAAGGCGAATCACAAATTATTGCTGTTGAAGAAATCTTAATTGCAACAGGCAAAAGAGGGTTGGTAGATATTGGCCTAGAAAATGCTGGCGTTCATTACGAAAACAGCACCATAACTACAGACCCATACATGCAAACTACTCAAAAAAATATTTATGCCGCTGGCGATTGTGTTGGCCCGTATCAATTTACACACACCGCTACATATCAAAGCCGAATTGCAGCTAACAACATTATGCATCCTCGAAAAAAAATATCTACTGACTACCGTGCTGTTCCACGGTGCATATTTACTAATCCAGAAATCGCGTCTGTTGGCCCAACTGAACAGGAGTTAATAGCAAAGAAAATAAAGTATAAAAAAGTAAATGTTCCTATTACAGTAATCGGTCGAGCCAATACATCAGACATAAGTGATGGTTTTGTAAAGATATTAGCCGATTCTAAAACAGGAGTTCTTCTTGGCGCCACAATAGCTAGCCCACATGGCGGCGAAATGATTCATGAACTTACATTAGCAATACAAAACAACATGAAAGCCGATCAAGTTGCAAATACAATACACGCATTCCCAACTTGGTCAGAGGCCATACGTGTTGCCTGTGCTAAAATTATGCGTTCTTAAAATATCTTTAGTTCGTAAGCTTTAATCAACAGCTTAGAGTATTATTTACGCACTATAACGTCGTGAATCAGTCTAGGGTCTTGTTTTTTTAGAATTTCATGAGAACCAGCTCTATTCTTACTTGATAAGCGCTTTTTCTTTGTTGCCATAGTAAGACTATTTAGTGCTTGGCTAAAAAATAACTGTCCGTCGGTTTGCGTCTTTTTTAATAGTTTCTGATTGCTAATTTGCTTAATTAATATATTTACACGCTTCTTCATTTATCTTACCTCAACTGCTGGCCTAAATTTATCATCATCCATTACACCGTGTATATCATTTACTGCAAACCTGTAACGACCCTGTCTAAAGCCAGCGAAAATAATCTGACCACTTGATTTTTTGCCCGCAAAAGATGTCCAGGTATTTAAATCGATTGGTTGCGAAAGCTGTAATGTTAGTGCAATATACTCCTGCATACCCAATGCCGATACAGTGCTTGTTAAGGACATCATAGATGATTGAGCAATATCAACACCGGCACTTTTTGAATAGACGACCAAGATACGCCATTTTGCTGAACCAGCAGGCATATCTACGTCCTCATCAAAAATATCTACACTCTGTACTAAACGTTGATTTGATCGTAGATCGTTTAGACTTGCTGGGCCGATTAATTTATTCGGTGGAACTAGTAAGATCTCTAATGAATCACTGTAATCAGGGTTATTCTGCACCCATTCTTCTCGCACTTTCAGTGCTTTTGAAATTTGTTTAGATATATCAGTAAATTTTGGAACTTGAATACCGTATACTGCCCAAGATTTCAAAATCTTTTGATAACAATCCATAGCTTCCTCATGAAGCCCTGTATCAACATTACGTAAACTAAACAAAGCACTTCGTTGATCATAAAGTTTAGTTAAACGTGAATGTAAGGTGATAATTTCTTGATCAATTGATGTAACTTCTGTCAAATCTTGTAACTTCATAAATTTTCTATCTCTCACACAATTATATTATAATAACTACTTTATATCATACTTTTTGTATTTTTGTCAACTTTTTTACTTAGTTAGAGCGTGTGTTTAGGTATCGAGGGCATGAAAACTAAGATTAAACTACTACTAATACTGAATTTCTCGCTATATTTATTAATCTGTTGTATAATGAGCTAGCGCAGTCAGTACGTGTATGGTTCGTTAGTAATCTAGGTACCAAAGTTACGTCACAAGGTCGAACTGCAGAAGATTAAACGAAGGATACATACACATAATGGCATATCGACTTTTTGTAGGCGGACTACCATTTGCAACAACAAGTGAAGAGCTTGAACAGCTTTTTGCAGTACATGGTACTATCGCTTCAGCTCGCGTTATTACAGATCGTGAAACTCAACGCTCTAAAGGCTTCGGCTTTGTAGAGTTTGAGAGCGACGATGAAGGCAAGGCAGCTGAAAAAGCTCTTAACGGATCGGAACTAAATGGCCGTACTTTAACGGTTAACGAAGCTCGTCCTCAAGAGGATCGCCCACGCCGTGATTTCAACGGTGGTGGCAACAATGGTAGCGGATCATTCCGTCAACGCAGCTGGTAATCTATTACCTACACTAAAAAAGACTCCTTCGAGAGTCTTTTTTAGTTATCTATGTAAAGTTTTAAAATTAAATAAAACTCCCATATTGTTTGGGAGCTTTATTAACTATCATTCAAGATACTAACTATTATCAGTAAACCTGTGAACTATCTACCTTCCATACGCCATCTTCTTTAACTAACCTAATAACAAAGGCTGCTTCCGTACGTCCCATTGCACTTTTTGGAAGATTTTTTACGTTCGCAAGATATATTGCTGAATTAGAATCAGCTTCCGAATTAATATAAAGTTCAGGATTAACTATTTCCGCTTTATCTGATTTTACGGTCTTTGAAATTTCCCGAATTACCTCAATACTATTCCGCCCCTTCAACACCTCACTAGATAGTTCATATGCTTTTTCAGGGCTGCCGCTAGTCAATCCATTAATATATGCTAAGGGAACGGATGCAATCTCTGCTGTATTATTGATAGGTTTATCCTTTTTACTTACTTGTGTACCTAACAACACACCGATACCCAAGAAGATAACCGAGATAATCACTGTTACCATAATGTTATTTTTTTTCATTGCCTTTACTCCTTTGTTTAAGATTTAATCGGTTATAAATTTATTATTTAATTTTTCTATAACTAGCCACAAACCCCCTGGAGGGAGACATTGGTGATCTATATTTAGACGTATCCATGCCAGCCTTTAATCGAGTAGATGTCTGTTTGTCAACTTTTCCTGATGGTTTAATTAAGTGGGAAGCTTGGTACTTCTTGATTTTTGAAACAAAATTACTATCGTAGGTTCCAGTTATTTTGATGCTTGAATCTTCAATAATATTCATCATTGATTGTGCACTTTTAACACATTGTCCGTTATCACCTTTTTTAAGAACTGTGTTATCGTGACATTCTGGAATAACCATTGCGTCTATAGCGTCTCCTTCAAGTTCGCTAATTTCTGCATACGTATCGTTAGCTATGTTAGATGGTCTATTGTCTTCGCTACTATTTTCATCATTATCTAGAATCTTTTTTGCTTTAGTCTTAACAGAATCAGATATTACCTTACTGTATTGTGATTGTTGCTCCTCTTTACTGATAGATTTTGTCTGATCTGACGTTTTACTGGATTGGCTTTTTTTGTCTTGCATCTGGTCTTTTATGCGTTGGTTGTTTTTTATAATATCATCTGGATTGACACCAGTAATATATTCAGTACTTTTCTTACCTCGCTGTTCAATTTGTCTTGTACCGCCACAACTTGCTAATTCTTTATATTCATCTCTACAAAATATAAAGTCTCTAAAGTTATTCTTTTGACATTCCGTATCACTATTACTACATCCATTTAGCATAGGATTTTTTGCCACATCTCCCAATAGATCACTCAATGCCTCCTCGAGACTTCCTAATTCACCCCTATCATATTTTCCTAAAGCTATCGTTACATCTGTTCCCGTTATAGGAGGGTATCCTGCTGCTCCAGCACACTCAAGCATTGTCCATGCACCAGCTATACCTCTTCTGTAATAATCCGCAGTCTTTACACATTTATCACTAGGTAAACTACTCAATATCATATCTGCAATCATCTTAAAAAATGTATCTTTATTTTTCTTGTCTATTGCTTCTTGACTACCTGGATTATTCGCAACCCTCTCTTCCTTATTTGTTGTAGCCACTGACGCTCCACGTGCCGCAATCTCTCTGAATATCTGCTCCCTAGTATACACTCCATCCTTTATTTGCTTAGCTTTGCCCTTAATATCTTCTGGCGTCGATATGTGTCCCCATAGCTGATGATATACTTTTGTTACAAATTCTTCATCTGTAAGTCCGTTATAATCAGCTGCGACATAAGATCTTGCAGCGGCTTTTGAATATTCAGGTGTTGATTTCATCGCTGACACTAATTGATTATAAGACATATCTTCATCCTTGGCTCTATCTATCCAGTCTGAAAGTTGACTAGATGATGGACTTGTACCAAATACTTGCTTAAAAGCAGTTTTGACCCTTCCGCTTATTTGATGCAATTTATCATCTTCAAGTCGAGCATTATTATCAAGTCCAGTAATCGGATCTTTGGCTGGCTGATTAATACTTGGCTTTGGAGATGCTGGGCTGCTTTGAGTCGCCGTAGTGCTTTTTGGCTTTGGATTACATCCACCCGCTGCAACAAATGCGGCAAATACACCATTTGCATCCTCGCCTTTATCGAGTCTTCCCTTCCAGTATTCCAAACCTCCTGCATCCGGTGCTCTACCATGACAAGTGCTATACCACTCAGTTACCTTAGCCGAACTTGTTGTAGCAGCATTACTGGTGAATACTAGAAAACCACCTATCAGTGCAATTAAAACCACGACTGGTGCGACTCGACCAAAGTTTATGGTAGAGCTTTTAATAGTACCGCCACTTCCAGATGTAAATCTTCCGATTTCATCACGTCCGGGTCCAGCAGTTTTATTTTTCTTATTTGTTTTCGAAGATAATCGTGAAATTATTGGTACTTTTTTGTCTTGTTTACAGAACTAATGTCTACACTTTCGTCTGTATTGTTTTTCATTTATTTATTCTCCGTAAATTATTATGAAACTTTTTAAATATTAACATAAGCACTTCTAATCTACAATACCATTGAGCCATTGTTCATTAGTTGAATTTCATCGGACTGAAGAGTGCTACTGTTATCACTATCTGAAATATCAACTGACACCTTCACTGTTACTATTTTGCCCGCAAGTAAATACTCTTGTGATCTTAATAAAAATAGTTTTTGTTGATTCTTGGGAACCTCATATAATACAGACAGCTTTGCTGATGCACCTGGGCTTAGTGGAATTGCCGACTTAACGCCTCCGTCAATATCAATATCTTCATTAATCCGACCGACTGGAGTGCCTGATTCATTAGTGAGCTGAAAGTTATTCTGTTCGATGGACTTAGAACGATTTTCGTCAATGTTTCCAATCAGTAAATTCACTTTAACCAACTTATTTTTTGTTGACACAAAGTCCGGGTCATCAAAATTACCTTCAACGCTAGTAACCATAATAATAAAACCGTCTGTATTTATTATCTGTTCTCCCACTACTCCAGCCAGTGACTCGTCTTTATATACCGACTTTTTCAGCGTTAAGTCCAGTGTAGCCCCCTCTTCACTGCTATCGTTTTCTGAATCAGCTTCTGGTGTAATGTTCTGGAGGTTTGTATCTGAAGTATTTTTGCTCACAGCTTTAGTTGTTTTAGCCCCCTTATTGTATCCCGCCGAATATCCAACATAAGTCATTATGCTTATAGAAATAATAACGGAAAACACTACAATAACAATTATTAAAGGACGCTTATTAGTCGACACAGGTGCCTGTCCTATATCCGCAAAAGGTTCGGCCAATATTGAGTATACATCTGTTGAGATTGGAACCTTTTGAGTATCCTGCTGAGCAAAAGCATCAAAACTCGCCAATGAAGATTGCGCTACTGGTGCTTGTGTGGGCTGTGCATATTGTGGTGTAGGCCAAGGTGCATCCATAGAATTCGATGCCTGAAAATCTTGTCGTACGCCAGGATTATAATTACTGCTCGGTGACTGGGTTGATGCAGCATTAGTAGCAAAACTCTGTGTCTGCTCTGGAGCTATATAGCCCTGAGGGGTGTAGGCATCTTGAGCGCTAGCCATTGGCACCTGCTGTTGGTATTGTTGCTGAGCAAAGCTGGCCGTCTGATCGGCAGGATAGCCCTGACCTGAAGCAAAAACACCGTTATTTTCATCCATTCTACAATATAGTCCTATTTATTTGCTTATTGCTTATGATTATACCTCATAAGATTATCTCTCAACAATACATTGAATTATTGCCATCATCTTATGAATCTGTTAATATTATTAGCGATGTGTGATTAATTCACAGATATCGCGGGGTAGAGCAGTGGCAGCTCGTTTGGCTCATAACCAAAAGGTCGGAGGTTCGAGTCCTCCCCCCGCTACCAAGAAGTTTGGTTTCACGAATTACGTGAGACTTTTTTAATCTTTAATTACCTAATTTTTGCAATAATTGAGATGCAGAACTTGAGTTTTATGGCTTACTGATTCTGGCCCGGAATGCTTTTACCATTCAAGAACTGACGCCAGGCCATTACATTGGCCCGCCAACCCGTGGCCACCTTTTGCGTTTCACCACTTACTTGTTTAACTGTAGGTGCCTGCTCCTTTGCACCACTATTAGGTAAATACACCATGGTCTCGCCCGGTAGTGCTTTATTAAACTTCTCGCGAGCAGCTAACTCTAAATACCCGCTAGTCTTAAGGTATTCAATTTTATATCTTAAATTTTGATTCTCCAGCACCTTTAATTCAACTTCTGCGGAAAGTCTATTATACTTTTGTTGTAAGCTATAGTTTCTCTGCATAGCAGATAGTGTATTCAACCAATAACAAAAGCTACCACTAATGCACCAATTAGCAAAGCATCATTAAATGTGAGGTATTTTTTGTATCTTATTGATCATTTTTATAATATTTTAGCACCTTAATTATACAATAGCACTTCAAATAGTGCTATTTTCTGCTATAATCACTACTGTTGCTGTTTCTACGGCAACTGTAATTTAAGAAATGAATTCTTGTGGAGGGTATAGCTCAGTGGTTAGAGCAGTCGGCTCATAACTGATTGGTCCTTGGTTCAAATCCAAGTACCACCACGAGAATTTATTTCTGCTCATGAGTAAACCGTGAGCATTTTCTATCTATAAATAGTATCTAGGCTGATTTTCGATAGGTAGACGTGACATCATCCGATTATCTCGAACATCTTGTTCATGCGTACGACCAGCGGCGGCAATGCGCCCAAGGGCTACGGCCTCACGACCTTTTGCTTGCCCGTTATTCTGCATCAAGTGTTGCACGGTCATTTTATCATAAAAACCAGCATCCTTTAGCGTCTTTGTGCATGAGCCACACCTCTATCCAAGCGGTTGTACTCATTATATCAGCCACTTCTTCTGCTGAAATTTTTGGGTAGTAATCAGAACGAGGCTCGCGTTCAATATATTTTTAGGTTCTTGTCATTACTTGGTGATTATATCATAGTTATTAATATAATGCAAATACCGCTCCTCTATTCCCAGCGGAAGACGCGGAAGGCTATGAAGTATATAACGAACGCCCAGGCTGCTAACATACCGAATTGCGGCAACAGATCGAATAATGTCTTGCCCTCTGTAATTATGAGTCGAGCAGAGTCAACTACTGGGGTCAATGGCAGAAACTCCGATACCGACTGCAACCACTCTGGCATCATAAAACGAGGGAAGAACGTTCCTGAAAGAAACATCATTGGAAATGTAACTAAATTCGCCAGAGGTGCGGCTTGATTTTCATTTTTAGCCCAACCGCCAACGGCTAGACCTACACCAAAAAGGACTGTAGTCCCAAGTATGACAAGCAACAATAAACTCAAATAATCTCCACGCATATTAAGGTCAAATACAAGCAGTGCAACAATAAACATCGTGGTGACTGAAAGGATGCCTACAAAAATATTTGATAAAACATTACCCATAAAATATTGCCATACTTTTAGGGTAGTTGTGTGGTATCTGCGCAAAACACCTTTTTGTTTGAGTTTTGGAAACACATTTGTTGGCCCAAAAATACCTAAACTTAGTATCGAAAATCCAAGTAGTCCAGAAAAAATGAAATCAAACTGCCGTAGACCAGCAGTAGCAGTAGAGGTAGTTTTAACATTAAATGGCATCTCCGTACTTACAAACTTTGCATTTATACCTCTGAAGACACCGTCTAAAACGGCCGCCAGTGTCTGACCAGCCTGTTGATTGCTTTGATCGTATAAAACTTCGGCTTGACCGGTGGGATGTAATTTACCTGAATGAACAACACCAAAGTCTTCTAGTAGAATTATCGTGGCATCAAGCTCACCTCTATTCATGCGCTCCTTAGCATCGTCTACATTTTTAATATCGGCCTTCACCTTAAATACGTCATTTTCATCTACTTGCTTAACAAAGCTATTTGCAAAATCACTTTTAGAATTATTAATCAGAGCCACATTGAAAGATACGTCACTTTCACGACCGAATATACCACCGAAAACAAATAAGAATATTAAAGGGAATACAAATGTGAAGAAAATTGCGACTTTATCGCGAAATAATCGACGAATATCTATTTTTGCAAACGTAATAACTGGTAATAATTTCTTCTGCATATTAATCCCTCAAATCCTTGCCAGTTAAGTCTATAAAAACGTCTTCAAGATTAGCCTGTTCAACAATTTGCTCCTTTTGGAATCCACGCTTAAGCAAGGCTTTAATGAGATTTTTTGGAGTATCTAACGCAATAATTTTACCATTGTCCATAACTGCAATTCGATCACAAAGCAGCTCGGCTTCATCCATGTAGTGAGTTGTTAAAATAACGGTTACTCCACGATCCCGTACTTCTTTAACTAATCCCCATAAATTACGTCTTGCTTGTGGGTCAAGACCAGTAGTTGGCTCGTCTAGAAAGAACACCTTTGGACCATGAACCAAGGCTGCCGCAATTGAAAATCGTTGCCTTTGACCACCAGATAGATTTTCTACATAACTATTGGCCTTTTCTTCAAGCTGGACATCTTTTAAAAACTCCATGGCATCCACTTTTTCACCGTAAGCAGCAGAAAAGAATTCAATCAGTTCAACTAATTTTGTTTTTTCTTCAAAACTAGGCGTTTGTGGCTGTACGCCAATTAATGCCTTAATCTCTTCCGGCTTTTTTGCTATATCGATACCGCTTAAAGTAGCCCATCCGCCATCTATAGGTCTGAGAGCCTCCAACATTTCAAGAGTAGTTGTTTTACCCGCTCCATTTGGACCCAAGATTCCAAAGATCTCACCTTTTTTAACCTCGAAACTTATTCCATCTACAACATTCTTGCCATCGTAAGTTTTTACTAACTCGGATACTGATAAAATTGGCGCTTCTTTATTAGCAATAATATCTTTTGACATTCTTCTAGCTTACTACTTTACATAAAGATTAATCAATCTATTGCATGATAGCAGTATAAACAACCGTTGCCGAGTAGTTACCCGCTTGCTGAGATGATGTAGTTTTTATACCGTACCAGACATTCGTTATCTCCCCACTAGGAGATCCAGTGATATTAGTCTTAATTGTCTCTGGAGATCCATTCAGAGAAACTGATGCGAATGTCAAAGAGCTAGAGGATTGATTTTGTATATTACTTGTTGGACCACTCCCAAATGAACCCAAATCATCAACCCTAAAACCCCACGTGTTATTTGAAAGCGTCTGTGGAGAAGCTGGAGTACCAGCAACGCCAGGAACAGTCAGCCATCCAGGAGCTATTAATGAACCGCCGAAAGGGTAGCCTAAATCAGATTCTAATGAAAGAATGTAACCATCCGTACTATTAGTGGTCACCGTTACTTGGTCGTTATCTATGGTATAAACCCCAGATGCGGTTGGACTTGTGTTAAGAGATACCGGACTGCTTGTGGACATCGTTATGGTACAAGTTTGATTATAGGTACAGCTGCCGTACGTACCTAGGCCATATGGTGTTGCAAAAACAGACGGAATAATGACCGTCGACAGCAGTATTGCAACCAAAGCCAATAACCCTCTTTTCATGATACCCAGAATAGCACGAATCACTATCAAAAAATATCATACTCATCTGTTAGCTATCTTGTATTAGAGAGATATTTTTAATATAATTAAACTAATGCTTATGGAGGACTTTAAGCAATATGCCTAGACTACCTATAGTCGGTGGAGATGATGGTGATTGGGGAGATTATCTCAACACCTTTTTAGAGGTATCTTTAGATAACACCAATGTTGATCAAAACCTAAGGGGTAGAATAAAGCCGGCTGCTCTTGATACCGCCGGTGCTGTAATGAATACCGATACAACTACAGCAGATATGCAATTTGTGGTTGATGAAGATAACATGGCAAGTGATTCAGCCACCAAAGTACCTACCCAGCAGAGTGTCAAGGCGTATGTAGATAACTCAGACTCAACCAAGGTTACTGGACCTGCAAGTGCTACAGATCGAGCTATCTCGGTTTTTGATGGTACCACCGGCAAATTAATAAAAAATACATCTATCACTACTAATTCTGGTGGTACAGAGCTTTATATACCGCCATCGGGCAGCCTTAGTCCCAATAACCATGGGCAGACTTTAAATCTACAGAGCATGCAATGGACCACGCATACATTAGACAGGCCACATATAAAAATGCTGACCAGTACGATATCACCCACAAATACAGGTACCTATATTGGCGTAGAAATTGCGCCCAACATGAGTGGTACGCCAACATCAAACTGGACAGTACTGAAAGTTAATCCTGGATCTGATAATGGTGGAGCAACTAGATTGCTAGCAGACTTTGCTGTTGCAAGTTCTAGC
This sequence comes from Candidatus Nomurabacteria bacterium, assembly GCA_020631865.1. GTDB lineage: Bacteria > Patescibacteriota > Saccharimonadia > Saccharimonadales > UBA7683 > JACKGS01. The sequence continues at coordinate 335,895 of JACKGS010000001.1, forward strand.
AAACTCACCTTGAGTACTAAAGGAATAATGAGAAACAATGCGCCACTAACCGGTGCTATCAATACCTACAAAAATGTTGCATACACCAGAGATAGCTCAGCATCCAAGGTGGGTACCTTGAAAATTACGCTACCAAAGTCATGGACAAATGCAATGCTCAGGATGGATATTAAAGGATTTGACTACACCTACATGGCCAGTAACTGGAATGCGACCATCTCAGGCTACACCTATTCGGCTGGATCATCCTGGTATAACTCTGGAGTTACCTTAAATGGAACTCCGCCGTTTACTTCCGTAAGGCTTGGTCATGACGGCACAAACTGCTGCATATTACTCGGGACTACCTCCACTACCTGGGCGTTTCCTCAAATCGAAATCTCAGATCTACAAGCAGGAAATGACCATACTGGATGGGACACGGGCTGGGATATGGCATTTATAACAGATGAAACTGGCATAACTATTTCTCCAACCCATGGTACACCTACTATAAAAAGGTCTGTTGTAAACACCAATATTAGCTCCACCAATAATGCTATTGTCTTATTTGATGGCACCACCGGGAATTTAATTAAAGACTCGACTATTACAATTGATATAGATGGAGCACTTACTGCGAATTCTGACACAAAAATAGCCTCACAAAAAGCAGTTAAAACCTATGTTGACAACTCAAGCGCTACCGCCTCGGACATAACGGTACAAACAGTCACAAGCAACTACACCATGCTTTCGAGTGACGATGTCGTACTGGCAAATGCCAGCTCCGGAAATGTTACAATAAGTATAGTTACGGCTACCAATCGAACCCGTCCGATATCAATTAAAAAAATTGACAGCAGTACCAATACGGTAATAGTGGATGGGTTTAGCTCTGAATTGATAGATGGCGGTGCTAGTGCAACGCTTGCCAACCAGTACGAAAGCATCACACTCGTATCAGACAATTCAAACTATTATATTACATAGAAGGGAGACAATTTGGCATATCAACCACTACCACTTACAACAGATAATCGCGTAAAAGTTTCTACTCTACCTGCTGTTATTGATGTCATTAGCGGAAGTATTACCACTACACAGCCCTCTATAAACGTTGATGTAGCGGGTGGCACTGTAGTTGCCGATGTTTCCACCGCATCAAATATTACTATTTTTAACTCTGGTACATTTTCTGGAATAAACTGTACTTTCGAGGGCTCGATTGCCGCATCCGGTGCGGATAATTGGTTTGCAGTTCAAGGCGTCAGAACTAACTCAAACACAATAGAATTAACTACCGGAGCACTAAGCGCACAGCCTGCATATGCATGGGAATTTTCGGTTAATGCACTCTCTAGATTCAGAGTAAGAGCTACGGCACGAACCTCCGGAACACAGGTTTGGTCAATGAAGCTTGGCTCTTATGCAACCGAGCCTATACCAGCAATACAGTCACACGCGATCACCGGCACGGTTACTACATCGCTTGGAAGCACGACGATTGCGGCTTCCGCATCAGTGACCGGGCTTGCGTGGTACTACAACGGTTCACTTTCTAATACCGATGTCACCGTTAAAGCTTCTGCTGGCAGGGTGTATGGATATGATTTTTACAACCCAAATACTACTGCAGTTTATGTACAATTCTTTAATGCCCTAATTGCCAACGTCACCCCAGGCTCAACCTCGCCTACATTCTCTTTATATTTGCCACCTCAAACGGGAAGGGATATGATGCGAACCGTACCAATGTCTTTTGTGACAGCGATAACAATTTGCGCAACCACCACGGCCACGGGTGGCACTGCTCCAACACTACCAATTGAAGCAAGGGTGGACTATCTATAATGGGAACCTATTCAGCTTCACTAATACCAGACCCAGATGGCACGCTTGCCGCTAACTCAGACTCTAAGACGCCAACTCAAAAAGCAACCAAAACTTACGTCGATGCCAAGCTAACAAATCCAGCTAATTTGAATGGCATTGGATTCAGACCTTCTGGTCTTGGTAGTTGGTTTAGTAAATTTGATAGCGCGAGTGCGGCTACTCCAGTTGATGTAGTGCTCATAACCGACTCCATTTGGGATCTTGGAACCAACGCTACCAACCCATCGCCATCCCAGTTGTTACATAGACAATTAAATGCTCTGAAGTCCGTACAGTATGCCGATACTGGATCGCTACCAGACCCAGTTCATGCACAGTCAACCAATACTCAGGGAACTATCGCCTCCACGGCATCACTGGGGTGGCAAGGTTCTACACTCACTGACACCCAGACATTAAGTCACACAGCTACTGCGACTGGATTTTCTATTGCCTACAGAACCGAACCAGGATTTGGCTCCATGACTATCCGTGACGGTGCCGGTGGTACGATACTCGCAACAATAAACTGTTCAGCAACAGCGAAATCTGGAAATATCTGGAACTCCGGAGCACTTTCGGACGGCTCCCATACCCTACATATCACTTCGTCTGGTACAACGTGTCCAGAAATAATTTATCCTACTAGAAACACCCGAGTCAGGGTTTGGCCATGTGGCCTTGCTGGATCTCAAACATCTCAGTACGTCTCAACACCCGCTGCAGCGCTGGATCTTATTAACACATTTAACTCCGCCAATACGCTAGGACTGGTGCTCGTATGTACGGGCACTAATGATGATGGAAACTACTCCACAAGTATGCCGAGCCTAATTTCCAGTATAAATTCCATTACCTCGGCCAACATTGCCGTTTGGTTTCCTTATATTTCATCAGCTTTTCCACAATCAGAACATGATGCAGCACTATCCACCTTCTTGGGTCTGAATGTTGGTGTAAAAATAAACGCCGCAACGGTTATGGACAGAGTAACACTCTTTACTCAAGACGGAGTGCACCCGACAGAATCGGGCAAGAACATGATAACAACCCATCTTACCTCGGTCATTGGCGGAGACCCAATTGGAAGCGCCCTCAGGGCGGCAGTAGATAAAAACACTGGCAAGGGCACCGTTAGTGCTTCATACCACGAATATGGCATAACGCTTCATGGCGACACCGCTCTCATGCGCGCCTCCTCGGGTACCCTTGTAGCCGGCTCCCCATCAAGCATCCTTAGCAGCACTCCGGATGGCATCGTATGGGCCGGAGCAAGAAGAGTCGTAAACACTCAAACCGGGACATCGCTATCCATTGCACTAGCTGATCAGGCTAAGTTAATTACAAGAAACAATGCATCTGCCTCAACGCAAATTTGGCCATCAGATGCAACAGCACCTATACCCAATGGTACAATTATCGATACCGCTAATATCGGCACTGGGTCGGTCACCCACTCCGCGGGCTCTGGGGCGACTGTCACTGGTACGACCACTCAACTCACCGGTACGATTACTCGAGCAGTGAAGACTTCTAACAATACCTGGTTTCTGGGTAATGTTAATTCGTCAGATATACTCATAGATGAGGATAACATGATATCCGACACGGCAACCAGGGCGCCGACACAACAAAGTACCAAGGCTTATGTAGACAACCAAACAGCAACCAAGGCGCCAATAAATAACCCCACTTTTACTGGAACCATCACAGGCAATCTAATCGGTGAGGTGGACAAAAGCAATGGAGCTAGCGGTTCTGTAAAAATTACGACTTTTTTTGGATACCCAGGAATTACTTTACACAATAATGCATCAGATGCTAATTCAGCTATGGCAGTAATCCCCTCTGGGCTCGCCAATTCCCTAGGCTACGGCACCAATGCAATTCTTACGTTTGGCGCAGGCGGAGCTTCTGCTGTTGATACCGCAATAGCAAGAACCGCCGCTAGTGAGATAACATTTTATGGCACCAGTAGCAGCAACAAGAGCAAAGTAGCTGTTGCTGAGCCAACGAGCAGCTCTCATGCCACAACCAAGACATATGTAGATTCCAGAAATCACCAACTCGTCGCCAAAGAGTCTGGTCAGTACTACTCTATGAGTGGCTTAACTACATCAAGTACTCTGCTATCCATGACAGCATCAGGAGTCTTAACATCAATACCAGTATTTTTACAAGCTGGCTCATATGACAGGATTGCCGTAGTTACCACAGTCGCCGCAGATTCAACCTGGAGGTTTGGTGTATATCCGTCCGATACGTCCAGTGGCATACCAGATGGCCAAACTCTAATTCTGGATTGTGGCACAATCGATATGAACCAAACCGCCGGTATGTTAACCGCAACTATATCACTCACTATTCCATCAACGGGGATATATTGGATTGCGGGCTTGGTAGATTCTTATACAGCTACCCCAACTGCACACGGCTGGACAAGTACGTCTGGGACAGCCCAGACCCCACTACTCGGAGCTCCTGTAGGCAACTCTGCGGCAACGGCCGCGAGACATGCTATTGGCAGAACGGCTACGGGCGTCACAACTGGTTCTATGCCAACAACCTACCCTACATCTTCATCTTGGACACATAGCGCTCCCCGTTATTTTGTGAGGGCTACGTAGATGCTAAAGATCCATCAATCTAGCATAAAAAAACAATTGCTAGTACTTATTCCTCTCAAGAAATCAAGGCTCATTCATGCCCTAAATAACGCTGAAGACAATAAATTCACACTAGCAAAAATTATTATCTCAGAATTCGGATTTAATAAATCCAAGTGGGAAGAGTGGCAATTTACTGTTGAACAACTATTTATTGATACACCAGACCCTATCGTAAAAATTCAAGAACCCCATATTGTATCAATATCAGATTGGCTAGATGGTGCCGTTGGTAAAAAATTTGACACTGATGAGCTTTATGGCACACAGTGCAAAGACCTAGCGAATGCATACGCAAACTGGCTAGGACACCCTTTGCAGCCCAGCAATGCTGTAGACACCTGGCACATCAACCAAGATCCATACTGGCAAAAGCAACCATACGCTAAAGATTTTCTGCTACAAACAGGAGATATTGTCGTATGGGATAGCTGGAACGACAATATATACGGACATGTTGCAATCGTGATTGACAGTTCTAATAACTCGTTTCGCACAGTAGACCAAAACTGGAACAACCCAAACTCAGAAACTGGATCACCCGCAAGCATTGTTACGCACAACTTTAATAATCCACCAATACTGGGCTACTTAAGACCAACCCTCTAGTAATGTGGGTTTATATAGCCAGCAGAAATAACGTATTCGCTATTATAATATAAAGTATCCACTTAAAATACCTTCTGATCCTTACTCTTCCTTTTTTAGTAGCTATTCTGATTCCAAATTTCTTGTATATTGAACTTCCAAAAATTACTGGATTCCAATAAAGTACGGATGTAATAACTATGACAATAAGCAAGGTTCGATTCGATGTAACTTTTACAAAAGATTCTACTCTTGTATGCTTTCCGCCCTCAGGATCACCAATGCCATACTCATTTTTTATTTCACTCTGTAAACTATCTAATACTGATCTTTCAGCTGGCGATTTTAAAGTTTCAACCGTATCATCAGATGACTCAGCTATATCACCTGTTGCCGAGTTTGTTAAGACGGGTACATATTCAACAATAATTGTTTTTTCAGCACTGGTCGTATTACAACTAAAGTATGCTTTTAATTTTATGGTGTTAGTGCCCGGCTTTAAACTAATATGAATAGATAGTGTATTGTCTGAACTAATAGCCAGAGAGTCGCTATATTCTTCATTTACATATATATCAAGCTGAGATGTTCGCTGTAAAACTCCAGTAATTTCTAGAGGCGAAGTGTTGACGATCGTATCCGATTCCGGACTAGTAACCTGGATATTCGGACCCTGACTATCGCATAATACTGCACCTACCTGAGAGGCGCCCTGCGCTCTGGTAAGCTTATTGCATAATAAACATAAGCTTAAGACGACTATTAACAATACAGCCGACAGACTTAAACTAACATACTGATATCTACTTTTTGCCACGGTGAGTTATCTTAACCCCACGACGGCGTTTTTTATAGCGTCCATATAGCTTATACAAAATAAATAGAATAGCTAGCCCAAGCAGCCCTAATATAGCCGGAATCGGCAATAGCACTATCCATTTGGATGTCAGCTGGTTGTTTTTTTCCAAAAAGTCCACACCACCACTTGCTTTGTATATTCCAACTGGCAAAGAACGCTCCAAGGTAGAGGATATGCGTCTTGTTGTTCCTGGTAAAATAATATGTTCTTGGTTATGCGTTAGAACGGTTCTACCAAATATATTCTTGAATTTAATAGTACTATTTGCTTGAAAATGCACATTTCCATCATTTTTAATTCTAACCTGGCCGGCTATTGGCCTTTTTGTTTGCCACAGCGGTACATCCCAATCTACCATTGAGCCCGACTTATTAATATCACCATCTACAGTTAAGTACACAAGTGACCCTACGCGCTTTTTACGAGCAACCTGCGTTCCCTCAATCAACTTGGGCTGGGTTTCAGCAAAAAGAACTGCATAATGTCCACCAGATTGAACATTGCTGGGTACTTTTACTGTATACGGAACTACGATCTGCTCTCCTGCCTTGAGTACAATATCTGTTTTTTCAAATTGAACCCATTGATACGCCTCCGTTCTGTCATTAACCTCGGTATAGTTTGGGTCATAAGTTTCTTGTTTTACTGAATATGGTCTGGCATATAATAAAAATCTATACTCCGTCTTCCCGGTATTTAATATCGTCAACTTATCAGATATTATAGCTCCAGGCTCCGTAGTTGGTTTATTAATTGCAGGTGATAATGTAATACTCTCTTTGTTAAGATCGATATCTTGAGCTTCAACATTATTCACGACTATAAATAATCCGACAATAGACAGTAGAAACAATGATAAAATACCCCGACGCACTAGACCCTCCATCTTATTAATACCTGAATATAATAACATAATCGAACTGGACCCATCCGACAAATACCAAGATACGTAGATTTACTTTGTGGTAGCAGTATAAGTTACGGTATCAGTATATGAACCATTTGGCTTTGTAGGATCAGCTTTAGCCGAGTACCAAACGGTTGTTGTATCACCTGACGCCGTCGAGCTTGTTGATTTTATATTTTGCGGCGATCCACTAGCTGGTACACCGGCCCACTTTGTTGCACTAGAAGTTACATTGCTAAGCGCACTATAACTGGCGTCGAATGTCCCCAAGCCACCTACAGCATATCCCCAGCTATTATTAGCTAGAGCCGTAGGAGAGGCGTATGTACCAGCGTGAGCAGCAATTGTGTCACCCCCTTTTGTCAGGGTTAGCGTGGCATCGCTGTTTGCCAAAGTAAGGTCAAAACCAGCAGAGTTATTGGTTGATATCGTAACCGTATCGGATGCACTAGATTGAGCGCCACCAGTTACTGGAGTTATGTTGATACCCACAGAACCAGATGTTGTCATTGTGATTACAGATGCGACAGTTGCATTGATTGTCGTATTGTCCGTATCAGTAGCCGCAGACACTCCAAGCGGCATAATAAAGATCGACAACATTAACAAAGCAACCAGCCTGTTGGAAATTTGACTATATTTTTTCATTTTAATTCACCTCTTATTTTATTGTATATTCTTATCATAAGCATCTTACCCTACTATGTCAACTATGGGTTTGTCGTTGCGGTATATGTAACCGTGTCAGTATAAGTACCGTTTGGCTTAGTGGTATCAGCTTTAACTGAATACCATACAGTAGTGGAATCCCCTGATGCTGTTGAGGCTGTTGTTTTTAGGGTGTTTGGCGAGCTACTCGAAGGAACACCCGCCCACTTCGTAGAGCTAGAGGTAACGTTAGTTAGCGCACTATAGCTGGCGTCAAAGTTTCCTCCAGGTATTGCGTAACCCCAGCTATTATTAGCGAGCGCCGTAGGTGAAGCATGCGTACCTGCATGAGCACCAATTGTATTAGCACCACTTTGTAGACTAGTAGTTGTATCATTATTTGCTAACGTAAGATTATATCCAGAAGTATTATTGGTCGAAACACTAAGACTGTCCGACGCACTTGTTTGAGAACCCCCAGAAACCGGTGTTACGTTTAATGTAACTGTACCAGATGTAGTTAAGCTGATAGTTGAGCCAAGATTCGCATTTATTACCGTATTATCAGAATCTGTGGCAGCAAGCACCGCCATGGGCGAAGCCGCTGCTACAATCGATGCCAAGGCAAATAATCGAATTTTACTAAATTTCTTCATTACTGTTCCTTTATTTTTGTTTTTTATTGATGTTTTAATTAAAACATGAGCAATAAATAAATACAATATAAAAAACGCGGATGATACCGCGCTTTTTATTGAGATCACCGTAAAGCAATTATTTCTTCTTAAGAACTAGGAAGCCATTACGTGGGTTTTCCTCAACCTTGCGGTCATCAGGAAGATCACATGCTTCGCCCTTAGCGTTTGTGTCAGACTTGCTGAAGTAATAAATTCGCTGTTCTTTACCACCACGTAGTTTAGTAACTGATGTAAAAAGGTAGTATGTTACCCCTTTAGAATTTGTGTGCGAATATTGTGCCATAAGATTAATTCCTCCTTGATTAGTTCGCGTAACCTTAGAGTAGTCCAGCGCACATCTGTTGTCAACTACTTTTTATAGAAAATTATTCTTTATACGGCTTTTAATTATTAGTCGTACAGCAATATACTCAATGGCCCTTAAGATAATCCAGATACCAATAACAGATGTAATTAATAAAACTATTCCAGCAAAATCTGGCGCCCACTTCGGGCTCGCAAAAGTGTATGTAAAAAGATTTTTGTCGGGTAATTTTATACCAGCGGGGTCTTTGGTAGAATTATTTTGCATAGCGTAGTTAGCGGCACACTGGGCAATACTCGCAACTGGTATACCTCTTTTTTCACAGACTTTTGTTGCCTCAGCATATATATCGCGAGCTCCGCTATTACTAGACTCTCTGATTACTAACTCAACACTCCTGTTGTAGCCACCAGCCAGCTCTATCGGTCTTACGATCTTTGTATTCATATGTTTAAAGACATGTTTATTCAACTCTGCAAGTGCTAACTCGACATCTCCATTATTCTCATCCGCAACAATAACTGCATTCCGTAGTTCAACCATTTTTAAGTTATTCTGTCTTAGTGAAAATAATCCAACGGTCAACAATAAGCTAAACATTAATAATAAATGCCAATTTTTTATATGTTTTTTTCGCCAATGACGCAAAAAACTTTGTTGTTCCCGCCCGTTCATCATGTTTATTGTATCAAAATACACTTGATACTTAATACTCATTAATTAATACTTGATGTTATGCATATATATTTTTGTGGAATCGGCGGCGTTGGAATAGGTCCATTAGCCATGCTGGCACTGGACGCCGGCTATAAGGTAAGCGGATCCAACAAAGACCAGTCAGAAATTGCCAAACAACTAGAACTCAGAGGGGTGGCAGTAGACTATCTACAAGATGGACAAAACATTACGAAAGTCAATGAGCCACTATTGCCCATTGACTGGTTTGTATACTCGTCTGCCGTCTCGGAAGATAACCCAGAATACATTTACGCCAAAAATAACGGCATTAAAATGAGTAAGCGTGATGAATTTCTGAAGGTTATTCTTGCAGAAAAAGACTTGCAACTCATAGCAGTTGCTGGCACACATGGCAAAACCACGACAACCGCCATGCTTGTTTGGATATTTAATCAACTTGATAAACGAATTAGTTATTCTATAGGTACCAGTATCAGCTTTGGCCCATCGGCACAATATCAAGTCGGTTCTAGATATTTTATTTACGAATGTGATGAATTTGATCGTAACTTTTTGAGCTTTCAGCCACAGGTGAGTATCATTACTTCGGTAGATTACGATCACCCAGACACGTATCCAACAATTCTAGATTATAAGAATGCGTTTAGACAATTTCTATCACAAAGTAGTGAAGTTTACATATGGGATAACGCCGCGAGTTACTTAGAGCTCGGCCCTAACAATAAACACAAAGTATCAACATCATCAACTAACATCAGTACATTAAATTTAGCCGGTCTACATAATCGTAGAAATGCCTGGTTAGCATCACTAGTTGCAAGCAAACTGCTTCCAGATGTTGATATAGCTATTATTCATGACATTCTGAATAAATTCCCCGGCACGTCACGACGCTTCGAGCAGTTATCTGAAAATATATACTCTGACTATGCTCATCATCCAATTGAAATTGCCGCCACCATACAACTTGCTAAAGAAATTAATCAAAATATAGTCGTAGTATATCAACCACATCAGAATATTCGCCAACACGAAATACTAAAAGAAGGCGCTTACACACACTGCTTTGAAGGTACAAGTGCGGTGTATTGGCTACCCACATACCTAAGCCGAGAAGACGCTAATCTAGAGGTGTTATCACCAACCGAATTAATGGTATCTACAAGTCCAGAAACAAAAACTGAATATAAAGAGATGAACGAATCTCTATGGCAAACAATTCTAAGCCACCAAAAAAGAGGTGACTTGGTTTTGTGCATGTCAGCAGGAGATCTAGATACTTGGCTACGTGAGAAAATTAAGCTTCAACTGGCTTCGCAGTAACATATTTGATTTTTTCACCACGGGCGACATATCTTTGCTCATAATAAGTTGTAATTTTATAGTCATCCTTAAGATTAGAATCATGTAGATCAAAACTTAATTCAAGAAAATGCCATCGATCATTCACGAGCTGTTCAAGACTCCACAGAAATAAGTCTAGGTTATCTGTTTTAAATTTCAATTCACTTGTTTCGTTCAGAATATTGCGATATTGTCGCAAAAATGAAACATGAGTTAATCTATGTTTTGCGCTACGTTTCTTTGGGTACGGATCTGGAAATGTAAGCCAAATAGTCTCAATGCTGTTACTTTTAAATACATTACCCAGTTCATTTAAATGCGTTCTTAGGAATGCTATATTCTCAACCCCCTCTTCTAACGCAGCCTTGGCACTGGTGTACAATCTATCAGACTTAATATCGATTGCAATAAAGTGTGTATCTGGATATTTTCTTGCCATCTGCAAGCTAAATTGAGCATTACCTGCCGCAATCTCTAATACCACAGGCTTCTCTTGATCCTCGCCGTGTGATAAATAATCAAAGACTCTTTGATGAGTCTCCACTCCATCATCCTCACGCCTGTGTGAAAAGCAATTCTTGTAATCATCAAAGTTGGCAAATTTATATTTTTTTCGCTTCCTTGAAATAATTAAATCTTTGAACTTATCATATTCTTTCACAATAGTGATATTAACAGATATACCGCAACCGATAAACATACATTGCTTCAGAATCATTAATAATAAATATTTTGTTATACTGTAGACATGCTTAAAGATATCAACTGGGCTCAAGTAAATTCATGGATCAGTAGTCAGGGGTTTAAGATAGCGATTATCTTAATTATTGCCAGCCTATTCAGAAGGTTCGGCATGGTGATTTTACATAAAATTATCAGTCAAAGCATCAATCACTCTGAAAGATTCGAAAACGAAAGAGACAGAAAATTACGCACCGCTACTCTGGTTAGCCTCATTGGATCTATATTAAAGATAGTTGTATGGGGTGTAGCAACCCTGCTCATATTAGGAGAAATTGGTATATTAAGGCTCCTCGCACCTATGCTTGCTGGTGCGCTTGCTGTGGGTGGTGTGCTAAGTTTAATGATCGGTTTTGGAATTCAGACATTTGTCAAAGATTTTATCAGTGGTATTTTTATTGTCTCTGAAAACCAATACCGAGTCGGTGATGTAGTCTCTTTGACCGCCTCAGCAGGCGGGGCAGTTGAAGGTACCGTTACACAAATAACTTTAAGAACTACAATAATAAGAGACAATGACGGAACTATACACTTTGTTCCAAACGGCAACATCACTCGTGCAGCGAACTTAACCCTAGACTATGCCAAGGTCAACCTAGAGGTGAACATCCCGAGTAATGTTGATTTTAATTCTCTAAAAAAAGCTGTGGATGCCATGGGACAAGAGCTACAAAATGATGAATCTTGGCATAAATACTTAATACAGGCACCGTACTATCATGGCGTTCAAAAATTTACCCAAGACCATGTAGTTATTGAGGTACGAGCTAAAACTATACCAGCAGAACAGTGGCGCGTCGCTTCTGAAATACAGGAACGTCTCGTGATATTACTCTCTAAAAATAAAAACTTCGCGGAGTCGAAAAAAGATTCAAAAAAGAAGTAGCTATAAAGCTGGTTGTTCAAGTGGATTTAAGTGTAGGTTCTGGTCATTTAAATCATCTTCATCAAAATCACCCATGCCACTAAGTGCATTAATCTCTTTTTGCAAATAATCAGTTTTTTGCTGAAGAATACTTGCAGTTACGGGGCTTGAAGCATCCTCTGGGCTATCTTCAATTTCAAGTGCCAGGTTATCAATGCTCTCCCCACTTCTTGCTATATCGTATTTTCTGTTTGGATCACGCAGATACATCATAGTACTAACGGCAACCAAAACACAGGCTATAAATATGAAAAATGCTATTGCGGTCGCTAAATTAACACGAATGGTATGTTGTTCGTGATTTTTTATACGTAATGCACCCAAGTCAAACCTACTCATTACCACCCCCAGACGCCCCATAAGTCAAATATTGATCATGCATCAACTTCAGATCGCTCAAAATAGATTTATCTAGTGTGTCATGAATCGCTTGTACATCAGAATTAAGTTGATTTCTGGCCAATCTTGTTTGACGTATCTTAACAATAAATTCTTTAGGTGATGAATCGCAGTCTTGCATCTTTGCCGTCTGATCTCGTAGTAAATCATACACTTCATAATTATTTTTGAAATCATCAATTTGGCTATTTAATGTAGATAGGTGACCTCGCATTTTACTAGCACCCTCTTGGCTATTAGATTCTAGTCGACCAGTGAAGACCTCCATCCGCTTAGAAATATATCTGTAAGCCTGTAACCTATTTACGCGCACCCTTATGTCTCGCGGACGTAACGTATTATTTAGGTATCTCTGTGAATCCTTACACCTAGAACTAACTAGATCTAGATTGTCGGAGTCAGATACTATTTCACCCTGTGCAAGTACTTGCACCGGAATAATTACCGATATTATTATAATGGCCAAGAAAGCTTTGCGCATGATAATTATTGTACCACTTGTAAAATAATCTTACTGGAATTTAGCTATAACCCGTAGCCAAAATTACTGCCAACATTAGAAACATCAACAATCTTTGAAATCTTAGAACTAGGTAAATCAATCACGTAGTCGGAAGTTTCTTGACTAGTTACAACTCTTGCTATAGCCAGCCTGTCGCCTACAAACCTAACTGGCCAAGTTAAACCACCCAATTTTACTACCACCCTCTCATCGTTAGCAGTTGCTGATCGTATCAACAAGGCCCCTTGACCATCACGCTTATCCACCCACAACACCTGACCTCCATCATGTTTTGAAGCAAATTTTATATCATCACGAGGCTGCCTGTCTATCGCCTTGACCGCACCGTTAGATATCTGCAGCTCGTAGTTAGCCCCACTAGAATCCTGGATCTCTATACTATTAAAACTAGCACGAGTAGCATAGTTTATTACTTTATCGGCAAGATAAGTTCTTCTCGATTGATTAGAAAAATCAAAGCTAGTTAATACGGCATTAGTGACTTCGCGATATGAGTCTGAAGGTAGGTAGAATACCTTATTCTGAGCAGCTAGCCCAACCTGTAAATAGTTTGTCTGAGCAATCTCAGTTAATTTAGACTTAGCTATGCTGTATGATTGTAACTTAGTAAAACTCGCGTCATCATATTTTAAATTAGGATCAGTCTTTGAATACACGGCATTGTCATCTGCCCAACCAAAAAACTGGATATCGCTACCTTCATCAATTTTTTGAAGCGTAGCCTTTTCTAAATCAATTACATACACACCAGCTACCATTCTACTACTAGTCACTTTGCCATCTCTATTCGCAATTAATATTGCCTTTTGATTATTTCTACTGATAGAAAATTGCAACAACGAATCCGATTCTTTACTCGTAGCTTCAATTATTTTCCGTTGACCGCTTCCGTCTAGGTTACTGACAAAAATATCAAACTTACCATCACGTTTGCTGATAAAGTAATTCTTTTGATCTGATATTATCGAAACCTCACGGCTTGCAATTGCAACCTCGGTATTTAATATTTTTGGTAAATATCCTTGTCCAGAAATCTCTAGATCAACACTGCGCTCATCAGTTGGCCGTATAACTATACTAGCAAGCCCTGTCTTATCACTAGTTGCACTATTTTTTTGATATTTTACAACAGCACCATTTATTGGTTGCCCAGAGAGCCAATCCTTAATAACCACATCCAGCTTTATGCCCACGATCTTTAGATTTATAGTAGAGTAATTCTCATTAAATCCATTTAGAATTTTCTGTTCAGTTTTTCCAAATCCATTTTTTTCTAACTGCAATGTATGAGGCCCTAGAGTGGTATGCCTAAATGTTGCCTTCCCGAATTCATCTGATATGGCAGTAGTACCATTTTCTAGACTTAAAAACACTCCGGCAATTGGCCGCTTAGATCCATCTTCATAAATTTGAATATTTTTATCGCTTCTAAAACCGATAAAATTCAAAATAGGCCATCTTGTCCTTGGGACACTCAACAATACCACACAAATTATGATAATGAGCACAGAAAATATTATTATCTTCTTTTTTCGAATCTTCTTTTTCTCATCAGCAGAAAGATGCTTTTTTGATTCTTTTTTTGCCTTCTTTTTTGCTTTATTTATTTTTTGGTCTTCAAGCTCTATGTCTTTATCAGAAATCTCAACATCCACTAGAGCTTCATCATCAAAATCAAGTTCTTTTTCGGCGTTATCTTTTTCTTTATCAGTATTCATTAACATCCACCATTGTTATTACTTAATCATAACATGAGTTTTTATGGATGTACTATAACTTTTGTGCCAACGGGCGCCCATTCATACACCCACTGTGCATCGGCGTTTGTCATATTTACGCAACCATGCGATGCGGGTGCACCAAATTTTTCACGCCACCACGCACCGTGTAATGCATAATCTTGATAAAAATAGCTGACCCATTCTACATTTGGAATACTATAGTAACTTCCATCCGCCTTTGATCCACCACTCATAGTTTGTGAACGAACCCTAAGCCATATCGCATACTCGCCAACAGGGGTTTCGTGTCCACGCATACCGCTAGCAATTAAAAAGTTTTTTATAGGAGTAGCCCGTTCATATGCCGTTGTGCGCTGCTCGCTAAGGTCTACCTCTATCCATTTATCGTAAGCATTCATATTCACAGTCTTGAAAGCTGCTGTTTGAATATTCATGGTTTGTGTTAAATCTTTTTGCCCTTTCAGTGCCTCGGCAATTGCATTAGCAAGAACCTGTCCATCTGCTAGTTCGGTGCCATTTCTGCCCGCCTGCAAAATAACTTCTTGTCCGGTCGATCCATCTTTTAAAACCTTTTGATCTACTGGAGAGCTAGATATCTTCTTTCCAACACTATCTACGTAACTCTGTATCTTTGCAGGATCTACGACGAGCTTAATTTCTTCATTTTTAGGTGTTGGCGTAACCCAGCTAGCTATGTCAGCAGGAGTAGCCCGAAAAGTAAAGCCTTCACCAACTAATACGATATTCTTATTCACTAAATTGTTTGCCGGTTCAAGAAGTGGCTCCAGCTTAGCTGTGGTAATATTAGGTTTTTTTGTTGTAGTTGAAACACTCAGTTGCTGTGACGTAAGTGTAGCACCAGTAGCAGTAAGCAGCTTTTGTAACTTAACAATATTTGGCCCAGAGCCATCAGCCTGCTCAGAAATGCTAAATTTTTGTGTATTTGGATCAAATTTTAATTGCGAATCAACTGGTGATTTTATTAACTGAGGCGCATTTGTTTCTACGTACCGATTAAGAACATCTTTGTCTACTTTCACAACTCCGTCAATCGATTCTGTCTTCCAGAACGCTAATTTTGTAACGAGACCACTTTTACGCTTAGCGTCCATAGCCTTCTTTATGGTCTTATCTACATCAACACTAGTACCTAAATCTGAAAGCTTTGGTTCAAGTTTAGAATCACCGATTTTTAAAGTTAACTTAAACTTCTCGAGTTGAGAACTTAATTGAGTTTTAATCTGATCAGGTGTCTTGCCACCACTATCTACCCCGGCAACAATAACGTTAGGTAAGGTCTTATTTTTATAATACTGACTGAGTACACCACTTACCAGAAGGGTGGCCACAGCAAATACGCCAACAGCAACGCTTAGAACCTTAGCCCATCGAGGCTGATTACCCGTCAGCTTTGGGCTAATTTTTAGTTTTTTATATTTATCCACTTTATCATCAGATCTTGCAGCCGCATGAGTATTGCCTGCTATAGATTGTTGCTCTGAACTGTCCTGTATTTTGTTCGGTTCACTTTGTACTTCCACCGGATCTTGTTCTGCGGAAGACTCCATATCAGCCCCGACAGCACTCAGGCTCAATTGTTCTTGAGTCTTATCAATCTGATCTTGTTCAGTATTTTCAAATTTCTCTTCACCCATTTTTTCTCTTACCTACACTTAACTAGCCTGTATTATACAACATAAGCATAATCTATTTCCATCAAAATATGACTTTGAATAATACGATGCATCTTTAATCTTTTTTTGTATTTTTGAAAGATCATCCGTATCAACAGCTCGATTTTTATCAAGAAAATTCATTTACACAATTCTGATTTATTCTCCAACTCAACCAGTTAGGCCCAGGCTATGACACACACCATAGGGCTTCGCTCTTTTATAACCACAAACTAAACTACATTCAGATAATATTTATTCATAAAAACACCTCTATTGCCGGATCCTGTTCATATTGTAATTTTTTGCCTACTATATTTTCTATGCAGACTAGAAGCTCTGCTTTTTTTCAGCAACACTCAGAGCGATGGCACCACTCGCGCTGAAGATGATTAGTGCACCAATTACTTCATTTACAGAAGGAGATTCGCTCAAAACGAAATAATTAACCGCGAGACTGATAAATATTTCTGAAGAAAGTACTATCGTACCAGCATTAACGTCAAAATGTCGAAAACCATAAATCAGCAAATATCCACCCGTAATCATACAAACCGAATGTACAATCATCGCAATATAAGATGGTACCTGCACCGGAGAAGATTCAACCGCCTGAACCGAAGTAAGCGAAATAACTGATCCAACAATCACCACAAGCGTTCCAAAAGAAATTGCCAACATCACCTCTCGTGGGGTTTCGGTAATGTACTTTCTTAAGGCGTTACTAGCTGCATCAAATACGCCAGCAATAAGTCCAGCGCCAATACCAACCAGTGCAGCACCTCTGATATCGAACGGAAATGCGAATACAGCCAAGCCAATGAACGCTAGCAGCGCACCGATGAGTTTTAATTTTGTGATTTTCTCTCTCAAGAATACAGATCCTATCAAAAACGCTGCAAGTATTCCGCCAACATACAGCATCATCACCGAATTTGCCGCATTAATATTAAGGACCGAAATAGTAAATAAAAACGGATAGATAGTATTACCCACCCCAAATGCAATCAGCCATTTCCGCTCAGACTTTGGCACCTTCCAGTTTCTTTTTACCGCAATAATAATCAGGATCAGAATGAGCGCAATCGCAGTACGAAAAAACAATTGTCCATAGCTCGTAAAGCTCTCTGACTGTAGGCGTATTGTCAAACCATAAAAGCTCAAAATAGTCGCCGCCCCAATCAGCGCCAAAAATCCTTTGATGTAATCTTTCTTGTTATTTTTTCGCATGATGAAATGGATTAGATTTTCTATATATCAAAACTACGACAGTCAAACCCGATAGAAGGAAGTATATTGGAAACAAAATATCCACCCTTAGTTCCCATATTGCAAGAATCGCAAAAGCCGAAGCAGCACTTTCTATTGTAAAAAAGGTAGGATCCTCACTATCTGGCTTTTTGTAAGTTTTAACAAATGTAGGTATGTAGCCCAGTAAGTCAGCCATTATACCCAAAGAAACCGCTAGCAAACCGCTCCCTGTGATAAAATAAGCCGCCAAAGCTGATAATCCGAAGATCAAACAACTCCTATCCAATTTCGAAGCCCCCCCTACTCCGTACACCAAGGACATGCCTAGCAGATACGTTGCTCGCAAAAAGAATATACCAGCAAAAATAATCCCCGATATGTTTGAAGAGCCAATTGTGCCCAATATTCCAGCGACACTTGCCAGCCAGACAATTAGCCTTGTTACTTTATGAGGCTTAGCCCGTCCTGCCAACATACTTTTTGTATAAAAAATCGGCGATATTAAAGATAACACCAAAGTTAAAATAATCCAGTAATCCATGAGGCTAGTGTACATTAATACCACTGGCATGTCTGCGCGCAATAGACATTAGGGCTGTTTCCGTAAATAATCCTTTCGTATCATACCCAGCGACTTCTTCCAAAATAAATGCGCCTAGGGTGCTATCCAAGCTACCGGCAAACATGTTACCCGTAAAATCATCCAAGTACTCTTGATTATTCAAGAGCGCTTCGCTTGCGATTTGTCGAATTCTATCATCTACTGTAGCGAGGTGATTTCTGAATGTGTCAGTTGCAACAACACCACTGACGCCAGCATGGAGTCTTGAGTTGCTTCTTAAATCATCTTGCTCAAGCCAAGACGAGGCACCACCAATATGATGACGGTTTCCGTAAGATATGTTTGTAATATGTGAACCGTTTAGTGCCATATTCACTGCACTATAACCAAGTAATTCAGATGCGGTACTACCCGTTCTTGTTGTTGCGTATCTTTCATGACCAAGTTTGCGCATTGCCCACATTAGGCTAGGGCCATAACTTTGAAGTTTAGGAATAACATTTGGGTCTTCTTGCACTCCTAGAATCCGACCCCTTGAATCGACTACAACCGCAGTGTAGCCGGGTAAGTACAGTGGCTCTTCTTTGGTATCAATTTTTATTGTTTCTGACAGTGCTAACCGGGCAGTTTTATCAATAACATCAGACACATCACAGTCAGGATCTATAAGCTCCCGGATATCCTCTTCGCGTAATGCATTGGATTCAGCTAACTTTCCGATACTATCGTTGAATTCATTAAATGGTACATCTGATGAAGCATCACCGATATCTATAAATGATTTCTGCATTACTTTTTCTAGTGTTAATCTCGCCATAAAGTCCTTTCTTAAGATTACTTACATATATTGACATATTGTGGTTAAAATGCTAAACTGTTCACTATGTTGAACAACAAAAACAATGTTTTGCTACAGCTCTATAGATTGGGACTTTCTGCTGATGAGGCGAAGGTGTATCTCGCGCTGCTTGAAGAGCCAATGAGTCACCTTGAGATTGCTCGTAGAACCGGTGTGAATCGCAGCAAGGTATACAGAATTGCGGATGAGCTTGAAAAGCGTGGTTTGATTACTGAGAATCAAGATGAAACTGGTAAACAGCTACTTGCCAATGATCCGGCAAATCTGGAAATAGTTATCAAGACCGAAGAAGAGGTGGTGGATCGTAAAAAGCAAACCCTGAAGTCTGCCCTGCCCGACCTGCAAGCTATTTTTACATCCGGAGCATTGCCGAGTGATACTGATTTTGAGGTCAACACCTACGAAGGTTCGGAGGGTTTTAAGCAAATGCTTTGGAACGAATTAAAGACCCAGGATGAAATTTTAATCTTTGGGAGCGGCACGATTGCAGACTTAGTTGGCTCGGAGCGCTGGGCAGAAATGCACCGTGAAAAAACACTTGAATTAGGGTATAAAATTCGGGAAATTCTGAATCCAGATGGCAAACCAAATGTATTTACCAAAAACACCACATTTATGAATAAGGCGTATAGTCGCCGCTATATAGCAGCAGACATTCTACCCTTGGCACATCAATTATGTGTATACAACAACTCTGTTGCACTTTATCACTGGCGAGACGGAAAAAAAGTTGGCTGTGAAATTATAAACAAATCATTTGCAGACATGCAGCGCAGTATTTTTGAGAAGTATTGGAAAATCGCAAACTAGGTAACTCGAGCATTTCTATCTACAGGTCTTTGTAGGTTTTTTCGTTTCGACGATCGATTTGAACAATCAAAACTTTTGCCTCGTTCTTGCGGTACACTATACGGATTCGACCTTTCTTCACTCTAAATAAATCTGTATGGTCTTTGAGTTGACTAATATTAAGGCCCTCTATGTCATCCAGCTTAATCCGTAGTATAAGTAACTTAACGATCTCTCGTTCTTTAAGTGTTAGCTTAGCTAGTATTTTTTTAATTTTATCGGCCATAATGTTTATTAGTTTAATTCAGTGCATTCAATACATCGTCGGCCAATACGCCATCTTTATCAACCGCAGTGAAATCTGCAATTGTTGACCAAGAGCCTTCGTCATTTACAGGATTAATTTGAAAGATTGGCTTAGAGCGTTTTACTACAGTAAAACTTTTACCTTTAGCAACTTCTTCTATATAACTAGGAAATTGTTCCCGTAATTCCTTAAGACTAACAGTTGAATCTATAATTTTACTCATAACTAAAGTTTATCTTAAGTTAAACTTAGGGTCAACTACAGTCCGAGTTCTTTTAGTTGTTGTGGGTCAACTTCAGACGGGGAGTTCATCATGACGTCAACGCCGGAACCGTTTTTAGGGAAAGCGACGACTTCGCGGATGTTTGTCTCGCCCATGAGCTCCATAAACATACGATCAATTCCGAAGGCGCAGCCAGCATGCGGAGGTGCGCCGTACTTGAAGGCGTTTATCATGGCTCCAAATTTAGCATCTACATAACTACGGTCATAGCCTAAAATTCCAAAAGCTTCGTACATCACCTCTGGATTATGGTTACGAACAGCTCCAGAGCAAATCTCGTAACCATTCATCGCCATATCGTACTGATCGGCAACAATTGCCAGTTTTTCCTCATCAGTTTTGGCCGCCTTGAGGGCTTCAACGCCACCTTTTGGCATAGAGAATGGGTTATGGCCAAAGTCCACTTTTTTATGCGTTTCATCCCATTCATAAAATGGAAAGTCGATGATCCATACTAGTGAAATTACGTTCGGATCTTTCAGTTTAAAGTGATTAGCGAATTCTATTCGCAGTTTTCCAAGCACTTTATTGACCAAGCTTCGCTTATCTGCCCCGAAGAAGATAGCATCGCCATTACTAGCTCCCAACTTTTCTTTAATACCACTTAGCTCAGTTTCATTCAAAAACTTGGCGATTGGTGATTTTGCCTCACCACCTTCGTATATTATGTATGCCAATCCTCCGGCGCCTTCTTTTTTAGCAATTTCTGTAAAGCTGTCTATCTGCGAACGGCTTAAGCCTGCGCCACCTTTAACACAAATCGCTTTAACAACTTCAGCATTTTTAAATACTCCAAATTCAGTATTTTCCAAAATATCACTAAGCTCCACCAGCTCCATTCCATAACGAAGATCTGGTTTGTCTGAGCCGTACTTTTCAGCCGCTTCATGATGTGTCATATAAACCACTGCGCCACCTGCTATAGTTTTACCTGCAAAATCAGTTACTAAAGATTTAATAAGCGGTTCCATCATATCGCGAACCTCTTGCCCGCTCTCAACAAAACTCATTTCCATATCAAGATGATAAAATTCTCCGTAAAGTCTATCCGCCCTAGGGTCTTCGTCTCTAAAACAAGTTGCCATTTGATAATAGCGCGGAACACCGCCAACCATTAAAAGTTGTTTGAACTGCTGGGGAGATTGTGGAAGCGCATAATAATTACCTTGTTGAAACCTAGATGGCACCAAGAAATCCCTAGCACCTTCTGGGCTAGAATTGGCTAGTACGGGTGTGGTTACATCAGTAAACTCATTTTGCTCCATAAACTTACGCATAAAAGAAAATAGCTCAGCACGCTTTTTAAGCATGTTCTGCATTTTGGTACGGCGCAGATCAAGATAACGGTATTTTAGCCGAATCTCTTCACTGATGTTTTGATCGGAATTAACTTGAATTGGCAGTGGCTCGGCACGGTTTAAAATATTAAGTTCTGAAACCACAACCTCGACATTGCCACTTTCAATGTTAGGATTTTTTAGATTCTCATCTCTTTCTTTTACTGTACCGACTGCTGATATAACATATTCATCACGTAGCTGTTCGGCCAAACTGAAAGCATCTTTTTGGTCTGGCTGAAAAACCAGCTGTGTCACACCAGAATGATCGCGGATATCAATAAAGATTAACCCCCCATGATCTCTTCTTGAATTTACCCAACCCTTAACCTTTACTTTATTACCAATACTTTTATTTATTTCGCTAGATAGCGTTCTTGTCATGATTAGTTCCTTTAATTTATCTGGCCACTCTTGTTGAATCGGACGAATACACAAAAACCCAAGCGTTTATGCGCTCGTCCATATATTCATATTATTATTGACCAAATACTTCATCGTGCTCAATTATAACAGGTGTGATATTAAATGTACTATTCTTTGGAAATACCAAATATATTATTAACGATATCCGTGATAGTGATGATTCCCACGAAATTATCTTCAAAATCTTTAACAAATAACATGTGTTGCTTTTCTTCTGAAAAAACCTGTGCAAGATTAAGTATAGAAAAATCTTCGCTGACCCAGGCCAGATAACTGGACATTAAATCACTAGCCTTATGATGTTGCTTAGCATTATTGATGTCTGATAGATCACTCAACCTAAGTAGACCCTCTGGCTGACCCTTCTTGGATGATACGGGAAAGTACAGATGTCCGCTAGACTGCAAATCGCTTAATAGCACCGGGCCAAGTATTGCCGAAGGCGCCACCGAGATAACCTGCTTCTTTGGCGTCATAATGTCTTTAACAGTTTTTTCTTGAGCCCCCAGTATGGCTAACAGACCCCGCTTTTGAGTTTTGTTAATAATATCGAGTGGTAGATACTGGACAAAATCCAAAAGCTCCTCTTTAGATTTAAGTCGTATTGTATCTTCCTCTTCGTATCTATTAAAAACTGCTACAAGTCGGCTAGTCGGCTCAACCACTTTTATAATTATATGTAAGTTTTTTTCAAATAATTTATCCGTAAAATTTTGAATGTATGATATTTGCGACAAGATTAACAGAACCAAAAAGACTACAAGAGCATACAGCAATCCAGCTACTGGATTATTTAAATACGAAGCCATAGTTACCGAAGCACCAAAAAATACAAATATCTTGATCTGGACAAGAATAGTCACCACAGGAATTAACTCATAGAATTTACGCCATGTTTTTTGAACTTCTCCTGAATACTGGCTCAAAATCTGCTTCAGCATAAAACGTGAATGTTTATACTTTTGCAATCGCCAACTCAGCGTGATCAGCAACATCAGTTGAATAACGATAAATATCACCCAAAGAAATACCCTCATCGTATCTTTAGTGTATATCTAAATGATGATGGTGACAATTAAGCGATCAACTTATATACTATGTGTACTAACTAAGTGAGGAAATATGAGTAGATTTTGGATAATATTAGCTGTTGTTATCATTGGCCTTGGTGCACTTTTTGTCATTACCGATAAAAAATCAGTTGACACATCGTTTAAAGGCAACGCTAGCGAGCTTCAAGCAGACGATCACGTACGTGGAAACAAGAGCGCAAAAGTAATTTTAATTGAATACGGAGATTTTCAGTGCCCAGCTTGCGGGTCTTACTTTCCAATATTAAAAGAACTGGAAAAAACTCATGGCGATAAAGTAGCTTTTGTTTTTAGACACTATCCTATAATCAGTATTCATCCAAATGCCTTTTCTGCATCCAGAGCGGCAGAATCCGCTAGCAACCAGGATAAATTCTGGGAAATGCACGACAGACTTTATCAGACTCAACAAGTATGGGGTCAAGTTAGCACTAATCAACAATCATTATTTGAGGGCTACGCAAAAGACCTAGGACTTGAGATGACTAAATTCAAACAAGATTACGTGAGCGATGCCACTGCCGACAGAATTAACCGAGATGTTTCCAGTGCTGCTCAATTTAACATTACCAGTACACCGACATTTATTTTAAATGGTAAGAAGATTGAAAATCCAAATGGCAAAGAAGCCTTTGCTAAGCTCCTCGATGAAGCATTAAAAGCATCTGAAAAATAAATTATGCACGGTGAATTATTCACACAACTAAGTCTTGTAATCGTTCTAGCTGCGGTATTTAGCGTATTCATGAGACTTATTAGACAGCCTCTTATGATTGGCTACATTTTAACGGGTGTCGTGGCCGGGCCGGGGTTATTGAACATCATAAAAGATAGCAGTGGTTTTTCTGTTCTTAGTACTATTGGTATTGCGTTACTCTTGTTTGTAATTGGTCTGGAGCTTCGTCTAGATGTTATAAAAAGACTCCGTAAAGTTGTCTTAGCCACCACTACTGTTCAAATAGTTGGAGTAACAGTAATCTGTGTAGTTATTGGTGGTTTATTCAACCTTAATAGAGTCGAATCTGCAATTATCGGGCTTTGCATGTCCTTAAGCAGCACCATAATAATCACGTCCTTACTACAAGAGAAGAAGCAGATATCACGGCTGTACGCACAAATAGCTATTGGTGTATTGATATTGCAAGATCTCTTTGCTACCGTTGGTAAAATATTGATTTCAACAAGTGAAAACGGTAACTCTACCACCGGGATAGCACTTCTGCTAGCCAGGGGTATTGTATTAACCATTATTGTTGTCGTGATAAGTCGACTAATGGGAAGAGTTAATAAAATAATTGAGTCACACAAAGAATTAATGTTAATTTCAGCAATTGGCTGGGCCTTTGGAGTGGCAACGCTTTATGCAAAGATCGGATTTTCAGTAGAAATCGGTGCATTAATAGCTGGGGTCTCACTTGCTGGATTGCCTTTTACACATGAAGCATCTTCCCGCCTTAAGCCAATTAAAGATTTGTTCATAGTAGTATTTCTCATCACGCTCGGATCCAGCTTGCTTCCACAAAATATTACAGGGATTATATTACCGAGCGTTGTGCTTACTTTGGTCGTGATTATTATTAAACCATTAATAATTTTATTTACCCTAGGAATTATTGGCTACACAAAACAGGCTAGCTTTAAATCTGCAATCGCCATGAGTCAAATTAGTGAGTTCTCATTAATTTTTATTACAGCGGCGCTCCATCACCACCTAGTAAGCCAGTCTGCTCAGGCCATTGTTGGACTCGTGGCATTAATGACTTTTGTATGCTCTACCTACCTAATTAAATATGACGATAAATTATATACATTATCAGAAAAATATTTTCGCTTCTTTGAAGGTAGAGTCGCTAAGATGGAGCAGAAAAATGCCACTCAAACACATCCAATTGTTTTATTTGGATATCGCAAAGGTGGCTCAGAGTTTACTAGGACCTTCAAAAATATGAACAAACAATTCTTGGTCATAGATTATGACCCAGAGGCGATTGAGTTAATAGAAAAAAATCACATGAGCTATATCTACGGTGATGCTACAGACCCAGAGCTAATTGAAGAAATTGGGCTTGCACGTAGCAAATTAGTCATCTCTAATATTAGCGACCCTGTAGCTAATGAGTTTTTAGCGCATTGGCTTGGTGTTAATAATCCTACGGCTGTATTTATTGCATCAGCCGATAGCGCATATCAAGCAGCGCAATTATATAATAAAGGTGCATCTTATGTGATGATGCCGCATTTTATTGGTAGCGAAAAAATCAGTACATTCATAAAACGAAGTGGGTTCAAAAAATCTGAATTCAGTAAGTTCAGAGCAAAGCACTTGCAATACCTACAAACACATTACGCCGAAGAGCCGGCCTAACGCCACCCTTGCTTATTACTTTTGTCCAAAATACAGCAGACCCGCCACCATATAAAATAAATAGCAGTGGGAATAGTATATAATTTACGAAACCTCGTAAAACTATTCGACCTAAGTTCCATACAAGTGATGTAAAAGTATATATTGATGCACTCTCTCTGGTACACTTTGCGAGAATTGATTAACAGAAGCTTCATTACGAATTTTACTTGAGCTAATGTGTGGATTCTGATTTTCAACTAACTTAACAATGACGGGAAAGTTTTTATCATAAAGCTCGTCGATACGATCCTCTAGCCATTCTTTTGTATGGTCATCACGTAGAGAAACCACAAAGCCGCCATACTCATGTTGCTGTGTAATATCTTGCCAGCGTTTCATATGTTCAAAAATATCCGATCCCACCAAAAACCAAAACTGATTTTCTTCACCATAATGTCGCCTAGCAGCAAGCAACATGTCGCGCATAGTATGCTTATGTGCCATTGCACTTGCTAGTTCATAATCGTGATCTACCCCCCTTAACTCCTGTGTCGCTCGCTCAATCATCGCCTGCCTGTGATCCCAGCTGGCGTGCGGCTTTTTTCTGTATGGACTCTTTTCCGCAATAATAACCACCTTATCCAGCAGAGCCTCTGTCACCGCGGCTTTTGCGAAGCTTACATGACCAACATGTATCGGGTCAAATGTACCGGCATATATTCCAATCTTCATTATTTAATATTCTCATGTTTGGAACTTTTATTAAATGAAAACGGCCAATATATATTACTAGTTGATTTTTTAATGGCAGATTTTGCTATTTTTTTGATGGCCCGATAACTCCTTGCTATCTTGGATATATTATGGCCCTTGTCGAACCTAGGCTGACAATATATCATGCAAACATCACAAGGCCCGACATCTGTTGGCTTAGGGCTTGGACATTCTGGTACTCTACAACGACCAGTTCTTGTTTTAAATTTCTCCATTCCGTACTTGAGCAGTGTTGCCAAATTGTCAGTCTGTACACCCTTTTGAGCAGCTTCTTTTTCAGAAATACTCATACCACACAAAGTTACGGTTTTTTCGAGATTGCTATTACTTTCAATGTGGCCAGCCGCACCAGTAGCATCCCCAGAAGCCGCCATTTGTGCTGCAGTTTGATAAGTTTTATGCGCATCTTCGCCAAAACAATCCTTAGCATAATCTGGACGCATAGTACAAATTGCCCTTAAGATATTTAAGATTTCTTTTTGCAGCAACTCGTTATGCTGCACCGAATTTATTTCACCAGTATGAAGCTTATTATCAATCAGTTTTGTGTATTCAGCCAATCTTTCTATATAACATTCAGCCTCATCTTCACGCCTGGCTGACTCTTCTCTTAGTTGAGAGTAGTCAATTTGAGAATCATTAATAACTTCGCCATATCTTATGTTGTTGCCACTAAACCTATCGAGACGGCGCATCAAACCAACCACGCCTTCGGTAATGTCTAGCTCTGAATATATTGTCTGCGTACCCAAAACTCTTACGTCAGCCGTTAACCCATTTCTTGTATGTATCTTATGTCTTGCAAAAAACCTTTCTGTCTCACAAGCATCCGCGTTACTTCGACTTATCTGTTCGGTCAATCGTGTATAAGTACCGTCGCCATGATCAACTAACTTCACGGACCGAATCATACCTTTTTTGTTATACGGTCGGTACCCCAGTGTAATCGCCTGTTTTTCTGAAGTAGTCGTTAGATAGTCTGACACAGTGGCAATCTGCATGTCCTTCGGTAGTTCACCACGAGCAACTTTCTTTTCAAACTCTTGAGTTGTCAGTTCTTCGCAAATTTCTTGAAAGCGGCGCCTTTTTTCAAACTCTGGTAAATTGTCGCTCCAGCCAGAAATTAAAACACCCAACATAATTTTATGTATTTCTTCTAAGGTTGTTCGCTCCGATTCCACCACAGAAAGATGCCCAGAAGCCGTAAGGGCTTCAAAAAGTGCAGTTCGAGCATCGTTTTTATAAAACTCAACATTTTTTGTGTAGTTTGGATTTTGCGATTTATTCGCAATTAATTCTATGGCATGCAATTCAATATCTTGGCGATTAATAATGGTGTCTGCGTGCATCAATTCACGCCGAGTGAGCTGTTCATGGTCACCCCCAGCTTCATAAGCTACACCGGCATCACCTCTCTCAAGTAAATTAACCCTCATTAAAAACTCCTGCTTTTGATATTTACATCTACTCTGCAGGAGTTACATAAAAGACAAACCCTTGAAACAACGTCTTTGTATTTTCTCCTGCTCGAGAGACTCGTTTAATTTGTTACACGTATCGGGCTACATATTCTTACCAAAGAATAAACCGTTGCGGCACAGCGCTGGGATTAGCTTTTAGAACCTTACCAGACTTCCGTTATAACGACGAGTTAAATTGTTAACATTACCAATTATACGCTACAAGTAGCGTGCTTACAAGTTTTTATTACACTATTATTTAATACACTATACTGTCAGATATGCTTATGTTATGCTAAATACATGGCAAAAAAGAAGAAATCATCACAAAGCAACGGTCGTTTTTTACGAAAAGTACATCAACTTACAGAAACAGACATATTTACTAGTATAGCAATTGCATCATTGCTGCTTAATGTGCTGTTTTTTGTATCTATTTTTGTTCTTTCTAGTACTGATACTTTTGATAGAGGTCTATACAAAACTGTTAAATCACAGTACTGTAATAACGTAGTCGCCCTTGAAGATAGAGCTATAGAACTTGGTAGTGAAAATGATGCAATTCAGGAATGGCGAATTGAGTGTAGAACTAGTGAATTCCAGCCATACTTCGATGAAGCTGTTGAAAAATTTAATGCTCAACAACCCGAACCCGAAGTAGCTTTATAAAATAACTTTGCTAACGATACTACTTGCCGTGTAATTTTTCTTTCACCTCTTTAAAGTGCTGATTAAGCTCGTCTAGCTCTGAATCTGAAAGGTCTTCAATATCCACAAATTCTGATCGGGCGGTTCTGGAGGTGTCAATTAACTCATCTAACTTAAGATGTACGGCTCTTGCATCTCTATTTTGTGTATTTTGAATCACAAAAACCATCAAGAATGTAACTATCGTGGTGCCGGTATTAATAATCAATTGCCATGTATCAGAAAAATTAAAAAGTGGACCTGTAACTGCCCAAATAATAATGATCGCAAGTGCAATAAAGAACGACCACGCATTGCCTACTTTATTGGCTATTTTAGCAGAGATCTTATGAAAAGCATCTTGCGTTTTAACACTCATGCTATTCTTTGAGTGCTCGTCATGTTTAACAATTAATACTTTAAAATTTTTGAATGGTTGTTGCATAAATTTATTATGTCATAACGTACAAAAAATTAATATTTATTTTAGATTTGCGTTATTCTAACAACAAAGCGCCACTACATATAGCGTTGTAGAAAAAGCATAATAACTATTGACAACAGTTTCAGGTGCTGTAGTATGGAGTCTTGTGCTCTATTTTTTGCACATTGTGTCTATAGACAAACTTTTGTCGGATATTGTCAGACACAAAATATACATTATGAATATATACAAGTACTAGGAGGAATAATTTAATGCGTAACAACCTTTTAAGGTTAGCTCTATTAGTGGTGGTTTTTATATGTACAACCACACAAGTCAAGGCAACAGACTTTGAACAAAAGACAATAACAGCTGATCCGATTGCATTCAGCTCTATTGTTGTTAAAGATGAACAAAAAGCCGAAGAATACACAGCACCGAATAAAACCATCGACAGCAAAGATGCATCAGAAAAAAACACTATGGCAAAAGCAGAGTCAGGGGTAACACCCAAGGCTGTTGAACCAGTCAAGTACACCGTAATTGCTGGAGACAATTTAAGCAAGATTGCCACAAGCCACGGAACAACATGGGTCAGATTATTCAATAAAAACACACAGATATCCGACCCGAATATCTTGAATATTGGCGATATCTTGACAATACCCAGCATTGACGAACAGCTACCCGAACGATTACCGCCAGTAATTACTCCTATACAGCAGATCAACGCTAGCCAACCTCAGACCGTCAGCACATCACCACGAGCCGTTGCGAGCTCAGCGGGTAATACTTACGCGCCGGGCTATTGTACTTGGTATGCAAAAAGTCGTAGACCGGATCTTCCAAACAGAATGGGCAATGCAATATCTTGGGTTTCAAGCGCTGCCGCAAATGGATACGCTACGGGTGGTGTACCTAAAGCTGGCGCAATCGGCCAACAGGGCAATCATGTTGTATATGTAGAGAGTGTTAATTCCGACGGCTCCGTAACTGTAAGCGAGATGAACTACAAAGGGCTTTATGTGGTTAGCACACGTACGGTGCCAGCTGGCTCATTTTCATACATATATTAAAGACATCTCTACCACCTCTGTGTTAGAATCATAGAATGACGACCAGTACTATATCCGAAGGCACGGTACACAAACTACCTAAAGACCTGATGATAGCTATTCAGGCCAACAAACAGGTGACTAGTTTATGGGAAGATATTACGCCTTTGGCCAGAAATGAATTTATATGTTGGGTTGAAAATGCCAAAGCGGTCGAAACTCGACTGAAACGAATCAAAAGAACATGTGAAGAATTATTAGAAGGTAAAAGACGGCCATGCTGCTGGATTGGGTGTATACATCGCCCAGACAAGCCTTTAAGCAAATCCCAAAAATGGATACTTAGTAAATAGACTAGCGATAAGTCGTGATCTGATTCATTTTTTGCATATTTCACACACTTCTTGATCTACAAAACCATATCTCCATACCGTCAGAGCCTTAGAGATTGGTAGAAATGTCAAATAAAGCCTTAGATCTGCCAGCCGCCTCAATACCCATCCTGCTCGGCCGTCAATCACCGTGTTACCCCATAAAATAGTAGCCCATCTAGGCCCCACTGGAATAGCATAAATAGGTTTTTTAGCTTTGTATTCAATCTGAGGTCGATGTGTTGATAGTCGTATTAAATTTTTACACACAAAAGAT
>JACKGS010000010.1 GCA_020631865.1 Candidatus Nomurabacteria bacterium
TATGTTCTGCAGAAATTGCGGTTAAAATTCCGTAATCTACATGAAGATACTTTTTAAAAAAACCAATGTCTCCTGGCTTGTCAGATCCAAGCTCAATTATGACGATGTTATATTTATAACTTCCAAGAATTTGAATAACAGCCGACATGAATAACTTGAGCCACCCAAAAGGATTGTATATGTTTGGCATTTTTTGACCAAAAAATATCAGAGGAACACTTACTATATCGTTGTAGTTACCGTTCTGCCATTGAACGTTATATTTTTCTGAAAGAACTGTGGCTATCGCAGACTTTGTACTTGTTTTACCAACGCTTCCTGCCACGGCAATAACGATTGGGTTATGCTTTTGCCTTAATGCAGACACCAAAAACCATAATATTTTAACCAATAAGGATTTGAAGTAAAGTTTCATAATTTAGTGGTGGAGCATATCGGATTCGAACCGATGACCTCTTCCATGCCATGGAAGCGCGCTAGCCAACTGCGCCAATGCCCCGTACGTGTATCAATATTAGATACTAGAGTATTTTATCATGATATATTAGTTTTTTGGCTTCGTTACCCTAGGAATAATGTAAAAGAATAATATTAATGCAAATATAACTGCGAAGCCACACATTATTGAAGGTATACCTGCCATAGTCTCTGGGCTAATTGTATTTGCTATTGCAGTAGGCAATAAAAAGACCAAATAGCCGATAATCATGCCGTAAAGTGCTTCTTTTTGATTTTTTTGTTTAACTTTTTCGCCAAACTTTAATGCTAATGCTATACCAAGTAGTAGCAATCCATAATAATACGCCGAATATGCATATCCCACTAAATCGTGGAGTTGGAATATTACATAGTTACTAACACATTCGTGTCCAGAAAAGATGGTTTCACTGAATCCGAACGCCAGAATCCATAACATCATCAATACATAACTAGACCAAACAATATATCCACTTTTTTTATTAGCTATCGAGTGTATGAGGTGCAGACCTAGTGGTGGTAGCGTTGTGATTGCAATAAACCCAAGCCTCGACCACTGCAAGGCCCCTACGCCCATTCCGCCACACACAAAATACTCACACAGCTGAAATAGAGCAAGAAAGAATAATGTCATACAGATTAATTTTGCGGACTTGTTAAGCTTATGGTTGATAATCAACAGAATCAACAGGGCTATCTCGATAGCGAATGTCGCTATCATTACCGGTGGTGAAAAACAGAAAAAGCCAGTTGTTTTATTTTTAAGCATAAGCAATATTGTACAAAT
>JACKGS010000011.1 GCA_020631865.1 Candidatus Nomurabacteria bacterium
GTGTACGAAAAGGTAGATCGGGCGAAAAGGTAACCAATTGGTTTGTAGATCAAGTGGAGAAAGACGGTCGCTTTACACCAGATGTAGTTGATCTTAAAGAGCTGAACTTATCTTATGAATTGCCAGAAAAATTGGCTGGATCTGTACAAAATAGTGAATACGATAACGAAGAAGATGTTAAGTGGGCTAAGCATGTAAACAAGGCGGATGCGGTGGTATTTGTAATGCCAGAGTACAATCATGGATATCCTGCTAGCATTAAGAATGCAGTAGATCACTTGTATCACGAATGGAACGGTAAACCAGTAAGCTTTGTTGGCTACGGATCAGCTGGTGCTCCATATGCTATCGGTTCATTTGCAGATGTAGCATACTGGACAAAAATGGATATCGTAAATGCCCATGTTGGTATTTCAGAAATTTGGGCTGCTTTTGATGAAGATGGTAAATTACGACATCAAGACTACCATGCTTACGAGGCTAAGACGATGCTAGATAGCTTGACACATAAAGTTGAAGCCAAGAAAAACTAAGTTATACAGTTTACGAAAGAAGCGATTCCTTCTTCAAGGATGATCCTTGTATAATAAGTCTTATGGAAGAGCCGCCTTGTTCCGAAAAGTTAGCGTTTGAAAGTAGAGAAGCTGCCGAAGGTGCTGCGGTATATGCTCAGCACCGTCATGGTACAAAACTAAAAGTGTATAAGTGTAGGCACTGCAACCTCTGGCATTTAGCTAGTAATTGAGGTAAAATATCTCTAATGGCAAAGAAACTATTCTTTTTTAATTTCTTTACAACCCGCTGAGCGAGGCCATTTAGCAATGTACTTAAAACCTCGCACCAAGCGAGGTTTTTCTATTCAGATAAGGTAAAATGGAATACATATGGAAGAAATTCAAAAAACACGAGAACTACTACTAGGAAAGTTAGAAACACTAGAAGAAAAGCGTTTTATTTTACGTGCACCCGAGCTTCGGGCACTTTACGGAAAAATTAAAGATCAGCCAGAAGATCAACGTTCTGCATATGGCCAAGCTATCAACAAATTAAAGGCCGAACTTGAAGAGCTGACTTCATCAGATATCAGATATCAAATATAAAATATCAAACCAATTGATGTAACTGCTCCATTTGATGTGAATGCTGCACTTCCTGAGTTACTGCCAACAGAAAACGGCACAATTCATCCAATTACCGC
>JACKGS010000002.1 GCA_020631865.1 Candidatus Nomurabacteria bacterium
TAAAGATACCACACATGGGATGATTAGAACAGAAGTGTCTTGTGTACGGTGTGGTGGGCATTTGGGTCATATTTTTGATGATGCTCCAGATCAGCCTGGTGGTAAGAGATATTGCATAAATTCAGTAAGCCTCGATTTTATATCTAAAAAGCCTTAAAATGTCTGATATGAAAGATTTTAAGAAGGCTAGGCCGACAAAATTGCTGTGGATTGATTTGGAGATGACTGGTTTGGACCCAAAAAAGGATGTAATTTTAGAGGTTGCTGCAGAGGTGACAGATTTTAACTTTAAGACACTCGGTAGCTACGAGGCGATAATTAAACACTCTAATCGTAAGCTAAAAAATATGAATGAATGGAGTCTGAAGCAACACAAGGCTAGTGGATTAACGGAGAAGATTCAAACTATTGGCAGGCCAGAAAAAGACGTAAAGCTAGAACTAGCTGGATTTATTAAGGGTCATTTTGGTAAGGAGCCGGCTATTATTGCTGGAAACTCTATTCATAACGACAGGCTTTTTATTACAAGATGGTGGCCTGAAATTGATGAGCTTCTTCATTATAGAATGATGGATGTCAGTAGCTTGAAGATCTGGATGCAGGGTAAACACAGGGTTGAATACAAAAAGAAGGATGTGCATCGGGCGTTTGATGATATTCAGGCTTCGATTGCCGAGTTTCAGTATTACTTAGAAAAGTTGAAAAAGTAATATGACACACAAAGAGTTTGAGGCTATTCTTTTAAAAAAACCTGGCGCTTGGCTAGATTATCCATTTGGAGAAGGCGTGGCAGTCTACAAGTTGGGGCATAAAGATGGCACTGCAAAGATGTTTGCATTAATTGCCGAAGGCAGTCAGCCTATAAGAATAAGCTTAAAATGCGATCCAGTATTGGCGGAAAAATTGCGTGAAGAATACGAGAGTGTCTTACCCGGATATCATCTTAATAAAAAGCATTGGAACACGATTATCGATAGTGGTCAGCTGGAGCATGATTACCTGCTCAGTTTAATTGAACTTTCGTATGCTCTAGTTAAAGATTCTTTACCAAAAGATGTACGCGAAGTGATAGCCTAGAAGGCTCTTGATTCTTCTAGTGCCTGTGAGACGGCTTGCATGTCTTTTTCTGCCGTGATTAAAGCATCGCGAGTTTTTTTATCTTGCACTGTTAATTTGGCGGATTTGATTGCTTTTCGGATATTGGCAACTTTTGGCTTGAGTATTTCAATGATTTCGGAGTCTATAGAGTTGTTTTTAACGGCTTCATCTAGAGTTGCTTGACTTTCTTTATCTGGCTTGGGTTGAGCAGAAAAGCGTTTACTGGGCTTGTACTGTTTGGTGTAAAGGGTGTTGAGTTCTTGATAATTACCACGAATTAAAATTTGTGTTAAGGCAACAGTAGATTTACTTGGTGCGAACTGTAGCTTGTCTTCGTATTCATCGATAATCCCCAAGGTGTCAGCCGTTGGCTGAACTACTGCCTTCATTTCTAGTTGACCAGGTGTGCCACCTCCACTGGTTAATACTAGAATTAGCATTATAATTACCAAGATACCACCACCGATCATTAACCACATCTTTTTTTTGTTGGGTCCTTGATCTACAAAGTCGTAAGGATTAACTGGTTGAGCTGGTTGACCAGCTTGATTTAGTTGTGGAATTTGTGGCATCTGAGGCTGCATATAAAACTAGTATACTACAAATATGCACTTAAAATACTCATGCTTCGCATATCTGTAACCAATAACTTATAATCTATATTATGGATGCCCAGCACCTACTGCCAAACTCATTTGAACTGCAAAATTTTTTGACAGCATTCTTTGTGAGTTTTGCTTCAAGGTGTAGCTTCGGCTACATTTTGGTACAAGAACTCGCAAATAATATCGCTCAAAATATTTTTCGTTATCAAAAGGAGCGTGGCAGTGGATGCTAAGGATGAGATAAAGCAGAAGCTTTCGGTTGAAGAGGTTGTCGGTGATTATTTAGAGCTCAGGCGCTCCGGACGTAACTTTAAAGCCATTTCACCATTTACGTCTGAAAGAACGCCGAGTTTTATGGTTAGCCCTGAAAAGCAGATCTGGCATGACTTTTCTTCAAATAAAGGAGGAGATATATTCACCTTTGTGATGGAAGTCGAGGGAGTCGAGTTTAGGGAGGCGTTAGAAATATTGGCGCGAAAAGCCAATATTGATCTTGGGCAATTTCAGAAGAATGATAATGGAACTTCAAAACTAAAAAAACGAATTTTAGAAGCCAATAAGCTGGCGGTACAGTTTTATCATATCTGTCTATCTAGAAAGGCCGAAGCTCTTGATTATATTAAAAATAATCGTGGCTATAATATTGAAACAATTAAAACCTGGCAACTTGGCTATTCGCCAGAAGATGGCAAGAGTTTGTACAGTTTTTTAATTAAACGTGGATTTAACGAGTTGGAGCTTTCTAAGGCGGGATTAATAACTAAGCGTAGAAACGGCTGGGGAGATATGTTTAGGGGCAGAATTATGATCCCACTGGCAGATGGTCAAGGTAATTATGTTGGATTCACTGCTCGGCTCTTAAAAGATAATCCTTCGGCGCCAAAGTATTTTAATACCCCACAAACATTGGTTTACGATAAGGGCAGACAGGTGTTTGGGTTGCATCATGCAAAAGAATCAATTAGAACAAATGATTTTGCTGTTTTGGTAGAGGGTAACTTGGATGTTATCGCTTCTCATCAAGCGGGTGTAAAAAATGTGGTTGCCGCTGCCGGTACTGCTATGACAGCCGATCATCTCAGGAGCTTAAGTAGACTTAGCTTAAATATCAGATTAGCTTTTGACTCTGATAAAGCGGGTGTGAATGCAACCGAAAGAGCCGTGAGTATAGCGGAGGCCGTAGGGGTGGATATCAAGGTAATAGAAATGCCCGAGGGAGCTAAAGATCCTGATGAGGTGATTCAAAAAGACCCAGATTTGTGGAAGAGGTCTGTGGGCAATTATTTAGATGCTGTAGAGTGGATTATCAAAAAGTATCAACAAGAATATGATATCAAGACGCCAGACGGCAAAAGAAAATTTTCAACAATAGTACTTAAGGTGATAAGTGGTCTTCAGGATCCTGTTGAAAAAGAGCATCATATAAAAAAACTATCCCAGGTATTGGATACTTCGGTTGCGTCTTTGCTTGCAAAAATATCTCAATCGGCAAGTAAACCAAACGCTAAAAAGCCATCTAAGGCAGGATTTATAGAAGCGGATAGCTTAGCATACCAAGATGATTTCTTAGCATTAAATTGTTATTTTCCTGATGTTAGGGATGGTTTAAAGATTATTGAAGCTAGTGCCTTTACGACTAAAGAGAGGCTTTGGTTGTTCGATGCTTTGAAGATGGCCGCCACGAAAAAGAGATTTGATGTAAGTTGTATAGATCAAAAAGACTTGAATAATTACCAAGATTATGTAAATATACTTACATTAACCGCTGAAGAGAAATATGCTAGTTTTAGCCCAGCTGATTTATTAGCCGAAACAATGGCACTAGCACGGCGTATAAAACAGATACAACAAACGTATGCGAGAAAGCGATTAACAGAAGATATTCGCGAAGCGGAAGCACGTGACGATCAAGAAGGGGTAGCTAGGCTATTGGAAGAATATCAACGAGGCTTAAAAGAGGAGTAATAGTGGCGAAGAAGCAAATAATTGAAGAGAAGACAGCAATTTTAAATGAAAATAAAGTAATTGAAGCGGTAGATAAGTTACTAAAAAAAGCTGCAAAAACACGTAGCATTCTTGATCAGCAACAGGTTTTAGATCAAGTGGAAGAATCTGGTGTCTACGATCATCTTGAGGAGGTGTACTCAAAACTCGCTAGCGAAAAGATCGTAGTAACTACAAAAGACGAACCTGCCGATGATGATATTTGGGCAACAACGGAAGAGGATGATGAAAGTGTTGTTAATGAAAAAGCTAGTAATTATCTGGATGATATTTCTGACGATTCTGTCAGGTTGTATCTTCGGGAGATTGGAAAAATACCGTTGTTGACTGCAGAGGAGGAGCTGGCTTTAGCGAACCGTGTGATTGCTGGAGAGAAGAAGGCTAAAGACCAAATGGCGGAAGCTAATATGCGCTTAGTAGTTTCGATTGCAAAACGTTATTCTGGGCGAGGTCTGGACTTCTTGGACTTAATACAAGAAGGCAATACGGGGCTGCTTAGGGCGGTAGAAAAGTTTGACCCGAGTAAGGGATTTAAGTTTTCAACCTATGCCACATGGTGGATTAGGCAAGCGATTACGCGTGCGATAGCTGATCAGGCGCGAGTTATTCGTATTCCTGTGCATATGGTCGAGACTATCAATAAGTTACTGCGTACTCAGAGGCGAATGACACAAGAACTTAACAGGGAGCCAACAATTGAAGAATTGGCAAAAGAGATGGAAATGGAGCCTGAAAAGGTTGAGTACGTAATTAAAATTAAACAAGACGTTAACTCTCTTGATGCGGCTGTTCGTGATGATGAAGAAGATTCTGTGCTTGGTGACTTTATTGAAGATGAAGATACCAAGAGTCCGGATGAGGCGGCTACCGAACAGTTGCTTAAAGAGCAGGTTCAGGATATTTTAGCTTCAGCACTTTCTGAGAGAGAGCTCAAAATTGTTAAGATGCGATTCGGGCTAGAAGACGGTAAAAATCACACACTTGAAGAGGTCGGGCATGAGTTTGCGGTTACTCGTGAACGTATTCGTCAAATAGAAGCAAAAGCATTAGCCAAGCTTCGTAAACACAAGGATGCCAAGAAGCTTTATGAATACCTCTCATAGCCATATTGTTATTGGTCTGGCTGGTACTTTTGCTAGTGGAAAAGATAGTCTTGCCAGGTATCTAGAAGAAAGATTTGCTATTAAGCATATCTCAACCGGAGATATTGTTAGAGAGTTTGCGCAAGAGCGTTACGGATCAGTAGAGCGTCCAATTCTTTACAAGACAGCAAATGAGCTAAGAGACCAAAGGGGCTTTAGTGTACTAAGCGAGATCGCAGTTGAAAGGTATGAGTCATACAAAGAATCATACCCCGGAGGTGTCTGTATCAGTGGATTTCGTGCGTGGGACGAGGCAAAGTTTATTAAAGAATTAGGCGGAACGCTTGTTTACACAGATGCTGCGCCTAGCGTGCGATATAAGCGAATGGTTTCAAGGGCGCGTGATGATGAAAAGCTAATTTCATTTGAAGAGTTTATTGAGCGTGAATCAGAAGAAAACGGTGGCGTTAATAGTCAATTTAGCATCTTGGGCATAAAAGAACGAGCAGATATTGTACTGGATACCGATATGGATTTACAAGATTTTTTGAACGAAGCAATTAAAGCACTTGGTTTGTAATTTAGAATAAAAATTTAACAGCTAGTGCGATTAGGCCAAGCATAAATATGTCTGATATCGTTGTGACTATAGGTATTAGAATATCGTCTGGATTGATAGCCCGATGCTTTAAAAGCTTATCAAGCAATACTGTGATAATAAACATAATTAATATCACGGATAATATCGAGAAAATTACAAATAGTACATACTTTGATAGCATGGCGGTGTGTGCTAAATTTACGGTGTATGGCGAGTAAAAATACTTAGTAAATATAAGGCTGGTGCCATTGCGATTGCCGAGAGATTGCTTTTAACTAATTGTGTTTTTGAAGTTTTCTCTGCTGATTTCCTGCATGGGCGGCGATAAGGGTAGCGTAATCCTCTTCGACAAGACTGCTTAGGCGGGTAGTGCAATGAGGAGTGGTACAACTTTAATAAAGCCTATTTTGAAACAGACTTATTCCAAGGCCGCCTTATTGCTGGGTGAACTAAGTCCAACGGACAGAATCACTAACAATAATTAATTTAATCTTCATTATAATATCCTTACTAGCATAACTACCAAATGCGCGTTAACGCATCCGTAAAGCCAGTTTCTGTGGGCCAATTATATTGTCTGGATCAAATCCCATTTTTTAATAAGTCAGTAGCGCTACAGATGGAAATGTTACAAACCCGACTGTGAGCAGAGTGGCGACGGATAGTTTTAAGATGCTGGCAAATCCTGCATCTAAAAAAGGATGCTTCCACACTTCACCAACTATTCCAAATAAACAAACCACAGGTACCATAGTAGGAAAATGCAAATAACACACCTCTTTGATTACGATATTAAAATTTTTGGAACGGTTCATTAAATGATTGATTTTACACATTGCTCCGGTAATAGAGGCAGACAGATCGACAACTCTCCAGGTAAAAAGTAAAATGCACCAACAACAAAACTAAGGATGCCTTGTTAAGCTCTAGTATATATCCTGCAAGTATAGAGCCACATAGGGCGGTTAATTTGTCCGATAATACTCACGGAGTTGATTTGAGTACTTTTTACGATGTCTTTACAGACGAGGCCAATGTTTATGTGACTGAGCCTTTGCTTTTATATTGGTGTGATGAGTGTGAATGGGCATAATTATTATGGCATAAAAAAGTTCTGTTTGTACAAAACATATAATTATCGGTAAGATATAGCTATGATATCGTTACCCAAATATATGCATGAAGGAGATGTATCTTCGAGGTAGCATTAATATTGGTCGTGCTGTTTTGACGAATTGGCTAGGAAAATCCGGTAAATGAAAGCAGCTACGAGCCATACATGAGGTTTATAGATAATTTTACAGATTATTCGGTCCAGAGATAAAGTAAATGAGCGAGCGGATTACAGGGATTATATGTTCGTTCATTAATCAGACACACAGAAAACAAGATCAGTATACTCATGTAGAACAGGCGATGCTGGGTATGGTCTTGGTCGTTCAAAGGCGCAGAAGATAAGCCTCATTCCAGCGCGGGCTGCACAAAAAATTTTTTCTGAAAATTTTAGTCAAAAATGATAACTTGAGAAGTATATAAATGATTTTTTGTGTGGTACAAAACTGAATGATCGTATTAAGTATTACGGGTAAGGGGGAAGTTATGAGTGAAAGGAAAATTAGCAATTATTGATGGAAAATCGCTTTATCGGCTATATGCCATGGGTAATTTGGTGACGGTACCCAACTGGTGGTGTTAGCGGAAAGTTTGCTGCCATGAGTCTTGAGTTGATTAAAAACTTCAGCCAGATTATGTCTGTGTTGCATGGGACAGCTAAGATTAAATATCAGAGGCGTCTTCGCCATCCATAGAATACAAGGCTGTGGACGAAAACCGCGCCAGAAGATTTTTATGCAAAATGATGCCACTATTGGTTTGAATTACTAGGAAGCCTTTTAGTTGGCCGCTTTACGGAGTATGATGACTGCCGAGGCGGATGATATTATGGCCACACCAGCTAAAAAGGCAGATTCTGAAGGATTGTTCTGATGTTAATAACATCGGATCTTGATGTGCCGCAGCAGTAATCACGCATCGTCGGCACTAAAAGCGTGATTTAGTAATATCGAATGCCGCTTGATATCAAGCGTTTGAAGATAAGTACGGCATCACAGATCAATTTAGATCTAAAAAGCTAAAAAGGCGCAGTCTGGATAATATCCCCGGTGTGCCTGGATAGGGTGAAAAACTGCAGCCGATCTTTTAAATCAGTACCATCTGCTTGCTGGAATATACGAAAAACAAGTAGCCTTAATAAAGCCCAATGATAGTAACCAGAGCCGGCAGGGAGGCCCGCCCATATGAGCAAAGAAAGTCATCAGTTTATTTGATGATGCAAACCAGTTGAGCTAGATCTTAATGCAATGCGGAGCCACCGGGATCTTGATGTCAAGCAGGCTTAAAACAAGCTATCGCAAAAACTTGAAATCTAAGAGCCTGCTTAGAGTTTGCCAGAATCTATGCAAGATGTTGAATCCAGTAGTGATTTATTGGCAAGTGACGGCAAAAGATAATCTAAAGGCTAGAAAGCTGATGTTATTAATAACGTGTCACAGGGTTGTTTACTAGGAGAGGTTTCAATCATAAAAAAGATATTGTCGTCTATTAGTGACCGCTGATGTCGGCAAGAAGCCCCAGGTTGTAAATTATCGCCGATGACGAACAGTTGTGTTGTGATTGGACTGCCTTGGCTCGGAATAGAGCCTTACCCAATGTTTTAAAGAATACAAGAATCTTTTCCATATTCAATTATCGGCTACGATTTGAAGCATTTTATTAAAATGCTACTTCAGTTTAAGGTGTTAGCGCCGGTAATTAGCCACGACATACTTGTAGGTGGATTTTTAATCAATAGTCTTCAGAGAGAAGCTAGTTTAACTGAAATGTTTGATAAAGATCTTGGTATTGAGACAGAGTTAGACAATATACCACCTGAAGAAATTATTCAGAAAGCAGGTGTCATTGTCGCGGGGTTAAATCGGTTGGCATTTTTGCAAGGCGAACAAATGAGCGAATTAACTGGTTTAATTAAAGTTGCAGAAGATATTGAGTGGCCCATAATTCCTGTTCTTGCAAATATGGAAGTTGAGGGCATCGAGTTAAATGCCAGGGCGTTGCATAAAATGAGTGAAGAGTTTGCGGAGATTATTGAAGATATAGCTGTGCAAATTTATGGGTATGCAGATCAGGAGTTTAATATTTCGTCGCCATCACAATTGGCAAAAGTTTTGTTTGAAGATTTGGATCTGCCCACAAAAGGTATAAAGAAGGGCAAAACAGGATACTCGACAGATGCCAAGCAGTTAGAAAAATTAAGGTGGTCTCACCCAATAATTAATTTAGTTACTCAGTATCGTGAGTATACTAAATTAAAATCTACTTATATCGATGCGCTACCGAAGTTAGTAGATGAAAATTCTAGATTACATACTGATTTTAGGTTAACAGTAGCTCAGACGGGCCGACTCTCTAGCGCTGAGCCAAATTTACAGAATATTCCAGTGCGTACCGAGATAGGTAAAAAAATAAGAGAATCATTTGTTGCGGGTGAAGGAAGGGCGTTTGTCAGCGCTGATTATAGTCAGTTTGAATTAAGGCTAGCGGCAGTAATGGCTGACGATAAAGAGTTGGTAGAGTTATTTAATCAAGATGCCGATATTCATACTGAA
Organism: Candidatus Nomurabacteria bacterium; assembly: GCA_020631865.1. Lineage (GTDB taxonomy): Bacteria > Patescibacteriota > Saccharimonadia > Saccharimonadales > UBA7683 > JACKGS01. Next base: position 9,056 of record JACKGS010000002.1, read on the forward strand.
ACCGCCGCAAAGGTTTATGATGTATCACCTCATGAGGTCACACCTGATCAGAGGCGTCATGCTAAAGTTATTAACTTCGGGATACTGTATGGAATGAGCGGGCACGGCTTGAGTGTTGCGACAGGAACAACCGAACTTGAGGCAAAAGATTTCCTAACAAAATATAAAGAACTTAGAAAGCCAATCTTTGATTATACGGCAAGTTTAATTGAACAGGCTAAGAAGAAGGGCTATGTGGAAACGCTATTCGGAAGGCGACGACCAATGCCGGATATTAACTCGAGCAATTTTATTGTTCGAAGCAGTGCAGAGCGAGCGGCAATGAACATGCCTATCCAGGGTACGGAGGCAGATTTAATGAAAATGGCCATGATAGAAGTTGAAAAAAAATTACCTAAGGGTGCGAAGCAATTACTTCAAATTCACGATTCAATAATTATCGAATGCAATATATCTCAGACCAAACAAGTTGAAGAAATTCTGCAAGAAACGATGGAAAATATCTATCCAAAACTACCAGTAAAACTAAAAGTAGACGTAAAATCCGGCAAAAACTGGGGCGATCTTTAGATTGACTGACATGGTGTATTTATTTATATCCTGGCTTTTAATTAACAGTGTTCATGGATATGGTATATATGAAAATCGTAAAAAACCGTTCCATACAATTAGTGAAAATCTTGCATCAATACCAAGCTTGTTACTTATCTACAGAATAGCGCACGTGATCAATGGACTACTACTGTTTCTAATAGTATCTATTGCTGTTGATTCAAGTGCGCATTGGAGTATTCTTGTGCTAACAGCGGCATCGATATTATTTGAGTGGGCTCAGGCGGCCGTTCCTTATCTCAATAAGTGGAAAGTAGTACATAATTTCTTTGCCATTTGTATGGCAACAAGCATGGTAGGTTTGGGCTGGAGTTTATTTGCTCACTCAGATCTATACGGCGCAAAGGCATCGATTGCCTTGTTTGCGGGAAGTATAGCTTTGCTATCATTTGCATACGTAAAACATCCGCCGCGCCCTAAGTCATGGATTGTTCAAATGATTACAATTAACTCACTATACCTACAGATTCTGATGATTCTTCTGGTATAACTCGATAATGTTTGACGTCTATAATATTTAACGTTTTGACGTTATAGCGTTATTTTGTTAGTATGGACTCATGAGTAAGTTAGCGGATAGAACTACGGTGTATCTTGATCCAGTTGTTAAGAAATTTTTGCAACACAAAGCGATTGCAGAAGGTGGATCTGTTTCAGAGATCATAAACGATCATTTTGCGGACATGCTAGAGGACCTAGAGGATATTCAAGAAATAAAAGATGCTCGAAGTGAACCTAGGCAGTCTTTTGATTCACTTATGTCAGATCTGGGTTTAAATTACAATGATTTACGAGATTGAATTTGCAAAAAGTGTCTTAAAGGCATTAAAAAAGATTTCAACTCAAGATCAAGTTAGAATTTTAAGATCAGTTCAAAACCTAAAGCATAATCCACGCAAGGGCAGCGTGAGGTCTATGGTTGGATCAACGGCATGGCGACTTCGTGTGGGGGGCTATAGGGTAATATACGATATTAACGACTCTGTATTAAGTATACTGGTATTGAAGGTTGGACATAGGCGTGAGGTGTATAAAAGATGAAAATTTGCATTAAAAAGCTTAATGAAAAGGCGATTCTGCCGGAGTATCAAACGGATGGCGCTGCTTGTATGGATTTGCACGCTTGCGTAGAAGAGCCAATTGAACTTTTACCTGGCGAGTACAGGGTTGTGCCTTCTGGAATTGCCGTGGAGGTGCCAGTGGGTTACGAGCTACAGATAAGGGCACGTAGTGGTTGGTCTGCTAAGCATGGTGTCGGATTGGTAAATGGTATCGGAACAATAGATTCAGACTACAGAGGAGAGATTTGCGCTATCTTGATAAACTGGGGAAAAGAGCCGTTTGTCATAGAAAATGGTGATAGAATTGCACAAATAATGATCAATAAGATTGAGAAAATTCAGTGGAATAAAGTTAATCACCTAAGCGATACAGTAAGGGGTCATGATAAATTCGGTAGTACCAACCAGTAATGTATACTTATTGTTAATGTCTACAATTTATACAAGCAAATTGTTCAGTGGGTTGAAGGTATGTTTGTTCAGAAAATAAGTATTGCTGAACAATATATCGAATTAATCTCTCCGGAAATCAGCCATGCCGATATCAGTCTTGAGTGGGTTAGTGGTAAGGATGGTCGTGAGTTGTTGGAGAAGATGGGTAATAATCTTCCAAAAGATTGGACACCTAGTATTGAAGAAGAGAGGGATCGTATAATAGATTTTATACATGGTGAAAATGAGGTTAACTGGGCTATCGAGTACCAAGGCGAAATCATTGGAGCTGTTTGGCTTAGTTTAGAACCAGATAAACTAATTGGTCCTCATATTATGATTGCCGATAAGTCTGTTTACGGAAGAGGGATTGCAACTAGCGTAATGCAGGCTGTTTGTGGTTGGGCGTTAACTGATAAGACGGGCAGTGCTTCAAGATTTAACCATAAGGAGTTAATAACTAGATGCCGGGTAGACAATGTGCCAATTATTCGAGTAAATGAAAAGATTGGCTTTAAGCCTACGGGCGAGACGTATAAGGAAGATGGATTTACATGGCAAAACTATATCATGAAGAAGGCTCGGTGATATGAGAAATTTTTTCAAAAAATATAAGTGGTTCTTAGTGGGCTTGTTAGCATGTCTAATCACTACTCCAAATAACACTGTTATGAAGTTTTCTTCGCAAGAGATCTCTCCGAATATGTTTAATATCATAAGGTTTGGTTTCGTGGCAGCATTTACCTTGCCGCTACTTGTTAGACACATTAGACGGCTTAAAGGAATTGCTTTGAAATACTCAATAATCTCAGCTGTATTTATGTGTGTTGCAGTGATAGTTTGGCCGTGGGCCATAGCAAAAAGCACTGCAAGTTATGCCTCGGTACTGACTCTGTTGTCGCCTGTAATCTTCATTATTTTGAGTGTAAAAATTGACAGACAATCATTAAATAGGCGCTCGCTTGCAGGCATATCTTTAGCCGCTGCTGGTGCGTTTTTGATTGTTGCTATACCGATTTTAATAAATCAGCCTAATAGCCAGTTTGTGTTTTATCCTTTTGCAACATTGCTGATAGCAATCAATCTAGTTGTATTTCCGCTGGCAGTAATTTATATGAAGAAGGCTCATCAAGCAGGCGTTCCGTTGGTTTCAGTTATAAGTTTGACTTCGTGGATTACATTATTCGTTACAATAGCATTGATGGCGCTACTTAATGAAAAGATACTACTGGGAATGGTAACATCTAGTAATATTTTAGCTCCATTGTATTCTGGTTTTGTGGTGGGGCTTATGGCAAGATTCTTAAATGTGATTAGTTACGAAAAAATTGGTTCAGTTGCTACTAGTGCACTTGGGTATGTAGAGGTTTTGGGCGCTGTTTTGCTGCCAGTCATAATTCTGGGCGAAACACTTTCGTGGGAAATGGTTGTGGGCGGAGTTTTGATTTTGCTGGGTGTTTACTTTGTTGAGCATCACAAATCATCTCACCATAAGTTCCATCATTCACTTAAGCATCACTAGTAGGCGATCTGTTATTATTGAAACATGAAGAAGGCTGTAATTTTTGACTGCTTTGGAGTTCTGCTAACTAATGGTTGGTTGGCGTTCTTGCATGAATACGAGAACCCTGAAAATGCCGATGAGCTGAGATATCTTAATATGCAAAATGACCGAGGTGATATTTCTCAACAAGAGTTTAATAATCGAGTTAGCAAAGTTACCGGCGTATCGTTAGAAAAAATTGAACGGCAGACATCTCGATCTCTGGTACTAAATAGTTCACTTGTTAAATATATTCAAGAGCTAAAAACAAGGGGCTACGATCTTAGTATTATCACGAATATTGGATCACCGTTATCAGATTATTTACCGGAAGATGTGCTGGGCTTATTTCCGGTGGTTACCGAGTCATTTAGAGCCCATTGCATTAAGCCTAGTGTGGAAATTTATCATTTACACCTAAGCAAATTAGGGCTGTCCGCTTCTGACGCAATATTTATCGATGACTCACAAGACAATTGCGATGGTGCCGAGCTTGCTGGCATCAACTCTTTACAATTTATAGACAACAAATCACTAAAGATTAAGCTAGAAAATCTACTGAAGTAGCCGTTTGTTTTTCACAACAAACTGTTGACCAAAATAAGCACAAGCGTTTCAATAGATACTAGAGTAATAACATAAAAAGAAGGGTAATTTGTATGGCATTTTATGATTTAGGTTCACCCGTGGATTCTGATCCAGTAGATCATGAAATCACTCAGGTAGACGAGTATTCAAAATGGGTGCGTGCGACAAATATAGCTGCTCAATTAGCTCTTGAAAAATCGAGCGAAACGAAAGATGACAGGATAGATCTTAGAGATGATGCTACAAAATCGAAGGAAACCGAAGCATTAAAGGAGTTTGAACGGACTGGTGTACCACCACATTTGCAGGATACAGTCGGTGGCGCAACTTTGAATCTGGCAGCCCATATCCAGTAATATTGCTATAATAGTGGCATGCCAGAACTTCCCGAAGTAGAGACTGTTAAGCGTGGATTAGTAAAATTACTAGTTGGTCATACAATAAAGAGCGTTGATTTTGATTGGCCAAAATCTTTTCCAAATGCAGAAAATGACGTAGAACAGTTTTTAATCAGATCTAAAGTTATTGATGTTCGTCGTCGCGCTAAAGTTTTAATGATAGACCTAAGCTCAAATTATTCACTAGTTATTCACCTAAAAATGACAGGACAGCTGGTGTATGTTCGCTTGGGCGAACAGAGTGATGAGTCAAGAATGATGAGTCAAGAGAAAGACAATCAGACGACCTCTCATAACTCTGTCAGCGTAGCAGACACTCGGTTTGGTGCCGGGCACCCTAACGATTCTTTGATCAAAAAGCTCCCAGATAATTCTACAAGAGTTGTCTTTACGCTGGATAACAACGCTAATTTGTATTTTAATGACCAGCGAAAGTTTGGCTGGGTAAAATTACTCCCAACGAATCATATTCAGGAGATGCCATTTATGCAGAAGGTTGGTCCAGAACCACTAGAAGATGAGTTTACATATTTAGTATTTGTTTCACGACTACATAGACGCAAGAACTCTGCTATTAAAGCGGTGCTTTTAGATCAAACAGTTCTGGCGGGTATCGGCAATATATATGCCGATGAGAGTCTTTGGGGGGCCAAGATCCATCCGCTTGCAAAGGTGGGTGATATCTCACAAGCAAAGTTAAAAAAATTATATGAAGAGATTAGGTATGTGCTAAATCTTTCTATAGAAAAAGGTGGTTCAACCGATAGAAATTATGTAAATGCCGAAGGCAAAAAGGGAAGTTACATAGATTTCGCCAGAGTTTTCAGAAAAGAAGGCACTCCATGTCAACGTTGTGGTACCACCATAACTAAAACCCGCGTCGCCAGCCGTGGCACCCACCTCTGTATGGTGTGTCAGCGCTACAATAATTTGCCCCTAAATCAGTCTCGACCTGATTATTTACCACACAGTACAGACGAGCGCAAATTAGTACAAAATAGTTGACAAAATAGCAACTATATGCTAAACTGATACACAGTACCTTGTTCTAGGTATGTACCCGGCTGTCGACTCCCTCTGCACCAGCATGGAGGCAAGCCACTACAGAAAGGACGTTAGCCCATGAGTGGCAACGTTAAGATCAGCAATGCGGCAATCGACCTTGCCCCAGATGGCGAGGTTGTCTTGCGTGGGGTCATTGACCCCAGCTCGTTCACGAGCTTGATGGTCGCAGACTATCAGCGTGAGGCCCTTCCTGGTGCTCGTGCCAACGAGCTTGTCGATGCCTTCGTTAAGGGGTCGACCGTGACCGACATTGTGCTCGGTATGCGTGGGCAGAGCTATTCGTTGGATCTCGATGAGACGACCCACATTCTGCGGGATGAGGTCTACATCATCGATGGCCTCCAGCGGGTCACCGCTGCCAAGCGGGCGATGGAGCAGGGGCACATGCCGCACCTCGGTGCGACGGTGTACTTCAGCACCAGCGATGCTTGGGAGCGGGAGCAGTTCCACATCCTGAATAAGGAGAGGACCCGCATCAGCCCCAACGTCTTGATTCACAACATGGCCGTCGACAACCAGGTGGTTGCCATGTTGCTGAAGCTGACCCAAGATCGGTCGTTCATCATGTACGACCGGGTCAGCTGGGGACAGCGTCGCAAGGCGGGTGAATTGATTACGGCCTCGACCTACACCAAGTGTGTGGCTCGGGTGCATGGTCACCTCGGTCCCGTCCAGTCTACGGACATCGACCGTCGTATGACTGCGATGGATGCCTTGATGAAGGTTGTTGGGCGCACCACCATGCGTGACAACGTCAAGACCTTCTTCGAGCTCATCGACGATTCTTGGAACATCCGAGACATCCAACTCAGAGGGACAACCCATACCAAGGAGAGTTTCCTCATGAGTCTGGCGAGGGTGCTCGACAACCACGATGTCTTCTGGCGCGAGAACCGGCTCTTTGTCGAGTCGGCTCTCAAGAAGAAGATTGCCACCTTCCCGGTGAACGATCCAACGATCGTGAACTTGGCGGGAGCCAATGGCAAGTCGAGGGATGTTTTGTACACCTTGATGGTTGACCACATCAACAGCGGAAAGCGCACCAAGCGCTTGAAGCCCAGGGTGGTTGACTACCTCGAGATGGACGATGAGGACTGCGACGTCGACGAGAGCTAATCCGCTCTCATAAGTGGGTAGCTGATCTACCTAAAAAGACCTGAAAATCTCAGGCAAACCGCGGGTGAGCAACATTTTAGCACAGAGAAATCTTTGCTTGTGTGCTCCCCGCGGGACTACCTAAGTTTATGAATCCTCGTAAGTTTAGGCAGTTTCGTAGATCCTAACGAGGTCTAACCGCCTTTTCTGTAAAACCCACTAGGTAGAAATGGTATGTATTCATAGTGCTACCGTAGTGTTATGAGAGTTTAGGGTACATTAGTTTTAATTTCAAAGATAACAGTACAAAAGTGAGAGCTTAATAAATTACAACCAAAACAAACTGCATTATTCTAAATTAGCACTCTTGCACGGAGAGTGCTAATTTTGTATAATTGTGGTTATGAATACGGATTTGTTAACGCATAAGATGATTGAGGCACTGCAGAGTGCGGTTTCTTTAGCTCGTGAGAACCAAAATTTGGAGCTTTCCCAGTGGCATCTTCTCAAGGCATTGCTTGAGCAGGCTGATACTACTTTTAATATTTTGATTGACCAGGCTGGGGTGCGTGATGAGGTGGCCAGGATTGTAGATAATGGTCTGGATTCTGTGGCTAAGAGTAACTCTGACGTTTCTAGTGTTGATATTCGCCCAAATCGTGAGTTCATTAAACTCATTGAACGGGCTGAAAAAGAGGTCAAAAGTTTAGGTGATACGCACGTTAGTACAGAACATATACTGTTGGCGGCGGTAGAGCAAAAGTTCATTAGTTTAGATTATGATGTATTAAAAAATAATGTCGAACAGGCCAGAGGAGGGCAAAAGGTTATGGATCAATCTCCTGAAAGCAAGCAAAATGTTTTAGAGAAATATGGTCAGGATTTTACCGAGCTAGCTAAAAGTGGCAAGCTAGATCCGGTAATTGGGCGTGATGAAGAAATTCGCCGTGTGATGCAGGTGCTTTCTCGCCGTACTAAAAATAATCCAGTATTAATTGGTGAACCTGGTGTTGGTAAAACGGCAATTGCCGAGGGCTTGGCGCAGCGAATTGTTAATGGTGATGTACCGAGTAGCCTGAAGAATAAGAAGTTGATAGAACTTAGTATTGGCAGTCTGCTGGCGGGTGCAAAGTATCGTGGTGAGTTTGAAGAACGTTTTAAGGCGGTGATTGATGAGGTAGAAAAATCAGATGGCCAGATTATTCTATTTGTTGATGAATTACATACGATCGTAGGAGCTGGTAAAGGAGAGGGTTCGGTCGATGCGGGTAATATGATAAAACCAAGTTTGGCGCGCGGTAAAATGCATTTGATTGGCGCGACGACGTTGGATGAATATCGGCAGTATGTTGAGAAAGATGCGGCCTTAGAGCGACGTTTTCAGCCAGTCTATGTTGATGAGCCAAGCGTGGAAGATTCTATTGCAATTCTGCGCGGTTTGCAGGAAAAATACGAAATTCATCATGGCGTAAAAATTACTGATGATGCCTTAATTTCTGCAGCACGGTTGAGCGACCGCTATATTGCTGACAGGTTTCTACCAGATAAAGCCGTAGATTTAATAGATGAAGCAACCTCTGCGCTTAAGATTGAGATAGAAAGTATGCCAACCGAGCTTGATAGGGCTAAGCGTAAGCAAATGCAGCTAGAAATTGAACTTACAACGCTTAAAAAAGATAAAAGTGATTCTGCTAAGGATCGCAAAAAAGAGCTTGAACAACAAATTGCTGATTTGAAAGAATCTTCTAGTGGGCTAGAGGCACAGTGGAATCATGAAAAGCAGTTGATAGAAAACTTGAACCAAGCTAGCGAGAATTTGGATCGCTTTAAATCTGAACTAGAAAGTGCTCAGCGTGAAGCTGATTTAGCAAAAGCCGGAGAATTACAATATAGCAAAATACCAGAGGCTGAAGACGCTATTATGAAAGCAAAAGATGAGCTAGAAAAACTTGATGGCGATAAGAGACTTCTGAAAGAAGAGGTTACAAGCGAAGATATTGCTCGCGTAGTGGCGCGCTGGACGGGTATCCCAGTTTCACGTTTAATGGAAAGTGAATCTCAAAAGTTAATTAACCTAGAGTCTGAGCTTGAAAAACGAGTCATAGGTCAAGATAAGGCAGTAAAAGCTGTAGCTAATGCTATTCGTAGATCTCGTGCCGGTATTGCTGATGAAGGTCGTCCAATAGGCTCATTTTTATTCTTAGGTCCAACTGGTGTTGGTAAAACTGAAACAGCCAAAGCTCTGGCTGAACAATTATTTGATGATGAAGACGCTATTGTTCGCATAGATATGAGTGAGTACATGGAGCAGCATGCCGTGGCACGTTTGATTGGCTCGCCTCCTGGCTATGTAGGATATGAGCAGGGTGGTCAATTAACCGAGGCCGTACGTCGTCGACCATACGCAGTAGTGTTATTTGATGAGGTAGAAAAAGCTCATCCCGATGTATTTAATAGCTTACTTCAAATACTTGATGATGGTCGTTTAACGGATGGACAAGGTAGAACTGTTAACTTCACGAATACAATAATTATTCTTACTAGCAACTTAGGTTCTGATCTTATTCTAGAAAATAAACCAGAAGATGACGAGACATTAGAGACAAAGCTTCAAGACCGTCTAAGAACCCAATTCCGCCCAGAATTTTTAAATCGAATTGATGACATTGTAGTGTTCAATCGTCTAAGCGAAAACTTAATGAACAAAATTGTTGATGTACAATTAGAGCGAGTGATTAAACATCTAAAAATGAATAAAAATATTACCCTCAGTATAGATGAAAGTGTTAAAAAACACTTGGCGGAAGTTGGTTACGACCCAAACTTCGGAGCCCGCCCATTAAAACGGCTCATTCAAACCGATCTTCTAGACCCGCTCGCCTTAGAAATTATTGAAGGCAACATACAAGAAGGCCAAGAGGTTAATGCTACTACTCATAATCATAAAGTAGAATTTGCGAAATAGTATTTGACAACTGGTATAATGACTCTATAGAAGAGTTATGTCAGATTTTATAAAAGTAGCTATGGCTTATGTTAGACAACCGTGGCGATTGGTGGTGCCGTTAAAGCGGGTTGCATTATTTTTGTTGCTACTAGGTGTGGCATTCACCGCTTATTATTGGTCTGTTAAAAATCTACGCTTTGGTGACCATCTGATTATAAGCTTATTGATAGTGTGGGTTGCGACTGCCTATTATTTACTACCACGTGTACATAGGTTTTTAAGTAATATTTATTTACCAAATTACTTTATTGGCCGAGCCCGTACGGCCGATGGATTATTGGCCGACCCAGTTAATCTCTCACTTAGGGGTAGTAAAAAACAATTGGTTGAGGCAATGCATAAAGCCGGTTGGCAAGAGGCGGATCCTATCACTTTTAAATCTGCTTGGCGAATAATTACTGCTACCCTGCGTCGCCAAAGCTACCCAAGCGCGCCTGTGAATGATCTTTTTGTATTTGGTAAAAAACAGGATTTAGCTTTTCAGAAAGAGGTAGACGGTAACCCTGCAAAACGCCATCACGTTAGATTCTGGAAGGTTGAGAAAGATGTATATCTACCTGGTGGCTATGATGTTGACTGGGTAGCGGCAGCTACTTACGACGACTCGGTTGGTTTTTCGATATTTACATTGCAGATTACACACAGTATTGATGGTGATGTTGATGCCGAGCGAGACTTTCTAGTAGATACATTAAAAAAAGCTCGAAGAACTAAAACGATACAGAGAATAGAGTACTTCTTTCCAGAGTATACACACAGAAACGGAGGGGGACATTCGTACTTTACTGATGGATCGATGGTGATAGCGGACCTCAAGAAAGGCTGGTTTAAATGATTAGCGTGTTGACCGGTACAAATAGCTTTGCAGTTAAACAAGAGCTTCAAAAATTACGAGCGGATTTTATTGCAAAATACGGTGAATCTGGAGTGGAGTATATTTATTCAGATCAGATTGATGTAGAGCAGTTGAATCTGGCATTAACTAATGTGTCGTTATTTGCTACACATAAATTTGTTGTAATCAAAAATATTAGTAAAGTTCAAAACCTCGGTGAGCATTTTTTAAAAATTGCATCTCTTATTCCTGAAGAAGTGCAGGTGATCTTGCTTGAAGAGCATATAGATAAAAGAACCGCTTTTTATAAGGCGCTCAAAAAAGATTTCGATATCATAAATCTCGATACATTATCAGATCAAGAGCTGGCTAAGTGGATTGTCCAGAAAGTTAAAGAAGATGGCGGGTTAATTACATCATTGAATGCACAAAAATTAATTAGTTTTGTAGGGGCCGATCAGCTGAGTCTGGCTAGCGAAATTCAAAAACTAATTACTTATCAGCCAGAAATTACAGAAGTGACAATACAGGAGCTCATTGATAAAAGGCCGGAAGAAACAGTTTTTCAACTACTGGAATCATGTATATCAGGACGAGTCAAACAATCTCTAGAGTTGTTGAATGGTTTAGAGAAGGCACACGAAGACCCCTATGCAATAGCAAATATGATTATTTGGCAAACTCATATACTTTCAGTTGTTGCATCGGCTGGGAAGTTTTCAGATACAGAGATTTCTAAGCAATCTAAGATAAATCCATACGTTATACAAAAGACAAAAAGACTTACTCATGGACTTTCAGCGGAAAACTTAAAGAATATAGTTGACCGGGCTGCGGAGATGGATATTAAACTGAAGACCACTACGATTAATCCGTGGCAAATAATACAAAATACCATCCTTAATTTTTAAGGATTAAGTTAATTCGGTAAAAAACTAACAATTATGTAGATATCGACTATTTAGTTGTAGCGGTTTTTTTAGCAGGGCTCTTTTTTGCAACTGGTTTTTTTGTAGCAGTCTTTGCCGGAGTTTTTTTAGCAGGGGTAGCCGGCTTAGCCTTGGTGCTTGCGGTTGGTTTTGCGCCAATGGCCTTAACCTTAGCTGTGAGCTGACTCATTTTTCTAGCAGCAGTATTCTTCTTGAGAATGTTCTTTTTCACGGCTTTGTCTAATTCAGCCTGAACTTTCTTGAGTGATTCTGATGCCTTCTTGGTGTCTTTAGCTTGAATATGAGAGTTCAAAATTTTAATTTCACCCCTAAACGAACGTTTTGTTTGCTGATTACGAAGCTTACGCTTGGCGGTTTGGCGCATTCTTTTGATTGCTGACTTGATGATTGGCATCTTAAATTATTCTCCTTTGCCCTGGTTAAAACAGGCTATTTAACAAATTATATATGTCAAGGGACAAGTATACCTTAAACAGATGTAAACGTAAAGGTCTATTATTGTTGACAAGGCCGTCCTATAGGTTATAATGCTAGTGTATATTAACTAAAATCAAAATATAAGTAAAAAATGGATCAACAAACACCAACTATCCCAGCGCCAGCTATAGAAGACCCGTCTTTGGCGGCTAATTCGGAAGCTGATATTAAGCAGCAGATCGCGTCTGTACTAAAATCTAAGCAGAATTTTCTCATTACCGTTGGTAAAGATCCTGGTGTCGATGATTTAGCTTCGGCATTGGCATTGGCATTAGTTCTGAATAAATTAAATAAGCATGTAACCGCACTCTTCAGCGGTAAGGTGCCACAAGCTATGGAGTTTTTAAAGCCCAGCTCGACATTCACAAATAGTGTCGATAGCTTGCGTGATTTCATTATTGCACTCGATAAGGAAAAGGCAGACAAGCTAAGCTATAAGGTTGAAGAGGATGTTGTCAAAATTCGAGTCACACCTTACAAAACAGTCATTACTAAAGATGATTTGACTTTTAGCCAGGGAGACCTTAATGTTGATGCCGTGATTGCACTTGGTGTGTCCGTGCAGGCAGATTTAGATGTAGCGATGTCATCACACGGCAAGGTCTTGCATGATGCCAGCATCATCTCTATAAATACTAAATCTAAGGGTGATCTCGGATCTATTAATTGGTTTGACGATTCCGTGAGCTCCGTATCAGAGCTTTTGGTAGGATTGGTAGCTCAGCTTGGTGAGGATTTGCTTGACGAACAGAGTAGTACAGCTTTATTAACCGGTATCGTGGCGGAAACTAATCGCTTCTCTAACGAGAAGACATCTCCTCAGGTGATGACAATATCTGCACAGCTGATGGCTGCGGGTGCAAGTCAGCAGTTGGTTGCTAGTAATCTTAGGCAAGAGGGTATGATTTCTGAGAGTATTCGTAACAATAAGTCCACCGATTCGGATGGCGGGGAAGTAGTTTTAAGTCATGGAATAAAAAATGATACAAAAAAACCTACAGAGACTGTGAAAGATAAGTCTTTTGCTAAATTAACCCCAAAGAATTTTGACACCAGCAACTCTAATATTTCCAAGAAGAGTGGCACAAAAGAGTCTGAAGAAAATAAATTCTCTACACAAAAGATTGAAAAAGTTATCATGCCTCCAGTTGCACCAAAGACGGAATTCAATGAGCCAGTAGTTGCAAAAGAGCCGTTGATAGAGCCGATTAAGACAGATGTATCAGCGCCAAAAGAGGCTAATGCACTTCCGGAATTGCCAAAAATCCATGATACAAAGCTGAGCCCAGATACGCCTGGTTCGATCGAGGGAGGTATGCCCGTGGTAGATCCTGTGATTACACCAGATCTTCCTGAGGTCAGTAGCTTTGGGTCTCATCCAGTAACCGAGCCACCAGTCTTTGGAGGTGCATTGAATTCCACAAGCTTACAAGACGAACAAAATAAACAAAATACTCCTAACGAAGCTCCAATATCACTTGAACATCAGGCCGCGAATCATGACCAATCCCAGGCCGTGGATGATGCGAGAAGGGCGCTCGAGGATGCATTGGGTGGTGCTCCGGATATCGAAGCTGGCCAGGCGCCGGTTATGAGTAATTCACTTGGTGAAACAAATACTCAGGCAAGTATTGAAGCTCCTGTAGCTATGGATGTTGGTGTTCCTGTTGCAACTCCAGTGTTGCCACCGATTCAACAGTCACAAGTAAGTCCACCGCTGCCACAAGCTATGCCTGCAATGCCTTCCTTTGGTGGCGAGCAGCCAGGACGGTCTTTCTCTGGCCCGTCATTGCCACCGTTGCCACCAGTTTCTCCACATCTTACAGCTCCTTCAGTCGCTGCTGGGGGTCTTCCGCCACTACCTCCAATGCCAACTATCCCAGGTCAGGATATGGGAGCTTCGATGCCCGCAATGCCTCAAGTTACGCCTGATTTTATGACAAATATGAGTACAGTCGAGCATGGTTCTGAGTTTGATCAAAGTATAGCTGATGCTAATCAGCAAAGGCTTACCAACAGAGAAGATAAACTTCAAGAAATTTCGCAGCAATATGATGCTGCGGTAGTAAAGAATCAAGAAATTCAATCTCAATCGACAGTCGATGATCACTCGACCTTCCCACTCCCACCACAATAGTGTCGTGTTAAGCCCTATGGTACCTGAAGTGATCTTTCAGACAAGCATGTTTGCCGTGATATTCAGACAGTATCGCCTCCATATCTTTACGCTGTGAGTGGTGTGCCTTCATGATGTGTAATTTTTGGTCATAAATATCTGTATAATCAAATGTCTCATCAAAATACTCATCCGGTCTACCAGCTGGCATGTAAAGCCAATTAATGTTGGATTTTGGTACTAGCTCTAGGCAGAGGCAGTAGTATTTTAAATTTCCAACGCTGATATTTATATTTTCTTGTTGAGATAATTTCAAATATACATGTGTCGTAATGAAGCTCACCGCTATGTGGTCAAGATGGCCCGAGAGACCCTGATTATCTAGTGTTATGAGATCTAGCTCTATGGACTCAGAGTATTCTGAGGTGGTGTTTTTAATGTGGTCAAATATCTTTTGAGATATCTCTAGGTACAGATTATTGTCCAGGCCGCCATCGGGGTAGTGTAGTGCTAGGCCTGATTTGGCTCCAATGCGTTTTCGACTTTCTTCCCACTCTTTAAGACGAACATTTGCCAAGTCGGATACCTGGTCTGGATTGTTGCCCTGTTCGCCATCGGTAACCACGACTAAGTGAACATCAACATTATTTTGAGCGGCATCATATAAAGCGATGCCGAAGGTCCAAATGCTTCGTCATCTGGATGAGCAAAATTCCAAACAAAACTTTCTTCAACTTTTAGTATACTAGCACAGATGAATAGATAGATTTTACTTGATAGATAAGCCAGCCGGTTGGACTAGTTTTGATGTAGTAGCGAAGATTCGTGGCAAGATTCGGAGCAGAATATCTGGCAAAAGGAGAGAAGCCAACTAAGGACAACTAAAGGTGGGGCATGCTGGAACGCTTGACCTGTTTGCGACAGGTCTACCTATTATTTTGCTCGGTGATCTCACCAAAAAAGCTGGTGAGTTTTTGAAGCCAGATAAAAACCTATGAGTTTATGGCTAAATTGGGTGAGGTGAGTAGTACGGGGATCCGGAGGGGAGATCTTGGAATATGAAAAATGGAAATGGAAAATGGGGTAAGACAGATGACTCTGGACAAAAGATAAATGACAAAAAGACAAGTGTTAGGTAAAGGGGTTGCTGATGTTGAGTCTGGTGAAGTACCCACAAAAGATGCCGTCCTGAACGTCTTGGAGCGGTTTACGAGCGAAATTACACAAGTTCCGCCACAATATTCAGCTATAAAAATAAACGGCAAGAGGGCCTATAGATTAGCGCGAGAGGGCAAGAGTTTCGAGATTCCATCTCGAAAGATAACAGTGAGCAGATTACAGATAATGGACTACAATTACCCATACCTAAAATGTATCTGCGATGTTAGTAGCGGTACCTACATCCGCACCCTAGTTGAAGATATTGGCAAAGCCCTAAATACTGGTGCTTACTGTCAAGAACTCCGCCGCACTAGAATTGGTAATTACCAGATTGGAAACGCCCAAACCATTGACAAATGTAAATTTGCTATTGTATAGTAGTAAAAGAATATAAGGATTAAAATCAATCATATATGAACAGCCAAGAATAAACCACTAATTTAGAAGCTCAAAATAATTCGTTATCCCAAAAGTCGGAGATTTATATTGGCGATATTAATGATGCAGTAATTAAAGTGCAGGAGATTACAGGTTTTGAGATCACGCCTGAATGGTGGTCTGAAATGTTGGTAACGAGGGCGCCACGGAAGACATACTAGACAGGTTTGACATAGCGATTTGCTGAATTTGTACTGAATCAAGGGTAAGTGATTCCTTAAATTCTGAACATCAAGTAGTAGACCGGTATAAGGCTGAAGTAATCAATGAAGCAGAAAAGAGCTGAAGAGTTTGATAGAACAATCTGGAGATGACCAGAGCCTTCAAGATCTGAATTTATTGAAGCGTTAACAGATCATCTTAAAGAAAAATATTTCTTAGAGGATGATACACAGAAATTAGAATTTGAAAGCACAAGGTATAATCAGATTTTTGAAAAACACCCCGAATCAGAACAGCGTATTGAATTCATTCTCCAAGGCGGGCATTGATGTCGTATCGTGTGGTCGTGAGCTGAGTGATCACGAAGCCGCTGTGATACGTAGTGCGATAACAAAAATTTCTGACAAAATCGGGACATCCGAGACCGAGAGTCTATTCGGTGGCACAAAATTGTTTGCTGGGGAGAGTCTGATAGATGGGGGCGGACTGGCTTTACCCCGATTTAATGCGGTGGTAATTGATTTAGAGAAGATTGGTGTAACTATCAGCCAGATGGAAGACATGCTAAGCGCAACTGGTGACTATAGGGTTGGTGATCAAAGTAGATTGGTGGATAGCCCTGAAATATATGAAGCTTCAGAGCTTGGTATTGTTCATGAACTTGGCCATATTTTAGAATATAAAATATATGGTGATGTTGATAAAGGATTTACCAAATTAGATCAATCTGATGCACCAACTGAGTACGGTTCAAAATCAGCCAGAGAAGATTATGCTGAAAGTTTTATGTATTATATCTACGGGGGTCATTTAGATTCAGACCGGCTGGGTATAGTAGAAAGTGATATTATGGTGCGGCGCTAGTGTAACATTAGCTCTTGTAAAACTTTCTAAAAATGAGTTCATAGTAAAAATATCTGTTCTGGCGAGGGCGGACCGCACCACTCTCCTTACCAATCTTTGAATATTGTAAAATATGTAAAAAATTGTATAATATAATGATGATTGAAATTAAAACTGATGTTATGCGTCATCCTCGACAGAGGTACCTAGAAATTGCCGCAGAAGTATTGCAGAGAAACTTGCCGTCAGAGACGATATCAATTTCAGGTATTGATAACAACGAAAAAGAGAATTTAAAAGCAGCAAGGCTACACGATGGAGTAATTGACCTGCGTGAGTACATAATTCACCAAATTGTAGATAGAGAAAGATTTGGCGTAAAGGATTCACATAAAGTATCTACTGTGATATCGGATGGTGCATGTGTTGTCGAAAATGGCAGGAGGATAAACAATCCATATGGCTATAGTATTAGTTCTTCTAGTGAGGCAACTATTTCTACAAGATCTGTAGAACGCATGATCCCTGAGCAAATTCGTAGATTTACAGATTTGATTATAGCGTACACAATTGTTCACGAAACTGGACATCTTTTTGGGCTCGTAAGCTCTGAATCGAGACGACATCGCACTGGTAAGCATTGTGGCAATATCTGTGTAATGCAGTCAACTGCCACCCCTGAAGCTACATTAGACTTAATTGCAGGTGGAATGGGTGGTGATATTTGTTTTTGTTCTGAGTGTGTCTATGATTTGAACAGTCGTCATTAAAATTACAATTAACTGAGTATTAATCTAATACTACAATATTTTCTTAAAACTTAAAGTTTCAGGTGCAGCTAATCTACGCAGGTGTTTTGATAATTGTGCTGGAGTGCGGTGATGATGTCATTGTTATTTTGGTAGGCTTCAATTAAGGAGTGGGCAGGGGTAATTTTCTGGGCAAGTATTTCTTCTAATATATCTAATCTGCTGGCATCTGGGTCGCTGCCTAGTGCTCGTTTGGCACATTCAACTACTTGAATACTGCCTTGAAATATCTCGTTGTTTTCAAAGGCTTGTTTGGCGGCAATCATATGAAGTTCGCCTCTGGGCTTAATACATCTTTCGCTTAGGGTGGTGTCTAAGACCAGGCCTTTTAGTAGAGCAAGCAGGGCGCCGTATATTTGAATATTTGCTACAGAATCTATGGCTTTTAGTTCTATTCTACCTGTCTCAGAAGGAATTCTGGCAGCTTCCGTAAGGGTGGGATTGCTAATGAGCAGATTGGCTTTATCTTTCAAAAAAACAAGTACGGCTGGTCGTTTTTGATTTCTGATATAGCTGCGTACCGAGTAGCCGCCCCACAACTCACCTTTATAAAACGGTGAGTTGTAGCTAAATGGTGCGATAAATGGGCTGTAGTAGGTAATTTTTTTGCCAATATCAATTACTTCCTGATCTGTTAAGCCCTGAAGTGAGATACTGACATCTGGGCCTTGAGTTAACATATGAATATCGGCAGAGATAGCTTCTGGAGATAAGCTTCTTTCAGCAACTTCCCAATCGTTTAAAGGTGGCTTGGGTGTAAAGTGATGCTTGAAGGGGTTAAAGCCTACGGCGGTTAGGGTAATATCACTTTGCTGGGCTATTTGAGCAAGTAAATGACGGTCGTTTTGTAGTGTTTTTATAGCTGTATCTATTGAGCTACAAATGGGTGTACGGATTTCTATACCCTTAACATCACAGTTTGTATAATTACCGTTTGTATCGTAGCGTTCGTATTCTTCAATGTACCAACGCTTCTTTTTTATGCCTAAATCTCCAATTCTGAGGGAATTATAATCATCAGGATATTCTGGCAATTGGTCAATTATAGACTGCAGCTCTTCAAAGCTAGTATTATCAAAATCAAGGTAGATGCCATTTTTTAGTAAGGGTATTTCTAGTTCAATCCCAAAATTAAATTTCTGCATTTTGCTAAGAATCATTTACTTCTCCGTCCATTATGCTGTAGGAATATTTTACGCCACCAAACTTAAATGGTCGTATGAATGGTTGAGCGATTGATTGATTGGCTAGTTGGTTATATTCCCCAGATGATATTTTATTGATTTGAGCATAATACTGGTTGGGTGTAGGGTAGTTAACTACAGATTTTGTGATTATATGAGCGATTGCCTCAATATGTTTATTTTGCTTCTTTCGATACACAAAAAAATCAAATAGAAGACCAGGTAACTCCAGCCCTTCTGGTTGATCGGAGTTTGTTACATTAAGAACTATTTCAGTAGCTGTTATGTTTGTATGAACTGACGGTAAATTTAGGCGTTTTGTACACTGGGATACAATGTAGTGCTCGTTATTAATTCTCTTATGTAGAATTCTTGAAATATCAAAAGTTTGGCTAAGCTCATTCAGGTGACGGTTTGTATATTCTGGAGATCTTAATGGAAATAATAAACCAGTTTTCATGGTGTTATGGTAGCATATATTATTAAGCTAATTAACTTGCTTTTAAGAGGATCTACCGTACATTTAGTTCTCGCACTAGATACACTTGCCTGGCGAGGACTGTCCTCGCCAGCATGGCTAAGTGATACTGTTTAGGTCATCTGTTAAACTGTGATGTATGATTGCGAATATCAATATTCATGAAAAAGGTTTTGGTGATAAAGTTTTGTATAAAGACCTTGTTTTGAAGTTGCAAGAGCGTGAGAAGGTTGGGTTGATTGGGCGCAATGGTACTGGCAAATCTACGCTTTTCAATCTGATGACAGGTTTAGACAAAGATTTTGATGGTGAGATAGCGTTTGGTAAGGGTATTAAAACTGTGTTCAGTCGGCAAGAGCATCATGGGTTTGAAGATCAGGTTGTGTTGGAATATATCTTGGCAGATTTGCCGGAGTTTGTAGAGCTGAAACATATAATTGAAACTTATCCCGAGCATATGGGTGATAGCACCGGAAAGCTTCAGGTGTATAGCGATGCCCTAGAGCGGTTTGGTGATATGGGATATTACGAAGTTGAAAATGATATTGCTAAGATCTTTGCAGATTACCAGATGTCAGATTCGTTGCTGAACCAAAAAATTGGCGAGCTTTCTGGTGGTCAGAAGCGGTTGGTCGAGCTGGTGAAGATTCAGCGATCTCGTGCGGATTTAGCATTAATTGACGAGCCAACTAACCACATGGATTATGTGGCAAAAGATTCATTTATCTCATGGATGAATGGTGCAAAAGAGGCCGCGGTGGTTATCACACACGACCGTGATGTACTGAATGGTGTAGATAGAATTATCGAAATTAGAGACAATAAAGCATTTAGTTTTAAAGGTAATTACGATACATATCTTAAGTTAAATGTTGCGAGTATTGGATCGGCTGTTAATGAATATGAGGTTGCACAAAGAAATATTGCAAACTTAAAAGCGGATGTAGTTAGGTTTAAGCGTCTGAAAGAAAAATCCCGAGATCCCGACACAATTAAACGTTTTAAAGGACAAGAACAGCGGGCCGCAAAGGCACTGGCTGAGCTTGAGGCATCAACCGAAAAGCCAACCGTGTGGGTAGACCGCGAGTCGGTTGCTGAGCTTGGTACAAAGTTGGGTGAAAGCTATGAACAACACAAGGCGCGCAACATTATTGTTCGTACAAAAACCGGCAGTGATAAAAGTGATAGGGTTTTGCTTCACGTAGATAATTTGAGCTTGGGTTACAATGATGAACCATTATTTAGTCCGGTTTCATTTGAGCTTAGAGTTCATGGAAAAACTGAAATCCGTGGGCGTAATGGGGCTGGTAAAACAACAATTATTAAATCTATTCTTGATACCGTAGGAGCTCAACAACTGGGTTCAAAAGTGATCACGGGTACAATTGAGCATGAGAAGAGTCTGAGAATTGGCGTATACGAACAAGAAATTTCTGCAAAATATTTGCCGATGACACTTGGTGATGCAATTGAACAACTGTATCTTGACCGCAACCTATCCATCACAAGCGAGAAGGTTAGGCAACTTCTGAGCGATTATTTGTTCAACCCACATACGGATTATGGTGCGCCAATTTCACAGCTATCTGGCGGCCAAAAAGCTCGGTTCCAGTTGATTGGTATGTTGGCTGGTGATCCACAGATTTTGGTACTTGATGAGCCAACAAATCACCTTGATTTACCAAGTATCGAAGAGCTGGAGGATGCATTAAATCAATATCATGGCTCAATTTTATATATCTCGCACGACAGTTATTTCAGAAAAAATCTCGGCGGCAATATAATAGATGTTATTAATTAGATTTAGTGAAGGAGTAGCCAGGCTAGCGCAGAGGCGCCGGAGAGGGCTAGGGTGGTGGTGATTGTAATCGTTGCGATACGCTTCTTCTGGATTGATTTATTCATATTTTCATAACTAGTTTGAGAGGGTGTTTTTTCAGGGCCTGGTGGCAGTATGGCCGATTGTTCTCCATGAGTGTTTGATTGGTTTTGATTTAATTCATTTTGTAATTTTTCTACTCGCCGCTTGGAATAGTCGGAGATATCACTTCTTATATCAGCTGGAATGAATGCCGGGTCGTCATGACGCATTTCAATTTTTCTACCCTGAATAGCTTCGTGACCTAGTTTGGTCTTTTCAAAGATACGGGCTATGTCACCACCCCTCAATGCGGTTTTTATGATAGTTTTTAAGCCGTGGTGGTCTATCTGATTTCTTTCATATAATTGCCGAACAGTTACACCGTCAATTCTTAATGAATTGGCTATCCTAAGAAGTTCTTCGGTTGAACTTTGATCAACATTCCGTATAGTTTCGTGGCTTAACTGTCTCTGTGGCTGAGGTCTTTCGTATTTTTCGGACACTGTATTCGTTTGTTGTCTATTAGTTTGCTCTAAAGGAGTACTAGTTTGTTGGCCAATCGATGACTCTGCTTTGGGGAGGCTTGGGTTGATAAAGCTCGGTTCATTATTTATTGCGCTATCAACAAGGGCTTGTTTGAGTGCAAATTCACGGACAGAGCGTTCTTTTTCTGCAATATTTCGTTTAATTGGATTAATGCGTCTTTCGGGTGATGTGTTTGGGGTTGGAGCAAGTTCATTAGTAGTGGGCGGGATGTTGGTTGCTTCTGGCGACCGCGGGCGTTCTGTTTGTCTTGAAATAAATGTTGAATTTTCAGCAGAAGGTGATTTGCTAAGCATAGCACCAACAGCGCCTGCAATGACGATACTACCAACTCGGCTTTTTGGTGTTTCAAAAGTAGATCTGGGGGCATTAACGCTTGAGGCTGTATCTATGGTTTCGCTGACATGACTTGTATTAACTTCAGCTTGACGATTAGTCGTAGGTCCATCAATGATATTTAAAGGCGAGCGCTCTTGATTTGATGTTTGTAGAGAAATTGATTCATCTGGCTGAGATGTTTCGGTTGGGCTCGCCAGATGGTGGATGTCCCCAGTAGAGCTATCTATCTTTTCACCTACGTCCTTTGTCTTATATCCAATATCTACTGCCTTCTCTTCATTTCCCATTTCCCATCTTCCATTTTCCAGACTTTCGCCAATGGGTTCTGTTATCTGTACGTCTTCAGATTCACGTTCTATCTCGAGCTGGGTCATTATTTGCTGGTAGGCGGATTCTACGGCCGGATCAACTTCGATGTCGGGGTCGTTTAATTTGAGGTCAAGTGCCTCTAGTAGCTTTAGGTCTACCTGTAATTCGGCAATTTTGGGTGAATCTGGATCAGTAGAAACAAGTTCTGCACGTAGCTCGGCACTTCTAACTGCTAGATATTCTTTGGCTAAATCATGCTTGGCCTGTTCTTCAGATATGGTTTCATGCAGTGTCTCATCACGAGCATCTTGTTCTACCTGGTTTTTTTCAGCACGTTTTCGTGCTCGTTCTTCTTCTCGGCGTTCTTTACGATTTTTTTCTGGTTTCTTTTCTTCAGCTTTGGCTAGCTCTTCTTCGTCACGCTTTTTTTCTGGGTCAAGGTTATCTTCAGTCTCAAAAGGATTTTTTCGCCGACTTTCAGGAGAAAAAGGGTAATATTCCATAAATACATTATACACCACCAGATTAACTATTGACAAAATGTCTAATAACGTGCTATAATAAAACAGTTAATCATAAAAATACACATGGCTGAATTAAAAGGAACATTATTAACCCAAGAAACTCTTAGAACTCCTGAGCAGACTGCTGATATCGGTTCTGTGGCATTAAGGGGTTCTCTCGCTCCAGAGGATTTAGATGCACCAGATGATGACGTGCCGTACGAGTATATTATTAACCGAGATTCGGGTATAAAATATCGTTTAATTGGACGAGTGGTGAAACCGGATGGTAGAGTGACATTGCAACTTGAGGCTATGGATGGTTCTGGTGGTACGGTTACGGTACCGGAATCAAGACTTATCGAAGCTCTTGCTGCCGAGGGTGGTGCCTGGAGTAGTGATAATAGGGTTGAATAGACCTCGCTTATCTGTTAAAATATAGCCTAACGCCATAGGAAGAGTGCTATCTAGCTTTTCCGAAATAAATTAACCGACAATCTATAATCTAAATCG
The DNA here is from genome assembly GCA_020631865.1 of Candidatus Nomurabacteria bacterium. GTDB lineage: Bacteria > Patescibacteriota > Saccharimonadia > Saccharimonadales > UBA7683 > JACKGS01. The sequence goes on from JACKGS010000002.1 coordinate 32,378, forward strand.
TATAAGGAACTAAATGATCACAACTGAAAAGAAGACTAAGGCAATAAAGGCAACACAGAGAGGTAAAACTGATGTTGGTTCACCAGAGGTACAAGCTTCAATTTTAACCGAAAGAATTAAAGAGCTTACCGAGCATTTAAAGGTTCATAAAAAAGATAATCACTCACGTCGTGGTTTACTACAAATGGTTGGCAAGCGTAAAAAATTACTTGCTTACCTCAAAGACCAAGATTATTCAGCCTACAAAGCTACAATTGAAAAACTAGGCTTAAGGAAGTAGAGGGCTGACGACTCCTCGTTATTGCGGGGTCACGTGAGCGCTTTACTCTTGGTCGACTTAAGGGTGATCGTTCTTACTAGAACTAATATCCTTAAGTTACTAGTTACATTAATAAATTATTTCAATATTCATGAGAGGTGTATGTAGTATGCGGTATGTAGTATATAGGAATTTGCTGCATACTCACCCCTACATACTTCATGCTTCGTACATCCCGTGAACACAGAAAGGTTAAATAATAAAATGAGCAATAAAAATGAGATAATTAATCCGTTTGGTAAAGATAAAATAGTTGTAGAGACTGAACTTTGCGGTAAAACTCTTAAATTTGAAGTAAATAAAGTCGGCTTTAGAAGTACGGCCTCTGTTTTAGTAACTTACGGTGATACGGTAGTGCTAGGTACTGCACAAGTTGGCACAAAAGCCATTAGTGGTATGGATTACTTTCCGCTTTCCATTGATTATGAAGAAAAGTTTTATGCAGCTGGTAAAATCAGCGGAAGTCGTTTCATAAAAAGAGAAGGTCGCCCATCAGATGAGGCAATTTTAATTGGACGTTTGATTGATAGGCCAATTCGACCATTGTTTCCAAAAGGGTATCGCCAAGAGGTTCAGGGGATTGCTACGGTACTTTCTATGGACCCATCTTTCAGGCCAGACATGATTGCCATGATTGCTACATCTACAGCCTTAATGCTTACTGGCGCGCCATTTGACGGACCAGTTGCAGGGCTTAGAGTTTCACGAGTAAATAATGAGTTCAAGGCTTTTGCATCAAGAGAAGAAATTGAAGCAAGTGATCTAGATTTAGTGGTAGCTGGTACCAAAGATGCCATCATTATGGTTGAAGCTGGAGCTAGCGAAGTATCTGAACAGGTTATTGGTGATGGTCTTGCTTGGGCGCTAGATGCTATGCAGCCAGCAATTAAGCTTCAGCAAGAACTTGCAGCTAAAATTGCTCCTGAAAAGCTAACTTACGAGCTAGTACTTCCTGATGAAGAAATTCAAAAAGAGGTCAACGCTTGGGTAGAAGGTAAGATTGGTGAAGATCTGCGAAAGCCATATCCAGAGCGTAACGAACTGATTTCTGTACTAAAGGCTGAGTTCCATGAGGCTATGAAAGAGGTTCACGGCGAAGAAGAATACAAAGATCTACATGGTGAATACGACGAGGCCTTCACAAAAGCGCTTCATGAAGATGTCCGAAAGGGAATTGTAGAACACCAAACCCGTCCAGATGGTCGTCAGCTTGATGAAATTCGCCCACTAAGCTCAGAAGTTGGCTTTTTACCACGTGCACATGGTTCTAGCTTATTCACTCGTGGTATGACCCAGGGTATGAATATTGTAACCCTAGCCCCGCTCAGCTACTCACAGTTAGTAGATACTATGGAAGTCAGCGATGGTGAACGCCGTTACATGCACCACTACAATGCGCCAGGTTGGACGGTTGGCGAAGTTCGTCGGCTTTCCGGTCCAGGACGTAGAGAAATTGGCCACGGCTACTTAGCTGAACGTGCCGTGACAGCAGTTTTACCTAGCATTGAGGACTTCCCGTACGCAATTAGATCTGTTACAGAAATTATGTCTCAGAACGGTTCAACAAGTATGGCGGCTACCTGCTCAAGCGTGCTTGCACTGATGGATGCTGGCGTTCCTTTAAAGCGACCGGTTTCTGGCATAGCCATGGGCTTGATGATGGATGGTGACACACCGTATGTGCTTTCAGACATTGCTGATGCTGAGGATTTTGCTGGAGATATGGACTTTAAAGTAACTGGAACATCAGAAGGTGTTACTGCGCTTCAGATGGATATGAAGGTGCATGGTTTGCCGGTTGAGGTGCTTCGTGAGGCTTTGGAAAAAGGTAAAGTTGGTCGGGCTAAAATTTTAGAACACATGATTTCTGTAATGCCAGAGCCACGTTCTAACATTAGTGAGCATGCTCCAAGAATTGAAAAACTGATGATTAACCCAGAAAAAATCGGAGCAATTATTGGTAAGGGCGGCGAAACAATTAATAAGATTACCTCTGAGACTGGTGCTGAAATTGATATTAAAGATGATGGCTTGGTTACTGTTGCTGCCGTTAATACTGAAGCAATTGAAAAAGCCCTTAACTGGATTAAAGGCTTGGTAGAGGAGCCAGAAGTTGGCAAAATCTATGATGGAACAGTTGTAAAAGTTATGGACTTCGGTGCATTCGTAAACTTTATGCCAGGCGTGGACGGCATGGTTCACATCTCTGAGTTAGCCGAAGGCCGAGTGGAAAAAGTAACTGACGTCGTAAAAGAAGGCGACAGTGTAAAAGTTAAACTGATGGCCATAGACGACCGCGGACGAATGAACCTTTCCATTAAAGAAGCTAAATAATTTATCAGGAAGCAGATGACAGATAGCAGTGAGCAGACTAAGAATAAACTGCTTGAAAGACGGATGCTTCTGTTTACTGCAAAGGAGTAGGTATGAATGTAGTGGTTCTGGATTCAAAGTACTGGCCCGATGTTCAAGATCGAGGAGTTGAGAAGAAGGATATTGCTGATGTAGTGAGGTCTGTAGCAGATGAGGTTTTGGGGTTAGTCGACTCGCTACCAGAATATGTGAACCTAGTTGTTTATCCGTCTGTTGCCGATGATGTAATAGTAGAAACAGGAATTATGGGTATGACATATAGTGATGAGTACGCTTCTGTATATTTTGACTGTACATTACCATATGGTAAAGAGAGGCTCTTAAGTGGGTTGCGTGAGGCTGTCTTTCATGAATTAGTACACGCAGCAACCTTTAGGCATGATCCTTGGCAACCAGATGTACTATTCGGTGTAGTTACCGAGGGTCTTGCTACTGTATTCGAGAGAGACTATGCTGGTGCAACACCACTATGGGGTTCGTACGAAGATGACCTAGTAATGACTGAATGGTATTTAGAGCTTAAAAATCTGCCAAAATCTGAAACTAAGAATGGTGAATACTTTTTCAAACACTCAGATGGTCGCAAGTGGATCGTGTATAAAACTGGGTCGTGGATGATTGACAAACTTCTTGAGTCAGGAGAAGACCTGTTTGATTTAATTCGGATGAATCACAAGGATGTTATTGCAAAGTTTAATTTACTGGAGGTTAATAGTGTGGAGGTGCTTCATGAGTGAATTAAGTCATCAAAAATCAGATATTTCTATACCTCGAGAGATCGTGGCCGATGGGTTTGTATTGAGGTTGTTTGAAGATGTCGATCCACAAGCACTACTTGATCTTGTTCAGGATTCTGATATTCAACGGTTTATTCCTTGGGCACCAGAAATTACTGATCTAGCCGCTGCGGAGCGGCGGATAGCAATCCCTACGAGCGCAGATTACATGCGGTATGGCATATATCAAGATGATGAGGTGGCAGGTTTTATTGGCGCATGGCATGATCCTGATGCACGCACATACCAAACAGGATCTGCTCTGGCGAAGAAGTTTCGTGGTAATGGGCTGTCCAACAGATCATTCCAACAGTTGTTACCAGTCCTCAGGTCACTTGGTGCCGAAAAGATAGCTTGTTATATAAGTGAGGAGAACGAGGCAAGTAAGGCTAATATGAGAAAACGTGGTTTACACTCAATCGAAGAGTTCAACGAAAAAGGTGAACGTCGCTGGGAAATGGAGCTATGAATAAGCCGCATCTATTTTTGATGTTGGGGTTCCCGGGGTCGGGAAAGAGTTATTTTGCTGAACGTCTTGCTAGAGAAATGGGTGCACTGCATTTAAATAGTGACGCTATGAGATCGGCGATTTTTGGGTCTCGTGATGAAACGGATAGAATATATCATTCCGATTATCGTCCTGTTTTGAATACATATACATTTGGTGCAATGAACTGCGCCACGAAGAGTGCGCTCAATAATGGCATTAGTGTTATGTATGATGCTAATAACAATTCGATTCAAGAGCGCGCAGATACTCTCGGTGTTTTAGAAAATGACAACATCTTTCCTGTGGTTGTTTGGGTGAGCGTAGCTAAAGAGATAGCCGTAGAAAGGGTGATTAGTCGCCGTGAAACCAATGTTCAGCGTAAGCTTTCGGAAGAAGATGCAAGAGCTTATATTGATAAAATTGATAATGACATTGAAGCACCAGATAAATCTGAGAATATCATAAGAATTGATGGTACAATTCCATTTGAGCAGCAGTATGAATCATTCGAAAAGCAGCTTAGGATTTATCAGGAAGCAGAATGACAGATAGCAGAAATTTATCAGGATTCAGAGGGCAGGCGGGCTTCGAGACAGGCGTCTGTTGCCTGATATTTGTTAAATTTCTTAAAAATGTAATCTGTGGATCTGAAAAATAGTGCTATGAAAAATCAACCTCAATTAATAAAGCAACAGCAGCTTGAGAAAATCGTTGATGAGATTATTGCTAATGAAGTTTGTTCTGAGCTGGCAGAGCAGGCGATGCAGTTGGTATTTGGTGATGGAAACCCAGATGCAGAGATTGTTTTCATTGGGGAGGCGCCAGGGAAGAAGGAGGATGAGATTGGCGTGCCGTTTGTGGGTGCCTCTGGTAAATTTCTTTCAGAAATGTTACAATTAATACACCTCGATCGAAAAGATATCTATATTACAAACATTGTAAAATACCGGCCACCGAATAATCGGGACCCACTGCCGGAGGAAAAGAGTGCTTTTTGGCCCTATCTGGTGCGTCAGCTCGATGTGATTAAACCAAAACTTATAGTCACATTAGGTCGGCACAGCATGGAATATTTTCTGCCAGGCCGAAAGATTAGTGAAGTACACGGAGAGTCGTTTCTACTACAAGGTTCATCCTTGCAAAAAGAGGTGAAAAATCCTGTGATTTCAAAAGAAATCTCTTTGCTTTTTACAAGGATGAACCTTGTAATCTTGCCGCTGTATCACCCCGCAGCCGCACTTTATAACGGTAGTCAGAGACAAATGTTAATGGATGATTTTAGCAAAATCCCAAACATAATACAGAAAATTGAAATATGAAAAATGAAATAAGGAATATGGTAAAAAATAAAGTATAGAACAATGTCATTCTGAGCTTGCCGAAGGATCTAGTCAATAAAAAATAGATTTCTCGACAAGCTCAAAATGACAACCCGTAGTAAGATTCAACATTCGAAATTCTAAATTCTAATTCAATACGATAAAGGAGTAAATTAATATGGTAAAACCAAGAATGCAGCCTAAAAACCCAGAAGAAAAACGGGAAAAGGTTAATAAATATCAAAATAATAGTAAACAAAACGGACAGCCTCAACAGCGTGTTCAGATAAGTCAGATGACGACAAACAGAGGCGAAGCTATGCGAGCCGGAAGACGTAACTTTGAAACTGCTGACAAAGCAGTAGACAGATGGAATGTTTTTGAAAAACATCATGAACATGCCGTCAGTTCAGTATTGCCGGTGGCAAATAATCGCTTGCGAGTTACCTTTTTAGGTGGGCTTGAAGGTATTGGTGAAAAGAACATGATGGTGCTTGAATATGGAGATGATGCCATTATTGTTGATGCTGGATTTGATCTTTCTGTAGATTTGCCAGGCGTTAACTACGCAATTCCGGCAACAACATATCTAGAAACTATCAAACATAAAATTCGCGCATATGCAATAACACATGGCCACATGGATCACATTGCGGCACTGCCTTACGTATACGAGCAGTATCCGGCGCCAATATTCTGCGCAAGTCACTTCTGTTCTGAAATGGTAGAAAAGCAATTTATGAGCATAAATGAAGAACGTGGTACAGATTTACAGCCAGAGCGAATTGTTCTAAACATGGATGATCACGAACGATATGTGCTAACGCCAAACTTCACAATTGAATTTTTGCGCATAACACATTCGATTCCAGATTGTTCAACCTTGGTGATTGATACTCCAATCGGAAGAGTTGTAAATACCGGTGATTTTAGGCTTGACCCAGAGCCACTAGATCATCACCCTTCAGATGTTACGCGTCTAAAACAAATTGGTGAAGAAAATAAAACACTGCTTCTTATGACAGATAGCACAAATGCACGTTATGCTGGGCGTACGCCAACTGAACATACTCTTCAGCAAAGCTTTCATGACATTTTTGCCCAAGCTCGAGGTAGAATCTTTGTGGCGATCTTCTCGACAAACATGAACCGTGTTCAGATGATCATCAACTCCGCCGTAGCGGCAGGGCGAAAAGTTGCTTTTGATGGACGTGGCATGATGCAGGTTAGCGAGATTGCTGTCAGAACTGGGAATCTTAAAATACCAAAAGGCTCAGTTGTAGCAATGCGTGAAGTTCCTAATGTTAAAGACGACCAAGTTGTTGTGGTGTGTACTGGTGGACAGGGTGAGCCAAATGCCGCCTTGCAACGTATGAGTATTGGCGAACACAAGCATATCAAGCTAAAAGCAGAAGACACTGTTGTGGTTAGTTCTTCACCAATTCCGGGCAACGAGGTTCGTTATCAACAGATCGGTAATGATTTAGCGGAAATTGGCGTACATCTGTATCGTCAAGTTACGCATGATCTTGATGGCTGTGGTCCACTTCATGTTTCTGGACATGCTAATCAAGATGAGCTTAAAGAGATGGTAGAGATGGTTAAGCCAAAATATTTGCTTCCAATTCACGGCGGCATGCTTGACCGTAAGTATGGCGGAATGGCTGGTATAGACGCCGGGCTTTCGAAAGATAATATTCTTCTACCAAAAAATGGCTCAATGGTTGAATTTGACAGCAACGGAGCAGTTTATGATGCAGGTGAAGCACCAGCCGGTGCAGTTTTAGTAGATCAAACAGGGGCTGTTGTTCCTGGCTTGGTAGCTAAAGACCGTCTGTTAATGTCGGAAGAGGGTATGGTGGTTGTGATGCTGACTATAGATAAAAAATCTGGACGCCTGCTAACTAGCCCAGATATTATCACTCGCGGATTCATATACATTAGAGACAACGCCGAGCTTATGGATGGCCTACGTGCTGAACTTAAGCGTGCCGCCTCTCAAAGGTTCACCAGAGTAGATTTAGACAGGTTTAAGCAAGAGCTCAAAGACCACATTAGTCATTATCTATATGAACACACTCGCCGCTCTCCAGTTCTGATTCCGGTAGTAAATGTTATCGGCGGAAATGGCCAAGGTACCGTAAGGCCAAAACCTCAGTTTGATTCTGGCAGATAGTTGCTATATCTATAGTTCATAACAAAGCACTCCTAACATGGAGTGCTTTTAAATCAAGTACAGTTCTCGAGTGTAAACACCATTCTTTATTGGCCTGATCTACCAAGGCAATCTTGGTATCTAATATTATTTAATTTCTCACTCTAGACCTGTAGTCTAAGTATTTCTTGCATCACCTAAGTGCCCTGTGTATAATGTCAAACATTAGCATAAGGGTAATTCTTTTACCAATGTAGTGTAGTGTAGTGAAGAGTAAGAGCTACAATTTAATCAACAAAAATGGAGGCATCGTATGCAATCCCAAACAATAACCCAAACCCTCAATATCCTCGTCGGCAATCAAAACGGCAACCTCGCCTCAACCGGTATCTCACTACTAACTATCATCATCTCCGCCATAGCCCTCATCACCACCAGTATCTTCACTTGGCGCTTTCTTGCCAAACACACTAAACACACCAAACTTAACTTCCGTAGCCTTAGTGCTATCATCTTTCTCTCACTTGCAACCACTGCCTTAGCTCTTAATCTCCAAACAGCCTCAGCTGCCCCAACCCTAACCATAGCCTCTGACCAAACCAATCTCACTATTACAGTCCCAGAAGGTGGTGGTACGGCTAGTGCAACCACCACTCTCACTACAGGCACAGCTAGCCCTTCTGGTTACACCCTCACCGCCAACCTCAGTCAACCAGAACCAGGTATATCCATAAAGCTCAAAGGTGGCAACATTACCACCAGCACCGACCTCACACCTGGCGCTCCAGCCCTCACTCTCAAAACCACCACAGAAGCCAACCCTACCAACACCCCAGATACCACCGAAGTAACTCTTAGCTTCACCATCGACGGCACTGTCACCCCAGGCAAGAAAGAGCTCAAACTAAACTACAGCATTGCCGACAACGAGGTAGAGGAAGAGCTCGCCACCCTGCAGTCATTCACAACCGCACAGTGCAACGCTCTACCAACCTACACTGGTTCTAACGAAGAGGCTGTAATAGAACTCACCGACACTAGAGGAGATAACCAAATCTACCAAGTCGCTAAACTAGCTGATGGCAACTGCTGGATGTTAGACAACCTAAAGCTTGGCTCTACTACTGGTACGCTAGAACTAACACCACAAGATACTAATATTGTTAGCAATTTAACACTACCGCAAGTTACTGCCAGTGCCCCCATGGATACACAAGAAGAAATAGACGCCTTATTGGATACACCTTTTGTATTTGGTCCAGTCCCTGGTGATACCAACTCAGGTGCCACCAATTACGGCTACCTCTACAACTGGTCCGCCGCCACCGCCGGAGAATCCAGAACTAGCCATGATGAAAATGCTGGCAACGCACCATACAGCATCTGTCCCGCCAACTGGCGACTACCAACAGGCGGTCCTGGTGGAGAATTCTCTGCACTCGATATAGCCTTTGGCGGTACTGGCAACGGTGCAAATAACGGAGAACCAAACATCGCCCTCTGGCAACACGATGGACCGTTTAAAGGAGTCTTCTCGGGCTACTGGGGCGGAGGGTTTGACGTCCAGGGTGACTACGGTGTCTTGTGGTCGGCTTCGGCCTACCCGGGCTATGCTGACTACGCTTTCTTCGCGTACTTCCTCGAGACGGAAGTCAGTCCCGGTTTCGTCGGCTTCCGTTTCTTCGGGTTTGGGGTTCGCTGTCTCTTAAACTAAACAATATACCCCACAAAGCGAAGCTGGCGTGAAGGCCTGACCAGGCCTGAACCCGCTGAGTCGACTGAGGTATATTACAACTAATACAGCAACACCTAAAGAATAATGAACACTACCAAAGAACGCACCGGCTGGCTGGCTAAAGAACTCAAAAAGGCCTACCTTGATGCTCGGCGTGGTAAAACTAAAAAACCAGAGGTAGGGAAGTTTGATGTTATTGCCAAAGCCGAGTTGGTGGCACTAACAAAAGAAATTCATGACCGAAGTTACACTCCGCTACCATCAACAGCCTTTATTGTGAACAAGCCAGTAAAGCGTGAGATATTCGCGGCCGGCTTCCGCGATAGAGTAGTGCACCACTTTTTGTTCAACCAAGTAAATGAGTGGTGGGATGCGCGGTTTATTGAAGATAACTACAGTTGCCGAGTTGGCAAAGGCACGCTCTACGGTATTCGCCGTCTTGACTATCATATTCGATCAGAAAGTCGTAGCTATACCCGCACTGCATATATACTAAAGCTGGATTTGCAGGGCTACTTTATGAGCCTAGAGCGTAAAAAACTGTATGAGCGGGCGATGTGGGGTCTTGACAGACAATTCCCCGAAAAAGGCTACGTTTACCAGTTATGTAAGTATTTATGGAAAGTTATCATTTTTAATGATCCACTCAAAGATGCAGCCTTTAATTGTCCACGCAGTGCTTGGAAAGGGCTACCACCCAGTAAAAGTTTATTCCATCAGCCTAAAGGTCGTGGCATTGCCATCGGTAACCTAACCTCGCAGTTGCTTAGTAATATCTATCTTGACCAGTTGGATCGATTCATCACGCTAGATATGGGCCTTAAGCACTACGGACGCTATGTTGATGATTTCTATATTGTTTCTACCGATAAATCCGTGCTAGTTCAGGCAACAGCCAATATAGAGTGGTATATAGCAGAGAATCTAGGGCTTACACTGCATCCACGCAAGCGTTATTTGCAAGAGTGTCATAAGGGGGTAGTCTTTCTTGGCGCAGTTGTCTATCCGTATCGTATTCATCCTGGGAAACGACTAAAACGTAATTTACTAGAAGCTCTTTCTAGAGAGGATTGCTCGAAAGCCACTAGAGCCTCGTATACTGGGTTGGTAAAATACTACAGGAATCATAAATTGTTGGCTAGCGTATCAGTGTAAATGTTAAAATAATAAGCATGCTTTGCCGAGTTAGAGGCGAGTGGTTCCTGACGGCTTTTTTGCTGACCACCTGATTATTAACTAGGCAGATAAGCATGCCCAAGAGACAATACTCACTGGTTTGGATCTAATTCATAACTAGTTCTTCATAAATAGCGCCGTTAGGATTTGCCTACGCTTGGTACGCTGAGTGTCAGGGTAATGAGTGGTATTGGTAAGCGCGTGCCGACTGGCTCTCGTTAGTCTCGGGCAACTGGGGCGGAGGGTTTGACGACCAGGGTGACAACGGTAACTTGTGGTCGGCTTCGGCCAACCCGGGCAATGCTGACAACGCTTTCAACGCGAACTTCAACGAGACGGAAGTCAATCCCGGTAACGACGACAACCGTAACAACGGGTTTGGGGTTCGCTGACTCTTGGACTATTGCTCAAAATGTATAGTATGAAATTACTGAAAATTGCATCATATCTCTAGAAATCTACGATTTGCCAGCTAAGTCATCAACACGAATTGGTAGCAGCTTCTCTATTTCCATTTGATCAAGTACCAAGCGAGTCAATTTGTTGTCAATAAAGCTAACACTGTATTCGCGTCCGCCAGGCTTTTCAGCTACTAGATAGCCAGCGTCACGCATCTTCTTGATCTGATTAGCAACAGCGGACGGTCCAACCGCTTTATCCCATAGGTTAGCAATATCTGCAGCCTTTATAGTGTTTTTACGTACAGTGCGCTCTAAAATATTGCTCTCAAGTGCAGTTAGAACGCCAGATGTATTGAGACGATTAATGGCTGGCAATAGTAGCTTATTGTTTACAAAGTTACTATCGGCGAGCTTGAGAGTTTTTTCGGCCTCATTCTTTATGCCGCTCAGGAAATATTCACACCATGCAAGCAGACCCTCATCATCACCTTTGTCGGCACGTTCTAGCATGTTGTAGTACTTCCTCCGGCCACCAGCAAAGACGGCGGTTGGATTAAATAGGCGCAAAGCATTCGGCTCAATATAGCCTTTTTTGCAGAGCATCGCATAGGTTAACAGGCGTACTGTACGTCCATTGCCGTTGCCGAATGGATGTGCCCACACAAAGCGGTGATGGCTTAACGCAATCTTGAGAAGTTCGTCCCGGCTATTAGTCTCGTTGTTGATGTACTCAAACAGTTCGCGCATAAGATCGGCAACATCATAGTGTGATGGCGGTGTATGAGTAGCGTTGGCAATAGATACGTCCTTATTGCGAAAAGAGCCGCTACGGTCATCGCCCTCACGCAGGAGGTTTTTAACGACGATTCGGTGCAGTTCAAGTACAAAGTCATGATCAATCAGCGTGGTAGCGATATGCTCGTCAATGAAATCGAGTGCTTGCATAAGATTGAGAATCTCACGCATACTTTCGTCTTCTCTTTGACCTGCTGCGCGCTTCTCTACAAAGCCAGCCAGCGTGGTATGGTTACCCTCAATGCGCGCACTGGAAAGAGCCTCTATGATATGAAACAGATTTTTGAGTTGTACAAATATCTGCCGATTAGTACTGCCTGACACACTGTGGCCGCGTAGATGCTCGAGCTGGATAATGATATCGGTAAGTTTGGAATTATACTGTGGCTGAGGAGTCTTAATCATACGGTTAGTATAGCATGCTATTTCATTTTAGTATACTGTATTATTTCACTTATTTACATAACTAACAGAGGTATTATTTCACTTAACATAAGTGTACTATTTCATTATTCTAATCTTTTATTGATATTCTCCGTGCTGGGGTGCCCCCATATTTTTTTGGGGCTATATCTAAGATACAATACCCACTGGCTTTGACTGCCTTGGCTAGTTCTAGGGGTAGCGCCACCAGGGCCTCCCGGCGCTTGGTACGCTGGGTGCAGTATAATGGAGGTATTGCTATGCGTACGTTGTTCGGGAATGTCGTTCGCAGGTAACTGTTGGGGCAGTTTCAACGACCAGGGTGACAACGACAATCGCAACAACGGGTTTGGGGTTCGCTGACTCTTGTTGTTTTAATGTCATGAAGTGGTGCTTGTTGTAACCCTCGCCTTAGGTAGGTTGGGATTGATAGCATAAGCCATAGCAGGCTTCCTTTCTGTAATTATTAGCTGTAACTACAGCTTACGGAACCTGCTTTTATGTTGCAAAGGTTGTGAATGAGTATGAAGGGTGTTGTAATTTTATCATGGTTATGGTATAATGAAGGTGTTGGGTTGAAATATACCTGTAAACTTCATTTTAATAAGGGTATAATTAATAGCAATGGCTAAAAGAAAAAAACGATCATCAAAAAAGAAGGCTGAAGAAAAAGCGCAGTTGAAGGCGGTGCATCTTTTGCCGGAGGGTTGGTGGCAGCAGATTGTCAGCATGGTACTTGGGCTTGGTGCGCTTTTGCTTACCTTGGCAATTTTTAATCTAGCTGGTCCACTGCCTCTAGGTATGCTTCAGGCTATGCGAACACTGTTTGGTTATGGTGCGTTTGTGTTACCACTGGTACTTACAGTTTTGATGGTTCAAAAATTTATTACTGAAGATAACCGGCTGGCTATGAGCGTTTATATCGGTGCGGTAGTATTTATGGCAAGTCTAAGTAGTTTCATACATCTATTTGTTGACCCACTAGAATCTGCATTTACAGTAGATGCCGGTAGGGGCGGTGGCATGCTGGGTGCTACAATAGATAAATTTTTATTAGGTTTCCTAAGTAATTTGGCTGCTGGCGTAGTGTTGTTTGCATTAATTTTGTTTTCAGTCTTATTCATCATGAAGATACCTATTAAAGATGTGTTCAAGGCATTCTTTTCTATTTTCAAGCGCGATGAAGGCAATGAATCTGGCGTAAGTAAAGAAGTTGACGGGCTCAAGCTTAATAAGGGCGTAATGATAGATGATGAACAAGAAGATGACTCAAAGCAAGCTGGCAAGCCGAGGCTCTCAAGTATGCGAAACAGTGTTGCTCAAGATAAGAATGCTGAAAGTAAAGACGCGCTTACGATGGCCAGTGATCCAAACTGGAATTTGCCTGGCGTAGATTTACTTAGTAATAAGCAGAGCAAAGCTGACCCGGGCGATATTAAGCATAACGCACAGTTGATTAAGGACACGTTACAAGATTTTAAAATTAATGTGGAGATGGAAGAAGCTAACATTGGGCCAAAGGTAACTCAGTATACACTTAAGCCTCCTGCGGGTGTGAAGTTAAATAAAATATCTTCACTTGATGGCAACCTAGCACTCAGCTTGGGGGCAGAGGCGATTAGAATTGAAGCACCGATTCCGGGTAAAAGGGCGGTTGGAGTGGAAGTACCAAACAAGGTTTCAGCCACAGTTAATCTTAGAAGTATTATTTCTAGCCCAAAGTGGACTAATGAAAAATCACCACTTGGTTTTGCTATCGGTAAAGATATTTCTGGCAGTCCGGTTATTGGCGAGTTAGATACAATGCCGCACTTGCTTGTTGCTGGACAAACTGGATCTGGTAAGTCTGTAATGATTAACACGCTACTAACGAGTTTATTGTACAAAAATTCTCCAGCAGATCTTAAGCTTATTCTAGTAGACCCCAAGCAGGTGGAATTAACGCCCTACAACGATATACCACATCTGTTAACTCCTGTAATTGTGGAGCCTGAAAAATGTATTTCGGCACTGAAGTGGGCGGTTAACGAAATGGAACGTCGATATACATTGTTGGCAGAGAAGAAGCAGCGTAATATTGCTGGTTTTAATGCTGCAAATAAAGAAGATCACATGCCGTACATTGTAATTGTGATTGATGAGCTTGCGGATTTGATGATGATTGCGGCTCGTGATGTAGAGGCTTTAATTGTCAGGATTGCCCAAAAAGCACGAGCAGTTGGTATTCACTTGGTACTTGCTACACAGAGGCCTTCTGTAGATGTGATTACCGGCTTAATTAAGGCTAATGTGCCTGCTAGAATTGCTTTTACGGTTGCGTCACAGATTGATTCACGAACAATTATTGACCAAATGGGTGCCGAGAAATTGTTAGGTAAAGGTGATCTGCTAATTACTACATCCGCTAACCCTAAGCCTCGACGAGTTCAAGGTGTGTTTGTTGATGATGCCGAGGTCCTTAAGGTCACCAACTTTATTAGAATGCAACGTGCACCAGATTATAATGATGAAATTGTAACTCAGCCTGTACAGATTGGGAACAAGGGTGGGGTTGTAATGGATATGGACACTCCAGAAGATGATAGCAAGTACCAAGATGCGGTTAGGTGTGTGGTCGAAAGTGGTAAAGCGTCAGCCAGCTTACTCCAGAGAAGATTACGAGTTGGGTACGGTAGGGCGTCTCGTATGATAGACATCATGGAAGAGCAGGGCTTGATTGGCCCGGCAGACGGTGCTCGCCCAAGAGAAGTGCTTGTTTCTAGCTTAGATGAAGTGTTTGGTGATGATGAGCCGGGTGTTACAAATATCACGGTAGAAGAAGAGTAAGGCGCATTACATAACATAGCGGTCTATGGCAGTTGACTAACAGGGGTGATTTTTGGTATAATTTGTTCACAATATTAACTCATGTGTGATTGAAAAAGATCACACTCCGTATAAAATCGGAACCGAAAGGAGTTCTCAATGGAGAAGCTGTACGAATTAACCGTACTATTACACCCAGATTTAGAGATTGATCTGGAAAAGCCTTTAGCAAAGGTTGAAAAAATTATTACCGACAATGGCGGTAAGATTGCCGCAACCGATAACTGGGGCAAAAAGAGACTTGCTTACGCGATTAAAAAACAGGACTTTGCTGTCTATGTTCTTTTTGAAGTAGCGGTAGCGCCAGCAAATGCAAGTAAGATTCAGGGGTTACTAAACATTACTGATGAAGTACTTAGGTACCTGATGGTAGAAAAGGATCTTAAGGCTCCGGCTGCTGGTGAAAGTAAGTCTGAAGACGAGGGTTCAAGCGAGGAATAAAAAACGTATGGAATATGAAATAAGAAATATGAAATATGGTGGAACTGCACTTAGACCCATTTTCCATTTTGCATATTTCATTTTCCTACGACTGAAAGGAGTCGTGTATGGCAAAGGGGTTCAATAAAGTAATTTTGATGGGTAACTTGACGCGAGATCCTGAAACGCGCCAGACGCCCAATGGTCAGAGTGTGACGAATTTTGCGCTTGCGGTTAACCGAACTTGGAAGGGACAAGATGGCTCTACTCAAGAACAAGTCAGCTTTATAGACTGCGTGGCTTGGGGTAAAACCGGTGAAGTTATTGCTCAATATATACAAAAAGGGCGCCCAATATTGGTATCCGGTCGTTTAGATCAGAGAAGTTGGGAACAAGACGGCCAGAAGCGCAGCAAGGTTGAAGTTGTGGTAGAGGACTTCAATTTTGTAGGTGGTGGCGATGGAGGAGGCGGTAGTTTCAGTTCTTCTAGCGCATCTAGCTCTAGTAGCTCATCATCTAGTGCTAAAAATGATGATGTGGTTGTTGAAGAAATTGACGACAAGCCGATCGATCTATCTGAAATACCATTTTAAGATATTTTTTAGACAAAATGGCGGTGGGTACATAAATTTAACAGATATCAGAATTTAGACTAAAGCAAACTTTCTGATAAATGAAACCTGATAAATTTCTGAAAAATGATAATTGATAAATGTTAAATACGACATAGGAGAATATATGAACGGAAAAAGAAAGCCAGATATCGGTTATTTTGATTACAAAGATATTAAGAGTTTACAAAAGTATGTAAACCAGTTTGGACAGATTGAGCCAGCAACAAAAACCGGCTTAAGCCAAAAACAGCAAAAACGCCTAACTGTAGCTGTTAAGCGTGCTAGGCAACTAGCATTATTGCCTTTTGTCGCCAAAGGCTAAATTAAAGAAGATAGATTTTAGATTTTGGGAGTTGGAATGGCTGCAGCAAAGACATTTAGAGATCTTCGGGTTTGGCAGGAAGCTTACAGGCTTTCGATCGCAATCTATGAGGTGTCAAAACAGTTTCCCAAAGATGAGATTTACGGACTAACAAGTCAGTTGCGTAGAGCAAGTGTTTCTGTCTGTTCAAATATTGCCGAAGGGTTCATGTAACGCATCCTCTAAACTTGACTTTAGGAACAAAGATCTTTATAGCAAAGAAGGAGGCTGCGGAGACAAGATACTGGATTGATCTTGTTATGAAAAATTGGCAGACTTTCAAGTTCTTGATGAGCAATGCCAACTAACACACAGACTTTTAAATGGATTGCAGCGTGCAAATAAAGAGAAAGGAGTACGGAGTTAGATTCTAAAATCCAAAATCTAACTTCTAAATTCTAATTATGTATAGCCCGACAGATTTAAAAAAGAACACCGTAATTCAAATAGACGGGAAGCCATTCCGTGTAATTGAGTATTCACAAAAAGTCATGGGCCGCGGCGGTTCTATTGTAAATGTGAGACTAAAAAACCTGCTTGATGGTTCAGTTATTCCCAAGACCTATAAGGGCGCGGATAAGATTGAGCCAGCAAGTGTGAGTAATAGAAAAGTGCAATTTTTGTATGCAGATACAGAGCTTCATTTTATGGACCCTGAAGATTACGAACAGTTTTCAATTCCACTTGATATTGCCGAGACGGCTACGAGCTATCTGAAGGAAGGCGACGAGGTTGATCTTCAATTTTTTGATGGACAGGTGATAAATGTTGATTTACCTAAGAATGTTTATCTTGAGGTAACTTATGCAGAAGACGTAGTTAGAGGAGATACCACAAGCTCTGTACAAAAAGATATTACTCTAGAGACTGGCTTGAGTGTCAAAGTGCCAGCTTTTATTAAAGTCGGCGATGTTATATCTGTTAGCACAGAAGACGGTAGCTATCGTGAGAGGAAAAAATAGCATATGAAGCAAAACCCAAGTACGGAAATTGCTTGGGGTGGGAGTTGGAGTAGAGCGCAAAGGCGAAGATGTCATGAGGTTGCTAAGAGCGTCGTGACGTTTGTTAGTGATTTTGCTAGTGAAAATGCCATTGAAATTAGAGAGCCAAAAAGATTCACTTTTGTTCAAGGTCGGCCAAGCTCGCCTATTAAAGGACTTTGCAGTGATGCGCGCTCTATTAGATTAATTTTAAATAAACATCATGTTTCAAGGGGTGAATTTGAAGAATCGTCCTTTGAAATACTGGAAACTGGGGTACACGAGAGTGTGCACGCATATAGGTTTGAAAGATATCCGGACCATTTAAAGGAGTGGCCGGATTATGCTGAGCATTCAGTACACGAAGGCTTGGCATACGCAAGTGGGGTGTTGGCATTTAGACCAAACGAGAGTACTGGTAGTTTGGTTGACCTTGCAAAATCTATTGAACTCGTAGACCCAGAGGTTGATGCATTTCAACCTGAAGAGCTAGCAAGAAATATACGATTAATGATTGATGGTCGGTATGATGAGTCTCGTTATGGGTACTATTTGCGCAACCGACCCGGTAGGCATAATATATGCGAGAGCATGGGGTTGGTAGCGATTACCACGCTTTTGGATAACAACGTGCCTTTTTCTGACATGCTAGATGCTCCGGCAGATCAAGTTATGCATACAGCAGCTGATATAATTGATAGCAATGAATAAAATTAGACTAGATCATCTATTGGTTAACAAACAGCTTGTTCCGACTCGTTCGCAAGCTGAGAGCTATATTAGGCTTGGTCAAGTGAAGGTTGACGGAAAAATAATAAAGAAGCCCGGCTACTTCGTGCGTGAAGATTCAGAAATACAGTTTGGTGCAAAAGAACAATACGTAAGTAGAGCGGCATTAAAACTGGCATCTGTTGCTAATATTCTTAATTTAGATTTTAAGAATAAAGTAGTGCTAGATGTTGGCTCAAGTACGGGCGGCTTTACTGATTATGCATTGCAGCATGGAGCTAAAGAGGTGATTGCTATTGATGTTGGCACTAATCAGCTACACCCTAAGCTTCGAGAAGACTCGCGAGTTGAGTTACACGAAAAGACTGATATTCGTAATGTTTTCTTGCAGAAAACTGAGTCAAGAGACGTGAGTCATGAGCTAAGGGCTAACAAAGTTGAGATTACGCAAGTTCCCGACGTTATTTTAATAGATGTGAGTTTTATTTCGATGCGGATGATCTTACCTCATATCTCATCACTCATATCTCATAATTCACAGGTTGTAGCCATGTTGAAGCCACAATTTGAGGCTAGCAGGAGCCAGTTAAATAAGGGTATTGTTAAGAATTCTAAGTATCGTAGAGATATCTTACACGGTTTTGAAGGCTGGTGCCTGGAGAATGGTTTCGTAATATTAAAAAAATCAGATAGTGCTGTTGCTGGTGAAAAGGGTAATGTTGAGCGCTTTTATTTACTAAAGAAGCTATAGTAGTTCACGTAATTTATCGATATCGGTAACTGTTATATCGTTAACACCGAGTAGTATGTAGCCATGCTTTGAAAGGTATGATAGCTCTCTGCTTGTAGTTTCTCTAGTAGCATTAATTGAGCCGGCTATATCACTACGTCTTATGGGGGCATCTAATAAGATTCCTTTGCTGGTCTTTCTGCCAAATCTTTCAGTGTGTGTTAATAAGAATGAGGCGACACGTTCACGAACTGTTCTGTATTCTAGGTTCATGACACGCTCAGAGTGTAGACGATAGGCCTCTATAGACATATCTAAAAGAACGGACATGACATGTTCGTTCTTTTTTAAGAATTCTAGAAAATCAGATCTTGCTACGCGCCATAGAGTGGTGTCGCTCATGGCTTGGTAGGTTATATCGCGGTGTAGCCCAGTGAATGCCCATATCAACGGAAAAATATCACCGTCTTTCCTAACAATTAATAAGTTTTCTTCGCCATATTTAGTAATTGCGTAGGCTTTAACAAAACCTTGATCGATATAATAGATGCCTCGCGGGTCGTCTCCAGCACGAACAATAGACTCACCTTTTTTGTAAGATAGCTTTGTGCCACTGTGAAAAAAGTCTACTAGTTTCTGAAGTACGGATTCATCGGCTAACATATATAAATTATGACAGGTTGCCTTGGTTTTAACAAATATTGATAAATATCACATCGACACATGCTATTTATTACGGCGATACTCTTCGGCTTCTCGTAAAATGAAATTACGAGATGGGAGGTTTGGGATGAATAATCAAACAGCAACACCTTACAAAATTAGTAAGTTAGATTTTTTTAGTAATCAAGAATTGGCTGAATTACCCAAGTTGCTATTGCCAGGTGAGAATGTTCTTTCAGTAATAAGTGGCGTATACACCTCCGGTACAGCCATACTGTGCGTAACATCTAAGAGGCTCTTATTGATTGATAAAAAGTTGGTAAGACTTAATTTTGAAGATATAAGGTTTGAATCTATTAGTGAGGTTAACTATAGTCACCAATTATTTTTAGCGTCACTAAACTTATATTACGCTGGACGAAATCTACAGTTTAGAACCTGGTATAAAGATGCGCTCAGAACTTTGGCTCAGTTTATACAAGATAAGATGTTTGAGGCAAGAGAGGCCGGCAACAGAAGTGTGAACATGTTTGATGCGCCTGGTGGTGATGGCTTGGTCGCTGAAGATACTCGAAGTGACAGAATAAATCCCAAGGCAAGTAGTGTCGATACTCGTATTGTTGTTGAGAGTGAGGCGAATAGTTTCGAGCGTTATTTAGATAAGCGTACGGCACTATGGCTCAGGGCTAGGAGGCTAGCAGCTGGAGTAGATTTATCAAGGATCGGCCGTGAAGTTGTTGGGCTGTCACTTGGCAAATAAATAACAATAGACTTACTCACTAAACGTTAAAGCGAAATTCAACAACGTCATCTGGTCTCATGATGTAAATTTTGCCTTCTGTACGGACTTTGCCTGCACTTTTAGCACCGCTTATAGACCCAGCTTCAAGTAGGTCATTGCAGCTTACTACTTCCGCTGCTATAAATCCTCGCTCAAAATCTCCATGAATTACACCCGCGGCTTGTGGAGCGGTTGATCCCTGTTTGATTGTCCATGCGCGAACTTCTTTATCCCCTGCAGTCAAGTAGCTTTGAAGCTTCAGTGTATGGTATGCGGAGGTGATTACTTTGCTAAGGCCAGACTGTGTTTGTCCGTAACTTTCCAGTAGCTCGTTTGCGTCAGCTTCGGAAAGATCTTTGAGTTCTGATTCAAGCTGAGCATTCACAAATAAGCTTTCAGAGTGGGGTATTAGAGCTTTGAGTTCTTTGTGTTTGTCTGAGTTTGATAAATCTTCTTCATTCACATTAAAGATATAAATCACTGGCTTGGTGCACAGTAGTTGTAGGTTTTTAATGTTTTTGTATTCTTCAGAGTCATTGTCGATTTTTGTAATGATATCATGAACTTGGGCTATGTCACTTGATTCAAGACAGGCTTTTATTTGAGCAACTAAATCAGTAAAAGCTTTAATTTTTGGATTGGATTTAGATTCTTTTTGCAGACGAGGCAGGGTTTTATCGATTGTTTGCAGATCGGCTAGCATCAGCTCTGTATTAATTATTTCAATATCTTCTTTTGGATGTATTCGATCGTGTACATGAACAATATCATTGTTCTCAAACGCTCTAACTATATGAACAATAGCACTGCATTCACGGATATTTGCCAAAAATTGATTTCCTAGACCTTCGCCCTTGCTGGCACCTGCAACCAGCCCGGCAATATCTACAAAAGTAACCGTTGCCGGAACAATTGGGGCGCTATTATAAAGTTCTGCAAGTTTCGATAATCTTACATCAGGAACTGGCACAATCCCGGTATTTGGTTCGATAGTGGCAAACGGATAATTGGCTGCCAAGATATCATTTTTTGTCAATGCGTTAAATAATGTTGATTTACCAACATTTGGCAAACCAACAATTCCTATTTGAAGCGAACTCATATCAGTTATTATAACAGATAGATATCATGAAGAAGGGGTGCTAATCTTTTTTGGTGCTGTCAAAAAGAACTACGCCAGCTGACTTAACGACAAAGCTAGTACATTTATTTTGTTCATTCGATGGCTTGTCTGACTTGCACCCCTTGGTCTCGTATACAACCTCACCACTTTTAATGAGGTCACTCATTCTATCGTCTAGCTGCATATTTTGCTTCGTCCAATCTCTATTTTTAATATCTGCTGCAGATGGATAGTAGTTATGAGCTGGAATTTCGACATTATTTGTATTGCCACCTTGATAGAAGCCTTTCACGGCTACAGAAAGAAAGTTCCCGTAAGCATTAGGTGTAATTGTTTCTTCATATTTAATAGGTTTGACAGTAGCTTGGGTGTTTTTATTGCTTTTTTTATTCACTAGTATTCTTGTTGTGATGCCAACAAGAATAAGTATTAATAGTATAGGGATAAAGATGATGATATATTTTTTTTGCCAAGGTTTGCGGTAATCTCTTTTAGGTGTTCCATCTTCTTGTAACATCATTTACTCCGTCCCTATAATTTTCTTATAGTAAAAGTATAAAACATTAGCGTATTCTAGTGCAATATCCAAAACCATATATAACTTGTGCTTATCTTAAATTTACAATAAACTGTAGCAAGAAAGTGGTAGTGTCTAGATGCATAGGGTAATGAAAAATAGAATATTGTGGGTGGGCTTATTTGTTAGCTTGCTATTTGGACTCTTGTTACTACTAGGACCACGAGGTGTGCAGGCGCAAGTTGCGTGTAATATATCAGCTGATAAGACAACTATAAACAGGGGTGAATCTACGATGATTCGCTGGACTTCACCTGTATTACCAATAGTTGTAGGTACGTCAGGATATGGTAATGGTGCAAATGTGAACGGTGCAACTAACTGGTCTACGGGTAGTCTTAATAGTACAACTACCTATTACCTTACCGGAGGATTAACATCATCGTGTAAGGATTCAGTGACTGTAACCGTAATTCAGCCACCTTCAAGCTGTACTCTCACGGCCCCGGCTTCAGTAAATTCAGGTCAAAACTTTACTATCAGCTGGGGTGGTATTGGTGTGACATCGGCTACATTGAGTGGTTATCCAATAGCTGGTAGTAAACTTCCGAGCGGGTCAGATACTTTTAATATCACGCAGACAACAACGTACACGTTTGTGGGTAGTAATAGTGCCGGAAGTTGTGGGCCTATCTCTAGGACGGTGCAGGTCAATACTGTTAATACGCAAAGATTCCGGGACAATAAGCCGAGTGGTATACCTAGTAGGTTTTATCATGTATCCGGACAACCATGTGCCAGTAACGGTCTTCTCCATGCTCGGGATGTGTGGCTGTCGAGCGCAGCGGGTTCTGGTCAGGAATCTATAACAGTCCCACAGGGGTCCAGTAGCGTAAATGTGTACATTAATATGATCGGCAAGGTTTGTGAAGGTGTAAATTATACAAATGTTAATCCATCCGATGGACGTGTTGAAAATACAACTATTGATGGTGATGCGTACTATATTAGAGATGCTAGTATTAGTTCTAGCCCACTTATTTCTGGGTTATCAATAAGAAATTTGATTGGTACGTCGGTTAGTATAAGTAGAGGTGGGCAATATGCTGCAGCTCCCGGGCAGGTTTGGACGGGTATAGACACTCAGTCTTTTCAGGTTGATGGATTGAGTGGGGTAACTAGTCCAGGTACGTATACTATTACGGTTATTGCTGATGTAGTATCAACATCTCTAGCAAACGGTATCCGTGTCTGTAACTCTAACCAGCAGCCCACAAGTGGAGTTAGTGGAAGTAATTGTTCCTCAGGTTCAGTTAATTATACTATTAATTTAGTTATTCCTCCGCCAGTCAATCCTCCACCAGTCAATCCTTCCCCGACATGTACAATTTCTGCTAACCCAGCGATAACTAGTGGCAGTGGTGCATCAAGCAACTTAACATGGTCTTCGACAAATGCAACAAGCGCATCTCTAGATGGAGCTCCTGTTGACGTTAATAACTCTAATGGAAAACTTGTATTTCCGACAGTAGATACTATTTATACACTTACGGTTTACGGGCCCGGTGGAAGTAAAGAGTGTCCGATAACCGTAAGAGTTTCAGGCTCTCCTCCGCCAGTAAGTTTAACGTGCTCAATGCCTTCAGCTTCACCTGCAGTTATAAGTAAAGGAGATTCGTCGTCACTTTCATGGGGTAGCACTGCGGCAACTTCTGCAACATTAAATGATGGTTCGGGGCCGGTTGCGGTTGATGTTGTATCAAGTAACTATCCCGTATCCCCATTAGTTACGACTAAATACACTCTTACGGTGTATGGTCCTGGTGGCTCCAGGACGTGTGAAACTACGGTTACTATTAGTGAATTACCACCTACCTTTAACTGTGATTCAAGGTGGTATCAAACAATAAATGGAGTAGTGAATCGAATTAACTTAGAATCTAGTCAATATGAAGTAGTTGGCAACACAGGGAACCCCGCGCTAAATGCTATCGGCTATAATATAAATGATAATTTTATGTACGGCATGTATAGGGGGTCAACTTATGCTCACTTGGTTCGTATAAGCGCAGATGGTAAACTCCATGACCTAAGTGGCGATATTGTTAGGGCCCCCGAGCTGCATGCTGGTGATATGGATTCTAGCAACAACCTCTGGTTTATCGAATACGCGTTGACAGGCAATGCTATTACGCGCGTTAATGTCAATGATCCATCAGATATCAGCTGGTATAACCTTTCGAGTACGGTTAAGGCACAGGATTTAGTCTATTTAAATGGTAAGCTTTATGGGATTAGTTTCGGAGATAATAAGCTATATGAAATAACTCTTAGTACGAATAGCTCTAGTTTGGCCGTAGTAGAGCGTAGCATCAGTGGCCTCCCAAGTGCTGGTTTTCAATATACGTCGGGCTGGTCAACAGCTGATGGTAAGCTTTACTTCTTTCAGATTCCAACATCATCAGCTGGAGGCAACGGTAAAATTTATAGAATTGACAATTATCAGACAAGTCCCGTAGCAGTATTTACTGGTATCGATACGGGATTTGTACCTGGTGGTACTCAGACTGATGGTGCATCATGCATGAATGCTCCGGATCCATTGGAGAAGACTAACTACCCATTCTTGCGTGTTAATGGTTCTGATGTAATTTCAGGCTCTAAGTTTGGGTCGTTAGCATCAAGGTGTGAGACTTACCCAACCACTGGCTTGATAGGTGATATTAAAACAAATGGATTTAAAAATCATAATTATAGCGCAACCGTACTAGATGATATTTTAAGTGGTAGCTCGTCTGCGCAATATGCAGCTTATTCTAAGGGCAGGATTTTCTCTGCTGGTAGTGGTCAAAGCTTCATAACCAATAATGGCCTGTATCGCTCATTGTCTTCTAGCTCTACTAAATATGTCAGAGATATCATGTTTTCTAACGATATGAACATAGGCAGTAATTACGGAAATTATTATGATGATAGTAGCTTGCCATGTGTGGATATTGCCAAGGTAGAACAGGAGGCTACGCCCAAATCTGCTGTAGGGCAGTTGAATGGTATTATTACCGATATGACTACTCCTAAAGAGGTGGTTAAAATGAATGGAGCGGGCAATTGGTTGGTTTCATCTCCTATTACAATACCGACCGGTCGACAACTTACAATTATTACCGATGGCAAGGTTACTATTAATGGAAATATAACTTATGCAAAAACAGGAGTGGCTAATAATGGGTCGGTGGCGGCTCCAGTATTGATGATTATTGCCAAGGGCGGAATTGAGATAGGGCAAAATGTAACAAGGTTGGACGGATATTATTTAGCACATGGTAGCACCTTAAGTACGTGTGGGGATCTTGCGGTATCTCAAACATCCGTGTGTGACAAGCAATTAGTTGTTGGAGGTGCATTGGTTGGTAAAAAGATTGAATGGCGCCGTAATTACGGTACTTTAAAGGGTCGTCAAGCTACCTTAGCCAATCCAGGTAATGTACATTGTGCAGTTGTCGATACTGCTGCTGGCAATGTAGGGGCAGTGCCGGGGGCTTTAAATAGCTGTGCGGCAGAGCGTGTAGATTTTTCGCCAGCATTCTATTTTGCTAATCCATTCACAACCGGGAGTGCTAGCTCTAGCATCCATGGTCAACCGTTAAATACGACAGAATTACCTCCAATCTATTAGTTTGGTATTGCGAGATGTATTGCTTATGTTAAACTTATAGTAAGCATGAAAAGTTCGATTTTCAACGTGGTGGGCGACTTCTTTGCTCTTGATATAGGTAGCAGTGCAATTCGTGTTGTAGAGTTACGTGGTTCTGGTAATCACGCAACCCTTGTTAAGTACGGAGCAGTGGCGGTTGATGTAAAGACATCGCTTTCAGACGCACCTTTAGACCAAGCCAAAATAGCAGAAGATATAAAAGCACTTTTGATTGAATCTGGCATAACTACCCGTAATGTTGTTATTGGCCTGCCTTCTAGTAAGACTTTCGTGACAGTTGTTGATCTACCAAAGATGTCACAACAAGAACTGGGCGGTACAATCAAGTATCAGGCGGATCAGTTTATCCCGATGTCTCTAGATGAAGCAAAAGTGGACTGGTCAATTATTGGTGAATCTCCGATTGATCCAGCTAAAATCGAAGTTCTGCTAGCAAGTGTTTCGAATAAATTTAGCGAGCAAAGAATGAATATGCTAGAATCTATCGGGTTAAATGTAATAGCTATTGAGCCAGACCCCTTGGCACTGGCAAGATCATTAACTTCATCGTTAGCACCTCAAGCTGGTGCGCAGCTCATTGTTGACGTAGGTGAATTTGCATCCGATATTGTTATTACACTTGGTGACTCACCACGATTGGTTAGATCTATACCTACCGGTGGTCAGACTATGGTCAAGACTGCGACTCAGAATCTTTCAGTTGCTGAAAATCAGGCTAGCCAATTAATGTATAAATTTGGTCTTGATAACACAAAATTAGAAGGACAGGTTGCAAGAGCTTTAGAATCTAGTGTTGAATCAATTACTTCAGAAATACAAAAATCAGTCAAGTTTTTCAACAGCAGATATCAGAATGTTCCTGTTGGCGGTATTGTAGTAACGGGTGTAGCTGCGATTGTACCAGGGTTTGGTCAGTATCTTGCGAAGGCAACTGGAATAAATGCGGTACAGATAGGAAACTGTTGGCAAAATATCAGTTATAGCAATGCTGTTCACGAGCAAGTTATGAGTGTTAACCATCAATTCGCAGTTGTAAATGGATTGGCGCAAAGGGCATCGGTATGATAGAGATCAATTTATTACCTGATGTTAAGCAGGAGTTTCTGAAGGCAGAGCAGACTAAGCACACTGTACTGGTCGGCTCTATAATTGCATCTATTGCAGTTTTGTCGATAACTATACTGTTTTTTGCCTATGTTCAGGTTGCTCAACCGCAGTATCAGAAGACTGTTCAAAAAGATATAGACTCAGGGATGCTGGAAATTAAATCCAAGTCTAACGCGAAGAGAATTATTACAGTACAGGGAGTCTTAGAGCAGGTACCGGCCCTGAAAGACAAGCAACAAGTTACTTCTAGGCTGTTCAGTCATCTCAAGCAATTTACCCCTCGTAGTGTTAAATATGATAAAGTTAATTTAGATTTTACTTCCGGTAAGCTTACTCTAGCAGGAAGCACGGTATCTTATGAAAAAGCCAATGTATTAGCTAATAATCTAAAAAGTGCTAAATATAAATTTACTAAAGCCGGGTCTGAACAGTCGATAGTTCCATTTAGTGGTATTGTTTTTAGCAATTTAGGTAAATCAGAGTCGGCCGATAATGGTAATATTGTAAGTTTCGAGATATCTATGCAATTCGACCCGCAGCTCTTTGATCCATCGGTTAGTAAGCAGTCTATAAAGGTAAACGCCTCTTCGGAAGAATTATTGTTACCGGAGGAGAAGCCTTTAAGTGAAAATGCGTTAGGAGTGATGGAATGAGCGCAAAGCCGTTAAGTGCAATACAAAACAAGCGAGAAATGATCTCTCGCGCTAACTCAACTGTATTTATTGCAGTTACAGTTTCTGCTGTAATCGTAGTGTTTTGTTTAATATCGTTTAGGTTTTTGTGGCAAAAAAAAGCATACAATGATAGAGTTATTAGCGCAAAAATAAAAGCGAGAAAACAAATTGAAGATAATAGCGTAGCAATAGATCAACTATCTGAACAGTTCCCAGATCTTCAGCGTAAGGCTAACAACAACGATAAAACAATCTTGCACTCCTTGCCGCCAGCCTATGACTATGCAGCCCTTGTTACCTCGATGGAATTTTTAGCAGATCAGGCGGGAGTTAAGTTAGATAGTGGTGTTGGTGAAGATGTTTCAGCCTCAGCAATTAAAGAACAGAACGTTTCTGCGCCACAAGAGATCATACTGAATCTAAGCGTCAGTGGTAACTATGAGAATATTGTTAAATATATTGATGTTCTTGAAAAGAGTATCAGGCCTGTAATTATTTCAACCGCAGACTTCAGTGGCGGTAATTCTGAGATTAAAGCTACTATTGTTGCGAAAACGTATTACCAGCCTGCCAGAACTTTAGATGTTTCAAAAGAGGTTATAAAATGAAAAAAAATGATATCGCCAGCTTGGTATTGATTGCTGCAATTGCAGGTGTAGTTGCATACTTTACGGCTAATGCTTTGGTGGGTCAGCCAAAAAATAATCCTGTTCAGGTTGAGAAAGTTATTTCTATTCAAGACAATTTTCCGACACCTGATCCACGTGTATTTAATGATAAGTCTATCGACCCAACTGTTGAAATTAATAATGACGGACAGCAGTCAATTGCACCGTTCGCAGATAGATAAATAAGGAAATCTGGGTGAGCATTCTTTCTGAAGAACATCAAAAAAAGATCAAAGAACTTTTGATTTCTCAAAAGCACTTAACTCCTAAGGATTTAACAGAGGCCGAAAAGGGTGCTGCGAGTAAAAAGACACCATTTTTGAGTTACCTTGTACAAGAGAATCTGTTAACATCCGAAGAGCTTACCAAGCTGACAGCAGATGTACTCGGCTTGCCGTATGTTAATTTAATGGCTTCTAAGATTGTACCAAGCGTTCTGAATTTACTTCCAGTAGAGGTTGCTGAACGATTTATGGCGGTTCCTCTAGGTGAGATGCAGAATCGACTTGCCGTAGCCATGATAGACCCTAACAATGTTCAGGCAGTAGATTTCTTGGCAAATAAAATTGGTAAAGCGCTGAAGGTTTACATGGCGAGCGAAGCTGGCATCAGACACGTCTTAGAAGGTTACAATACCGACCTTCAAAAAGGCGTTAGTGAAGCAATCACCTCTGTAGATAGCGAACTTGAAGGTGATGAAAGCTTGAAGGAGATCATGAATTCTTCTGGTACGAAAAAGTCAGAAAAAGAAAATGTAGCAACTATTGTTCAAGATTCTCCAATCAGTAGGGCGCTGAGTACTATATTAGAATATGCAGTTAGGTCAAGAGCTTCGGATATACATATAGAACCATTAGAACAAAATTTGAGAATTAGGTGCCGAGTTGACGGCGTTCTTAGAGAAATAATGAAGCTACCAAAGTCTATTGAACCAGCTTTAATTTCTAGGGTAAAAATTCTCTCTAGTCTTAAGATCGATGAGCACCGAATACCGCAAGATGGTCAGTTTACTGTCAGAATTGGTCAGCATGATGCCGATCTCCGTATCGCTATCAGTCCTGTCGTGTGGGGTGAACAGGTGATTATTCGTATTCTTGATAAAACTAACACAAGTTTCAAATTAGAAGAGCTCGGTTATATGGGGCGTAGTCTAAGAGCGATCAGAAAAGGCATGAAGCGTCCGAACGGTATGATCATTACGTCCGGTCCTACTGGATCTGGAAAATCAACAAGCCTATATGCACTTGTGCAAGAAATCAAAAATGATTCCATTAATATTGTGACACTTGAAGATCCAGTTGAATATAAAATGGAAGGGGTAAATCAGATACAGGTTAATGCCAACGTTGGCCTTACATTTGCAACCGGGCTTCGTTCAATCTTACGTCAAGACCCCGATGTAGTGCTTGTTGGAGAGATTAGAGATAAAGAAACCGCTAGCTTGGCTATTCAGGCTGCACTCACCGGTCACTTAGTTTTATCAACGCTTCACACAAATTCAGCTGCAGGTGTATTGCCCAGGTTACTGGATATGGGCATAGAGCCATTCTTGATTGCCTCAACTGTCAATACGATAATTGGCCAACGCTTAGTTAGAAAAATCTCTGATGATAAAGCCCCGTATCAAACCAATTCGGCTGAATCAGAGACAGTAAAGAGTGTTGTAAGTAAGTATTTGCCGAAACAACAAGCTGATCTTGCTAAGATTACAGAAGATATCGGCTATAAAAACTTGCCACTTGCTACCCAAAGCACTTATACTTTATATAGAGGTAAAGAAACTTCACAAACACCGGGTGGGTACAAAGGGAGAATTGGTCTTTACGAGGTTATTGACGTAGCTGATGAGATAGAATCGATGATTCTTAATAGATCAACTTCTGGAGAAATCCAGAACAAGGCCTCAGAGCTTGGGATGATAACCATGCGCGAAGATGGCTACTTGAAGGCACTCACCGGCTTAACAACAATAGATGAAGTCAATCGAGTAACCGCATCTGAAAGTGCCTAAAGGAGGTGGAAAGTGGCAGTAGCAAATTTAAGAATTGAAGTACTACTTGAAGAGGTAGTTAAAAAGAAGGCGTCAGATCTTCATTTACAGGTTGGCCTAGCTCCAATGATTCGTATTGACGGAAAATTGTCTGCTGTTAACGGTGCGCCAATCTTAACAGAGGAGTTGGTTGAGCGTCTAATCTTTTCAATTCTAGATGATGATCAAAAGCAGGTGTTGCTTAAGGATAAAGAATTTGATTTCAGCTTTGCTTTTGGTGATCTAGGGCGTTTTCGAGTAAACGCCTATCACGAAAGAGGCAACCTTGCTGCCGCACTTCGTCTGATTCCAACTGATATTTTAACTATAGAGCAGTTAGGTTTGCCAAATATTGTAAATAGTTTTGCAGATTATCCCAGAGGTCTTGTATTAGTAACTGGTCCAACGGGCTCTGGTAAGTCAACAACACTTGCCGCCCTAGTAGATAAGATTAATTCTGAGAGATCAGAGCACATTATTACAATAGAAGATCCGATAGAATTCACTCACAGTTCTAAAAGTTCCGTAGTGGTTCAGCGTGAAGTGCATTACGATACATATTCATTTAGTGCGGCATTGAGATCTAGTTTGCGACAAGACCCAGATGTGGTACTAATTGGTGAGATGCGTGATCTTGAGACTATTTCAGCCGCCATTACAATTGCTGAAACTGGTCACTTGGTTTTTGCAACACTTCATACTAATTCTGCGGCTCAATCTATA
Source organism: Candidatus Nomurabacteria bacterium (assembly GCA_020631865.1). Classification (GTDB taxonomy): domain Bacteria; phylum Patescibacteriota; class Saccharimonadia; order Saccharimonadales; family UBA7683; genus JACKGS01. The sequence continues at coordinate 63,039 of JACKGS010000002.1, forward strand.
GATCGTATGATTGACGTATTCCCACCACACCAGCAACCCCAGGTTAGAGCTCAGCTTTCTAATATATTAATGGCGATTTGTTCTCAGCGCTTAGTCCCTACAATTGGCGGTGGTCGTATTGCTGCTTCAGAAATATTAATAGCCACTCCGGCAGTTAGAAATATTATTCGAGACGGTAAGAGCCATCAACTAGATGCTGTAATTCAAACTGGTGCTGATAAAGGAATGCAATCTATGGATCGCACTTTAATTAGCTTAATTAAAGCGGGTACAATAACTTATGATGATGCCAAGACCTTTGCAGTTGATTTAGAAGAGTTTGAAAGGTTGATGCGAGGCTAGAATGGAGTCATTTATCATTTATCATTTATCATTTATCATGAAGCACTACAGGGCTTTTCCTGTAATGGAAAATGGAAAATGGAAAATGGAAAATGTCACAGACGAGGTTTACGCATGATTACTTTTCAATACACTGCCAAAAAACAAGATGGTACTATTGCAAAAGGTCTAGTTGAGGCGGAAACTGAATCTGCGGCAGGCAAACTATTGATAGCTCAGGGTCTTGCACCTTTGCACATTTCAATTAAAGAAGAAGGAAGTAGCTTGCTAGCAAGATTAACTAGTAGAATTAGCACAAAAGATAAGATTCTATTTAGTCGTCAGCTTTCTACTTTGATTAATGCAGGGCTTCCTTTAACGCAAAGCCTTAGAACTGTTTCTGAGCAAACTAATAATAAGCACTTCACAATGATCATCAACCAGATCATAGCTTCAGTTGAGGGAGGTGTTGCGTTTTCTGAGTCTTTAGCAAAGCATCCTGACGTTTTTAATGATGTGTATATCGCATTAATCTCCGCAGGTGAGACATCGGGTACTTTAGATAAGGCCCTGGAGCGTATCGCAAATCAGCAAGAAAAAGACGCTGATATGATCAGTAAGGTGCGTGGAGCACTCGTGTACCCAGCGATTGTAGTGTTTGTGATTGGCGGCGTGGTAACATTCTTGCTTACGACAGTAGTGCCCCAGATCGAACTTATTTATAAAGATTTCAAAAAAGACTTACCGTTCATGACAGCGATATTAATTTGGTGTGGTAAATTTTTAATTAACTACTGGTGGTTGATACTAATTGTTTTAGCAGCGGTAGTGTTGTTTATGAGTAAATGGCTAAAAACAGCTTCAGGTAAGTCTTTTGCTGATGAGTTTAAGTTGAGAGTACCGCTCTTCGGCGATTTATTTAAAAAGCTTTATATGGCTAGATTCTGTCGTACAGGCCAGACTTTAATGGCCAGTGGTGTGCCAATGTTAGAGATGCTTAGAATTACGCAAAAGGCGGTAGATAATATTCATGTTGCCAAAGCTATTGAGCGGGCATCTATAAAAGTTAAAGGTGGCAAGCCACTTTCTGCGGCACTTAAAGCAGAGCCGTTATTTTTACCACTGGTTTCTCAGATGTTAAAAGTGGGTGAGCAATCTGGGGCTATGGACCAGATGATGGATAAGGCTGCTACATACTACGAAAATGAAATTGATAATAAAATTAAAGCCATAAGTACAACAATTGAACCAGTGCTGATGATAGTGTTGGCTATTGTAGTTGGCGGCATCGTACTTTCCATACTAGTGCCTGTATATGGTTTGGCCAGTGAAAATATTGCTCAGTAGCCGTAGGTTGGGAATATGAAAAAAGAAATATGGAATATGGGTCTCTAGTTCATCATCCACGGATTATCTGAAAGTTTTAATATCCTCCTGAAGGCAGAGCATGGAAAGTCGTATTGAATATTTAGCTTCAATTTAAATCATATTCCAGGTTATCTATTGACACCATCACACACTCAACTATAATAACCATTAGCATAAACAAGCTAATAGTATTTAGAAAGGGTGTGGAATGAAACAATTAAATAACAAAAAAGGCTTTACTCTCATCGAAGTAGTACTTGTACTTGCAATTGGAGGTTTAATTTTCCTCTTGGCATTCATTGCATTCCAGCAGGTGAGTGCTAACCGTCGTGATACACAACGGCGCGCTGATGCAGGTAGGATTGTTGCTGAGCTACAAAACTATTATGGGGACAATCGTTCATATCCTGTAGCTGATGCTGATGGAGACGCTTGTACAGTTGATACCGCAACCCCAAAGGGGTTTCGTACATTTATAAAGAACTATCTATGTTCAGGTACCAATAAAACACAATTTTTATCACCTGATGGCAATACTAATTACGCCACGATTCATTTCGGTCAATTACTTTTTAATGGATATAAGCTTAAGAAAAATGAAATTACGTTCTTTCCAGGGTATAACTGCGACCTTCAGGCTACTGCTGCAGGTGGTGCGGTATTGATTGGTCTTGAAAAGGGAGAGGTCTGCCGGGCTATAAAATAAATTAAAGATATTAGTTACAAGATTGGTACTAAATTTCTTTTTATAATATAAGTATATTCGAACAACCGTCTTTATTTGATATGGTTGTCAACTAACCGTATTTCGGTTACGCTTGTTAGTATGATCTATGTATTGCTAGGTGTGCTTGGTTTGGCTTTGGGGAGTTTTGTTAATGCTCTTGTGTGGCGGGTTAGGATACAAGATAAAGGTGGGCTAAAGAAAAAGAAGCCGTCAAAAGACTTGTCGATTCTACGTGGCCGGTCTATGTGTGTGTATTGCAAGCATTCTTTGAGATGGATTGACCTCATTCCGGTTATTAGTTGGGTATCACTTAAGGGCAGGTGTCGATATTGTAAAAAGGCTATTTCTTGGCAATATCCGGTAGTTGAGTGTATTTTAGCAATTTTGGCGGTTGGCTCATACTTTTTTTGGCCGTACGAGTTAAGTAGTTGGGCGTCATGGCTTGTCTTGATAGCTTGGGTTATTTCTTTAGTGCCTATGTTGGCGCTGGTAATCTACGATATTAAATGGATGGAAATGCCTACTCGTATAATATATTCACTCAACGGTACTGCAATGGTCTTCATTGGTTTAATGGCGTATGATCTGAAAAGCTGGGACATTGTTATTTCAAGTATAGCTGGTTCAATATTGCTCGGCGGGTTATTTTGGATGATATACCAGATTTCTGGAGGAAGGTGGATTGGCGGTGCTGATGTGCGTTATGGTTTTACCATGGGTGCATTACTGGGTTGGCAAGGTGCTATATTGGGCCTTGCTTTGGCTTCTTACCTTGGTACTGCTTTGATTATAGTTTTGATAGCGATCGGCAAGTATCATAAAAAAATGCGCATTCCCTTTGGGCCATTCTTAATAAGCGCAACCTATATAGCTGCACTATTTGGTCAGCAGGTGATTAATTGGTATAAATCTCTGGCCGGATTATAAGTATTTAATGAGATGAGCTGTTACGTCTTTAAGGTGCTTATGTTACAATTATTGCAAGGAGAACGGTTTGAATAAGCGTGGTTTCACACTGTTAGAGGTAGCATTATTCTTTTCTATAACTGGCTTGTTGGCATTGGTTGCTTTTGCTGGCCTTGGTCCTCGTCTGCGTAATGTAAGGTTCACAGATTCAGTTAGAACTTTAGAGTCTTCAGTACAGCAAGAGCTTTCAAATTATCAATTTGGGGTAAATCAAAGAGACACAGCCATCAGTTGCACTCCAGGGGCTAGTGGGCCAGTTATATCCTTAGTTACCAGTGGCCCAGGTGTGGAAGCTGGCAAGCTCGGTGACTGCATTATTAACGGAAGGCTAGTGGTTTTTGGGGCAGATAAAGCAGATTACTATCCAGTTATATCTTTGAGAAAAAAGATTACTGGGTGCATTCCGGACGCACAGTATGGTGAATTATTTTGTCATGGCCCTACAGTAGTTGGGTTTACAAATTCTAAGATAGAAAAACAATATAATAATGGTGCTTCAAAAAAGAATGGCACCGCAGACAGTGCGTTGATTTATCTGCAAGATCCTAATGGTACGGAATCAAAATTAATCGGCTATAATTCAAATAATTTACCAACAGATTTGACCCCAGTTCGTTTAATTGATAGAACATCAGATATTGTTCCATTACCAATCAGTTTTTGTCTCAACTTGAGTGGCAGAACCGCCCAACTTCAGTATTTAAGTAATAGCTTAAAGCCAAAATTAGAATTTGAAGGTTGTTGACATGAATATATTTCTAAAAAGAGGCGACAAGTCAGGTGATACCATTATAGAAGTTATGCTAGCTATGACTCTGTTAACATCATTTCTATTTATTGCATGGGGAATTACCAACAGGTCTGCACAGATGGGCATTAATTCTAGAAAAAGAATCGAGATGGTGAATGCTATGAAGGAGCAGGCAGAGATCATTAAGGCTCAGTACGCTAGCGGGGGATATAAGGTAGATAATTTAATTAGCTCCGTACAAGCAACGACTCTTGGATTAGATAAGAACCCTTGTGACCCAGATGGGGTTACGCTGAGTAATGTATTTTACTTTACAGGCTCTGCTACTGGTGTTCACAAAGAGACTAACAAGAAGTCTCAACCGGATGCAGACAACTCTATATGGGTTCAATATATGCCAGAAGCGGGTACCGATCCACAGTACTACGATTTTTATATCCGCTCTTGTTGGCAAACTACTGGTAGCTCCCAAAATACCGACAGCTCGCAGTTTGTGGTTCGGCTAAATAAGCAACAAGGGCCTGTGATACCAAAAGAGCCACCGACTATACTCAATGACACATGGACGATAGCATTTGAGGAATCTGCACTTACTGGAGCATCTGTATCATCATCGGATTTTAATGACTTTGTGTTAAATGTAAATGTAACCGAAACATACATTGATATTGGGCCAGAGAAGTATTTAGAAAAAATTGAAATGAGGTTTACTCCTCGTCACGTTGGCCATGAGGCTAACAATGACATACGATTCAAGATAGTATTAGGAGTAAATGCTGATAACCAGGTTGTACCATGCTATAGGAATGGCAATCCCAGCCCTATTCTGACTGATTTTATGATATATCAGGGAGCTCGGCCAACTATCCAATATCAGTTAATCGAAAATGGCATACCTGTAAATGATGGTTCTCACGGGTTTGTAAACAAGCATCCTTATTTTAAACCTCAGATTTTATATGTCTTTCAGGATACTAGAAATACTATGAATACAGATGGAAGCATTCGGCAAGAAGGAGTAGTAACATTTTCAAACTTTGCAAGAGTACCGGGTAATACTTTATCTGCTAGGTCATATCCAAATTTTCCGGGTATGTCTACTATAAAGCCTAACTTTAGAAGGTATCCAATTAGATTTATACCCTACAAAGCCGCTGGTGGTAGTTGGTATTTTGACGGCTCTGGTGAGATGTCTGGTTCGATTACTGATGCATCAGAGGCATTATATAATGGTTTCTTATGGCAGCTAACAACGAAATATCCTGCATATGGAGTATTTATCCCAGCTGATAACTGGTCGTGGCCTAGTGAAGGTGAAGAGCTTAAAGTTAAATATCCAGGATATGATACTTACCATATACCGTATTTAGGAGATCAATGCGGAGGTGGCAATAGAAATGATTTTTACTATGATGAAGAACCGGTATTAAATGGGAAGATGTGGTGGCAATTGTGAGACCGTTGAGTGCAGTTGGTCGTGGTTGTAAAATAAGCTTGAAGAATCAAAATGGATTTACGTTAACCGAATTGATGCTAGCAATGGTATTGTTTTCAACTGTTTTAGTTATTTCAACGGTTGGATTATTGGTATGAACAGGGCATTTAACAGAGGTATTATTAAAAAGCAGCTTTCTGAGGGTGTTCAGGCGGTATCGGATGATATATCTCGTAGCTTGAGGTCTCAGCCTAATACTTCAGAGCCAATAAGTTGCGATGGAGTAGATCTAAAATGTGCTAACTATATTAAAGACTGGAAGACCCTAAAAATAGGCACCATTTGTTATGCATGGCAGACGCCAGGAAGCGATCCAGCAGTTCATGCTAAAGGCGGTATAAGGAGAAGTGTCGGAGCTTGCACTGAAGAAAGTGGTAAAACTACTGAGATTCTAAGCAGTAGATACGTTGTACGAGAGGGTATTGCCGTCAGTAAATTATCTGGATCTAATATTGCAGGAGACGAACTGTATTCTGTTACAATACAGTAATGGGTAAAAAAGAAGTGTAATTCATTTTATTAATATCCAAGGATAACTCACATGAATACAGTAAATGTTCCAACCCAGCAGTACAGAACCCCAATTCCTTATAATTAATCCCAGAGGTAATTCCGAATGAAGTATAAGCTAAAAGAACTCAACCAGTCGGGAGCAGCAGCGATGCTGAGTGTGGTCATATTTTCTATACTAATAACTATTGTGGTTACCGCTTACTTAAGAAACTCGCTTATTGATCAAACTCAGTCTCTTAATTATGATTATAATAGCCGAGCCTATTTTGCTGCTGATGTAGGTATTCAGGATGCACTTAGGTCTTTAGGGTCTACGATGGTAGATAAGGATGATTGCAATACATATTTACCCGCTAGCTCAGGTGGTCAAATTGCCTCAAATTTAAGTTACACATGTCAGCTAGTTGATATATCACCAAAGACGGTCGAGTTTGATGTAGGTCAAGATAAGAATGCCATGGTCAGGATATTACCAAAATCAATTACTCCCGGTGATTACAAACTAATTACAAGGTGGTCGATTCAAAAAAATAATGATTTAGTTGCAAGATCTGAAGAAAATTGGTTTCCTAGTCAAGCAAACTGGAAGTCAAGTAGTGATAAATTGTTTCATCCAGCTCTTCGACTTTCTTTAATCGACTTACCGGTCAACGGAGATTTAAATAGCAGTAACTTGCATCAGAATGTATTATTTTTAAACCCAATTAGCGGGGCCCTTGGCCAGCATACCATTAATTACCCGGGCGGCGTCACTGATCGTAATCGTCTAATACCAAATGCCAGCAGAAAAATTGATACGGAATTATTCAATGGCTTATGTTGTCAAAGCGTATCACGCCACTGGCTTAGTTTTGATTTTTAACAGGGCTCTATATGTTAGATCCCGTTCTCATGCTCAATAGCACAGCTCGGGCCACAAGACGAAAGCCGGGAACGAGGTTGAATTGGCGGGTAGTACATTACAAGTAGATGTTACGGGCAAGGCAGGAAGTACATTTAAGCGTATTAAGCAGACATATAGATTGAATAACGGTGTCATTATAGATAATTTACCGGATGCCGCGGTAATTGGCGGAGATGGCATCTGTAAACATTATACGATTACTGATCAAGCATCAGATTTTAAAGATCTGGGTAATTGCTTCTAGAGTAAGAATTAGTTAGGTGATACATCCTTGTGGAACTTACCGTGAACCTCCTTTAAATGAGGGTCGGTGATATGTGTGTAAATTTGCGTGGTAGAGATATCGCTGTGGCCAAGCATAGTTTGAACGCTTCTGATATCCGCACCATTCATGAGTAGGTCTGTAGCAAAGCTGTGTCTGAGTGTGTGTGGGGTTACTTTCTTAGTAATACCTGCTAATTTTGCATATTTACTAATAATTCGCTGAATACTGCGTGGCGTTAACCTAAGATAGTCGCCCGTGTTGTCTTTGACTTTAGAGCCACCGTAGCGTATGAACATAGCAGGGGAGCTGTCGCGTCTTGTATCTTGATATTTATCTATCCACGAAGCTGCTACTGAGCTCATGAATATTGGTCGATCTTTTTGCCCCTTACCCCTAACGGTGAATTCTTTACGCTTAGTACTGACGTGTATTTTATCAAGTGAGCAGAGTTCAGAAACGCGTAGTCCTCCACTAAACAGTAGCTCTAAGATAGTGCGGTCTCTCAGCCCTATATCCGTAGAAGTATCTGGTTGCGCAAATAGGGCCTCGAGCTCTTCGGTGCTCAGAAAGGTGACTTGCTTCCGCTTGACCCGTGCGAGCTCAATTTTTTCTGGTGGTAGTGTGACTAAGTCTTCTTTTGAACAGAATTTTAAGAAAGAGCGTAGTGCGATTAAATGGTAATTCTGAGTAGTGGTAGAGATAGTATTCCCGTGAGTATCATTGACTCTATTTAGCCAAAGTCGCCATTTTCTAATTAGCTCTGGAGTAATCTTTTTTATATCTATATCACCACTGAATTCCAACAGCCTTTCTAGATATCTTTGGTAGTTTTCTATTGTCTTCAAAGATCTATTTTGTTCAATTTCTAGATATTCCATAAATTCTGCAATAGTGTCGGAGAGATAGTGAACCATAAGTACATTTTAGTGTAATTGAATACATAATACCACTTTCATCTGTAAAACAACTAGTGAACACATAATTTATATTGACTTAATATGTATAATCTTGGGCAAAGTTTGTTCATGTTTTAATATCTAGCTAAACAAAGTACAATATTAACAAATGAGCATAATTACAATAATAATACTGGGAATAATACAGGGCGTAACTGAGTTTCTGCCGGTATCTAGTTCTGGTCACGTACTAATATTTAGCAGATTACTCAACGATCCAAGCTCATTTGAATTAGATGTACTAATAAGCTTTGGCACACTGTTTGCTGTTATCTGGTATTACAGAAAAAGATTTATTCAGATACTGAAAGATATTGTTAGACAACGAAATTTTGATTTTGCTTTAAAGTTGGCTGTAGCTACGATTCCAGCAGTTGTATGTGGTTTTTTGTTGCAGGATATCATAGAGCAGTATTTGCATGGTCCGGTTACCGTAACGGTAATGCTACTATTTATTGGGATAATTATGATAATCTCCGCTAGATGGTTACCGAAACCTGATTTATCTGTAAATAAAGACTTGAAAAAAATAACTTATAAACAAGCACTATGGATTGGAATTGCGCAGTGTTTAGCGCTAATTTCGGGTTCTTCAAGATCTGGCGTTACTATGCTTGCAGCTATAAAAATGGGTTTTAAGTCTAAAGTTGCCGCAGAATGGAGCTTTCTAATGAGTGTGCCGATCATAGCTGGCGCATCACTGAAAGTGCTAATTAGTGAGGCGGGGATGAGTTTTATCAGAAATGATACCCCTGCTTTTATTATCGCCAATATAATTTCGTTCATTGCTGGTATATTGTCTATCCATATACTTCTAAAAATATTAAGCAACAAAGGGCTGTATTGGTTTGGTTGGTACCGAGTGGTTCTTGCGGTATTTTTGCTAATATTACTATCTGCTAAAATAATATAAATACATCAAACCCACTAAAAGGAGATTCATGGAACGCACATTAATAATTTTAAAACCAGATACAATTCAAAGAGGTATAATAGGAGAGATTATTACCCGATTCGAGAGAGCGGGGCTCAAGATTGTAGCAATGAAGATGATTGCTCCAGACGAACTGCATTTTCATAAACACTACGAAGGTATAAGTGGGCTTATAAGTAGATGGGGTGAAGATATATATAATGTTACTCTAAAGCAGATGACGGAGACCCCGGTTATTGTATTTGTGCTTGAGGGTATTGAGGCGGTTTCTCACGTTCGAAAAATGGTTGGTGCTACAGATCCCAAAGATTCAGCACCAGGAACGATAAGAGGAGATTATACTCATATCACTAGAGGTTATACCAACCCTATCGGTGCAACATTACCGAATATTGTTCACGCATCGGGTAACGTTGAGGAGGCGAATCAAGAAATCGAGCTCTGGTTTAAGCAGGATGAAATATATGGTGAATACGATACCGCTCAGGGTCCAGTGGTTCGCGGTAAGGTGGTTTTAAAAAAGAAATAAGATATAATTAGAGAGCTCTATTTTTATCTGCCCCCGTAGCTCAATGGATAGAGTAGCTCCGTCCTAAGGAGATGATATAGGTTCGATTCCTCTCGGGGGTACCAAGAACGAACTTTTCGGGAAATTTGAGCGCATCCAGCGCTCTTTTTCTTTAGTTTTGCGGAGCGAAAACCAAATGTTTTCAGGGGGGAGAAAAGAACTTTGGGCAGCCGTAGGCTGCGCCTTTTTGGAACTCAAAAACAGGTTCAACCCGTCAATTTGTAGTAAAGCGTCCTTTATCGCTACAAAGTCGCCGCTTTTTGCGATTTCACAGAGAGAAACGGCTTGTTTTATCCACTGGCGCATAGGTTCAACCCAAGCCTTGCCCGCAAGCGTCAGCTTGCCAATTTGTTCTTCCAGCGACTTCTTTTCGCTCATTAGTTCGCCCTGTCTAGTGCGGTAGGTTTGCTGGTCAATATCTTGGTCTAAATAGCCGTCAAGAAGTCGCTGCAACTTGCTTTGCAAGTTCGCAAGGCGTATTTGTGCGTTAGCTACAAACACACTGGCAGACTGCTCGGCTTTGTATTCGTCTGCGTCCAGCATTTTGCCCAAAGTTGTAGCCCAACTTTCAGGCAGGGCGTAGCTCTGCAATATGTCGGACAATTGCGCTGCTAAATCTTGCTCGGTAACTGGTGGCTCTTTGCAAGTAATAGTTTTGTGCTTTCTTGTGCAACGGTAATAGATATATTCGTGGGTATTTCCATTTTTCTGGTGCTTTATCTTTTTCTCGGCAGTAATCGCCATATTACAAGTTGCACAAGCGAGCAAGCCACAAAACACTTGCGGTGCAGTTGCGCCTTTTTGCGGGTGGCAGCGTTTGGCAATCACGGCTTGTACTTTGTCAAACAGTCGTTTTTCAATTATTGCCTTGTGTTTGCCCTCGTGCACTTCGCCACAATAGCGGAAATGGCCGTAGTAAAAGGGGTTCGTCAATATGCGCTTTATCTGGTCTTTGGTCAGTTGTTTGCCGCTTTTGGTGGTAACGCCTTTGGACTTCATAAAAACGGCGACACTTTCAACTGTTTGGCTACCTTGTGCGTATAACTCAAAAGCGGCTACAACAACAGGCGCAAGTCGTTTGTTTACAATAACCGTTTTACTGCGTACATCATTTATGTAACCTATCGGAGCGTGGCTGGGGTACAACCCCAGCCGTACCTTTTGGCGCAAACCTCGCTTGGTGTTCTCGCTCAAATTGTCCACATAATACTTGGACTGCCCAAAAGCGATAGACAGCATAAATTTGCCTTGTGATGTGTTCTCAAACCAAAAAGACGGAAATTTGAGCGTGCCAATCTTGCCAGCGTCCAAAAAGTAGACAATCTGTCCGCCGTCCACGCTATTGCGTGCAAGGCGATCAGGGTGCCACGCCAAGATATTGCCGCCGTTTTGCTCTATCTCTGCCAGTAATTTGCCAAAAACAGGGCGACCAGTTGTTTTTGCTGACTTTTTCTCTATAAACTCGGCGGTGATATACAAGCCTTCACGTTTGGCAAATTCTCGCAACTCCACAAGTTGCGCCTCAATAGACAACACCTGTTTGTCCTCTGCGTCAGTAGATTTTCTGGCGTATAGATAATATTTGTCGCTCATAGCACCCCTCTTAACTTAAATAGCCGCCCTGTTGCACACAAATCAGGCAAGCCTAAGTTGTACAGGACGGCTATTAAAGCCAAGCAAAAAGCCTGCCGATTTGATTTGTGTGCATTTGTATTATACCAAAAACCGCCGAGTGGCGGCAAAAAGGCGCAGCCTACGGCTGCCCAAAGTTCTTTTCTTCCCCCTGAAAACATTTGGTTTTTGCTTCGCAAAACCAAAGAAAAAGAGCGCTGGATGCGCTCAAATTTCCCGAAAAGTTCGTTCTTGGTAACTCATAACCCGCTGAACCCATTTTTGAGGAAAAATTAGAAAATGGCGCAAGCAAACGGAGTGCGCCCCGCCCGCCCAGACTTTGTATATTTTGAGATTTTCCCGCTGAATTTCTTTCGGAATTTGGAAAAGTCTGGTCGGGCGGTGCCTGCTCACGCCGCCAAAAGTGGGATATAATTACAACTTATGAGTGAAACGAAATACGAGAACAGTTGAAAAGTTACAACGCACATATTCAGGAATATATTGACGGTACACCTCTTTACGAGGTTTCAGAGTTGCCGTCAAGACTGGCGGACGGTCACTCGCTGATTTGTTGACGCGAAAATTTTGAATTTGAAGCGTTGGTCGTGATGTTTGGAAATATCTTGCAGGTGGGGCTTGCTGTTGTGCTGGAGTGCATGGACGCAACACCAGCATTTGTTGATTTGCCGCAATAAAAGGTTTTGACGCAAAAGTTCTCAACGCCAACGACGAATTGCCACAAGGAATTGATTTATTAGCAAACGCCGTTTTGTTGCACCTTTACCGTGATGAAGCCTCGCAAAGCACGGTGCTTTTCTTGACGCACCAAAACATGCAAAATGGTAAATTTGCGTTTACCTCAAAACAAGGCGAGGCGAGGTTGGTCAGAGGAAAACTGGGCGCAACGCACGCTTTTTCTGGTTATTGACAGCGCCAATCCGTGAAGTGCTGGAAAGGCCAGGTTTTGGCGATGTTGAGATTAGTGGCGACAAAGAACTGCAAACGCAACTTGGCTGCAGATAGCTGCAAAGAAAACTGAGGAAATGTCTAGTTTTGATCTTTTGCTGGAAAGTGCTAGCGAAATTGAGGTGCTGCTGCAAGTTATGCACCTGGCTATTGAGAGCGTTTTGAGCTGGTTTTACTCACTGTAAAATTGAAAACAATGCTACGCAGCAGTTGGCAGAAAATCGGTAGGTGCAAATGTAGATATTGAATTTGTAAGAGGGTTGTTTACTCCACGATATCGGAGTTTACCATTATTTGATAAAATGCGTTGAAACAGATAATAGCAAATGCTATTACGCACGGCGTTCTGGCGAGGAAACTTTGGCAAAACGAAGGTTTCTGCAGAGCAATTGAGCTGCTTTCGGCTCTTTTGCCACCATACAGTGCGCAGGAAATAAATGGTGAACAGATACGAGAACGATTTACCTATGCCACACAATGATTATCTGGCTGAAACACCAGAAGAAGAATTGGTAATGAGTGCTGATAAATTCCACTCCAAAATAGAAGCTGGGTTAGTTTTCAATCGCCAAAATTTATACAGAATATATTGCCTTGCTTCCTGGTGTTGATGCAGAAAAAGCTTTGTTAAGTTTGACTGAAAAATTTGGCAAACTAAATTAGAACTGCCGATGTCCAAATACGGACACGGCTTACGAGATTAGAAGTTGCTGTTTTCAGAATGCGCTTTTGAAGGTATTTTTCAAGGAACTGCCCGCCCAGACTTTTTCAAAATTCAAAAAGAAATTGGCGGGGGAAATCTCTGGCAAAAAATAATATGCAAAAAGTTCGAAGTGGCGGGGCGCACTCCGGCTTTGCGCTCGCATTTTCTAGCATTTTTCCTCAAATGGGTTCTAGCTGTGGAGTTGTAAAATTCCACCAACACGGTAAATTATTTTTGTAAGATATTTGGTGACTGGAAGTTTATGGAAGTAGGTTTTAGATAAGTTAGGCACTTTGCTGTATAACAAGATGTGATACCAGCTAGCTCTGCGGCAATTTGAAAAATGAGGATGTCTTTTTTTGTATCCATGCCCACAACCTAATCGTAATGCGAAAAGGTCTAATTATTGTTACATTACTATACCATTGAAGCGCGTTTGTCGGCCTTTATGGTAGCAGTAGCGCTGTAGTATGGGTGATTTTTATTCAGTTCTTTAGTCCTGTTGTTATTATTTATTTTGGGTATGTTTGGCTTCATGTATTATTGGATCGGTTGGCATTACAGTGTCTGCATAGTTACAGACTGTATGCCTTTTTTACAGTTTACAAAAAGGGTATTTCGTTGTCGGGTATGTGAACGATATTAATTTGCACAGAATATTAAGTGTGAACTATGAAATTCATGGAATGCTAGAAACGGTGTTAGGATTTGGTACAATAATTATACAAACCTTTGGTGGGGGATTTTGTTATAACTAAGGTTCCGAAGCCGGCACAGACACAGCCAAGATAGTAACAGCTATTAAAGAAAGAGTGAGCTAGATGAATGCTTCAAAAATATTGAACAAATTCAAATCTAAAGAAAGTAAAGAAAAGTCATCAGTAATGAATACTCCTACTGGTAGAGTTACTAATGATACTTCGTTTCGAGCAATGATGCAATTTTAAAAAGGGTTGAGAATTTAAATATCCATTTCAGTATTCTAAGCATAAATAGTAGCTAATTTCATTAACGCTAATATTGGTAGTCGGTATTGTTGGGTATGATCACGAAGTATATAACTTTATAAAAGACAAAAGTACTAGTGATTTTGGTATACAGAGAGGAATCAGATTATTCCATTTCCTGTTGCGAAGGCTAATGGCGAGCCAGTTCTTATGAAAGCTATTTATTTTTACTCCTGAGCTCAAAATATTAACTGGCTTTATCAGCATGGTAATATCGATCTTTAATTCTGAAGATGGCAAGAGACAGATAAAGCACTTCAAAAGAGCATCGTTAGAGAAGTACTCAGAAGACTGATTGTATGTATCTTTATGAAAAACACGCATACAGTAGACGGAAGTAAGATCGATAAACATTATTAGAAGATTTAAGGGCTAGGGGTGGTGACCCAGAACAGATCATATATTTGATTCTATAATTTTTAGAAGTATCCAAGATTTCAGAAGAGCAGACTACAATGGTCGCTTGCGGGGTCTTGAGACGTTTCGTCAATCAGGATAAAAAGAGGCCTGGAACGAGCTAAGAAGATATTGTCAGAGATTAAAGCCGGCAAGCCATTTGCTGATGTCGCCAAGGTATAATTCCGGAGGATCTAGAACTAAGCCCCTGGGTGGTGGTTAATAGGTATCGTCGAAAAAGGACGAGCTAATTTACCGGAAGAAGTTGGCAGGATAAGGTCTTTGTGGCGATGAAGTCAGGTGATGTGAGTGATGTTATATCTACCTCTAGTGATTAATATTATTAACGTTACTGGAAAACTCCGATGACAAACGGGCAAAAATATCAATAATTAGATAAAAGATTAAAGATATAAGTCAATATCTCAAGGAATACAGACTGCAAAAGAAGTTAGTGAGTATATTAAACCAGAGAATATCGAAAACAGAGAGTAGCAATAAACTAATTTAATTATATCTATATTGAAAATCAAAATATTTAAAACAAGAAAGTCCAACACGAGGTGAACTATTTTCTGGCGCATTTTGCCACCTGCCAGAACCATTTAGTGAATGTCTGAGCTGCGTGCTGCCCGTCCGTTGTGGTGATGCGCCCCTGACCAGAAAACCCTGCATATTTTTGTAATTTCCCCGCCGTGATTTTTTTGGAAAAGGTAAAGGGTAATTTGTCGGGTGCGCCTACCGTAACGTAGAGGTGGCACGGTTTGGTCGGCGGCGAGCCGATGCGCTACGCGCTCGTCCTGTAGCTGATAGCCAAAGCGCATAACGAAGAATAGATAGGTAAAGACATGGCCATCGCCGCCTAAGTTACCAGTAATAGGTTAACCACTCTTGAATGTTATAGTGTGCGGCAATCTGCTGCAGCGTCCTCGGTCGGAAACATTAATCACTTTATTCACATATGCAGCAATGGCACGCTCTGATGCTGTATTCCACCAGTGGGTAATTCCCCTTCTTTGAGAGTGTAGGCAGAAACCGTTGCCGTTTATAAAGTGCGAGTGCTGTCTGGCGAAGCTTTACAAAATCTTTACTCGTTCAGCCTGGCCGTTGCCATAAGTGAAATCATTGGTTATGCCGCTTTCCATTGCGTGATAAAGCATGAGCCGACCTTAAAGCGCGTCATATCGTCAGATGACGGCAAAGTTCTTGATAAGAGGACTGCCAGCAAATGCGTCAGGGTAGCCGTCGAAAACATAAGTAGGCATTTTTCCGTCAAACGCTTCGGCATTGTAGCCGCGTTTTCTGAATAGCTGAAACATTTCCGAGCGAATCTTTTGGTCTATACCCATCAGCGGCAGGATTTGCAGGTTCACGACTTCACGACCCTTGTATTTCAAGTAGTGACGAGTAGTATTCTTGGTCTGGCGAACCGTCGCCCTTTAGAGAGTAGGGCGTAAGTCGCGGCGGTGCGACCCATTGCCGTCAGCAAAGCAGTGAATGGCGTTGATAGACGTCGAGTGTCAAGCCCGCCCAGGTTCGTCAACGCTTTGGGCTTTTTCAAATGTACCTCGCAGACGGTCGCGAAAACTCTGGTGCGGTGGGCGATACCGACCTCAGTTCCCATTAAACCCGTTCTCTGATTTAACACAGCAGAAAAAGCGTGGTGCGCCCAGTTTTTCCTCTGACCAACCCTCGCCCTCGCCTTGTTTGAGAGTAAACGCAAATTTGCCATTTGTGTTTAGTGCGTCAAAAACTTTCTTGATTACTTGCGAGGCTTCATCACGAGTAAAGTGCAACAAAACGGCGTTTGCTAATACAAAGTCAATTCCTTGTGGCAATTCGTCAGTGATAGCGTTGAGAACTTTTGCGTCAAAGCCTTTTTGTTGCAGCAAGTCAACAAATGCTGGTGTTGCGTCCGTACACTCAACTGTATAGCCAAGCCCCGCAAGATATTCGGCATCACGACCAAAAGCACTTCCAAATTCTAAAATTCGTGCGTCTTTTGGCACATCAGCGAGTGAGCCGTCCAGCCAGTCTTTGACAACTCCTGAAACCTCGTGAGGTGTACCGTCAATATATTCCTGAATATGTGCGTTGTAACTTTCAACTGTTCTATTATTCGTTTCACTCATGGGTGTAATTATATCACGCTAACAGCGTGAGCGAACCGCCCGACCAGACTTTTTCCAAATTCAAAAAGAAATTCGGCGGGGAAAATCTCAAAAAATATGCAAAAGTCTGGGCGGGCGGGGCGCACTCCGTTTGCGCCTTGCATTTTCTAGCATTTTTCCTCAAAATGGGTTCTAGCGGAGTTGTAAAATTCCACCAACACGGTAAATTATTTTTGTAAGATATTTGCGACTTCGGGTGTTTATAGTAGGTTTTAGATAAGCATAGGTAATTTTGCTGTATAATAAGATGTGATGTCGAAGTTAGAGTTTCCAGGGCAATTTGAAAATGAGGATGTTCTTTTTGTATTCAAGCGACATCCAATCGTAATGCGAAAAGGTCTAATTATTGTTATGATTACCATACTAATAGGCGCGTTTGTCGGCCTTTATGGTAGCAGTAGCGCCGGTAGTATGGGTGATTTTTTTATTCAGTTCTTTAGTCCTGTTGTTATTGGGTTTATTTTGGGTATGTTTGGCTTCATGTATTATTGGATCGGTTGGCATTACAGTGTCTGCATAGTTACAGATCAGCGTTTTTTACAGTTTAAGCAAAAGGGTATTTTCAAGAGTCGAAGTGTGAACGATATTAATTTGCACAGAATATTAAGTGTGAACTATGAAATTCATGGAATGCTAGAAACGGTGTTAGGATTTGGTACAATAATTATACAAACCTTGGTGGGGGATTTTGTTATAACTAAGGTTCCGAAGCCGGCACAGACACAGGCCAAGATAGTAACAGCTATTAAAGAAAGCGGAGTGGAGCTAGATGAACAAGCCAAAAATATTGAATAAATTCAAATCTAAAGAAAGTAAAGAAAAGTCATCAGTAATGAATACTCCTACTGGTAGAGTTACTAATGATACTGTTTCGGAGCATCGTGATGCAATTTTAAAAAAGGGCCGAGAATTTAAATATCCATTTCAGCATTCTAAGCATAAAATAGTAATAATTTCATTAACGCTAACATTGGCAGCTCTGGTATTGTTGGGTATGATCACGGCGTTACAACTTTATAAAAGACAAAGTACTAGTGATTTTGCATACAGAGTATCCCAGATTATTCCATTTCCTGTTGCGAAGGTTAATGGCGAGTTCGTGTCTTATGAAAGCTATTTATTTACCCTGAGTCCAAATATTAACTGGCTTTATCAGCATGGTACGACTGATCTTAATTCTGAAGATGGCAAGAGACAGATAAAGCACTTCAAAAGAGCATCGTTAGATAGGGCACTAGAAGATCAGATTGCACGTGGTCTTGCCGAAAAACACGGCATAACAGTAGACGGTGCTAAGATCGATAAAGACATAGAAGATTTAAGGGCTAGGGGTGGTGACCTAGAACAGATCATATTTGATTCCTATAATTTTAGAAGTATCCAAGATTTCAGAAGAGCAGACTACAATGGTCGCTTGCGTCTTGAGGTCGCTCGTCAACTAGACAAAGAGGCTCCGGAACGAGCTAAGAAGATATTGTCAGAGATTAAAGCCGGCAAGCCATTTGCTGATGTCGCCAAGGTATATTCCGAGGATCTAGAAACTAAGCCCCTGGGTGGTGACATAGGTATCGTCGAAAAAGGACGAGCTAATTTACCGGAAGAAGTTGCGGATAAGGTCTTTGCGATGAAGTCAGGTGATGTGAGTGATGTTATATCTACCTCTAGTGATTACTTTATTATTAACGTTACTGAAAAACTCGATGACAAACGGGCAAAAATATCAATAATTAGGATAAAGATTAAAGATATAAGTCAATATCTCAAGGAATACAGACTGCAAAAGAAGGTTAGTGAGTATATTAAACTAGAGAATATCGAAACAGAGTAGCAATAAACTAATTAATTATATCTATTATTGAAAATCAAAATATTTAAACAAGAAAAAAGTCCACCACGAGGTGAACTATTTTCTTGGCGGGCCCGACCGGATTCGAACCGGCGATCTCCTCCGTGACAGGGAGGCGTACTAGGCCAACTATACCACGAGCCCGGATTATCATCGGTATCAATGCATCCGTTTTGCAATTATCTGCTAAAACTTCATTCGATGCTATCTACCTCCTTAAAAATCTAATAAATTGCACTTTGCTTATTTGTTAGATTTTGTAAGACTGCATATGCAGAAGACTAGGCAATTGTAGCAATTTTTCATCTGTAATGCAATGGCTTCAAGATATAAAATTTGTTACAATAACAAAGATCCAATTTAAAGAATAAAGCGAAAGCGATATTTTTAGATCGAGAGAAGATGTTGCGAGCGTGTGGGATTAGAATTATTTGGATATTAATCTAAGATCACATAATGCATCGATGGGCCGATGTAGCTCAGTTGGTAGAGCGGCGCTTTCGTAAAGCGTAGGTCAGCGGTTCAATCCCGCTCATCGGCTCCAGAATTTAACCAGCGAGTGTATTTCAATGGTAGAATATAACCTTCCCAAGGTTGAGACGAGAGTTCGATTCTCTTCACTCGCACCAATTTGGATCTGATTGAAATTCGAGAATCTTATCAACATATCTGACGAGGCATACTTAATAATTAACAAAATAGCGTATAATAGTTGTAATGGAAGAGAAGACAGAATCGATACCTTTTAATAAAGATAGACCAGTAATGTTGTTGGCAATTTTCAACACAGTAGTAGCCTTTTTAATTGTATTTATAACACTAATCAGACTTCGGAGTAATGATTTTAAAGTTCCGGTACAGTTTATCGTTCATGACGGGAGTGTCCTGAGTTCTTCAAACTGGTTTAGTCTGTATAGCTTGGCCTTTTTTGCGGTATTTACTACTGTCGTGGCTATAATCATAGGCATGAGGTTGCATAAGGCTAACAGACTTTTTTCTGGTGGAGTCCTGCTTATTCACTTAGTGGTATTAATTTTTGGATTATTGGTGACTAACGCACTATTATCACTTGTTGGCAAGGTGTAAGATGGCGATTTTTCCAAAAGAGTATGAAATACCAACAGGGAAGCGAACTTTTAAGTATCGTTTTTTTGAAATTCTCCCAGGGTTATGCAGTTGGTCTATTATATTATTGCCAATTGTATTGAGTATATTAGACCCAACATCGTTATATGTGGCGATTTTTATACTTTTCTTTATGATGGGATGGTTCTATAGAGCGGTAGGAATGGCCTTCAGAACGATACAAGGGTATTTAAGAATGCGGCAGTCTGAGAAGATTCCGTGGAATTTATGGTTAAGCCACCTTGAATCTCCCGAAGAATCTATAGATGATCTCAGATCATACACTAATATGACAAAAGAAGATACAATTCATCTAGATAACTTAGAGAGCTATATTTCTGATTCAGAATTGAGCGATTTAAAGCCAAGCGACCTAGTGCAACTGATAATTGTGCCGATGTGGAAGGAGTCATATGAGGTAGTAAAGCCTACTATTGAGTCTATTGCAGGCTCCGACTACAACCCCAAGCAAGTGTATCTAGTAATTGCCTATGAGGCCAGAGGGGGGGATTTACCTAAGTCGACCGCAAAGCGATTGATTAATGAGTATCAAGACGTATTTGGATTTGTTGCTACAACTGAGCATGAGCTTCTTCCAGATGAGGTTATCGGAAAGGGCGGTAATGTAACATGGGCCGCCAGACAGATGCTTCCAGTATTTAAAAAACGTAAAATTGAACCGTCACGTGTTATTGTTACGACTCTTGATGCAGATAATCGGGTGCATAAAAATTATCTAGCTCACTTAGCGTACTCTTATATCCTAACTAAGGATCGCAAGCATAAATCGTATCAACCATTAGCTATCTATACAAATAATATATGGGATGTTCCTGCTCCAATGAGAGTACTTGCTGTTGGCAACTCATTCTTTACTATTACGCAATCTGTCAGACCACACTTACTTAGAAACTTCTCCAGTCATGCACAAAGTTTAGATGCATTAATTGAGACTGATTTTTGGAGTGTTCGAACAGTGGTAGAGGATGGACATCAGTTTTGGCGAAGTTATTTTGCATTTGGTGGCAATCACCAGGTTATTCCGATATATTCGCCAACTTATCAAGATGCTGTACTTTCTGATAATTACAGAACTACGCTTAAAGATCAATTTACACAAGTCAGAAGATGGGCCTATGGTGCATCGGATATAGCATATATTGCAAATTTGGGGCTCAGAAGTAAAAAGAGCCGTGTTGTACCTTTTTGGGATATTACATTTAAATTTATTCGTCTAGTAGACACTCATGTAAGCTGGGCGACTGTAGCACTGCTATTGTTGCTGGCAGCTAGGATTCCATTAATGATAGGCCCTAGCGCTAATAAGAGTATTGTTGCGCATCAGTTGCCGGTTATAGCTAGCTATGCCCAAAGCTTGGCTATGATAGGACTGTTTATATCAATATTTTTATCATTGAAGCTTTTACCAAAACGACCAGAGCGATACAAGAAGCACCGCAGTATATTCATGTTGCTCCAGTGGCTGTTGCTACCATTCACTAGTATTATCTACGGCTCCTTGGCGGCTTTGAATTCTCAGACTCGGTTAATGATAGGTAAGTACCTAGATAAGTTTGACCTTACACATAAAGGAATAAAAAAGTAGTTACTCGGATACAGGCTTTCGTACAGAGTCTTTAATGGCGATTTGTGAAATCCGAGCAGTTGCAACTCTTTGATTTAATAACTCACGCAATTTTGGTTGATGTGTTTGTTGAATTATCTCAGTCGTTACATACTGCAATAGCACGTCATCTATCATGTCTCTATATTGCGTGCCCAGCTTCGCGATAGCCTGTGCTACGGGGTGGTTATGACTGGCTAGTTCATCCAATACTTGCTCACAAGCAAGATGTTTATCGTGTAAGTCATTTCGACTTACCGGTTCTTCAAATTCAGTATTTGGTATCTTGGTATTCATAAATTTAGATAGTCTTTTACGTTTATTTTCATTAAAGTGGTACGGTGGTTGTTGAGGTAATTCTGCCTCTCTATGTTGCGTGGCAAGATGTAGCGCCCTCAAAACTTCTTTTGTTACAGCGGTTGCTGATACGCCAGTTTCATCAGAGAAATTCTCTTCCATAAAACCTAGTTGTAATTCAGGATATTGATATGAGTTGTACTGTTCCATTTTCTGATACTGCGCCTCCATCAGTGCGTCTATGAACATTCTAGCAGATTCTGAAGATATATTTTTTTGCATAAGGCTATTGGCAAATTCGGCAACTATATCATCATAAATATCTTCATCAGTTTCTGGTTCCAGTGTATTGTTCTCATCCTCATCATTTTTTGATATGTCATAACTGCATTCACCATCTATAGTTTTGTTGTATATGTGCGTTACACCAGCACTATGATCCACGATTATTATTTGTAGAACAGGGATAGCAAATTCTAGAAGCTCATCCCTGCCAATGTTTAATGGCGTATGCGTATATAGGTGTACTGATGTATTGTTACCGACTGAACTGCTAAATTCTTTTTCTTGAATCGCTACATTGCCAGTTGTTTCATTGACAGTTTGCCTCATTAGATCGGCAACATGAATCAGTTTTCCGCCAGTATTTATGGTGACTGGCTTTGGCAACGACTCTTCAGCGTTGTATTCTTCTAGTGATGCAAACAGCTTATCAGTATGTTTAAGTATTGCTTTGGTGTTTGCGTCGACTTCTTCGTTGACTTCAAGAAACACCTTCAATAAATCTCTTATTTCGGAAGGAGTAGCATCGGTCGGGTAATAGAAGTTTGATAGCTCGTTTCTTGGGTTAAATGAGATTACCGCTTGAGTCTGGCTGTCATTGGTAATCTTAAGGTAGGTGAAGGTATTGTCTATGTCTAGTTCTTCGGGAAACTCCGTACCAATTTCAATAGCGGCACCGTTAAGGGTATTTCCATAATAATAGCTCTTGAGTGTTGTAGTCGGGCAATCTTCTATGATGTCGTATGCCAAGACATCAATTAATTGAACATCTTCTAGGCTTGCAGACTCGGGCCCATTAATTATGGCGTTAAATGCATCATCTTCGGTACTCATGTGTTTAATTTTAGCACTATCAAATTGTACAAGCACATGCGTTATATCAAGATTGAATAATTATACTAATTATATCTTGGGGTGGGTTGTTTTTGTAGATTTTATTTACATATTGTATGGCAAGGTTTTTGTTGTATGCCGTGAGTACTTCTATGGTTATCTCGGCAATAATGTTCTTTTCGATTGTATTAATGTTGTTGGCGATGATCTGACAAAGTTTGGCTTCTACGGAATCGGTTAGTTCAGACACCATGGGTGCAGGAAGAGCTATTTGATTGCTTGAGACGGCAATACTGACTAGTAGACGATCGTGAGAGTACGAGCTGAGCGTTAAGCCGTCTTTTACTTGCAGGATTCCGCTTAAATCAACTTTTTCTTTGGTGGTGAATGTATTCTGACAGTACATACACTTGTGTCGACGCCAGGTTTGTGTATTTTGATGTGTTGGGCGACTATTATAGATTTTGGTTTTATTGTTGCAATATAGACATAACATGACTACATATTGTCATACATCTGAGATAAATGCTAGTGGAAAACTGGTTGTGTTTTAGTGGAGAAGTTTACGTACGAGGTACAAAGATCTGTTGTGATATAAAAAGCCATCTATAAAGATGGCTTTTTGATAGTCTATTTTATCGCTGCAGGCTAGAGATTAATCCGTTGCCTTGTTGCGTCGAAGCCTTGATGGCACTGGATGTGCATCTGGGAGCTCTTCAAAGAATAGTTTAAACTTTTCGAGCTCTGACTTCTGGTGTTTCATGGGTTTGTTACTCATGTACTCCAATATTAGCATAAGCTAAATAAATTGTCAATATGGACAAGTTTCGACCTATATTATGTTAATTCTTGTCCGACAGTTATAAAGAATATCACAGTATGAATAAATTGTACAAATGTGCTGTGGATAAACTGTGGGATATTGTGTATACAACAGGGGTGGAGTATAATTGTTGTAATGTATGAAGAAAAAAATAGAATAGGTGAGTTTGCCCGTAGCGGTGAGCTGATTGTTCGTGGTAAAAAGATAATTACACCAACGTTTATGCCAGATGGAACTAGGGGTGCTGTTAAGAGTATGACACCTGATATGGTTAGAGGTACAGGAGTACAAGTGGTGCTTGCAAATACCTATCATCTTCACTTGATGCCCGGAGAAGAGGTGATAGCAGATCTTGGTGGGCTTCACAACTTTACTAAACAGAATCTACCGATGTTGACGGACTCTGGTGGTTTTCAGGTATTTTCACTCGCTCATATTAATAAAATAACCGAAGAAGGTGTTAAATTTAAGGATCCTAGAACTGGCGATGCAATTTTTCTTTCTCCTGAGAAGTCTATTCAAATTCAGATGAAGCTCGGTGCGGATATGATTGTTGCTTTTGATGATGTAGTTTCGTTAGAAGATTCAAAAAGAGGGCGAACACTTGAGGCATATGAACGAACTCATCGTTGGCTAGAGCGATGCATAGCGGAATACGATAGGCTAACTGCAGATTTACCAGAAGATCAGAAGCCACTTCTTTTTGGGGTGGTTCAAGGTGGTTTAGATAAAGACCTTCGTAAAAAAAGTCTTGAGATTGTGCAGGGCTCATCTGTTGGAGGCATGGCTATCGGGGGGCTATCGGTTGGTGAAAGTAGAGAAGAAATGCATGATATGCTCGAGTTTTTGGCGCCACTTTACGATGATTCTACTCGCCCAAGATTTTTACTAGGAGTTGGCGATCCAGTAGATCTGCGTAAGGCAATAGAGTGTGGAATTGATATGCTTGATTGCGTACTGCCAACACGGAATGCACGTCATGGAAGCGTGTGGGCCACTGGTGATATAAAGCTTAATCTCAAATCTGAGATACATAAATTAAGCACTAACGTCATAGATGATATATGCGACTGTTATACATGCAAATCTGGTTTTTCCCGCGGATTTTTGCGCCATCAGTTCAAGGTTGGCGAGCCTCTGGCCGGTACACTCGCTTCAATCCATAACATCAGATACCTACAACGTATTTGCGAGGAGTATCAAAACGTGTAAATAGTACTGAGCCGCAACCCTGTGGTTATCAGTAATTTAAAATTAAATTGATGGTTAGGCGTGGTAATATAGAGTAGGTGTTATCAAAACAAATAAAAAGGAATAAGAATGGAAGAACAGCAGAATTTGCCGTATATTCTGGCAATTGGTGATATCTTTACCGATGCGTTTATTACGCTCGGTAGTGATACAGCAAAAATTATTAAAGAAGATGATACCGAATGGCTGGCAGTGCCGTTTGGTAGAAAACCACCTTACGAGAGAGTAGATATTGTCAGGTCGGTGGGCCCGTCCCCAAATGTAGCCGTATCATTAGCTCGATTAGGCTATCAATCTGAGTTGATGGCTTGGGTTGGTGGTGACGATACTGGTGAAGAGGCTCTGGAGTATCTTAAGACTCAGAATGTTAATACCGATTCAATGATAGTTGAGCAAGACAAGGCTACAAGTTATTGGTATGTACTGGTTTATAACGCCGATAGAACCATGTTAGTTAAGAGCGAGAAGTACAAGTATGAATGGCGTGATCCTATCCGTAAGCCTGAATGGATTTATCTAGCCTATGTAGGTGAAGATTCATGGCCACTTCATGAAGGATTGCTAGATTATCTAGAAAGGAACTCAGACGTAAAATTGGCTCTACAGCCTGGGACATTCCAATTTAACTGGGGTCTAGAAAAAATGGCACCATTCTACAAAAGAAGCAGTATTGCACTCATGAACCGCGAAGAAGCTATGGATGTAACAGGTCTACCGTATGATTCTGTCAAAGATTTAGCTAATGGATTGCACGAGCTTGGTGTTGAAACAGTTGTTATCACCGATGGCCCAAATGGTTCATACGCCTCTGATGGCGGCCGGTTGTTAACAATTCCAAATTATCCAGATCCATCACCTCCAAAAGAGCGAACTGGTGCAGGTGATGCGTTTTCTTCGACTTTTGTTGGAGCAATTGCTGGTGGAGAATCAATTGAAACTGCACTTTTGTGGTCGCCAATAAATTCCATGAACGTTGTACAGCACACTGGTGCTCAAAAAGGCTTACTTACAA
Organism: Candidatus Nomurabacteria bacterium; assembly: GCA_020631865.1. Taxonomy (GTDB): domain Bacteria; phylum Patescibacteriota; class Saccharimonadia; order Saccharimonadales; family UBA7683; genus JACKGS01. The sequence goes on from JACKGS010000002.1 coordinate 88,758, forward strand.
AAGCCGAATTAGAGCGGTATCTTGCAGATGCCCCAGAAGATTATAAAGTCTCCGAGGTTTAGTAAAAGTAAAATGAGAATACGAGGGTTAGGGGTGAATTGCAATTGTAAATCACCCCTGTTTTTGGTAGTATGAATATGTTCATTTGGTGTGCGGGCGATTAGCTCATTTGGCTAGAGCGCCACATTGACGTTGTGGAGGTGGGAGGTTCGAATCCTCCATCGCCCACCAAAGAGAAAGTTCTATATTATGAATAAGATAGCATGTTTTGATTTAGACGGCGTTACTGTACACGAGCATCAGCCATTTAGTCAGAGGTTGATAGAAAAACAGGGAAGCGACATCATTCCAGCTGTGAATGATTTCTTTGAGAGCCATTTTGGTAAAGTTATGACTGGGTCAGCCGGATTAATAGAAAGTCTTGAGCCATATTTAGAACGATTTCACTGGAGTGGTGATGTAGCAAGCTTGCTTAGTTTCTGGTTTGATGGAGAGAAGTCTCCTAATAATGAAGTCCTGAATATTGTAGAGAGTATTCGTAGCCGTGATATTGCTACGTATCTAGTGACTGATAATCCCAAGGAAAGAGTGGTTGAATACTGGGAGGATTTTCTGGGCCAATATTTTGCTGGAAGATATGTATCTGGGGAGACTGGTTTAAAAAAGAGTAAAGTGGCCCTATGGGATATGATAGCCAAGGAATCTGGCGTAGTAAAAGAAGCCATCTTCTTTACTGATGATGACGAAGAGAATATCAAAATTGCACGATTCGCAGGCGTACATGCAGTTTTATTCACTGGTGCACAAAAGTTAAACGAGGATTTAACAGAATTTTTGAGTAATGAATCCTAAGACAAAACTAAATGATGATGAAATACGAAGGATTTGTCATAGACATGGAATTAAATATAAAAGTCACGAGAGAATAACTACTGGATTTAGTCATGAGGTACATCGCCTGAATGACGATTTGGTTATTAAGCTTTTTAACAAAGAAACTAAAAAGAACTACTTTGTCGAGAAGTCTATTTTGTTTGGGAATTTTCCAGCGATCAAGAAGCCGCAGTTTGTAGCTGGCTACGATCGCTTAGATAGCTTTGATAGTGAAAGGGCTTATATAATTATGAGCTATCTTGATGGAGTGTCGCTTGGTAAGGTTTGGCATAAAGTATCTGATGGGAATAGAGAAAAGTTGATTGAAGAGATTTCTAGTACCTTGAAGGCATTTCAGGCGATACCCGCTGAAAGTTTAGCTATAGATTCGCATGATAACTGGGTGGAGTATCTTTGGAATAAGGTTAATAAACTAATCTACAGATTGAAGCAAAAAGATATCATTTCGGCAGGGCGAGAAACTGATGTTATATCTGCTTTTCAGAAAGCAATTAGATATTTTGCCGAGGACGAGCCGCTGCAAACAATTTATTGGGACATTCACTTCGATAACTTTATCGTCGATAAAGACTATAATCTGTTGGGTATTATAGATTTAGAAAATGTGAGAAGGCTACCAATAGACTATCCACTTTTTGTTATTCGTAGGCAAATGAAAGAGCCTCATAAATATCTTGCTGAAGAAGATGAAAAATATGCCAAGAAGGAAGATTATCAGAATTTATGGGGATGGTACCAAAGGTATTATCCGGAGATGTTCACCCCGAAAAATCTTGAAGAGAGGATTTTGACTTATCAATTGTTAGATGAGCTTCATCTAATGATAGATTGGAGTCATGATGCCGAGCTTAGAGAAAGTTTTGAGGATAAAATTGAAAAATTTCACAATCTCTAATCTGTTATGGTATAATATTTTAAAGTGATGAGGCGGTGTAACGAACCGTGGAGCTTCGGGAGTATGATCAGATTGCCCGTTATCAAAAGCTGATAAGAGAAAATGCTAAGGTGGAACCGTCCTGAAATATTGGACCCGAGGCACGCTAACAGATGTAATAAAGCATCTCATGGCGTGTTTTTGTAATTTAATGCCAGAAAGGAATATCATGGCAGATCAGAATAATGAACAACTTCATGCGATGCGACATAGTTTGGCGCATATTATGGCGACTGCGGTGACGAGAATTTGGCCAGAGGCAAAGTTGGGTGTTGGTCCGGTGGTAGAAAATGGTTTTTATTATGATATTGATATTCCAGATGTAACAATTTCTACTGATGATTTTAAGCGTATTGAAAAAGAGATGATTAAAGTTATCAATCAGAAGCAGGTGTTTGAGCGATCTGAAAAAACTATTGATGAAGCTTTGGAGTGGGCAAAGTCTGCTAAGCAGCCGTATAAAGAGGAGCTTTTGAATGATTTAAAGCGTTCTGGCACCACGGTAGCTAAAGATTTAAATGCTGATGAGTTGGGTACGATTGCCAATGGTAATTCTGCCGTTGATAATGTTTCATTCTATACAAATAGTAATTTTACAGATCTTTGTCGTGGTCCACATGTTGAAAGTACTGGTAAAGTTGGCGCCTTCAAGCTAATGCGTATCGCTGGTGCTTATTGGCGTGGTAAAGAGGGTAATCCTCAGATGCAGCGGCTTTACGGCGTGGCTTTTGATACTAAAGAGGAATTGAACAATCATCTTCAGATGCTGGAAGAAGCAAAGAAGCGAGACCATCGTAAACTTGGTCAAGAACTGGACATATTTGTTATCTCAGATCTAGTTGGTCCTGGTTTGCCATTATTTACGCCCAGAGGAACGATATTACGCAAAGAATTAGTGAAGTATTCAGAAGAATTGCAAAGAAGCGTTGGCTACGAAGAGACATGGAATCCTCATATGACTAGAGTGGAGCTATATAAAACATCCGGTCATTACGATAAGTATCCGGAGCGTTTCGATGTCTCAAGCGTTGAATCTGAGGACAAGTTTATGCTCAAGCCTATGAATTGTCCGCATCACACTCAAATATATGCCTCTAAACCACGAAGCTACCGTGATTTACCTATACGTTATATGGAAACTACTACAATGTACCGTGATGAAAAGAGTGGTGAGCTACATGGATTATCTCGTGTAAGATCTCTTACTCAAGATGACTCTCATGCATTTGTAAGGCACGACCAGATCGAAGATGAGATGCGTGGAATATTAAGCATAGTAAAAAGGATGTATCAGACATTGGGCTTAGAGTTGAGCGTCGACCTTTCGTTCCGTGACGATGGAGATAATTATTTTGGCGACAAAAAAGCATGGGATGATGCTCAGGCTATTATTGAAAATATCGCCAAAGAAGAAGAGTTAAATTATAAAATTGAATTAGGTGAAGCGGCATTTTATGGGCCGAAGATAGATATATATGTATCAGATGCACTTGGTAGAAAATGGCAGTGTGCTACTGTTCAACTAGATTATGTGCAACCAGAGCGCTTTGAATTAGAGTACACAGATGAAAATGGCGAAAAGAAGCGACCAGCCATGGTGCATAAAGCCATACTGGGGTCAATTGAGCGCTTCTTGAGTGTGTATATAGAACATACCGCTGGAAGATTTCCAATTTGGCTTGCACCAGAGCAGCTGAGAATACTGCAAGTAAAGGATTCACCAGAAATTGAAAACTTTGTTGATGAAATTACAGCACTTGCAAAAGCCAGTGGTGTTAGAGTTGAGGTCGACAGAGCAAATGATTCTATCAGTAAAAAAATCCGTAATTCTCAACTCATGAAGGTGCCGTATGTATTGGTTATTGGTGAAAAAGAATTAGAAACAAGAAGAGTTACACCTAGAACAAGGTTAGATTTAGTTAATGATGACCATACTGATAGTGAGTATGCATTTGAGGACTTTATTTTAGGTATTGTAAGAGAATCAAAAGATCGATCGGCGAAGTCATCGCTGTAAAGTATAATTGGGTATGTGTGGTTCATTCGGATATAAAGTCAAGGAGTTAGTAGTTAGCATACCGTTTGGAAAGGTTATGACTTATGGTCAGATAGCGTCTTTGGTTGGTAACGCTAGGGCTGCCCGAATTGTTGGGGGTATTGCGCACTATGGTGACCCAGATATTCCTTGGCATAGGGTTGTGAACAAGAAGGGTGGCTTAGCTTCCGGATACCCTGGTGGAAGATTGGCGCATAAGTGTCACTTAGAGTCCGAGGGTATTGAGTTTATTGAACATAATGACGAGTATTTTCTAGATATTGAACAACTTTTATGGTGGCCTAAAAAATGAAACAGCATTTAAATACCAAGTATCAAATATCAAACACACCACCACTGGTGGTGATTGTTGGTGAGACTGCTAGCGGTAAGACTAAGGCTGGGATAGAGGTTGCTCAAAGAATAAATGGTGAAATTATTTGCGCAGACTCCAGGACTGTATACAAATATATGAATGTTGGCACAGCCAAGCCGACTGATTCGGAACAAAAGTTGATTCAACACCACTTGATTGATGTGGTTGAGCCGAACCAAAAGTTTAGTGCGGCTAAATTTAAGTCCTTGGCTGAAAAATGTATTCAAGATATCCAAAAGCGTGGAAAAATACCAATCGTTGTAGGTGGTACCGGTCTGTATGTTGATGCATTGTTGTATAATTTTCAATTTAATACTAGGCCAGATGAAGCATATCGAGCACAATTATTACAGATGAACGATGCAGAACTTACTACACTATTGCATACAAAAAATATTGATATAACTCACCTGAATACAAAAAATAGAAGGCATGTGATTCGAGCAATTGAGCGAGAAGGCGAAGTGCCGCAAGACATGATTTTACGAGAAAATACGATTATTCTTGGTCTTAGACTTGAGCGTAATGTGTTAAAATCTCGAATTCGAATGAGAGTTGAACAAATGTTTGTTGATGGGTTTGTTGATGAAGTGGCGCAACTTGTCAAAATGTATGGCTGGGAGAATGAATCGATGTCCGGTATTGGCTATCGAGTTGTTCGTGGCTATCTAGAAGGGAGTGCCACGCCGGAAGAAGCAAAAGAGGCGTTTATCCGCAGAGATATATCTTTGGCAAAGCGCCAACGAACGTGGTTTAAGCGTAACCCAAATATTAAATGGTTTGATGACGCTGGTCTACTGATTGATAAGGCGGTCGAATTTGCTGATGGTTTCAATTACAATAACTAGTGATGTATATAAGATTATTAGTATTTATAAATAAATTGTTAATACGACTTCTTCGGACGATTGGTAGGAGTGGTTCAGCGCTTCCCGGTTTATTGATTGAAAGACTTTGTCCAAATTTCCTAGATACCATACTTGCTGATGTCCAGGATAAGGTGATTTTAATTACTGGAACCAATGGGAAGACTACAACAACAAAGATGTTGGTCGAGGGCTTGAGATCAAGTGGATCTCGTGTGGTGACTAATAGTACTGGTAGTAATATGACCAGAGGTCTAATATCGGCACTGATAGAAGATATGACATATTCAGGAAGACTAAAGCCAACGGATTGGTTTGTCTTTGAGATGGATGAGGCGTACTCACCAATTTTTACAAAAAATTTAAAACCAAAACTATTACTAGCATTAAACGTACTTCGGGATCAGTTGGATAGATATGGCGAGTTGGATCAGACTGCGAGATTGATTGAAGAGACTTCTATGAGTGTAGATGTATTTATTTACAATTGCCTCGACCCTCTGTTGGTCAAAATAGGCGACAAGTTAACGAACGGGGGTAGGCCGTGTTTTGGCTTTGGTGTTTCTGAGAAGCTTCTCTCCGCGGTATTAAACGAAGAATCAATTCATGGTAATGTTGTAAACTATTCTACGCCTGACGTAATTCTTGAGTCAGCTGAAGAAGGTGATCAAGCGCAGGCTATCAGTATTTATTCAAACAGCAAGTCACAGGGTTACATATTGCCAGTCAAGGGTTTTCATAATGCATTAAACGGGCTGGCCGTTTATGCAACGCTAAAAATATTAACTAGCAATGAGGATAAGTTAGATATGGCCATGAAAGGTATTGCTGATATGCCCATCCCTTTTGGGAGAGGTGAGATGCTTAATTTTGGGAATAAGAATATAACTGTAGCATTAGTTAAAAACCCAAGCGGCCTAACAAGTAATTTGATGACATTTGTACAATACAGCCAACCGGAGATAGTGCTATTTGCTGTAAACGATAATTTTGCAGATGGTCGTGATGTATCATGGCTCTGGGACGTAGATTTTAGAGGTAAGATAGCAAAAAATACAACAATATATACTACTGGAGTGCGTGGTTACGATATGGCATTAAGGTTAAAGCACGATGGGTTTCATGCAGAGAATATTGACAGCATAGATGCAGCCATCTCTAAGATAATGGGCTCGAATAGCAACAATATCGTTGTCATTCCCACATATACGGCCCTGTTTACGGTCCGTTCTTCTTTATCTAAGTTTGGAAAGGTGCCACGTATATGGTAGATAAAGTCATTAATGTAGGTCACTTATATCCTAAGCAAATGAATGTCTATGGTGATATGGGTAATATCATAACCCTTAAATACCGTTTAGAGAGTCGTGGGATAGGCTTTAGATACTTTGCGGTAGATTCACTTAAAGAGATGAAGAGGGTGAATCTGGATATTGTTATTGGTGGCGGTGGCCAGGACTCTAATCAAGATACTGTGCAAAGCGATATTATTAAAAATTCAGAAATATTAATCCAAGAGTGCAACGATGGATTGGTTGGGCTGATGATATGTGGTATGTATCAGCTACTGGGTAACAAATTTGTTACGAGTGAAGGGAGTGTTATTAAAGGAGCCGGATTGCTGGACATTGATACGGTAGCGGGTCGAGAACGTTTGATTGGCAATGTTGTTGTGGACTCGTCTTTTGGTGAGCTTGTTGGTTTTGAAAATCATTCTGGTAAAACATATCTTGGTGATCACGTAGAGTCTCTTGGTAGAGTAGTTAAGGGCGCTGGCAACAATGGGGAAGACGGTACGGAGGGTGTAGTATATAAAAACTTTTTCGGAAGCTATATGCATGGACCCCTGCTAGCTAAGAACCCCAGGCTAGCTGACGAGCTCATTAAACGGTCTATATTAAGAAAGTATAACAATGTAAAACTGTCCGGGCTGGATGACGCCTTGGAGTATGCTGCGCATAAAATTGCCAAGGGTCGCCCAAGATAGACCGTCGATTGGTCAGTAAGCTAGTAGTACTTGAATAAATTTGTTACACTTATATGTAATGATTGAGCAGTTATTTGGTTCGAAGACAAGGGTGAAGCTACTACAGCTATTTTTAGCCAATCCAGGAAGATCATTTTATGTTAGGGAGATGACTCGTAAGATTGATGAACAAATTAATTCAGTACGAAGAGAGCTATCCAATCTACTTGGAATTGGAATTATCAAATCAGACAGCGTAAATAATAAATTGTATTACGAGGTCAATCAAGGATACAAACACTTCAAAGCCTTGCAGTCTATCTTTTCGGTAGAGCTTCCGCAACAGGATATATCTCCTGCATCGCAGGGTGACCTACTTAAAAGATTACAAACAGTAGGTTCTTTTGATGTTGTAATTACTGCAGGTAGCTTGGTTGGTTCAGAGTCATCTGATGTAGATTTAATACTAGTCGGCTCTAGTAATAAGCAAAAGCTAGAGAAGCTAATTAAAACAATAGAGCTAGAAGAGGGTTCTGCGGTAAGGTATACAGTTTTGCCTCCCAGTGAATTTAAGTATCGCCTTGAGATCAAGGATCGTTTCATGAGTACCGTCCTGAATGGAAAGTTCGCCATATTAAATGACGAAAGTGGTGTACTAAGGAAGTTTTTAGAAGTAAATTAGGAGAATATAAAGATGGAAATACAATATCATGGTGCTAATGCTGTAAAATTTACAACTAAGAAGTCTAGTTTAATAGTAGATGTTGTTAGCGACATTTCTGATAACAAATTAGATTTTAAGAAAAATAACATTATCCTTGCAACCCAAGAGGCGTATAAACCAAAAATTGTGTCTGACGAACAATTTTTAATTGATAGTCCTGGTGAGTTTGAATTTGAGGAGTTCTCTGTGAAAGGAATTCCGGCTCAGCCTCACACCTCTAGTTCTGGCGATAATTCGGCAACTATATACAAAATTACTGTTCAAGATACTACTGTCGCTATATTGGGTAATATCACATCTAAGTTGAGCGAGGAGCAGCAAGAGGCGATTAATAGAATAGATATCGTTATTGTGCCAGTAGGGGGTAATGGCTATACGCTAGATCCACTTGATGCCTCAAATATGGTGCGTGAAATTGAACCTAAGCTGGTTATCCCGGTGCATTATACAGAGGATGGCTTAGACTACAGCATTCCACAGGGATCGGTGGAGGAGTTTACTAAAGAGCTTGGCGCTCCGGTGTCAGAAGAAGTGGTGGATAAGTTTAAGATCAAGGCTCTTCCCGAGCAGATGACGGTACAGATTATCAATAAATCTTAAGCATTATTTTAACCAAATAGGTATAAAAGAATAAAATAGACGGTTAAGTACCGTCTATTTTATGGTCTCAGGCATAGGGCTAGTATTAACTTACAGGATGCCTTTTTTCTTTAGCGTTCTAATTGCTTGTGTACTGAGCTTCATACTGACTTTTTTTCCATCTAGTTCAAAAGTTTTCTTTTGAAGATTTGGCTTCCATACTTTTTTAGTGTGTCGCATAGAGAAGCTGACGTTGTTGCCAAACTGCTTTCCTTTGCCTGTTAGTTCGCATATTTGAGACATATAAATTACCTTATTAAACATTAATGATTCAATGATTAATATTACAGCTTTTTTGCACATAGGTCAAGAGGTGATACTCATGAATTCATTGGTATAATATAAAGTGCCTTCGGGTAATTCGGTTGATTTCCTGAATATTTTTCAACCGGGAATGCAATATTTATTTGATTCGTGGATCAAATGTGAGCATACCCACCTGGTTTACCCAGGTCAAATCAACCGTTCCGAAGGCATCTGTAAAGTAACTTGATTACATCGGGGATTGGCGCAGTTGGTAGCGCGCACGGCTGGGGGTCGTGAGGTCGCTGGTTCGAATCCAGTATCCCCGACCAGGTTTATAGTATGATATCTATATGGGTGAGCGGTTTAAGCAAACAATTTTTGTAAATGGATTAATTCATAACGCTAATCAAGATATTCTTATGGTTCGCAGGTCTCTTGGCGACAGGTTTTTACCAGGATATCTTGAGCTCCCTGGGGGAAGAGTCCAGTTGGGAGAGACCTTGAGTCATGCGCTGAATAGAAAGCTACAGGCTGAGCTTAATATTCAGTTTTCTGACCCGGTGTACTACATGGATATGTCAAATATGGATTCCAAAGGACCATATTTGAGAGTTGTATTTTTAATTGCTTATAATCCAGTTGATCCTATAGTGCTTAGCAGTCAACATGATGAGGCGGTTTGGGTTAATTCTGGTATTTTGCACGCAGATAAAGTGACAAATGACGCCAGGAAGATCTTGTTACAATTTCAAGGTGACAGACGGGGTAATAATGATGTATATGCAACAACGTTATATATCAATACAGACGGTGGCTCCAGAGGCAACCCTGGTCCATCAGCTTCTGCTTATGTAATAAAAGATGGGCATGAGAAAGTAAGGGCCCGTGGAGGTGAATATATAGGCTTGACCACAAATAATGTGGCAGAATATAAAGCGGTTGAACTTGCCCTTGTGGCCGCTGGTCAGATTGCGAGCAGAGATGATTCTTTGATCTTTAGATCAGATAGCTTGTTGGTCGTCAATCAGTTAAATGGTCAATATAAAGTCAAGAATCGTGAGCTATGGCCGATAAATCAAAAAATTCGTACTTTAATTAAAGGCTTTGCAAACGTTAGATTTAATCATATACCTAGAGAGCTAAACGTTGAGGCGGACAGCCTGGCGAATGATATACTGGATTCTCATGATAAGAGTGCTTCTGCGCGAATGGCATGATACAATGGCATTACTAGATTACTGGATGATCGCTCGCCTTGGCGAGAGGAAAGTCCGGGCAATATAGGACAAGACAGTTGCTAACGGCAACCGGAAGTAATTCTAGGGAAAGTGCCACAGAAACAAAACTACCCTGATTTATTGGGGAAAAGGTGAAACGAGTGAGGTAAGAGCTCACAGTCGACCGTGGTGACATGGAAGAGAGGTAAACCCTGTCTATTGCAAGGGGATTGTCTACAACAGGTTGTCCGCCGTAGATGATTCGATATATCCGCTTGATTCATTGAGTAATCTTTGAACTAGATAGATGATCATCCCAGACAGAACCCGGCTTATAGGTAGTCTAGTATTTAAAAAACCTCGTAAATACCGAGGTTTTTTAATATTTAAGCTTTCAGAATTACTTTTTTGAGGTTATTGTAACCAGCTCTTTAATGGCAACCGGCTCGCTAACCGCTAGTTCACTTAAGATTTTTCTATCCAAAGTGATGCCTTGCTTCTTCAGACCATTCATGAAGTTACTGTAGCTAATGCCATACTCTCTCACTGCGGCATTGATGCGGGTAATCCAGAGTCCTCTAAAGTCTCGCTTTTTATTGCGCCTGTCTCTATAAGAGTACTGCAGCGATCTTACGACTGCCTGTTTGGCGAGTTTTATCGAACTGCGTCTTGCGTGTTGCATTCCCTTTGTTTGTTTAAAAATCTTCTTATGACGTTGATTTGTTGTTACACCTCTTTTAACTCGCATTTTCTTTAACTCCTTAGGTATTAATTAAGCGCCGAGGGCTCTTTTTACATTAGAAACATTACTGGCATCTACGCTGTGTAGTCTGGCATTATTACGCTTACGTCCAGCTGATTTTTTAGATAAAAGGTGGCCGGTATATGCTCGTTCGCGGATTAATTTACCGCTTGCTGATTTACGAACACGCTTAGTAGTGCCTTTGTGTGTCTTAATTTTTGGCATTAGAACTTCTCCTGTAAGTAATAGTTAAATTTCTGCCGCTCAATTGAGCTGGCTGATCAATAGATGCTACATCTTGCAACTTTTCAGTTATGCGATCAAATAACGCAAATCCTAGTTCCTTGTGTGCATTCTCTCTACCCCTGTATAGTAACATAACTTTAACTTTATGACCAGCTTCTAAGAACTTTCTGGTCTTATTAATTTTTATATCGAGATCATTATCACCAATGCGCATGCCAAGTCTGATCTGTTTAAGGTCTACAGATTTAGCAACTTTTTTCTGTTTTTGAATCTGTTTTGTTTTTTGATAGTTATATTTACCCCAGTCTATTATCTTAGCTACCGGAGGAGTAGCATTTGGTGAAATTTCAACTAAGTCTAATCCGGCAAGTTCGGCTTTCTGTAATGCCTCAGTCCTAGATAATACACCAAGTTGATTCCCATCTTCGTCTATTACCCTTAGTTCATTTGCGCGTATTGCATGATTTAGGCGTGTTTGTGGCTGATGGGCTATTTTAATGGCTCCTGTTACTTAATATCTTAATTTAAGATAAATACTAGCATGATTTAGAGAGGAGGTCAACGGGGGCGATATTGTAATGCTTCGCTGATATGCGCCTGTTTTATTTTCTCAGAGTCTTCTAAGTCTGCGATTGTTCTAGCCACACGGATTACTTTCATGTATCCTCTGGCTGAAAGTGCTAGTTTTTGAGCTGCCATTTCTAGAAATTGTTTTGCGTCGGGCTCTAGTCCAGAGAGCTTAATTAAATCTCTATTATTCATATGTGAGTTGCGCTTCTCGGGGCTATTAAACCGCTCGAGTTGCTTCGTATGGACGCTCTGGATCCTGCGATAGATTGCTTTGCTTTCTGAAGAGCCGGTAGAGTCCTGTAGTAAGTTTTTATGTTCAACCTTCTGGACATTTACTACAATATCTATCCTGTCCAGAAGTGGTCCAGAGATTTTCTTGCTGTATTGATTGATTTGATGCGGGGTACAGGTACAGTTATGGTCTGCATCAAGATAATAGCCACAAGGGCAGGGGTTCTGAGTAGCAACTAGCATGAAGTCCGCTGGGAATGTTACTGTGTCCTGGGCTCTAGCAACTGTGACTATACGATCTTCGAGTGGCTGGCGTAGCGACTCTAGGCAAGAGCGAGTATATTCAGGTAATTCATCTAGAAATAATATTCCTTTATGCGCAAGGCTGATTTCGCCCGGCTTAGGATTTCGCCCTCCACCAATAAGAGCAACGCTGCTAGAGGTATGATGTGGTGACCTAAAAGGTCTATAGGCATGAACCTCATTCGTGAGTTCTCCAGACAAGCTATGTAGTTTGGTGATATCGATAATTTCTTTTTTACTTGGCGGTGGCATTATTCCAAGTAGAGCTTTGGCCATCATAGTTTTGCCGGCACCTGGGGGTCCACTCAGAAGTATATTGTGTTGACCCGCAACGGCAATTTCTAGTGCGCGCTTGGCTTGTTGTTGGCCGTATATATCTGAAAAGTCTATAGACTTTTTTGGTCTGGTTGCTTTATATGTACTTTCTCTGAGCTTGGGTAGATTGCCACTATCGTTCAGGTATTTAACAATTTGCGATAGAGACTTGACAGGGTGGATGTCGATATCATCAACCAGACTTGCCTGAGACGCATTTTCTAGTGGTACAAAGATTCTCTTAAATCCATTTTGTCTCGCTATTTCCGCATGACTTATTATACCTCTTATTGGCCTCAGGTTACCGTCGAGTGATAGTTCTCCGACAAATAGAGACTCATTAATTTTGCTGGACTTAACTTGCTCGCTGGCCAGTAGGATGGATATCGCCATCGGTAAGTCGTAGGCAGAGCCATCTTTTGGGAGATCGGCAGGCGCTAGGTTTAGTGTTATTCGTTTTCTGGGTAAAGCTAGCTCACTGTTCTTTATGCTGCTTTTTACTCGTTCTTTTGCTTCATCCACAGCTTTATTGGCAAGGCCGACAATAATTATTCCAGGCAGCCCCTTGGTTGTGTCACATTCAACCTCAATTAGCTTGCCTTCAAATCCAACGTGTGCTGCAGAGTATACTTTAGCGGTGCTCATTATTACCTCTTATTCTTTCAATATAACAGATTGTAATAATAAAACAACGGCCTGCGAGTAGCCGTTGTTTCAAGGGTTTATCTTTTTGTTTTGAGCACTTTATTTATTCAAGTGCCACTATCATAATAGGCCTCTTAAAAGCTTATGTCAACACAAATATCACACAAAATTAATATACTTATCCACAGGGTATTTTTACTTAATTTTTCCTATCCTACTGTTGATTGAATAAGTTAAATAATATATGAATAAATTATTAATCTTTTGACTAGTAGGCCACCATATAGGGATGGATTATATGCCTGGGCCACAATTTTGATAGTGATGCCGAGAAGTGTGTTAATCCGAATAGTGTTGGAGACTCATCGTGAATAATAATAAGACGCGGGTCGTAGTGTCGTGTGCTCGGTTTTTAAATGGTGGTCAATGGAGAAATGTAAATTTGTATTCATGACGCAATTTTGCAAGAACTTTAAATGTGTTTGGTGGGCATGTATATTTAATTATTCGGCGAATCATTAAATATACATTGCGATATCTATAATTAATCTAAGCAGTTGAGATTGCTGTGTGTTGTAATCAATATGAGGAGGGTGGACATAAGATGTGAGGTAATATAAATGTAAATATTACAACTAAAAATTAACGATAATTTAAGATGTTTGTTGTTTATATTACTATAATAAATTATTGCAAATTAATGAATACGCTGCTATGATACATACTAGACTTATGCAGATGGTAGTAATACGGAGTAGCCAGACGGCGATAGCGCTCTCTTTTTAGAGAGCGGTCAGTCACTGCTAGGATGATAAGCGCTACAAAAGTTATTTAAGTTGGCGGATTTATACATCCTAGCTTTTTTGTTTTTTGTAGTTACAATATATACCATATGCAGAATGATCAGATTGAAGTTGATGTAAATAAAAACAGCAAGTTGTCATTGAGGCCGTTTTTGTTTTTATTGATTCTATTTGTATGTATGGCTATTATTTTATCAACTACTTCACCTAATGGTGGTCCTGTGTATATATTGATATTCTGGCTCATGTTGTTTTTGCTACTACTGTCTTTTGTATATGCGATCCTCTTTATAATTAAAAGGTCACTATATAAAAAAATTAGCACGAGATCACATTTATACCTTTCTATAAATTTTTCATTGGGTCTTATAATGGTGCTTGGCTTAAAATCACTTGGTCAACTTGATCTCATTGATCTAATACTGGTTGCATCGTTTGAATTCATTTCAAACTTCTATATCTTACGCAGATTTTAAAGAAATATTGCTTGTACTTTGATATAATTATATTTGAACATGGAGCCAACTTTACCAACACCGATAATGCAAGAAATGAATAGCACGCAAGGTGTTGATTTTAATACTAATCGATACTCATCATCCGTGAAAACGGGAGAAGTACCGAGTACACAGGAAAGGGTAGGGAATCCACCAGCAAGTCCAGTAATACCTATTCAGCAATCACAGCAAGCCCAAATTGCGTCACAGCAACCTGTTGCGGCCGTTAATGCTCCTGTAGTTGCCTCGTCCTCTGGCAGCGTAGCGATTGCAGACGATGTCGATGTTATTGAAAAGGAGTGGGTGGACAAGGCTAAGTCGATTGTCAATCAAACAAAGGGAGATCCATACCACCAAGAAAAGCAGGTATCAGAGCTGCAGGCTGACTATCTTAAAAAGCGATATAACAAGTCGGTTAAATTAGCAGGATAGTATGCATATAATTACGCTATTAGTTGTATTTTTAACTATAGGATCTATGATTGGTGGCGGAATCTTCTATTATTATAGAAAGATATTGCGAGAGGCCAAAAACTATGAGCGTGGTCTAAAAATGGTCCCGTTATTAATACACTTACCACCCATAAGTGATGACATTGAAGGTGGGGGTCGTGATTCTCGGGATGTTAGTGAAGAAACTATCTCAAAGGCTCAGGTCTTGTACAATATCCTTTCCAGTACTGCTACCAAGGGATTTAAGAGTGGATTTTATGGTCAACGACACATAGCATTTGAGATTGTTGCTAAGGGTGGAGTAGTAAATTATTATACTGCCGTGCCTGTAGCCTTGGTTCAAATTGTAGAGCAGGCGGTAACAAGCGCATATCCTAACTCTCGACTTGAAGAGGTCGAGGAGCATAATCTGTTTAACGAAGCAGGTAAGCTTGCGGGAACAATTGGTGGTGAGATGATTCTTAAAGAGGGTTTCGCCAGACCAATCGCTACCTTTCAGGAACTGAAGACCGACAGTATGCTGTCAATCCTAAATTCTTTGTCAACTTTAGGCAAAGAGGACGGTGCTGGTATCCAGATCTTAATTAGACCCGCTGGATCTGGTTGGGTGAATAAATCTAAGAAATATGCTGAGTCAATAAAAAAGAACAGATATAAGCATGGTCTTAGTAGTAGCTCTACATTCAAGGGGCTGGGGTCTGCGCTATGGAAGCCGCCAGAGCATGAGGTTAAGCAAGAGGAGAAGCAGTTGTCTTCGCTGGAGCAAGCTGCAATTGATTCGATTGAAGAAAAGACAAGGCATCCAGGTTATGAAACTCTTGTTAGGGTTGTTGCTTCCTCAAATACGGCGGCAAGGTCACAGGCAATACTGAGTAGTATGGTAGCTTCCTTTGCATTGTTTGACTCTCCTGGCAGAAATGGTTTCAAATTTGTTCCGGCTAAATCTATAGAACATTTTGTAACGGCGTTTATTTTTAGATTTTTTCCACAAGAAATAACACAGAACATATTAAACAGTGTTGAGCTTTCTACAATATTTCATTTTCCAGATCAAAAAAATACACCAACATCACAGCTTCAGCGTCAGGCTTCTAAGCAAGTTGATGGACCAAACGGTGTGCCAGAGCAGGGTCTTCTTCTCGGCTTCAATGTTTTTAGAGGTGTAAAAAAGGCGATTAGATTAAGCGAAGATGACCGTCGTCGTCATATGTACATCATTGGGCAGACAGGTACCGGTAAATCCTGGATGTTAAAGAGCTTGGTAATGCAGGACGTACTGTCCGGTAGAGGATTGGCCTTTATTGATCCACACGGTGATGCGGCAGAAGATATAATGGGAATGATCCCAAAAGAAAGAGCGGAAGATGTTATCTATTTTGCGCCTGGTGAGATGGATTTCCCTGTTGGACTAAATTTATTTGAGTATCATTATAAAGAGCAACAGGATTTCCTCATACAAGAAGCAATCAATATGCTCTATAAGTTGTATGACCCACAGCGTCAAGGAATCATTGGTCCAAGATATGAGCATCTTTTTAGGAATGCAGCATTAACGGTGATGGCTGGTCCTGATGGTGGAACATTTGTTGATATACCAAAGCTTTTTAACGATAAGCAGTACGTTAATCAAAAACTAAAATATGTCACAGATCAGACGGTGTTAGATTTCTGGCTTAAAGAAATGCCAGGCTCGGAAAGATCTAACGAATTTGGTGAAGTTAAGAGTTGGTTTGTTAGTAAGTTCGGTGCTTTTCTGTCTAACCAGATGATGAGGAATATTATCGGACAGACTAAGAGCGGTTTTGATCTTCGTGAGGTTATGGATGAAGGGAAAATACTGTTAGTTAACCTTTCTAAAGGTAAGACAGGTGAGTTGAACGCAAAATTACTAGGTATGATTTTCGTGATGAAATTTTATGCAGCAGCGATGGGTAGGGCTAATGTTCCTGAGTCAGAGAGACGTGACTTTACATTGTATGTTGATGAGTTTCAGAACTTCTCTACAGAAACATTTTCAGACATCCTGTCCGAAGCTCGAAAATATCACCTTAGCTTGACTGTTGCAAATCAGTTTGTTGGTCAGTTAACTGATGAGATTAGAGACGCAGTTTTTGGGAATGTCGGTACGGTAATAAGCTCAAGAACTGGTGCAAATGACGCGGAGTTTCTGGTTAAGTATTTTTCACCCGTTTTTGACATAGAGGATATGACAAAGATGCCGAATCAGCAATGGGTAGTGCAGACTTTGTTGAATGGAGTGCCTACTCAGCCGTTTAGCATGGAGAGTGCTAGGTTGGAGATAGCACCTAATCCTAAGTTGATAACTGCGCTCAAGAATTTATCACATGCCAAGTATGGACGACCAAAGGGTATTGTTGAAAAAGAGATATTCGACAGATTAAAGACTAACGAACCTCCAAGGCCATCATTTGGACAATCTCAACAGAGTGGTTTAGTAGGAAGTTCTCCGCAAGTCACTGGTGGGACTCGTCCTTTGAGTCAGCCTAGATCTGGATCTATGGGTGCAGCTCCGGGTAGCTCATCATTTCTAGATGAGTGGTTGGCGAAAAGAAAACAGGATATGTCAACAAAGCCAGCCGTACAGAGCGTACAAAATGTTAGCAAACCAAAGCTGGAAAGTATTAGTGGTGCAAAGACTCCTGGGTCGGTTATTACGACACCGGTACACCCTACGGAGCAAATGGCTGAGCGATCTACCCCACAGCAGTCGCCAGCTGACTTGCGTAATATTCAGATGTCAGATCAGCCTGTAGAAGAGCTTGTTGTAAATATTAATAATGTGAAGTCCACGGCCACGGAGCAGTCGTTGGCCGTAAATCAAGCAATACAAGATAGTCAGTTGTCATCAGGTGAAATTGCAATTGATCAGCAGGGTATGATTCATCATTCGGAGTCTGACACCCTATAGCTACTCGCTATACTATCTGATTGTAGTGGTTATTTTGACGCTATAAGACTGCGTATAGATTTATAGACCCATTCGCACAGTAGACCCATAATGAATCCAATCAGAAGTAGTAGAGGCATTTCTGAGCCAGATAGGCTGAAGCCTACAAATCTTGCAATACCGTATACTAATGCTAATCCAATAAAGCTTGCTATTGTTGCGCCGGCTATACCTGATGGACGAGTTACCGTTGCCCCAGCGATATCACTTATTTTTTCTACTGCCGGTTGGTGAATTATTCTACTGAGCATTTTTTCTGATGTATTCATCTTGCTTCTGGCGTGATGCATTGTTGTTTCAAATGCGTGTGCCTTATCCTTTTTAGTGTAGCCTGTAGGCTGATGCTGCCTGGTCTCAGATGCAGGCCTGTGCATTTCGGCGCCTGATATAGCTTGCTCGTGTACCTCATGTCTAATAGACTCGGTTTCACTATGAGACCGAGAGGGTGAATTCTCTGCGCTACGCTCTAGGTGTTCCTTTATTCTTTCATGGTGTTTCTTAGATTCGTTATTAGAGATTGCTTCACCCTTGGACTCATGATGTCTAAGTGTCTCACTCATTTTTTATACTCCTGCTCCATAGTTAAATTGCTGTTTTACAAGTCCGAGTTCTTTGACGATTAGCTTACTTCTAAAGTAGAAGTAGGTAGACGCCATCAGTAGTGTTGTTGTTATAGCTATATTTGTTCCGATTCCAGTATTGGGTAGTCTGGTGATTGTGCGCTCGATGGTTTTAGTGGGAGTCGTTGGTAATTTGATAATTACAGTATCTCCGTATACATTCACCATTCTCATGTCATTGGAGTGGATGTCTGAACTAGAGGCGGGAGTGGAGGGAATATTACTTTTAACTTTGATCAGTATTGTCCGCTTAATGGTTTCTCCGGGTTTGATATCTACCGGTTTCCAAGAGAGCATTCTGATAGGTTTACTTGTGAATATAGCACCGCTGGCGTCAATAATATCCGCATACTCAAGAACATCTTCCATGTTCTCTTCTATAACAAAACCTTTCCTTATTTGTTTGCTGAAGTTTTTAACTGATAGGGTATATTCGATTGTATCCCCGGCGTTAGCCTTTGTCTCGTTGGCATTGGTGATATTTTGAGTTATATTACGCGCTGATTTATGTAATTCGAGGCAGCTGATGTCCTTGCCATCGGTTCCAGTTTTTGTCTCATCACATGGCTTGCAGTCTGGACTGTTTATTGAAATATTTTGCTTTCCCTCAAGAGGACAGAACTGACATTTTCCATCAGTTTTTGGAATACTTGGATCGAAAGGACACTTCTCAACTGGAGCTTTACACTTAGGATCATTCTTCGGTAGAGCAGAGTTGTAAGGACACTTCTCAACTGGAGCTTTACACTTAGGATCATTCTTCGGTAGAGCAGAGTTGTAAGGACACTTCTCAACTGGAGCTTTACACTTAGGATCATTCTTCGGTAGAGCAGAGTTGTAAGGACACTTCTCAACTGGAGCTTTACACTTAGGATCATTCTTCGGTAGAGCAGAGTTGTAAGGACACTTCTCAACTGGAGCTTTACACTTAGGATCATTCTTCGGTAGAGCAGAGTTGTAAGGACACTTCTCAACTGGAGCTTTACACTTAGGATCATTCTTCGGTAGAGCAGAGTTGTAAGGACACTTCTCAACTAATGGAGGTGCTTCAACTCGTACGGTTGCCTTGCCGCAGTTGTTGTAAATATTTACATCAAATATATCTGCACAGGCTGTATTCTCTAAGGTAGTTCCGTCGGCTCTGGCGATTGCATATATCCGGTATGTGAAAGATTGACCAGCTCCAATATCAAATCTTTTGTGAGTTTCCCAGCGCATCACATTTTTTAGCGGGTCGGATCCAAGTCCATCAGGTTGAAGCTCTAGATGATTAGCGGATGTGTCATATAGTAGTACATTTTTTGCTGTACTTCCTCCGATGTTTGTAGCTTTAAGGGTGAAATAGAATTTCTCACCTTTTTTAACAACTGACTTGCTAACTGTTTTTTCCATTTTCATGTCTGGTGGTGGTGTGGCTGGTTTGCTTTCTTTTGTGACGATATTTCCGCACTCGGTTAATATCCATCTTGTGCCCTGTGATGTGTTCACTCGTATTGCATTCCAGTTGCGGTTTGCTGACCATCCATGTAGTGTTCTGGCCCAGATTTTTGGTCCACCAGGAATTTGTTTTGATACCTCACCTCCGTAGCCCCTGGGCGCCCTACCGATGGACCAGTAGTTGTTTTCCGCACTAGAGTAGATGTTTTCATATGTTGCAGATGCAAGATTTGTCGCATTAATACCATAGGCGTTCATGATCGCTTTAATGTCACAGCGCCCCTTGCTATCACATCCTTTAGAATATATATCTTGTGTCTTTTTAAGATCACCACCTCCGAAGATAATATCATTTGTACTCGCAGCTAACGTTGGTCTCGCCGGGGAGGCGATTGTAACTGTCTGAACAATTACGCACATGATTGTGAAGACGAGGCCAATCTTGCGAGTAAACTCCTCTCTTTTTACTCTTTTGGCGTAAAACCCAAGTTGATTAATTAATGATGGGCTGAATGGAAGGTTAGAAACTAGTTTTCGAAACATCTTTTTACCTTTTTGTTTAATCTGGATTTGTTAATTTAATTCAATCACAGACTATCTAAAAGTGCAAGAGTTTTGAATACATTTTTTATTGATACAATACCAATGGATGAATTTGTGTGCACCTACGATAGAGCGTCCTCTGGGCTGGTGTTAGATGCATAAAATTGGTATAATCAGGATATTAAAAGAGTGGAGAGAGGGTATAGAGCGTGAGCAAACAAACAGAGCAGGCGTATGACGCTAGTCAAATTCAGGTATTAGAGGGTCTTGAGCCGGTACGAAAACGTCCCGGTATGTATATAGGTAGCACCGGATATGACGGGGTACATCATTTAATTAAAGAAATTGCTGACAACTGTATTGATGAAGCAATCGCTGGACACGCAAGCAGGGTTGACGTGGTGCTTCTGGCGGATGGTGGAGTCATGATTACGGATGATGGTAGAGGTATTCCAGTTGATAAACATGCTAAGACTGGAAAGAGTACACTTGAGACGGTGCTGACCGTTCTTCATGCAGGTGGTAAGTTTGGCGGTGGTGGCTATAAAGTTTCATCTGGTCTCCACGGTGTTGGTTCAAGTGTTGTTAATGCACTTTCCACTAAGCTCATAGCGGAAGTTGTTAAGAGTGGGGAGCTCTATAGATTAGAGTTTAAGACTGGTGTTCCAGCGGGTGCTCTCAAGAAGCTCGGCAAAACAGATCGTAAACAGGGCACCAGCATTACGTTTTATCCAGATCCAACTATTTTTAAAGAAACAGTTGAGTTCGATTACAAGTGGGTTGTAAATTACTTGCGTCATCAAGCTTATCTTACTAAGGGCGTTCGTACTTCAGTTGTAGATGAGCGAACTAGTGAAAGAATGGCATTTTATTTTGAAGGTGGCATACAGAGTTATGTCAAACATCTTAATATCGGAAAAGACGTTTTGGGCGATGAGCCTTTTTATGTCGAACGTCAGGTTGAAGACTCTATGGTTGAGGTTACGGTTCAGTATAATGATTCTTTCATTGAAACTGTCAAGCCGTTTGCTAACAACGTACTTACTCCCGATGGGGGTACACATCTAGTTGGATTCAGGGCTGCCATGACGAGGGTGATAAACGACTATGCACGTAAAAACAGCCTTCTTAAAGAGAAGGAGGATAATCTTGGCGGTGATGATATTCGTGAAGGATTAACTGCAATCATTCTTGTTAAGTTGCCTGACCCTCAGTTTGAGGGACAAACTAAGAATAAGCTTGGTAATCCCGAGGTTCGACGCTATGTAGAACAAGTCATGAATGAGTACTTTGCTTATTATCTTGAGGAAAATCCTGATATTGCTAAAAAGATAGTAGGCAAGGCTTTATTGGCAGCAAGGGCGCGAAAGGCCGCCCGAGCCGCTCGAGATAACGTTCTTCGTAAAGGTGCACTTGATGGAATGGGTTTGCCCGGTAAGCTATGGGATTGCTCAAGCAAGAGTCCTGACGACAGTGAAATTTATATCGTGGAGGGTAATTCAGCTGCAGGTTCGGCTAAAGAAGGTCGCGATAATAAGACTCAGGCAATCTTGCCACTTCGTGGTAAAGTTCTCAACACTGAGCGTGCCAGGCTCGATAAAATGTTCGCTAATAAAGAGATAGTAGCAATGATTCAGGCTTTTGGCGTAGGTATTGGTGAGCAATTCGACTTGAATGGTTTACGATATCACAAGATTATCATAATGACTGATGCTGATGTTGACGGTAGTCACATATCAACTCTACTGTTAACTTTCTTCTTTAGATATATGAAGGAGATCGTCGAGGGTGGTTATGTATATCTAGCAAAGCCACCACTCTACAGTATTAATAAGGGCCAAAAGAAGATTTATACCTATGATGAATCCGAGCGAGAGCGTGTTCTAGATGAAATAATTGCTGACAAAAAAGAACGTGGTGGAACAATATCCCTAGACGATGACAAGATGAAGCAGGCGGGGGTGACAATCTCTCGCTTTAAGGGGCTTGGCGAAATGGATGCTGAGCAACTTTGGGAGACTACCATGAATCCAGAGAACAGGGTGCTAGTGAGGGTTGATATTGCCGATGCCGAGGAGGCTGATGCCGTATTTACGAAGCTTATGGGTGACGATGTATCGCTTAGGAAGAGTTTTATACAGACAAGAGCTAAAAATGCAGATATAGAGGAACTGGATATTTAATATGGATGAATCTAATACAACTAATAATTTGCAAGATGAACAATCGGTAGTACTTCAGGATGGTAACGGAATAGAACACAGAACGCTTGAAAATGTAATGGAAGATAACTTCTTCCGATATTCCATGAGTGTCATAATAGAGAGAGCGTTGCCGGATGTACGTGATGGCTTAAAGCCAGTGCATAGACGTATTTTATATACCATGAATAGGGATGGGCTAAGGGCTGGGTCTAAGCATAGAAAGAGTGCAACTGTGGTCGGTGCCGTAATGGGTGATTTCCATCCTCATGGTGATACGGCTATTTATGATTCAATGGTGCGTTTGGCGCAGCCGTGGTCGCTTAGATATCCTTTGATTGATGGCCAGGGGAACTTTGGTTCTATGGACGGCGACGAAGCTGCTGCAATGAGGTATACCGAGGCAAGAATGGCTAGGCCGGCAGATGAGCTTTTGGTTGATATAGACAAAGATACTATTGATTTTAGAGACAACTATGATGGTCGTCTCCAGGAGCCAGTCGTCTTGCCGGCAAAATTACCTAACCTTTTACTTAACGGACAGATTGGTATTGCTGTTGGTATGGCTACAAATATACCGCCACATAATCTTGGTGAGCTAGTTGATGCGTGCATAGAACTTATAGATAATAAAGAGGCAACGATAGACGACTTACTTACCCACGTTAAAGGTCCAGATTTTCCAACAGGGGCTACTGTTTATGGTGGAGCACCAATGAAACAGGCGTATTTGACCGGCCGTGGAAGCGTGGTTATGCGCGCAGTAGCTAATATTGAAGAGACTAAAAAAGGTCGTCATCAGATAATTATTACAGAAGTGCCATATGGTGTAAATAAAGCAACACTTATTGAAAAAATTGCTGAACTCGTTAAGGATAAAAAAATTGCCGGTATCGCAGATCTCAGAGACGAGACAGCTAGAGGGTCTGTACGAGTCGTAATTGAGCTTAAAAAAGATGCGTACCCCAAAAAGTTGTTAAATCAGTTGTATAAACAGACGACACTACAATCTAGCTTTAACTTTAACATGCTTTCACTTGTTGACGGTATACAGCCACGTATTCTTGGCTTACAAGATATGCTTCAGGAGTTTATCAAGCATAGGCAGAAAGTCGTTCGCAGGCGTACTGAATTTGAGCTCAGGAAGGCCAAGGAGCGCGCACATGTTCTGGAAGGCTATAAAATAGCCCTCGATAATATCGATGCTGTAATTAAAACAATACGTTCAAGCAAAACCCAGGAGGAAGCTGAGAAAGGGCTTATTAAGCAATTTAAACTTTCAGAAATTCAAGCTAAGGCCATCTTGGCTATGCAACTTCGACGCTTGACTGGCCTGGAGCGTCAGGCGATTGAAGATGAATTAAATGAGCTAATGAAGATTATTGCTAAACTTGAGGCGATATTAGCTGACGAGGAAGAGATATTAAAAATTATTAAGACCGAGTTACTTGAGATGAAAGAAAGATTTGGTGACGAGCGAAGGTCTAAAATAATTAACCATGAACTAGGTAAGTTTAGTGACGAAGAATTGATTCCAGAAGAACAGGTTGTTGTAACTGTTACATCAGAAAACTATATTAAACGAAGTTTGGCATCTGAATATCGACGGCAAAATCGTGGTGGTAAGGGCAAGCGAGGAATGGCTACTAAAGAAGAGGATGTGATCGAACACGTTGTTCTTGCAAGTACTCACGACTTCTTGCTCTTCTTCACTAATAAAGGTAGGGTATTTAGGCTGAAGACTTATGAAGTTCCGGCAGCGGGATTAAATGCCAAGGGAGTTGCTGCGGTTAATCTATTACAACTTCATCCAGAAGAGGTTGTGACGGCTGTAATAAAACACGATCCTAAGCACAAGACTGGCTATCTATTTATGACAACCAAGCAGGGGACTGTCAAAAAAACTAAATTAGAGGATTACAATAATATACGAACTAGTGGTTTGATAGCCATAAAGATTGATGAAGGTGATGACCTTAAGTGGATTAGAGTTACAACCGGTGATGATGAAGTTGTAATATCTACATCACTGGGGCAGGCTATTAGGTTCCATGAAAATGATGTTCGCCCAATGGGTCGTACTGCCAGGGGTGTAAGAGGTGTGCGACTTAAGGCTGGTGATGTCGTGGTCGGAATGGATATAGTACAGGAGAGCTCAAGTATCTTTGTGATCAGCGAGAAAGGGTACGGAAAGCGTACTAAAATAGCTCAATTTAGCCCACATAAGCGAGGTGGGGTTGGTATTCGTTCAGCTGTTGTAAATACAAAAACAGGTAACCTTATATCAGTTAAGTCACTTACGGATGAAACGCCTGAAGTAATAATCATATCTACAGCTGGCCAGACTATACGTCTTGGGTTGAAGGATATTCCTCAGCTTGGTAGAACAACACAGGGTGTTAGGATAATGCGACTAGCGGACGGTGATGGTGTCGCTTCCATTGCCTTGGTTAGTAAAGATCAGTCTGGAAACGAGGAAGAAGAGGTGGTGAATGAGACAGTTTCTGAGTAGCTACGCATACTTTGTTATTCCGATACTAGCTTGGATTATCGCTCAGGTATGCAAGATATTCATTAAAGGGATATTCGAGAAAGACTGGAACTGGAGGTATATATACAGATCTGGGGGAATGCCGAGCGCACATACTACCGTTATTATCTCTCTTTGTACTGTACTGGCCTATAGGCTAGGTACCCAGAGTCCGGAATTTGGTATTGCATGTATTCTTGCAGCAATAGTGATGTATGATGCCATGAACGTTAGGCATGCCGTAGGTGAACATAGCCAGGCTATCAGGATGATGCTGCCAAAAGTGCTAAAAGGCAAGCCAGCTCATATGATCATTCATCAGTCCAACGGTCATACTCCGGCAGAGGTTTTCGCGGGCTTCTTTATAGGGGTAATTGTACCAGTGCTTGTGTTTATTGTTACTTAAATTACAACAAATACTATTTATCTATTGACATCCAGTTAGCTTTTCCATACAATTGCTTGCAGTCTGTCTGATCTTTTATGCGAGATTGCGAGTAAAGTTAGTAAACTTTATTCAAGTAATCATTCTTAATCACTACAGGTAGAGGCTAGTTTAAAAACTTAGTAGTGTAACGTCAACGTTAAATTTTTTTGATGTTTGAATATAATTTGAGATGTTAGTATTTCATTGAAGTTAGAATTGAACACTTTGATCTGTTTTACAGATTTTTTATGGAGAGTTTGATCCTGGCTCAGGATGAACGCTGGCGGCGTGCCTAAAACATGCAAGTCGAGCGGCAGCGAGTTCCTCACTGTGGTTCGGAATATTTTTCAGGTAGCAGATATCATTTATCAGTAATTTATCAGGTGTCATTTTGCAGAGAGCTTTCAAAGAAATCTCTGCTAAATGCAAAATGCTAAATCTCTGCTAAATGCAAAATGCTAAATGATTAATACTTTCCGAGCTAGAGTGAGGAATGTCGGCGAGCGGCGGACGGGTGAGTAACACGTGGGAATCTACCCCAAACTGAGGGATAAGCACCGGAAACGGTGTCTAATACCGCATATGGTCTTCGGATTAAAGCTTCGGCGGTTTGGGAAGAGCCCGCGTAAGATTAGCTAGTTGGTAAGGTAAAGGCTTACCAAGGCGACGATCTTTAGCTGGTTTGAGAGGATGATCAGCCACACTGGAACTGAGACACGGTCCAGACTCCTACGGGAGGCAGCAGTTAGGAATTTTCCACAATGGGGGCAACCCTGATGGAGCAACGCCGCGTGCAGGATGAAGGCCTTCGGGTTGTAAACTGCTTTTATGTGCGAAGAATATGACGGTAACACATGAATAAGGATCGGCTAACTCCGTGCCAGCAGCCGCGGTCATACGGAGGATCCAAGCGTTATCCGGATTTACTGGGCGTAAAGAGTTGCGTAGGTGGTTTGTTAAGTGAATAGTGAAATCTGGTGGCTCAACCATCAACACATTATTCAAACTGACAAACTCGAGAATGAGAGAGGTCACTGGAATTCCTTGTGTAGGAGTGAAATCCGTAGATATAAGGAGGAACACCAATGGCGTAGGCAGGTGACTGGCTCATTTCTGACACTGAGGCACGAAAGCGTGGGGAGCGAACGGGATTAGATACCCCGGTAGTCCACGCCGTAAACGATGGATGCTAGCTGTTAGGAGTATCGACCCTTCTAGTAGCGAAGCTAACGCGTTAAGCATCCCGCCTGGGGAGTACGGTCGCAAGATTAAAACTCAAAGGAATTGACGGGGACCCGCACAAGTGGTGGAGCGTGTTCTTTAATTCGATGATAAGCGAAGAACCTTACCAGGGCTTGACATCCTTGGAATTTCTCCGAAAGGAGAGAGTACTTTATTGGACCAAGTGACAGGTGTTGCATGGCCGTCGTCAGCTCGTGTCGTGAGATGTTAGGTTAAGTCCTTCAACGAGCGCAACCCTTATGTTTAGTTGTATTTTTCTAAACAGACTGCCTCTGTAAGGGGGAGGAAGGAGGGGATGATGTCAGGTCATTATTACCCTTACGTCCTGGGCTAGAAACGCGCTACAATGGCCGGTACAAAGGGCAGCCAACCCGCGAGGGGGAGCAAATCCCATCAAAACCGGTCCCAGTTCGGATTGCAGGCTGAAACTCGCCTGCATGAAGCCGGAATCACTAGTAATCGTAGGTCAGCACACTACGGTGAATACGTTCCCGGGTCTTGTACACACCGCCCGTCAAACCATGGAAGTCACCAACACCCGAAGTTCTAATTTATTAGGCCTAAGGTGGGGGGGATAACTGGGGTTAAGTCGTAACAAGGTATCCCTACCGGAAGGTGGGGATGGATTACCTCCTTTCTAGGGAGTATTAGCCTTAACTATGAGCAATCTAGTTAAGAGCGAGGTCGGTCTTGTTGTTTTAACGGATCTATAAAACAACTTTGTTCCAATTTTTTGGAAAAGACTAGATTCACCTTTATTCAACAGCGACGTTACACTACTAAGTCTTTAAACAAAATACCACTTAGTAAGTGGTATTTTTTATGCGATACACGCATTAGTTTGGTCAATTATATTTAATAATTAACCTCATTGCGGTGTAATGGTATTAGTTTTTATTCTTGAGACGGGCTTATCATTTTTGTGATAGGCGAGAGTATCCAGCCGAGCACCTCGTCGTAAAATCCAAACATTACTGTAAAGCCTATGAATACTCCAATAATTGCAAAAATTTTCCAAATCAAATATGAGCTACCTGGACCCATCTTAGATTCAAAGAAAGGAAGAGGTATACTGTTTGCTACTTGATAATTTTTCATAAGAATCAAAACACTAACAACGATAATAATTAAGCCGAGTAAGATTTGTCCGAATATTCCCATTGTTAATAGTATAACCGATATCGTATATAATTAATAATACATTTTAAAAATAATAATAACGTAGGTACGGTTAACTATGTGTCAAATTGCGGCTGGTGGGCGATGGTGGACTTGAACCACCGACCTCGTCATTATCAGTGACGCGCTCTAACCAACTGAGCTAAACGCCCACAAGCTGAAATTCGACATGTAAAAGAAAAAAATCACAGTATGGTGGAGCAACAGGGACTCGAACCCTGGACCCCCGCCTTGCAAAGGCGGTGCTCTAGCCAACTGAGCTATTGCCCCATAGGCTGTGACAGATGTTAGTTTAACTGATTAACAGATATTTTTCAACAAGATTACATTATAAATTAAAAAATTAGGGTAGCCTGTTAGTTGCAGGGGGTTAGTATGCACTGTGAGATGCGAATTAATGTAAAATCAACACTTACTATATTAACTGCAAAATATGATATTGTCTCAAACTCGTATCAGATGAAATATAACATAAGCGTTGTTCTAGATACATCAATATTCGATAAACTATTGACCATAAACGAGGTGTTTGCTACTATGTATGTACGAAGCGAATGTTTCAAGGGTTGAAACCTCTGGCGATTGTATCCACCACAATTAGTGCACAATCATCAGAGGCTTTTTTATTGAAAATAATCTGTTTCGTAGAATGTACTTTACAAGTAAAAATCCATCTGATACAATAATCAAGCTCTGGAGTTTAAATGAGAAATTGATAAGTCTGACAGATCATTCGAAGACTTAAACTAATCAATAACAGCATTTGAACTTTAGTTCACGCAAGAAATTGTATCTGGAGTTTGTAAATTAACAATTTAGTTGGTCTTTTAAATTAAATTGGACAACGGCAAGTTATTGATAATTATCAATAACTGGTCAAACCAATGCATAAAAGTTATTAAAGGGCACTGAGCGGATGCCTTGACACGTAATACCGATGAAGGACGTTATAGCCTGCGAAAAGCTTCGGGGAGCTGGCAAATAAGCTTTGATCCGGAGATATCCGAATGGGGAAACCCAGCATGAGTAATGTCATGTTACCTTTATCTGAATACATAGGATATTGTGAGGGAACCATGGGAACTGAAACATCTTAGTACCATGAGGAATAGAAAGTAACCAACGATTACCAGAGTAGTGGCGAGCGAAATGGTAAGAGCCTAAACCTTATAGATTTCCGTCTGTTTACAGACGGATAAGTAACCAGACGAATATCTATATGGGGTTGTAAGATTACACATGATCAAGCTAGAGTCTTCGATTTATCGAAACCTCTAGTTTGTGAAGATTAACTGGAAGTTTAATCTCTTAAGTAAGAAATTGGCTTAGCTAGTAGAATAGTTTGAATGACTAGCCATAGAACGTGAAAGCCGTGTATATGAAAGCAAAGCTGACTTAATATGTGTTTTCTTGAGTAGGTCGGGGCACGAGAAATCCTGACTGAATCTGGGAGGTCCACCTTCCAAGGCTAAATATATTACGTGATCGATAGTGAACGAGTACCGCGAGGGAAAGGTGAAAAGAACCCCGGGAGGGGAGTGAAATAGAACCTGAAACTCAGTGCCTACAAGGAGTCGGAGCAGATTTATTCTGTGACGGCGTGCTTTTTGTAGAACGATCCAACGAGTTAATCTTTGATGCAAGCATAAGTCATCTGACGGATGCGCAGTGAAAGCGAGCCTGAATAGGGCGAATAAGTACTATGAATTAGACCCGAAACCGGGTGACCTAACCATGGCCAGGCTGAAGCATAGGTAAAACTATGTGGAGGGCCGCACCAGGACACGCTGCAAAGTGTTTGGATGAGCTGTGGTTAGCGGTGAAATGCCAATCGAACTTGGAGATAGCTGGTTCTCCTCGAAATAGCTTTAGGGCTAGCGTCGTGTATGTAGCAATTGGGGGTAGAGCTCTGTAAGGGACTGGGGCTGGCAACGGTACCCACCCCTAACAAACTACGAATACCAATTGTGTAACCACGGCAGTCAGTACGGCGGGGCTAAGCTCGTCGCACGAAAGGGAAACAGCCCAGACCATCATCTAAGGTCCCTAAATTAACACTCAGTGGGAAACAAGGTGAGATTTCTTAAACAGCTAGGATGTTGGCTTAGAAGCAGCCATTCATTTAAAGAGTGCGTAACAGCTCACTAGTCAAGAGATCTTGCGTGGAAAATGTAACGGGGCTCAAGTGTTATACCGAAGATATGGGCTACAGTTTACTGTAGCGGTAGAGGAGCGTTCCTCTCAGCGGTGAAGGTGAATCGTGAGGTTTGCTGGAGCGTGAGGAAGTGAGAATGTTGGAATGAGTAACCATAAGACAGGTGAGAATCCTGTCCGTCGAAAGAGCAAGGTTTCCTGAGCCATGGTAATCATCTCAGGGTTAGTCGGGCCTAAGCCGAGGCGCGTAGCGTAGGCGATGGACAACGGGTTAATATTCCCGTACCGGTTATACTTTGCACACTGTGCGCGGCATATTAGCAAGAGCGGATTCATGGTTATATCCGTTTAAGTATCAGAAATAGATACGAATAAAACAGCCTTTAGGTTGAATTCTTGTGAAGGTGTTGACTAGAAAAGCAAGTGTGCGCGTGGGTATAGCCGCCCGTACCGCAAACCAACACAGGTGCTCAGGTCGAGTAGACCAAGACGTACGAGAGAACCTTCGTTAAGGAACTCGGCAATATAGCGACCGTAACTTAGGGATAAGGTCTGCCCCATCACAGTATTTATTACTGTGACAGGAAAGTATTTGTCAGTTTTCTTTTTAGAAATTTCAAATTTAAGTCTGTAAGTTTTAATAGCTCTTACAGCAAATCGAGAAAATGTTGAAGACAATGTCAAGAGAAATCTGACGCTAAGCTTACTGATCATATCTAGTAATAGATAGTGTGATGGGGCCGCAGCTAAAGAGCCCACGGAACTGTTTATCAAAAACACAGGTCTCTGCTAACACGAAAGTGGATGTATAGGGGCTGACGCCTGCCCGGTGCCGGAAGGTTAAGGAGATGTGTTCACGCACTGAACTGAAGCCCCGGTGAACGGCGGCGGTAACTATAACCGTCCTAAGGTAGCGAAATTCCTTGTCAGGTAAGTTCTGACCCGCACGAATGGCGTAATCATGTGGGCACTGTCTCAACGAAGGACTCGGTGAAAGTGCATTGGCGGTAAAGATGCCGTCTGTCCGCACCAGGACGAGAAGACCCCGTGGAGCTTTACTACAGCTTGACATTGTGTCGGGTTGCAACATGTGTAGCATAGGTGGGAGACTGTGAAGTTTAGACGCTAGTCTAGATGGAGTCATCGGTGAAATACCACCCTTGTTGTAATCTTACTCTTACCGGACCCTTTATTTGCAGAGCAAATAAAGATATATCTGATAATTGATAAATGATATCTGAATAATTTTTTCAAATATCAAACATTATGTATCAAATATTTCCTGCATTTGATCTTCAAATACAGGGTTCGGGACCGTGTCTGGTGGGTAGTTTAACTGGGGCGGTTGCCTCCCAAAGAGTAGCGGAGGCGTTCAAAGGTTGGCTAGCTTCGGATGGAAATCGAAGTGATAGTGCAAACGCATAAGCCAGCTTGACTGTGAGGACTACAATCCAAGCAGGTGCGAAAGCAGGAGTTAGTGATCCGCTGTCCTCACCTTATGGTGAATGATAGTGGTATCGGCAGCGCAAACGGATAAAAGTTACCCCGGGGATAACAGGCTTATAGCGCCCAATAGTTCACATAGACGGCGCTGTTTGGCACCTCGATGTCGGCTCATCATATCCTGGAGGAGGAGCATCTTCCAAGGGTTCGGCTGTTCGCCGATTAAAATGGTACGCGAGCTGGGTTCAGAACGTCGTGAGACAGTTCGGTTTATATCCGGTGTGGACGTTAGGAAATTTGAGAGGATTTGTCCCTAGTACGAGAGGACCGGGATGAACATACCTCTGGTGTACCGATTGTTGTACCAACAGCATTGTCGGGTAGCTACGTATGGAGCAGATAAGCGCTGAAAGCATATTAAGCGCGAAACTGACCTCAAGATTAGATTTCCCTATGAGACCCCTGATAGACGATCAGGTTGATAGGTGCAAGGTGGAAGTGCGGCAACGTATGGAGCCGAAGCATACTAATAGGTCCATCGACTTTTATGCAATTGACTAGATTTTGGATTATTGATTTTAGATTTTAGTTTTCTATAATCTATAATCAATGTCCAACAATCTAATCTATGTTTGACCAGTTTTTGATGAGTATCATAATGTATATTCATGCAATTTGTTTCAATTTAATAATTTAGACCAAAACTTGCCGTCATCGTGAACTTGTTTCAGGATCCGGTATGGATGATCATCGACCAACTTCTCATTGAGCGAGAAGTGGACTGAAGACTGGAGACTGGAGACTGGAGAATTTATTCTTCAATCCTCAATCTTCAATCCTTAATCTACTTCTTGCCTGTGGCAAGAAGTCGGTGCTCATAGCGCTGGGGAAACGCCTGTTCTCATTCCGAACACAGAAGCTAAGCCCAGTAGCGGCGATAATACTCTCTTAGGGGAAGGTAGCACGGCGCCGAATTATAGAACAAAGAGACCTAGTAGGTCTCTTTTTCTTTTACTTGTAATTACATGTTGTTCTGAATTTAAGAGCATTTCCTTGTTGCAACCTTGACAAAAGCGAAAAAGTCTTATAAAATGTACATTGATAGTATAAATACAAATATCATGAGTAAAAATGAACAAGCTACGAATGTACTGATAGACAAAAGTTTAGGCATTCTGCAAATACCAGAAGTTTCTCATCGTTTGGGTGATTATAATGATCAACTGACTAGGGCTTTGAATAGGGTGACGCATTCCAATGTGAATACAGATGGTTTTCTAGAGTTGCGTGCCGAAGCCGACACAATTCCTGTTGTTATACGTAGTATTGGCGAGTATGCCGTACTTCACGCTAGGGATTCAGCAATGAATCCACATCAAATAGGATCGCTTAGTACCCAGATTGGTTTTGAAAAGGCTACAGTTGCAGATCGGAAGTTTCGTAGCTACTTATCTAGCACAGCAGCGCACAAAGCCTTGCCAGTGTTTGAAGATAGAAAAGATATGGCTGTAAAAGGTTCCAACTGGTGGTTACCAGAACCGAGAACGATCGTAAAGGGTAGGCCTTATGTATCAATGAATGGTGATGCAGCAATTGGAGCTAGCTTAAGCCCTGTTGTATTCCTGCATGAATTAATGCATGTATTACAAACAGAAGCTAACCCTGTAGGTAGTACTGATGAACTAGCGAGAAACAAGGTTCGTGGGGAGCTAGAGGCATATCATATTGCTGCACAGATTATTCTGGGTATGGAAGAGGCTGATCGACACCATGAATTACTTGAACATACCCCTCGGGATGAACTAGATCGCGCACTGGATATTGAATTAGTGCGTATAAACTCACAAGATTCTAGTGATCATTTCGAACCTAATGATAAGGTGGTTAGCGCTCTTGTTCGAAAGCAACACGCCATCACCAGTGAAATCAGTGATATAATTCGAAAAGTTGCCTGAGGATACAGTCAAAAGAGCAATATAAATCCATAGTTTTCCATTTTCGAGTGTTTTATTCTGATAGAGACTGAGACTACCTGCTCTACCATAATACAATAATCACAAGCGAGACTATTGACACAAGCATAATAGTGTGTTAACATAAGGGTAATTTCAGAGGTGAAATTGTTGGAGGGTTCGCGTAACACCATTCGCGAGCTCTTTTTGTATTTCTCATTCTGGGAGGTGGAATAATTAACTTTAATAGGAGGTCATGAAATGGCTGGAACTAAAGCTGGTGGCGCAAAAGCTGCTTTAACAAATAAATCAAAGTACGGAAGTGACTTTTATGCATCTATTGGTGCAAAAGGTGGCAAAAAAGGTAAAACTGGTGGTTTTGCTAGTGACAAAAAGGGTGCTGACGGCCTAAGTGGTCGTGAACGCGCAAGACTTGCTGGTGCTAAAGGCGGTCGAATTTCTCGACGCGTTAAAACTAGCAAATAGAGTTACATATTGTATCCAAGAAAAGGGCGTTAAATACGCTCTTTTCTTTTTAACTAGTTAACTTTAGTCGGTAGTGTCGGGTCTGTTGATTATATGGAACCTTCCAGGTTTGATGACAATTAAAACACTTAAATATTGATTCATCGGTTTCAAAAGATACGTTTTTACAAGTCGGGCATGTGCTACGAATATGCAGCCAATTTCTGTAGCTATCTAGGCACTGTTCAATCAACTCATCTTTAATTTCGAGAGAGTAGTCTTTGGCAATTAGCCTAGCTTTTTGCCATGCCTCAGCCTCTAAGGTAATTAGCTCTATGCTGGACGTGTAATTCTTATGGCCACAAAGTGCATGTCCAATTTCATGAATCAGCTTCATAAAACCATCATATTTAACTAGCAGTTTTTTATTAAAATAGATGGTTTGATCTTTAGCGCTCCAATAAAATACCTTAGATTCGGCAAATTTAAAGTCCGGAAAGTCTAGCCTTACTTGTTCAATGCTTGGTAAGCTTTGCTTTTGCATAATAATAACATCCATAAATTACAGACTCTTCGGCTAGTTTCGGAGTAAATAGCTTTTGAGGTAGAACTATATTGTCATGCAGATATTGTCTTGAGGTATACGGCTCAATAAAGTCACGGAATTTATCTATATATTGACCAAGGCCACCGCCAAAAATGATTGCATCAACTTGAAAAGTTGCACATATCATACTAACGCCAAGGCCAATGTAGTCGGAAAACTCTTTCCATATAGCTGGATCGTTGACGTCGACTGCCTTGGTGTCATATTTTTTATAAAAGGCCTTGCCAGATGCAAATTCTTCCCATACTAATACTTTGGTTTTATGAAGCATCGGAACTTTACCCACCTCAGAGTCAATCATTTGCTCTGATAATTTGCCGTTCACTAGTAGCGCTCCGCCAATGCCGGTGCTTATTGTGATGTAGAATACACGCTTGTATTCGGTGCTTATTTGCTTGACTTCTGCTAAGCCACCTAATTTGCTGTCATTTTCTATTACAATATTGCGTACATTAAGCGCCTTCTTTGCGTCATTTAAAATTGGAATATCTCGCCACTGTAGATTACCAAAAGAGTAAGCCACTCCCGAATTTCTATCTATTCTTCCCGGTACGGAAATACAAGCAATTTTACATTTACTGGACTCTAATTTATCGGCATGAAACTTTAGATCATTTAGAAATGTTTCGTAGTTAGGGCTTGTATCAAAGCGAACCTCATTAAGTAATTTACCGCTTTCAGTGAATACTGCCATTAATGTTTTTGTTCCTCCGATATCTACCCCAATAATCATGCTTATATTGTAGCATTAAGAAATGCGATTAATAAACTGCTTATCTTTGCACTTTTATAATTGTTCAGATAAGCTGTATCTATACGGAGGATTTTATGGAGCAGAGTGGAAATACTATACAAAGATTCAGTGGATTAATACGGTTAGCGGTGTTTATAATTTTTGTTTTAGCGCTATTAATTTTAACAATAAGATGGATATCAAATAGGCGAGCTACTCAAAGGGCAGAGCAGGCTGTCAAGACGGCCGTAAAGCCTGATGAGGCACAAAAATCTAAAGAAGATGGTGATCAAAAATCTGGTGTTGCAGAAAAGTCTCAGCCAGATAATTCTCCGGTAGAAGTTACTATTCCAAGCGGAATATCCGAAGAGTCTGAAGTAGATGACAAGAGTAGTGCGACTAGTGTTCCTAATGCTGGCATTGAAGATGTTGTTATGCCTACGTTTATGATTTCGATAATTGTGTACCTATTTGTATTAAATTCAAATCTAAAGAAGACTGTAAACCAATTTTAGGTTATAATTTTGACTTATTGCTACCAGATGAGGTACAATATATTTAATCTTATGGCACTAGCCTCAAGAAATATTTTTTGGAAGGAGTTTTGTTTAGATGGCAAAACAAACTATAACTATGGACGATCTTTTAGGAGACGTTCAATATAAACAGCTAGCAACCGGCGAGGTTGTTGAAGCTACGGTGTTAAATGTAAAGAAGCACGAAATCTGGTTAGACCTTGGTCTCAACGGTATTGGTATGGTACCTCGCAGAGAGATCGGTTTTGGCCAACAGTTCAATATTGGCGACAAAGTTGTCGCTAGTGTTGTCGAGCCAGAGATCGAAGATGGCCAGGCTTTATTGAGCTTGCGTAGAGCTGCAAAAGATCGCGGATGGGATGAGGTTAAAGCTCAGTTTGAAAAAGGTGAGACAATCGAGGTAACAGCATATGATGCCAATAGGGGCGGAATGTTAGTTGAGCTTGAGGGTGTAAGAGGTTTTCTGCCGGTTTCTCAGCTATCAGCAGAGCATTATCCGCGTGTTGGGAGTTCTGACAAAGATGAAATTCTGCAAAAACTTAATAGCTTAATAAATAAGCCTATTAGAGTTAGAATCCTAGATGTTGACAGAAAATCTAACAAACTAATCTTTAGCGAAAAAGAGGCTATTCGCGAAGATATGCAATCCCGATTTGAAAAGCTTTCAGTTGGAGACAAGGTGTCTGGAGTAGTAACTGGTGTTGTAGATTTCGGGGCATTCGTAAATGTAGATGGAATTGAAGGTTTGGTTCATATTTCTGAAATCTCTTGGGAAAGAGTTGAAAATCCATCTGACTACGTTAAGATTGGCGATGAGATCAATGCTCAGATAATTGCCATCGACAAAGATAGACTTTCTTTGAGCATGAAGCAGACTCAGGAAGATCCATGGGCGAAAGAAGCAGAAGCGTTTAATAAAGATGATGTTATTGAAGGTACTGTTACTAGAATAACTCCTTTTGGCGCATTTATTCAGCTAAGTCCAGCCGTTGAGGCTCTGGTTCATATTTCAGAACTTGGCGAAGGTCAGAGTGCAGATCCTGAAAAACTATTTAAGCTCAATGAAAAGAAAAAATTTAAAGTATTAGATATAGACCGCGAAAACCGTAAAATTTCACTAAGCTTACAGTAATTTAAATAATGTAAAACTAAATCATCACGAAAGGTCGGAGATCATGGAAAAAAAAGTAATAATAATTGAAAACATGATCACCGTCGGTGATTTGGCGACCAAGCTGGATATCCCAGTGTCTAATTTAATCGGTGAATTATTCAAGAATGGAATAATGACGACCGTTAATCAATTGATAGATTTTGATACTGCAGAGATAATCGTTTCAGAGCTTAAGTTGGAAGTTAAGCTTTCTCGAAATAATGACAATGAAGAGTCTGAGGACACTTCTCAGAAGTCGGAGCGACATACTGCCGAAACGGCAGAAGTTAGACCGCCAGTTGTAGCGGTTATGGGTCACGTTGATCATGGAAAAACAAGCTTACTCGATGCAATTTTGAACCAAAAAGTTGTTAGTGGTGAGGCAGGTGGTATAACTCAACATATATCTGCCTATCAAACTACTCATGGTGATAGAAAAATCACTTTGCTAGACACTCCGGGACATGAGGCTTTTTCTGCTTTAAGGCAGCACGGTGCAAGGTTAACTGATGTTGTTATTATTGTGGTGGCTGCGGACGATGGAGTTAAGCCTCAGACTGTTGAGGCTATCAAATTTGCTCAGTCTGCAAAAGCTAAGATAATTGTAGCTCTTAATAAAATCGATAAACCCGAAGCCGATGCTAATAGAGCTAAGCAAAGTTTAGCAGAAGCTGGGTTGATGCCAGAGGATTGGGGTGGAGATACAACTATTGTGGAGGTTTCAGCTAAAACCAAACAGGGTATAGAGCAGTTGTTAGATCTAATAATCTTAATGGCTGATATAGAAGAGCTGAAGGGCGACATCGAAGGTCTAGCTGAAGGTATTGTGATAGAGGCTCATCTAGAGCAGGGCAAGGGGGCTACTGTTTCTGCAATGATAGAGCATGGCAGACTAGAAAAAGCTAATTTTGTAGTCATCGGCACTACTTACGGTAAAATTAGAACCCTAGAAGATTGGTCCGGAGTGCCGATTGTTTTTGCGGGACCTTCAACACCTGTAAAAATGACTGGATTCAAAGAGCTGCCTCAATTTGGAGATCGCGTTACTGTCGCAGCTTCTGAAAAAGAAGCCAGAGAACGAGCTGATAGTGCAAAAGATAAGGCCGTTAAAGGCAGGCTAAATATGACTAGTAATGATCTGCTCGGGCTGATTAATAAGAATGCTCAGTTAAAAGAGGTGCCTATTATTATCAAAGCTGATGTGCAGGGCTCTTTAACTTCAATAAGTGATAGTCTCAGACTGCTAGAAAACCAAGAGCTAAAGATGCAGATTATCGGTTCTGGTATTGGTGGAGTGTCTGAAAGTGATGTTCAGATGGCGTCTACTAGTGGTGCATTAATTTATGCTTTCAATACTTCAGCTCAGTCTGCTGTTAAAAAATTAGCCGAAAGAGAAGGTGTGTCGATTCGTGAATTTAAGGTTATTTATGAACTGCTCGATGATGCTAAAGAGGTATTAAGTGCACTACTGGAGCCAGAGATAGTCGAGACCGACATAGGCAAGTTAGTAATTAAGGGAGTTTTTAGGACAACTAAAGATGAAATAATCTGTGGTGGTGAAGTCACAAAAGGTAAGGTTGAGCCAGGTATTAAAGCTAGGGTATTTAGAGACAAAGAACTACTTGGTGAAGTTGATGTCGTAAAGGTTCAGCGTCAACAATCTGAAGCCAAAGAGGTGTTTGAGGGTGAGATGTGTGGTCTGTCATTGAATACAAGTAAAAAGATGCTGATAGAAGAAGGTGACAAGCTAGAATTTTATAAAAGCGAAGAAATCCAGCGTACACTTTAAGTTGTTGCATTGATACAACTAAGAAACATATGTACAATAGCTACTAGAGGAAAAATATGATAAGAATAGACGATAGTTTACTAGAAGAGATAGGATTAATTGGCCTTCCAGAGCACGAACGTCGTGAAATGCTAAAGCATATCTATAGTACTTTAGAAATGAGAGTCGGTATGCGTTTGGCTGAAAGAATGAATGACCAGCAACTAGATGAGTTTGAAAAATTCATAGATGGTGATTTGGTTTATATAGAAAATTATCTTAATCAATTAAAGCCCGGTTGGCAACAAGCGCCAGCTTATATCAAAGAGCTTCAAATGGCTCACGAGGCATCCCAACGAAACAACACCCCCTTTAATGAGCTTTCAGTTAAATCTCAGTTCGGTGCACTAACCTGGCTAGAAACTAACTTTCCAGATTATAAAAATGTTGTAGCTGGCGAGCTAGATAAATTAAAAATAGAAATTAAACAAGATAGCTCTAAAATTATTGAAGCTACTAGCGGCGATCAGCCTGCAGCTCAGGCTCCTGCGCAAGGTAGTCAACAGATCTCTCAGGAGTTCAACCCTTCTGTTCAGGATATTCAGAATCCCCAGGGTCCTCAACCTCAGGGTGAAAACCAACAGCCGCCATTAGCTGCCTAGCCGTAGCCTTATTAAGATCCCAAGTCACACAAGCTTAATATTTATAATGGTGTTATAACTTACTTCCATAGCCAGCTATAAAGGCACCGCTACCCATAACATTTTTACCAGCAGGCTTAAGAGTCTCGATTATCAAGCTGCCCTCGGCTGTTTTAATAGATAATTTTTTCTCAGATGTTACAGTTATTGATCCGGTGTTACCATTTGGATTTATGATATCAGAAGCCGTAGCATCTAATATAACTACATCTTTGCCCGCAATTTGAGTACGTGATTTTGGCCATGAAGAGTATGCACGTATCTCTCTTTCTAGAACAGTCGCTGGTTTTGAAAAGTCTAATATGCCATCAGACTTAACTAGTTTTCTTGAGTATGTTGCTCGGTCTGGGTGTGGTTGACTTCTCGGCTTAGTTTCGTTATTTAGGTATTTTGGAATATGCATAGATAGCATTTCGGCACTTAGGTTAATAAGTTGTTTTGTGAGCTCAGAGTTGTTGACCTTTAAATCAAGTTTTAATGTTTTTTGAGCAATTAATTTACCCGTATCCATTCCTTCATCAATTAGCATTAAGCTGACTCCTGTTTTTTCTTGGCCACTTAATATCGAAAAGGTGATCGGATCTGCGCCTCGCCATTCTGGTAACAGAGAAAAATGGCTGTTAACAATCCCAAACTCAAACTTTTGAATAACTTTTTTTGATACTATAATTCCAAAATCAATAAGTATAGCAACTTGGCTATCAAAATTTTTCTCAAGAATTAACTCATCTAGTTCCGACTTGGTGCTAACACCAAAAATTGGAGGCTGGCTAATAGTGACCTTCATTTCGTGCACCGTAGTTGGCTTAGTAATAATTGCTTCAATTTCAAAGTGCTTCTCAAGAAGTCGCAAACTATCAGCAGCAACGGGACCACTCCCAAAGAATACAATCATCTGCCATCTCCATTTTCAGATGAGCAATATGAAATATGAAGTATAAAATATGTGTTCCATTCCGCGGTAGACTGCAGCCTCTCCATATTCCATATTCCATATTCCATATTTCTTTTCTCGTATTCCATTTTGCTAGCCCCACAATATAGAGTTGTCTTTAATGTCCTTCTCGTAGTCAAGCGGCTCCAGCCCACCCCCGGGCATTAATCTGAAGAAGGCCTCGGGATCGTCTTTGATGTGGTCAATAAATACCATGCCATTCGTGTGGTCTACCTCATGTTGTAAGATTCTTGCTA
This sequence comes from Candidatus Nomurabacteria bacterium, assembly GCA_020631865.1. Taxonomy (GTDB): domain Bacteria; phylum Patescibacteriota; class Saccharimonadia; order Saccharimonadales; family UBA7683; genus JACKGS01. The sequence goes on from JACKGS010000002.1 coordinate 129,310, forward strand.
AAAATCCATAAGCTGTTACACGGAATTCTTCGCCACGTTCGTTTAGTGCCTTAACTTTTACGCCATGATAGCGCTTAACCTTTCCGTATACATCCGGTACACTTAAGCAGCCTTCATAATCATCTTCGAGTGGCTCTATAGTTTTGGTTATTTCAGGGTTTATAAAAACTGTAAATTTTTTATCTTCGGTATTTTCAAAATCATTACGAACAAGAAATATTCTGTAAAGCTTATTCACTTGTATGGCGGCAAGACCAACAGCTGCTTCATGATCACGAGAATTCTCCCAATCAATCGTTGCTTCTCGCATATCACTGATCAGTTTTGTAATTTCATCTGTAATAATACCAACACGAGCTGATTTTTTACGTAAATTTGGTTCCGGCAATGTAACAATATCATCTTTATTCATCTGAAGTAGTATATCAGACAGGAGTGGATGAGTTAAGGGATGTATAGTGTGCTTAGTGCTAGGAATATGAAGTATGAAATATAGAAAAAGGTAATTAAGACAGTGTGCTGTGGAAAACTGATCATCTGATCCATAATTTTATTGACAGCCATCGTAAGCTTAAGTACAATTTATAGTAGTAACTAATATATTTTACGTATATTAATGAGGTATCGTGGGTAATATAAATACATCGACATGGGATCTATATGGATCGGGAGACTTGGAATTTGAAGATACTCCAAAAGATGGAGGGTCGTCTTTTGGGGCTGTTTCAGGCCAAGAAAGGCCTCATGTTTTTGAATCTCAAGATTCAATTTCGAATCATCCTAGTGAAGATAAATTAGATGTTTTAAATTCAAATACAGAGCCTGCTTCTGGCGGCGTTAGTGATAATAGCAATAGGAATCAAAAGTCTAGCCCATCTTCTTCTGGTAATACGCTATTATCTCCACGCCCTAACAAACCCAATGACTCAAAGCATTCTTGGAGGAAGCCACTTTTAATTACGGTAATTTTACTTTTGCTACTAGGTTCGATAACTACATTAGCTCTATACCGTAATTCCGTGGCTAAATACAATAATTTGAAATCTGCTCAAAGCGCTTTACAGCAAGAGTTGCTGAAATCAGATGAAGCTAGCGCGGAAGAGCTTAAGGAGCTGGGCGACAAAGTTTCTATAATACGCGGCGAATTAGATAAAGATATTCCAGAGGATCTTCAGGAGCAATACCAAGATTTACTGCTTCAAATAAACTCTTTAACACAGAGCTCTAATCAGGCTGTTGCAAGTTCCGCCCAAGATCTACTCGCAAAATTAACCAACCAAGCTGGTGCTGGTATTTCACTTTCTCCGGACGGCAAGACCATTACAAACTCTGGTGTACTATCGGTTAATAGTCAAACGGGTAATTTGAGTATTCAAGGTACGGCTAATCAAACAAATGTTACTCAAAACGGATCAACAACAACTATTGGTACGGCTCAAGATATTGCGCAAACATCTAGTCCGACGTTTAACAATCAGACCTTAACTGGCAACGGAAATATCCAGGGCGGTTTGACAGTTGGCGGAACTACAACAACCAATAACCTAACAATACAATCTAGTGGAACGCAAAATGGTTACGCACTTTGTGATGCTAGCAATAACTGTGGTTACTCTGGTGCTGGTAGTAGTTATGTTCAGGGTGGTAATAGTTTTGGTAACCCTGCTTACTTGGGTACAAATGATAACAACTCTCTTAATTTAGAAACCAATGGAACTACTAGGTTGACAATAGATACCGCCGGCAACACAAGCTTGACTGGTAACTTAACAACCCCCGGCAGCGTTTCTGCCTCAAGCCTAAGCGGAAATGGCTCAGGCGTAACAAATGTTGATGCTACTGCCTTAAACGGTAACACAGCAGGTAATAATAGCGGTCAGATTTCACTTAATAATGGTACAGTCAATTCTAATCTTAATTCAGATCTTCTTGACGGCCAACATGGAAGCTACTATCAAAATGCAAGCAATATTAATGCCGGGACACTTTCAGATGCAAGACTGTCTTCTAATGTAACCCTGCAAGGCAATAGCTTTAACGGTATTAATCAATTAGTGCAATTGAATGGTTCCGGGTATTTACCGTCACTTAACGGTTCTTTAGTAACAAATGTAGATGCGCTAACGCTTCAAGGAAATAGCGCTAGCTACTTTACAAATGCAAGCAACATAGCCTCTGGAACACTTTCGGATTTACGCCTCAGCTCTAACATACCCTTAAAAAATGCCACTAACACCTTCACCGGCACAAATAACTTTGCCGGAATAACTGCAACCGGAATTCTACAAGGTGGCTACAGTGTTTGCGATGCCAGCAATAACTGTAACTACGCTACAAATTCTCAATTTGCATCTGCAATTCTACAGGGTGGCAACTCTTTTGGCACAACAATGAGGATAGGTACAAACGATAGCCAGAGTCTTGTTTTGAAGTCTAACAATGTTGATGCTATGACAATTGCTTCCGATGGTAGGATAGGTATAAATAGTACACCATCCGCTGTCTACAGACTGTCAGTGAATGCTGATGCTAGGGCTATGTTTGTAGGGCATGTTTCAATACCCGTACTTGATAATAGTTTTTCATTGAATGTTTCAAATTACTATCAATCACATGGTGCAATTGGTATTCGTCTGAATGCAGGAACAACCGCTCCGCACATTAGGTCATATCTAGATAGCACTAAGGTATTTGAGGTTGGATCAGCCGGTCAAGGGTATTTTGCCGGTAATACTAGTATTGGAACTACGTCTGATCTTGGACAGTTAGCCGTGGTGAATACAAGTACAACACAGGCGGTTATGGTGGTTCGCGGAGCTTCTGGTCAAGCAGGTGATTTGCAGCAATGGCAGAATAGCTCAGGTACAGTATTGAGCAGGGTGGCTAGTAATGGCGCTATACAGCTAGGTTTTAATGTAGCACTACAAGCGGAGCATTCTGGTGGCGGTGGTTTTGTTGATCTCATAAAAAGAGGGAGTGGGAATAGTGTATATGTAGGTAATACAACTTCAGAGACATTTTTGCAGGGGCATAATTATACCTTCCTTACAACTTCAAGTTCTCAGGGTGGGATAAGGCTATATGCCTCGGAGGTTACAAAGTACGGAGGTATTGGATACTTGGGTACTAGTTCAATTCCGTGGAATCAATTATTTCTACAGTCTGTAACAAATTCAGCTACGCCACTATACGTTAAGGGTGCTTTGTCACAAACTGCCAACTTAACCGAATGGCAAGATAACTCAGGCTCTATTTTAGGATCAGTCAATAACTTGGGGAATCTTACTATGGACAGGGGTTTTAGTGCAATCAGCGCTGGCGTGGCAGGTGCAACGTATAGTATTGGTTATAATGGAGTATCAATAGCGGCATGGAGATCAGATCCTGTTTGGGAGTCTGGTAGTTCAGTTCTTTCACCTTCTGCTGGAAAGTCCATATTTGTGAAGAGCTCAGCGGTCGGTGATACGGCGCTTAAAGTTAAGGCATTCACTGGTCAAACCGCAGACCTCCAACAATGGCAAAATAGCTCTGGCACGGTGCTTTCTAGAATTACATCTGACGGCAGGTTGGCTGTTACGGATGCAAGTGATGGCGTTGTAGTTGCTAGCGTAGGAAGTCAGCTTGTGGGTGCGGGCATAAATCTTGGACGAGGTAAGTATGATACAAGCTCGTATGGCTTATGGGGTAACCCTGATTCGGCAACAGGAGATGGCAATATAACGATTGCACCAAGGAATAAAAACAATAGTAACGGTGCTTATGTGACAGTGGGCCAAACTAGCTCATCAACTGACAGGGGATATATCAGGCTACAGGCTGGGTACTACGCTGGGAGTTCAATGTATGGTAGAGTTGTGATTTCTACGGGATCTACGCCAGGTGCAAATTCATTTGTGGTTAATGAAAACCAGCAAGTTGGCATTGGAACGGCTACATTTGGAGCCAGCAATAAATTTACAGTTAATAGTAATACTACATCGGATAATTCGGCTTCAGTACAAATAAATACCGGTGGCACCAGTAACAAGGGGATAGTAGTACAGGGTATTACTTCTCAATCAGGTGATTTACTGCAGGCACAAGATTCAACTGGTGCTGTGCTTGCAAAGATTGATGCAGATGGGGACTTGACGGCAAGGAGCGGGGACTTTGGTTCATCTTCGGTTACGTATGGTTTGTTCAGCAGAGGTTCTAGTGCAGCAGTTCTGGGTCAGGCTTATGGTGGGGATGGCATTAGAGGTCAATCATTGACGAATGGATCGGTAGCTTTGGCAGCCACTGGATGTGCCGGTTGTGCTGGTGATCTTCTTCAGGCAAGAGATTCGGTGGGGACAGTTTTGGCTAGAATAACTGCTAGCGGGGATTTGACGGTGAAGAATGCGAGTGTTGAAGGAGCGTATATTACGTTCAGTAATAATATCCGTGGATATAATGTGAGTGTTACAGCTTCGGCTACCTCTCAGACAGTTAGTTTCGGTACAGCACATCCAGATGCAAACTATGCAGTTTTCTGTACCCCAGACTGGAACACCAGCTGTTATGTAAGCAATAAAACAGTCAACGGCTTCACACTAAACTACGGCACCGCCGCCCCAGCCGCCCAACAAGTAGACTGGTTCGTCGCCAGATAACCCCCCCTCCGCCTTCATCTCTCTAAGGAGATTGCCTGGCGAGGACAGTCCTCGCCAGGCGGTAAATTAGTGATACAATATGTTTATGCCAAGTCGGAATGCTATTAAAGATTATGTTTCAGATAGTTTCTATCATATATATAATCGTGGTGTTGAGAAGAGGAAGATTTTTTTAGACGAGCGAGATTATGCAGTTTTTCTTAGCTATTTCAAGGTGGCTCTTAGTGAACGAATAGATGAAGATATAGAAAATGAGGCACTTTCAGTGGTTGAAGAAGCTAGGCTAAGGAGGTTAAATTTACATAAAGATATCGAACTAGTTGCATACTGTCTTGTGCCCAATCATTTTCATTTATTAATTTATCAAAAGGGAAATCCACAAGCTATCACTGAACTGATGCGTTCCACGATGTCAGGGTATGTTAGATATTTCAACAAGCGATACAATAGAGTCGGCAGTTTATTTCAAGGGAGATACAAAGCTAGTTTAATTGATGAAGAAGCATATCTATGGCATATATCGCGCTATATACATTTAAATTCATTAGATAAAAAGACTGAACCCGAACAGGATGAACACAGTAGCTACCAGTATTATATTGGTAAAAAGAGCGCAGAATGGTTGCATCCAGAGAGAATTTTAGAAATGCACGGCTCCATAAAAGAGTACACAGATTTCGTAGAAGATTACAGAGATCGCAAAGAACTCCTCGACGAAATAAAACACCAACTAGCCAACCACTAAATATTGCCTGGCGAGGACAGTCCTCGCCACAATAGTCCTCGCCACAGTAATGAAGTTGAGGTTTTGCTAGATAGTTTTTGGAAGGTTTAGTATAATGGTTATAGTAAAAATAAGAGGAGATTTATGGATCAGTTTAGAAAACCGGCTTTAAAGCCTAAGGCAGTTGTTAATACCCAAGAGCGTGTCGTTGTTGCCCAGGAGCCGAATCGCTCAAAGTTGCCATATATAATAATTGCTGTGCTTTTGGTCGTAATAGTTTCTGCTATAGCGGTTGTGGCAAAAAAGAACTACATGGCTCATTCAAATACATTAGTTGGAGTAAAGGACGATAAATATCAAGCGTTATTTTTAACCAATGGCCAGGTGTACTTCGGTAAAATTAGTTTGGCAGGTAAAAATACAGTAAAGATAAATGATATCTACTATCTGCAAGTAGCGCAGAAAGTACAGCCAGAAGATAGCAAGCAAGAAACACAAGCAACTGAACCTCAGTTGATTAAGCTGGGCGAAGAGTTACACGGTCCAGAAGACGAGATGTTTATTGAACGTTCGCAAGTTTCTTTTTGGGAGAATCTAAAAGATAATAGCAAGGTCGTTGAGGCTATCAAAGCTTATAAAAAATAGTAAGCATTTGCTATAATTTAATTATGACAAAAACGGATCCATACATTACAAGAAAAGATTTAGATGAGGCTATGGATAAAGTTGTCTCTGGCATATCGGATGTTATTGCTGATCTCGCACATAATATAGATCAAAGATTTGAAGGTGTCGATCAGAGATTCGAAAGCATTGATAAAAGATTCGAAAGCATTGATCAAAGATTCGATGGTGTTGAAAAAAGATTAGACAACATGGATATTAGAATGTCGCGTATAGAATACGACGTTTCTGATATTAAAACTGATATCGTACACTTGAAAGAATCACACGATAGACTGCTTAATACCGTAGATAGATTCATTGGTAGAATTGAGAAGTATGAAACAGAACTTTCAGCAAGAGATTCCCAGTTCGAGAGACTATTAGATTGGGCTAAGAAGGTTTCTGTCAAAACCGGTATACCTCTAGAAGACTTTTAGTAAGCATTTAAAGAAGATTAATTGGGTCTAGGGTAAATTGCCAGCGCTGTGGAAGATTCTTGGCAATTTCTACTAATGTAGACCTTCTTGATGAGCTGACGGTAAGCTGTTGATAGAACAATTTACCTCGATGCTCATGGAAAGCCGGCGATGGTCCACGTACGAATATACCTTTATATTTTATCTTCAGTTCTTTTGTAAGTTTTTGTGCTGCATTTTCAGCAGTGGATACAGATGCATAGCCGGTTGTTAAATGAAGCAAGAATGTGTGTGGTGGCATGTGTTCTGCGCTACGTTCATTAATTTCATAATCGTAAAATTTTCCATAATTTTGTTCACAAGCAAATTGAATTGCCGGATGATCTGGATTAAGTGTCTGGATTATTACATGGCTTTTATGCCCGCCTCTGCCAGCGCGACCGATTACCTGAGTGGTGAGTTGAAATGAGCGTTCGCAACTTGAATAATCTGGGATAAATAATTCTGAATCTGCCTGAATAATACCAACGGTATTTAAGTGAGGAAGATCTAATCCTTTGGCGATGCCTTGAGTACCTATTATTATCTGAATTTTATTATCGTACAGGTCTTGGTATCTGTTATGAAGTTGTTCATTCTCCGGGGTGTCACCATCAAATCTTGCTACGACACTATCCGGAAATAGTTTAATAACTTCTGATTCAATTCGCTTGCTCCCAAAGCCCTTAAAGTCTATGTTTGGGCTTTTGCAATCTGGACATACTTGTGGTGGTCTTTGCGTCAGTCCACAAGTATGACACTTCAAAATATTTTTGTCGTGATGAAGTCGAAAGGGTATGTGACAATTTTGACACTCGGCAGACCACCCACAGTCAGAGCACAGGCTCATTCTAGCAGTTCCACGACGATTATGAAAAAGTAAAATTTGTTCGTTTTGGGTAATGGAATTATTCATCGCTTCTAGTAGTTTTTTGCTGAATAACTGATGTGTTCCAAAAGAGCTTCTGTCTCGCATGTCCACAACTTCGATAGCGGTATTTCTTGCTTGAGTAGTATTATTTAAAGATATAACCGGCGTTCCGGTAGCTTGAGCAATAAAGTAGTCAGCTATGGCTGGTGTTGCACTGCCGAGCACTAATTTTGCATTTTTTTGTAGCTCAGCTAATTTTCTGGCAACTCGTAGAGTAGAATATTTTGGTTGTGAATCTTGGATATAGCTGGGCTCATGACACTCATCAATAATAATAAGTCCTAAGTTGGATATTGGCGCAAAAAGACTAGACCTTGGCCCAACAATTACCCAGGGATCTTCGGTGCCATTAAGTATTTGCCAATTTTTATGTCGCTGAGATTCTGTAAGCCCAGAATGTAAAACCAGCACTCTGTCATGTAGCTGTTCAAATTCTGTTGCTAATTGTGGCGTTAAAGAAATCTCGGGTACCAAAACTAAAACACTTTTTTGTTCTTTGAGTATTTTTTTGGCTAGCTCTTGATAAACCCGTGTTTTGCCTGAGCCAGTTATGCCATGAAGTAGATGTGTAATAGAATTTGAATTTTCAATTTCCACTATGGCATTTTGCTGATCACGTGTTAGCGTGTGTAGGGTTTCAGATCTTTTGATTTTCATAAAATTGTTTTCGGCGGTACGCCTCTTTTTGTCTAGGCCTTTTGGTAAAATTGACTGCAAAACTATAGAAAGCCTGGTGGCGTAAAATTCACTTATCCAAACAGCTAGATCAATTAAGTGCTTCGGAACGGCCTCATCCAATGTTTCATCTATATCTTTTGTTGCAAACCTGGGTTTTGAAGTAGTGTCGACAATTATCCCCAGCTTCTTTAGCTTCCCAAATGGAATACGCGCTACGGTACCAATGGTAATTTCTTTTTCAGAGCTATAAGTTAAAAGATCTTCACGTCCACCAATAACTCCAATCGGACAAACTAGATAGTAATTCACATATTCAAGTATCAAGTATCAAGTATCAAGTATCAAGTATCTCAATAGTATTGCGCTAAGAATCATCATTATCAAACACCCTATGTAAATGGGTCAAAATTGTGAAATATTGTACTTTCAACAATAATGAACGTGGTATAATTGAATAGTAATGTTAGACACGTTTATTACATCAAGAGTGAGACGCAAAATCATAATTGTTTATGCTAAATATCCAGATTTTAAAACTCATGTTAGAGGTTTGGCTAAACTTATACGTGAAGATGCCGGTAATATACAACGTGAACTAAAAAAGCTGGAGAAGATTGGATTTTTGCATTCTGAAAAGAAGGGTAATAGCAAAGTTTATTCGACAAACAAGCAGTTCATTATCTTTAAAGAACTTCAGAACATTGTCTTAAAATCACAACGAGCCGGCCAAACAAAATAGAGCCGGCAGTTAGGGCAGGAATTTGAGTGATGAGTAATCAATTACACAGAGTATGTATCAAGGCTCTTATTAAAGATGGCGATAAGATACTATTGGCACGTGAACCTACTGGTGTTTGGGATTTGCTAGGTGGTGGCATAGAGGGCACGGAATCTCCGCTAGAGTGTCTTGTGCGTGAGATTAAGGAAGAGTCTGGAATTGATTTAAAATCTTACACTACCCAACCAAGCTTCTTTTTTACATCACTCAGCAACAGAGGAAGCCCGGTCGCAGTAGCTGTTTACGAAGTGGAGCTGGCGTCTATGAATTTTCGACCTTCTGAAGAATGTGAGGAGTTGCGTTTTATCGCAAAGAGCCATGTGGATACTTTGAAAATCTCACCAAGTGCTAAAAAACTCATCGAATTGATTCAAGATGCTTGAATATCCGATACATCTGTAGTAGAATATTTTGGTATGATTCAAGTAACAAGAAAAGACAACAAAGAAGGTCTAGAAAACCTTATTCGCCGTTTCAATCGCAAGGTTGCATCTGCAGGTATTATTACCACTATGAAGAATGGTGAATTTTTTACTAAACCAATTAGTAAAGTTGAGCGACGTAAAAAAGCAATTATTAGAAAAGCTCGTAAATCTGAAAAGATGAAGCGAATTCGCTTAGGTCAGAGGTAGCCATGTCGTTAAAACTGCGTATTGAAGCCGATATTAAATCGGCCATGCTTTCTCGTGAGCAATTTATTGTCGAAACTCTTAGGACAGTTAAAGGTGTAATTCTTAATGAAGAGGTGGCCAAGGGTGTTCGAGATGCAGGTTTAGACGATGCTTCAATAGAGAGTCTGCTGGCAAAAGAGGTTAAAAAGAGGCATGAAGCTGCTGAACTATTTGAAAAAGGTGGAAATTCTGAGTCGGCTAAAAAAGAACTTAAAGAAGCCGAGCTTCTACAGGCATACTTGCCGAAACAGCTTTCTGAAGAAGAAATAAAATCAGTCATAGATTCAGTTATTTCTGAAACTGGAGCTAGCTCTGCTGGGCAGATGGGACAAGTGATCGGTGGCGTTAAAGCCAAAGTCGGTAATCAGGCAGACGGCGCGCTTATTGCACGGTTGGTGAAGCAGATGCTTGCACAAGACTAGAAATACGTAATAAGAAAAAAGAAATATGGGAAAACAAAACGAACTAAAAGCATTTCAAGATCTAACAGTATGGCAAGAAAGTAGAAAACTGTTCTTTATAATTTATAAATTAACTAAACAGTTTCCAAAAGAAGAGGTTTTTAGTTCAGTTTCACAGATGCGTAGATCTTCTATGTCCATCTCGTCTAATATTGCAGAAGGATTTGGAAGGTCATCAATAGCGGATAAGTTACATTTTTATATTATGGCTCGTGGGTCTTTGACAGAATTGCAAAATCAAATAATACTTACTGGAGATGTTGGTTTGATTACAGCAGAAAATATAAAAATAGCACTTGAACAAGCTGAAATAACCCATAAACTGGTAGTAGGTTTAATTAAAGTAACTGAACGGAGAAAACAATGAAGCGAAGTCCATTTTTCATATTTCATTTTTCATATTCCTCTTCTCTCATGGGAGACTTCCGATGATAATATTTTTCGGACCTGCTGGGGCGGGTAAAAGTGTACAGGGTCAATTATTGGCGGCTCGATATGGTTGGAGATGGCTTTCTGCGGGACAATTACTTAGAGATACCAGAGACCCTCAGCTTTTAAAAGAGATGCAAAGCGGTGGTTTGGCTAATAGCGAAAAGGTTAATGAAATCTTTGAAGATGCTTTAATAAAGGCTAAAGATATAGATGGCGTTATATCTGATGGTTTTCCGAGAGAGCTTAGTCAGGCAAAGTGGTTAGTAGATGCACTGCCAAAGCACGAACGTTCAATAGCATTGGTTGTCGTGTTGGAGGTTCCGCGTTCAGAAATCGACAACCGTCTTAAGTTAAGAGGTAGAGCTGATGATACCCCAGATGCCATAGAGCAAAGATTGAGTATTTATAGGCAAGAAGTCTACCCAATCTTAAATTACTTTGCCGAAAAAGGTTTAAAAATAGCACATATAGACGGAACGGGTTCGGTTGGCCAGGTACATGACCGCGTTGTTTCTGAGCTTCAAGCAATTAATCTAAATCCAGCGGTATAACAGAGATTTTTATGCAGACAAAAGTTAAAACACAACAAGAGATTAAAGATATACGCGTATCGGGTCAGATGTTGGCTCAAGTTTTGGCTTATTTAAAGCCAAGGACAGTAGTGGGTATAACTACTAAAGAACTTGCTGATATAGCTGCTAAAGAACTACAAAAACTGGGTGGCAAGCCGGCCTTTCTAGGATACGGAGGATTTCCTGATGTAATTTGTATTTCACGCAATGAAGAAGTGGTGCATGGTATTCCAGGGCTAGAGGTGGTTGAAGATGGTGATTTAGTAAGCCTGGACTTCGGCGTGGATTATAACGGCATGATTACAGACTCTGCAATTACAGTATTAGCAGGCAATTCAACAGGCGAAAAAAGAAAGCTTTTAAAGGGCACGGAAGAGGCATTGATGGCCGGTGTTAATGTAGTTAAAAATGGGGTCAAGACTGGTGATATTGGAGCAGCGGTTGAAAAAGTGATGTTGCAATACGGCTTTGGTATTGTTCGAGATCTAGTAGGTCACGGTGTTGGGCATAATGTCCACGAAGAGCCAGATATCCCAAATTATGGTGTTGTCGGCACTGGCAAGGCCTTGCAAACTGGTATGACCATCGCAATAGAACCAATGAGCACACTCGGTAGCGAGCGGGTGGTATTAGATAAAGACGGCTGGACAATTAGTACTTACGATAAATCTCTAAGCGCTCACTTTGAGCACACAGTCTTAATTTTAGAAGACTCCGCAGAAATCCTCACCCTAGCTTAATTGATTTTATGGATGTTGTTGCGGAAAATACTCCATAAGCGTTATACTAGCTGTTATGAATGAACATCAACAAACGGCGGTAGGTATTGATATTGGTACCACAAATATTCGCTGTGTAATCGGGTTAGTAAAAGAAGATTTAACTGTTAACGTTGTGGGGGTTGGCGAGGCACCAAACAACGGTTTCAGAAAAGGCTCGGTAGTTAATATTACTGAAACTGCCAACGCTTTAGATCAAGCGATAGCAAATGCAGAAAGAATGGCGGGTTTACAGGTTGGAAGCGCGACAGTTAACATTAATGGAACACATATCAAAGGTGTGGATTCTAAGGGAATTATAGCAATCTCTGGTAGTGAAGTTACGCAAGAAGATTTGTACAGGGCTGAAGATGCATCAACGGTACTTCAGATACCACAGCATCATGAAATTCTGAGTGTCTTCCCAAGATCTTATACGGTTGATGGCCAAGATAATATTAAAGACCCTGTTGGCATGAGCGGCACAAGATTAGAAGTGGATGCTCATGTTGCAACTGTTTCGGCGCCAGCTTTGAAAAACCTAGAGAAAGTACTAGAAGTTACGGATACTCATATTAATAGAATAAGTGTTGGTAGCCTGGGTTCGGCACACGCAACTGTAACGGCCGAGCAAAAAGAAAATGGTGTTGCGGTGTTGGATATTGGCGCTACCACTACTAATTTAATTGTTATTGAAGATGGTGATGTTCAACATGTTGCAGTGGTGCCTATTGGAGGAAATCAGATTACTAACGATTTAGCTATCGGGCTTAGGACGGATTTGAATATTGCAGAAGCGGTCAAGCGAAACTATAAATATTTGGCTACGCCTGGTAAAACTAGACCAAAGCACGTCAAGGTACTGGTTTCTGGAAAAGAGCATGTCTTCCCGACAAAAGATATAGAACTAGTTATTACAGCAAGGCTAGCAGAGCTATTTGAGTTGGTAGATAAAGAGCTTGCCAAGATCAGGCGATCTAAAAAATTGCCCGGAGGGATTAATATTACTGGAGGAACAGCCTCTTTGCCTGGTATCGATGTTATCGCCAAAGAAGAGTTGGCGCTTTCTACAAGAGTTACACTTCCAAGAGGTATAGCTGGGCTGAAAGAGAAGGTTTCAAAGCCTGAATACGCAACTAGTGTAGGTTTGATGTTACTTGATGTACATAAAGATGAAGATGGTTCATACGGTGGCCGAGGTATTGGTGGCAGGTTGCAACATGGCGCCGATCAAGCTAGATCGTTATTTAAGCAGATCGCAGGGCGACTAGGCTTTTAGTAGAACTTAGTAACATTTATTTTATAATTTTTATTGAGCATTGTGCCTAAAGCAGGTCTTGTTGAGTAATAAATTTTTTACAATGTACACTAAAGTTATTCGTGTTCACATCTGTGAAATATACAAATATTATTGAAGTTTGATTTTACTAGTAGATACATTATATACTGAATAATATAAGTAAGTGGGGGAGATATTGTGCCAGAAGTAAAGCCTGCAGAAATTCAAGCGTTTGCATCAATCAAAGTTATTGGAGTTGGTGGTGCTGGTGGCTCAGCAGTTAATAGAATGGTTCAAGCTGGACTGAAGGGCGTTCAGTTTGTAGCCGTAAACACAGATGCTCAGGCGCTGTTTCATTCTGATGCAGCGATGAAGATTCATATCGGTAAAGATGCTACTCGTGGACTTGGTGCTGGCGCCGACCCTAGTGTTGGGCAGAGGGCAGCCGAGGAATCTGAAGCAGAAATAAAAGAAGCATTAAATGGTGCTGATATGGTGTTTATTACTCTTGGTGCAGGTGGCGGAACCGGAAGTGGTGCTGCGCATGTTGTAGCTAAAGTTGCTCAGGAGATGGATATCTTAACAGTAGGTGTGGCGACAAGGCCATTTGCCTTTGAGGGCGAAAGACGCCGAAAGAATGCCGAGTTTGCAATTGAAACTCTTTCTAAATACGTTGATACCCTAATTACAATACCTAACGACAGGCTGTTGCAGACTATCGATAGAAACACGCCCTTAGTTGAGGCATTTACCGTTGCTGATGATGTTTTGCGTCAAGGTGTTCAGGGTATCTCAGATTTAATTACCGAACACGGGTTAATAAACCTTGACTTTGCTGATGTAAAATCTGTTATGAAGCAGGCTGGCTCTGCTTTGATGGGTATTGGTCATGGTACTGGTGAAAATAGGGCAGTGATAGCTGCTCAGCAAGCCATAGAGTCGCCATTGCTAGAGGTTTCTATAGATGGTGCTAGAGGAGTGGTCTTTAATATTACTGGCGGAAGCGATCTTTCAATGCATGAAGTCAATGAGGCGGCAGAGGTTATTACGGCTGCAGTTTCTCCAGATGCCAACATTATTTTTGGTGCAACTATCAAGCCAGAGCTTCAAGATAGAATAGAGATAACAGTTATTGCGACTGGCTTTGATGCCTCGTATTTTAATAAGCGAAACTCAAGTGTTGTTGAATCTGCGGAAGAAGAGAGCAGCTTATCTGGCGATATTACCGACGTAGATGAAGATGTTGAAACTATAAATATGGATGAAGATAGGGCTTCTGAAATTGCTGGAGATCACATCGATGAAGAATCAACGCCTTTCCATAAAACTGAAGATGTTCCTAGCGAAAATATATGGGCTAGTGAAGATGATGACAAAAAAGATGAGTCAGAGAGTGATATCCCAGCCTTCTTAAGAAGATTCAGGCGTAAGAAAACAGATGAGAAACAAGTCGAAGGCGAGTCGACCGAAAATTAACATTACAAAAAATCTACTATTTTAGTATTGCAACTACACTAGCATTAGCGTTATACTAAAGTAGAGATACGCTACAGCTGGGGTAGTTGGAATGTATCTAGAATATTAAATAACTAACGTGGAGTACCAAATTGAAGTGTCCAAACTGCCAGATTGACGATTCGAAAGTGATTGAATCACGTGATGTTGCAAGTGGTGATAGTATCAGAAGGCGCCGTGAGTGCGAAACATGTGGACATCGATTTACGACATACGAAAGAGTCGAAAGACCAAATCTAGTTGTTGTAAAAAAAGATGGAGTCAGAGTAATCTTTGACAGACAAAAAGTTCTTGCTGGCATAGAGCGTGCATCTGAAAAAACTTCAATTACAGGCCCACAGCGTGAAGAGATTGTTGCAAGGATCGAACGAGCATTGTACGATTTAGGTAAGCCAGAAGTGAGGGCTGAACAAATAGGCGAGCTAGTTATGGATGAGCTTGCAAAGGCTGATGAAGTTGCATATGTTCGCTTTGCAAGTGTCTACAGACACTTTACAAGCATCAAAAGCTTCGAAGAAGGTCTAAGTGTCTTAAAAGCACGTAAAAGTAAATAAGAGTCGACCGAACAGGTTGTTGCCCTTTATTTTTTATAGAGACCATAAAGAATAATGGGGAGTGACTAAGTGGAGGGTGGTTTTAGCCCGCTGACGCTCTAAACAAAAATTATTTATCTCATATATAAAAATGAGAGACTAAAAAACAAATTAAAAGCTAATAGGAGGGGTAAGCTATGGCACAGACAGCAGTGTTGGGTATTAAGCGCTATTTTACAAAAGAGGGCGCAGATCCGTATGAGATGTTTTCTTGGGTAGAGAGAGACTCCAAGATTGACAATCCAATGACAGGTAAAATTGCCTTTGAGCAAAAATCAGTTGAATTTCCAGATACCTGGAGTTTAAACGCTGTAAATATTGTTAGCCAGAAATACTTTACCGGAACACCGGGAACAAGCGAACGCGAGGCTAGTTTAAAGACGTTAATTAATCGCGTTGCAGACACTGTAACGCGTCACGGTCAGCAAGAGGGCTATTTTGATGACGCTACTCAGGCAGAGACATTTAATGCAGAACTAAAATATATACTTACCTCACAACGAGCGGCATTTAATAGTCCGGTTTGGTTTAATATTGGAGCTGCAGACAGGTCTCAGCAGGCGAGTGCTTGCTTTATCTTGGCGGTAGATGACACTATGCCTTCAATTTTAAATTGGTATAAAGAAGAGGGTATGATCTTCAAGGGTGGATCGGGTTCGGGAATTAATATTAGCTCAATTAGATCTAGTTTTGAGCCCCTTGGTAAAAGCGCTGGTACATCTTCGGGGCCACTTTCTTTCATGCGTGGAGCAGATAGTTCCGCGGGGGCAATTAAATCTGGTGGTAAAACTAGACGAGCAGCCAAGATGGTTATTATGAACGCAGATCACCCAGATGTCGAAGAGTTTATTTGGTGTAAGGCAATTGAGGAGCGCAAGGCTAGAGTTCTTCAAGAAGCTGGTTTTGATATGGATTTGGATGGGAAAGATATTTTTTCAGTTCAATACCAAAATGCTAATAACTCAGTACGGGTAACAGATGAATTTATGCAGGCAGTCGAAAACGACGAAGACTGGAACTTGGTTGGCGTAAAAGACAAGAAGGTTTATAAGACCGTCAAAGCACGCGATTTATGGCGTCAGATTGCCGAAAGTGCATGGGAATGTGCTGACCCAGGTTTACAGTTTGACACAACTATCAACCACTGGCATACCGCTCCTAATGCAGGTAGAATTAACGGCTCCAATCCATGTTCTGAATACATGCACCTAGATAATTCAGCATGTAACTTGGCTTCAATTAACTTACTCAAATATTTAAATGAAGATGGTACTTTTGATGTTGAGGCATATAAACAGACGATTGAAATTGTATTCACGGCTCAAGAGATTTTAGTTGGATACTCGGAATATCCAACTGAAAATATAACTAAAAATGCCAGAGCATATCGCGAGCTTGGCTTGGGATATGCTAACCTAGGTGCTTTGCTTATGGCACAAGGTCTTCCGTATGATTCAGATGAGGGTCGAGCTCAAGCTGCTGCTCTTACGGCCATTATGACCGGCCATGCTTATGCTACATCGGCTAAGATTGCAAAGCAGGTGGGTACCTTCTCTGGTTTTAATAAAGACCGCGAAGGTATGATGAGGGTTCTTTCCCAACATCGCGATGCAGTAAGAGACATAGATGCTCGTTTGGTAGCCGAAGATTTGCTTTCAACTGCTGCCGAGGTGTGGGATGAGGCAGTTGAGCTAGGTAATAAATACGGTGTTAGAAATTCACAGGCATCAGTACTTGCTCCAACGGGTACAATCGGCTTCATGATGGATTGTGACACTACTGGTGTTGAGCCAGACTTCAGCCTTACTAAGTTTAAAAAATTGGTTGGTGGTGGAAATATGGTGATAGTAAATCAGACTATTCCACGCGCCCTAAAAACCATGGGATATACTCAGGGTGAAACTGAAGATATAGTTGCTTACATTCATGAAAATGGAAACGTCATTAACGCTCCACATCTTAAAAAACAAGACTATGATGTGTTTGCATGCGCCGTAGGTGAAAATGCTATTCATTACAACGGACACGTTAAGATGATGGGGGCTGTGCAGCCGTTTATTTCTGGCGCAATTTCAAAAACTGTAAATATGCCGGTTGAATCAACAGTTGAAGATATCGAAGATTTACATATGCTTTCATGGAGGCTTGGCCTAAAGGCAGTAGCAATTTATCGAGATGGCTCTAAGGTTGCCCAGCCACTTTCTTCTAAAAAAGAAGAAAAGAAGGAAGAAAGCTTGTCCGCACACGAGCCTCAGACTGCTGAGCAGGTAACAGAGCAGCTAGTCGCCATGCAGCCACATGTTCGTAGAGAAATTCCTCGTGTTCGAACAGCTAAGACATTTGAATTTAGAGTTTCAGATAGTAAAGGATTCGTAACTGTAGGTGAGTTTGAGGACGGCACGCCAGGAGAGTTATTCCTAAGAATCGCTAAGCAGGGCTCAACACTAGCTGGAATAATGGATGCCTTTGCAATCTCAGTTAGTCACGGTCTGCAATATGGAGTTCCACTCAAGAGCTATGTTAAGGCATTTACAAATATGTCATTTGCTCCATCTGGAATTACCGATGACGTTGAAATTAAAACAGCTTCAAGTTTGGTAGATTATATCTTCCGAAGATTAGCAAAAACATATCTGAGCTTAGACGATCAGCTAGAACTCGGATTGGTGAGCTTAGATGATTTGGATGCTGAATTAATGTCACATCAAGCTAGCTTGCTAGACGACGCGATAGAAAGCCTAGAATCAACTGTAGATGATCAGAAAACTGATATCAAACAAGTTTCTATTCCTGTCCCAGAGATTCCGGTTCAAAGAATAAAGCCAGTAGTTTCAAGCGCCGAAATAGCACCTCTTTGCTACAATTGCGGGAACCAAACCCAACGTGCCGGTAGTTGCTACGTCTGTACATCTTGTGGAACCACTAGCGGCTGCAGCTAAATGCATATTGGGCATAGTTTTTATTAACGAAGCGAGCATGACTTAAATAAAGCATATCCACATAAGCTTTACCTAGATGATATACTAAGTTGTATGAAAGTAGTTATTCTTTATAAGCCGATATCTGAACTTGCAAGCTCTGTTGAGGCCTATGCTCGTGAGTTTGAAAGAGAAACAGGTCGTCAACTCACTTTACTTAATTTTGAAAGTAAAGAAGGTATTGCGCTGGCTGGCGTGCATGATATTGTTCGCCAGCCAGTATTGCTAGCCTTGCGGGATAGTAGTGAGCTAATTGAAGCGTGGCCTGATCGTGACAGCTGGCCGACTATGTCTCAGCTCAGCGCCTATATTAATAATTAAGTCTACTTCAACTTTGCAAGGATTAACCCTGCAACAGGGCTAATCCTTGCAAGAGGCGTGCGAGGTTGAAATTTTCAGCAAGATTATTTATTATAAGCATAGAAAAGCGTTTGAGTGGCTATCATCCACGAGCTGTGAGAAGAACGGAGAAATCTTAGTAGAACTCACCGGACCTGACCCGTAAGATCAGAAAATAAGTGCTAAAAGAATCACTTCTTTTGGAAGCCAGATGGTACCTCCCAATTTGGGATCTGGCAGACAAAGGAAGTGATTTTTATATGGAGAAAATATGACAGAGAAGTTAAAGCAACCAAGATGGATCATTAGAGAAGCTGATTATGATGATTTACTAGATATCAGAACAATGCATGCTAAATCATGGTTAGAGACGTATCCAGATGAGGAAAACGGTGTTAGTGAAGATTGGGTTAGAGAGCGAGTTTCTGCCTGGACCACCCCTGATGGAATTCAAAAGTCCAGGGAGCATTTTAAAGATATATTTGGAAATCCGGATCATTTTTATAGAATTGCCGAGAAAGATGGAGAGATAGTTGGTTTGGTTCACGGGTCTCAATCAGATGGTTTGCAAAATTTGGAGGCACTTTACGTTGATAAGTCAGAGCATGGGAAGGGTTTAGCTCAAGATTTGATGGGTCTTGTTGATGAGTGGTTTGACGATACATTGCCGGTGAAGCTTGGAGTGGCAAGTTATAATGATCGTGCTATTAGATTTTATGAAAAATATGGTTTTAAAATTATACCGGATTCAAAGAGCATGTATGCAGATAAAATTCCTATAGTTGATATGATTCGCCCGGGAGAAGGACAAAAATATCCAAATTTGAATCCAAGGCTGGAAATCAAAGATTCACCAGTTGAGGGCAGGGGAATTTTTACCAAAGTACCGATACATAAAGGCGAGAAGATTATTATTAATATTGACCCACAGCCTGTAGAAGTTCATGAATTTACAGATGTAGAATTTGCAAAATTCAGAGAAGATTGCATAAAAAAGGGTTTGCAATGGGACTCTGTCTCACTTGGAAATGGGATGCATCGAGCGGCAATTTCTGACAGAGATAAAAACCCAGAAAACTACGGTAATCATAGCTGTGATCCAAATTTAAGTTCTGACCATGTTGCATTACGTGATATTGAATCAGGCGAAGAATTGACGGTAGATTATGCTGAGTTTTCAGATGTAAGCTGGTCTATGGAGTGCCATTGCGGTAGTAATAACTGTAAAGGGATCGTAAGAGGAAGGGTAAAGTGATGAAAAAGGGTATAGTTTATATTATGACAACGGCAGTCTCTGGGTTGATTAAAATTGGCAAGACTCAAACAGCTAATTTTCCAGAAAGAATGAGGTTTCTGGAAGCAAACGGTTACTATAATGTGGTTGGTCTGAAGAGATTTTTTGCAATAGAGTTAGATGATTAT
The DNA here is from genome assembly GCA_020631865.1 of Candidatus Nomurabacteria bacterium. Classification (GTDB taxonomy): domain Bacteria; phylum Patescibacteriota; class Saccharimonadia; order Saccharimonadales; family UBA7683; genus JACKGS01. The sequence continues at coordinate 149,193 of JACKGS010000002.1, forward strand.
GACGATAAAGAAAGTTTAATTCAATGAAATCTTTAACAAAAAAGGAGTCGATACTGCGCATATTCATCGCTGCATCGACTCACTACTATCATTATAGCACTAATGGCTACTATATGTCAATACAGGAGGAAAAGAGATGAAATTTAAACACGGGACACGAAGACGAGCGTTGGAATATGAAAAAGATTGGGTAAAACGCTGGAAGGAAGATAAAACTTTTGAAAAGTCGGTAGAAAATCGACCCGAGGATAACAAATGGGTATTTTATGATGGACCTCCATTCTTGACTGGCACACCGCATCACGGGCATTTACTTGTTTCATCTGTTAAAGATGTGATGGGTCGTTTTCATACTATGAAGGGTCAGCGTGTAGAGCGAACATGGGGCTGGGATTGTCATGGTTTGCCAGCGGAAGTGTTTGTAGAAAAGCAACTTGGTATTAAAAACAAAAAAGAGATTGGTACTAAAATTAGTATTGAAGAATATGTTAAACAATGTCGTGCTGCAATGGTAAAAACTGGAACCGAGTGGGAAGATACTATCGACCGACTTGGTCGTTGGGTTGAATTTGAGGGTGCCTACAAAACTATGGACAAAGAGTACATGGAAAGTGTGTGGTGGGCTTTCAAAGAAATGCATGAAAAAGGCAAGATTTACGAAGGTGAGAAAATCCTCGTTTATTGCACGAAAGATGCCACGCCAATTTCTAAATCTGAAGTTGCTATGGAAAACAGCTATCAGATGGATACTGACCCAAGTGTATTTGTTTACTTTAAGATTGAAGATGAAGACGAATATATGCTGGCTTGGACAACAACGCCGTGGACGTTGCCGGCAAATGTAGCGGTGGCCGTAAATCCAGAAATCAACTATTCTCTTATCGAACATGGTAACAAGAGGTTTTATGTTGCTAGCGAAGCAGTGAGCCGTGTGATGCAAAACGAGAAGAAGCAACCGCTTGAATACACAGTATTGAAGCAAATAAAAGGCGCAGAATTAGTTGGAAAACGCTATGAGCCACTGTTTGAAAACCATGGCCCTGATGCGCACCGAGTATTGGCGGCTGATTTTGTAACCGACACCGACGGTACTGGTTTGGTACATGAAGCTCCGGCTTACGGTGAAGAAGATTACGATTTGTGCAAAAAAGAGCATGTGCCAATTGTTTCCATTGTTGACGAAGACGGCCATTATACGTCTGGTCGCTGGATTGGCGAGAATATCTGGGAGGTCAATAAGGCAATCGCCAAAACACTTGTTGAAGAAGGTAGGGCGCTTAAGGTTGAGTATATTCGTCACGAATATCCGCATTGCCATCGCTGTGGAACCAAGCTTATGTATCGCGCACACCCGAGCTGGTTTGTAGATATACAGTCGCAAAAAAAGGAAATGCTAGAAGAGAATGCCAAGACAAACTGGAATCCAGATAATCTGCGTACTGGTCGGTTCCACAACATTATTGAGCAGGCGCCAGATTGGAACATCTCTCGTGATCGCTATTGGGCAACGCCAATTCCAGTTTGGAAAGGATACCGTCAAGATGGTACGGAGGTCGTGAAGGTTATCGGCAGTTACGATGAGTTTGAAGAGCTTACTGGCAAAAAGCTCGATGATTATCATTTGCCACAAGTTATGAATGTAACGTTTGAATGTGATGATATAGAAATGCGCCATATTGGCAAGGTGTTAGATTGTTGGTTTGAAAGTGGCTCAATGCCTTTTGCACAGTTCCATTACCCATTTGAAAACAAAGAAAAATTTGAAAGCATGTTCCCGGCCGATTTCATTATTGAGGCGATTGACCAAACCCGTGGCTGGTTCAATAGTTTGATGGCGGTCAATGTTGCGCTTTTTGGTCAGGCACCGTGGAAAAATCTTATTTGCACTGGGTTTGTTATGGCTGGTGATGGGAAAAAACTTAGTAAAAAACATAAAAACTATACCGATCCAATTGAACTTATGGACAAAGTCTCGGCAGATTCTTATAGATTTACCATGCTCAGTAGTCCGCTTGCTAATGGTGATAATTATGTCATGCAAGATAAAGATATTAACGATGTGGCACGCAAACTTAGCATGGTTTGGAATATGTATGATTTCTTTACCATGTATGCTGAAGTTGATGGTTGGGAGTTTGACGGCGGGCTCGAAGATCCGCTTGAGGCGCTCGCAAATCCACTAGATATTTGGGTAGTGTCACGGTTACATCAGTTGGTTGGTGTGGTAGAGGAGCGAACTGAAGCATATGATTTACAGGGTGCACTAAAACCAATTCTGCCATTTCTAGATGATGCCTCCAATTGGTTTGTGCGACGTAGTCGCCGCCGTTTTTGGAAGTCGGAAGATGATGGCGACAAAGCTGATGCCTACAGAACATTACATTATGTGTTGGTTCGACTAGCGTACCTCTTGGCGCCGTTTACGCCGTTCCTGGCAGAAGAGTTGCACGAAAAACTTACTGGCGACAAAGAGTCAATTCATCTCAAAGATTGGCTACCAGCGGGTCGTGTAAATCAACTAGTTATGGATGAGATGGAGCAGGTGCGAGAGTATGTAAACGAAGGCTTGGGTTTACGTGCCAAGGCTCAACTTAAGGTGCGTCAACCACTGGCAAGTATTACAGTCCCAAGCATGGGTGAGCATGTTGATTTTGAACCGATTTTGATAGATGAGCTCAACGTTAAGTCAGTAAAAGTTGGCAAAGAAGTGACTATTGATGAAAATATCACTCCAGAACTAAAGCGAGAAGGCTTGATGCGTGAAGTGGTGCGTCATGTGCAGTCAGCTCGTAAAAACGCTGGTCTAAATGTTGATGATCGTATTCAGCTTTCACTTACAACTACCGATGACCAACTTCAGGCTGCCATAACTGAGTACATCGAAACCATTAAAACCGAAACACTCGCAGTCGATATTGCGGAGGCGGAACTTGAGCATTTGTCAACCGTAAGGGTCGAGGGTACCGAACTAAAAATCTCTCTAACAAAAAACTAGTTCTTCAAGGTTAGACTTTGATCCAAGGTCTAACCTTGAATATGGAGTTGTTGGTGTGCGATAAGCAAAGGGCACAAGAGGTATTGATGGCTAAACAAGAGAATGATTATTGTGCTAGTTAAAATTTAAGTATATACTTAAATATAATGAACACAGCACCACTAATAATAGATACTCGTGAGCCATTTGAATATCAAATGAGCCATGTTGATAATGCAATAAATATTCCACCAGACGAGTTCATGACAGGAGTGATTCCGGAAAAATTGAAAGATATCTCAAAAGATCAGCTAATTATCCTGTATTGTCGCAGTGGTCAGCGTTCTAATACTTGCTCTATGATCTTGAGTCAATTTGGTTTTACGAATGTGGTCAACGGTACCAGCGAGCAGCGTGTTAAGCAGATGTTGCGATAAGATTATGAATATTCCTACCGACCAAGAGTTTTCAAAATTAATAGGCCAAGCCCTGGATGAATTACCTGAAAAATATATTTCACGCTTAAGCAACGTATTGATTACGTACGAAGACGAGCCGACACCAGAGCAGCACACAAAACTAGGTCTCAGATGCAATCAAAGCCTTTTTGGGCTATACGAAGGTATTCCGCTTCCCGCACGAATAGGGAGGAACGCCAGCGGCGTCGTACATTTGCAGCTTCCAGATAAAATCACGCTCTTCAAACTCCCATTATTCCACTACGCAAACGGCAACGAAGAAAAGTTCAAAGCTCAAATTAAACACACTCTCTGGCACGAAATCGCCCACTACTTCGGCCTAGATCATGACCGTATCCACCAACTCGAACAATTAAATACGAATGCTTTACAGTAGTGGGATTATCTGGTAAACTTGTAATCGACTTGTTTTAATAAATGATGTTGGGTTTTGGCTCCGAATGGCGGGTAGTCATCTCGGGTGAGTCAAGTTCAGAATCTGACGAAGGAAAAGTAAGTAATGAGTAAAAAAGCAGTAATTGAAGTAAAAGGACATCAATTTATAGTTTCTGAAAAAGAGAAGCTGAAGGTTGATTTAGTGGGTGACGAAAAGAAGTTAAGCTTTGAACCACTTTTAGTAATAGATGGCGAAAAAGTGCAAGTTGGAACTCCGACAGTTTCTGGTGTAAAAGTAGAAGCAACTGTTGTCGAAGAATCTGTTAAAGATGATAAGGTTGTAGCAATTCGCTATAAATCTAAGAAGCGCGTGAATAAAAAACGTGGCCATCGCCAGCAACACTCTATTATTGAGATTACAAAGATTGCATAAGGGCAGGCTGTATATCTTAAAAAAGCGGGCTGAAAGGCTCGTTTTTTTGTGCTATATTCTAAGCTCTAAAATCTAACTTCTCACTTCTGATTCCAAGTTGTATAATAGAGGGTGACGTTCGGAGGGAAAATAAAACTATCATGGCTCAAATTATTGCAGTGACAAACCAAAAAGGTGGAGTGGGCAAGACGACCACTACTATAAATATTGCATATAATTTGGCAAAGGCTGGTAAAAAAGTTCTGCTAGTTGATTTAGATCCTCAGGGAAACGCCTCGAGCGGGCTCTCGGTGAGCAAATCTAAAAAAACAACTAGAGATGTGCTTTCAGGAAGCGTTGCATTAGAAGGTGCGGTGCAAAAAACGGAATATGCAAATCTTTTTGTACTGCCAACAGATGCTGAGCTTGCGACACTTGAAACTGAAATTGCCACTGCTAAAGACCGTGCGCTACGCCTAAAAAAAGCTCTAAGTAACACAGGGTATGATGTTATTTTTATTGATTGTCCGCCAAGCCTAGGGTTATTAACCGTAAATGCACTAACTGCAGCAACTGCGGTAATCATCCCTGTGCAGACTGAATATTATGCACTTGAGGGATTGGGTCAGCTACTTGAGACTATGAAGCTGGTCCGGCAAGCATTAAATCCTCGCCTGTCTATTTTAGGTGTAGTTATGACTATGCATAATGCGCGAACAACACTTTCTGCACAAGTAGAAGCTCAGCTTAAGGCAAACTTTAAAGACCGTTTGTTTGAAACTGTTATTCCACGTAATATTAGAGTAGCCGAAGCGCCAAGTCACGGTAGGCCAGTTGGTGAATATGATAAGTGGAGTAAGGGTGCTCGTGCATATAAGTCGCTTAGCAAAGAGATTATGGAAAGAATATCATGATATCAGGAGAAGAAATATGAGATACGGGATAGATAATATGGAGAAAATTATGGATGATCGGGAATTTAATCTAATCAAGCAAACTCGTCAGGTTGATTGCATATCAGCCCATATGCTATATTCTATGTTCCATATTCCTGTGACCGCAGGGGGCATCTCATGAAGGGGCTAGGTAAAGATTTTTCAGCTTTAATTCCTGATGATATGCTCTCCGAGGCGTTGGCGGTTGGCCCATCTACCGATAGCGTAGAGCAGATTGCACTAGATAAAATAGCCCCAGATCCTCAGCAGCCACGCAAGCAGTTTGATGAAACGGCATTAGAAGAGCTGGCTTCTTCTATTAGTGTTCACGGCATAGTGCAACCACTGATTGTCGCTAATAGTGGCAGTAGTTATATTATTATTGCTGGCGAGCGGAGATATAGAGCTGCGCAATTATTAAAACTGGATGTTGTGCCGGTAATAGTACGTTCTTTCGGAGATCAAGAAAAGTTAGAAATTAGCTTGATTGAAAATGTCCAACGTGAGGATTTAACTAAGCTAGAGCTTGCCACTGCATATGCTAGATTACACGATGAATTTAATCTTGATCACAAAGAGATAGGCCAGAGGGTTGGCAGAAGTGAATCTGCAGTTGTAAATATTATTAGACTCTTGAAACTTCCAATCAAAGCCAAAGAGGCGCTTAACCGAAATTTAATTACCGAAGGACACGCACGACAGATAGTGGCTCTTAAAGAAGAATCTGAGCAGCTTAAGCTTTTGGATTTAATTATTAAAAATCATTGGACCGTACGTCAGGCAGAGCAGTATGTAGTGGGTCATAAAAAAGCTGGCCAAGATCAAAAGGCTAAAGAGGGTATGCGTCTAACAAAGACAGAGACTAAAGAAACTAAACAACTTTCAAAAAGACTTAATGCACCGGTTAGCATTAAGCATATGGCTAAGGGTGGACGTTTGATAATTAACTTCAAAGATGAGTCACACTTAGATAACCTGATGAAAAACTTGCTAGATTGAGTACTTTAAAAGAACTGAGCGCTATTGAAGGGGAAGAACCGTACTTTCATAACACCAATAATATTTTCTTGAGGTACAGTGCCTAGTTCATTACGAGAATCTAGAGAATTACTACCTTCTCGGTTGTCTCCGCTAACAAATAAATGACCTTCTGGCACAGTAATGTCTATATTGCCACTAGTGACCGGCAGGTTTTTACCATACGGTGCATCATCTGGATTAAAGCCATCAGGATTTTCGTTGTTATATACCGTAATTCTACCATCTCCAACAACTACGCGCTCGTTAGGTAGCCCAATCACACGTTTAATTAATTGTAAATCTGGCTGTAGTGGATCTACAAAAACAATTACTTCACCACGTTCGGGCTGAAAAGTTTTTTTAGTAATCTTTGAAGCAGAGCGAGAGATTTTAGAAATAATCAGCCTGTCGCTATTATGTAAAGTTGGGTACATGCTGCTACCAAAAACTTTATAGCTCTGGAAGAAATATAAGTTAATGACTTGAACAAGCAAGAAGGCTATAACTAATGTTGCAATAAATGAAAATATCCCACCTTCTTTACGTTCTTTAGGAATGCTATCTTCACGATTATTTTTAATCGGACTAATAGAAGGCTGCGCTTGTTCTGGTGCCGTATTTATTGCAGCAGGTTGCTCCATTGAAGGGTTGGCGGTGCCGTATAGTTGTGTATTTTCTTGATTAAGGTCATCGTTGTTCATAACAGAGTTATTATAGCAACTAAACCATTAACATCAATACATTTTCGACTTTACCGCTTACGGCAAAGCAGATATACTAGGTTAAGCATATTTTATGAATAAGAAAAGTCGTACACCCGGAAGCATGGCAATGGATGGTTTTGTCCGTCGCAATGGGCCTAATCGTAGAAGAAGGCCTACTCTTGATGATGCAAGAAAAGAAATATCCTTTTCTGAAGATAAAAGTCAGCCGATACCCCAAGATATAGAAGATAATCAGGATACTAATGATATTTGGAAAGATGAGAATACTTTGGAAATAGGTAGTGATACTGGTAGCGCGGAAAGATTTAAATCTGGCTTTAGCAATAAGCAAAAAAAACCTCATTTCTGGCAATTTAGTAAGAAGAAAGAGTACAAAAAGCAGCGTCAGGTAGAAAAGGACGCCAAGAAACAGAAGCGCAAAAGAATTCTGAAATTCACTTCGATAGTGATTTTAATGATAATTGTAGGTGTTGGTGGATTTTTGGGTTGGAAGACATTAAGAAATACCTCTAAGGTGTTTAATGGCAATGTTCTCGGATTTTTGGATTCCACAAAATTAAAAGGTGAAGAAGATGGTCGAGTCAACTTGTTACTAGCTGGTACCTCAGAAGATGATCCAGGACACGACGGCGCGATGTTAACAGATTCAATCATGGTAGTAAGCATTGATACCGTAAATAAAAATGCATTTATGATCTCTATACCTAGGGATTTATGGGTGGACTATCAAACAAAAGAATGCTCTGTTGGCTATCAGGGCAAGATTAATGCCGTATATACTTGTGGTGAGCAAATAGAGTTTAAAGAGACGGGATATCCCGAGGGCGGCATCGGCTTATTAAGTAAGGTGGTGGAAACTAACTTTGGTATGCCGATTCACTATTATGCAAAAATAAATTACACTGCATTTCGCGATGCGGTAAATGCTGTCGGCGGTATAGATATTACTCTTAAAACAAATGACCCGCGGGGAATCTTAGATAGAATATTTGACTGGGAGTGTAAATATCAGTGTTATAAAGTTAAATATCCTAACGGTCCACTGCATTTGAATGGCGATCAAGCCTTGGCGTTGGCTAGAGCTCGTGGTGATATAGCGCCAACCTACGGTACTGGAAATGACTTCGGTAGAACTGAGCGACAAAGACAAATGCTCATCTCCCTGAAAGATAAAACCTTGAGTGCGGGTATACTAACCAATCCAGCTAAGATCGGCGGGTTATTAGATGCTGCAGGTGATAACGTAAATACCAATTTTCAGACTAATGAGCTTCGCCGTTTGTATGAAATAGGCAAGGATATTAAGAGTCATAATATTAAGTCTATTGGTCTAACTGACGAGAGTGTAAATTTAGTTGAGACCTTTACGGCCTACAACGGAGCGAGTGCTGTTAGGCCGACGGCTGGTACAAGTGATTTTTCAGAGATAAAAAACTTTATCAAAAAACTAATTAGCAGCGACCCAATTGTACGTGAGGGTGCAAGTGTTGTTGTGCTAAATGCTAGTGGAGTGGTTGGTGAGGCGCAAAAGAGAGCGGACATTCTAGAGTCTAAAGGTTTAAATATTCTAGATATCGGTAATGCCACCTCCCGTGAAGGCAATCAAGTTATAAATATTAATAAAAATACCAAAACCCATACACAAAAATTATTAGAGCAACAGTTTCAGACTTCAACAGTAGCTACTCAAGATTTGGTTTCGCAGTATTCAAAATTATATCAAGCAGATTTTGTGGTAATTATCGGGAAGCTAGTGTCTAGCCCGGCCACTAACTAGTGCTCGACAATGATTGCATGGTATAATTAACAATTAGTTTATGTTGCAACCAAAGAAACATTTTTGGGGTAAAAAACCCGGTTTTGACATCGGTGATGTATTGCACGTTTTGGTCAATATCTCTTTTGTGGCAGTCATTTATCTAATGGTTCAGTATTGGCACTTGGCATACTTGGCTGTAGTAATAATATTCCTTAGCAAATGGCGTGTATTGGCTGTTCAGCCAAGGTTTTGGCTGCCTAATATTAAAGCTAATATGGTTGATTTGATCGTGGGAGTGAGTACGGTTGCTTTGATTGCCAGTTCTCCAGCCGATTGGATAGCTATTTTCTGGACTGTACTATATATCGCTTGGCTATTATTCTTAAAGCCTCGTGAACATAACGTACTAATTGGCATACAGGCATTATGGGGCGTGATAATAGGGATGATTGCAGTATTCACAATGATAGATTTCATAAAGTTACCGGTGTTTGTAGTTGCGCTAGTTTGGATTGTGGCTTGGGCATCAGCTAGACATTTCTTTAGTAATTACGAAGAGCCTCATTACCGTACACTAAGTATTGTATGGGCATTGATGGTGGCAGAGATAGCATGGTTTGGTTTGCATTGGGTCCAGTACTACTTTGTATTTGATGTTAAAATCTCTGTAGTTGCTGTTATTGTTGCAATTCTATCACTCGGAAGTGCTGGTATATATCATTCGTATAAACATAACTCCTTAAATAAGGCGATTATTGTTGAAAATGTGCTTTTTGTCACAGCTTTATTGGCTGTGGTGATGGCTACATCTGGTTGGGTTGTAAATCTTTAAATTTAGCAGGAGGGTGTTGGTGGAGAATCAGACGAATTTAAGTGAAAACAAAGTAGATGAAAGCAAAGCGGTCGATACTAAAATAAGTAACAAAAGACACAGTTCTAAAAAAATATTGGCAGTGGTCATTACTAGTTGTTTTTTTACTGCTGTATTTACAGTAGGGGCGATGTCGGCTGCCTTTTTGCTCGGTAGGGCAGAAAGTGAAACGAGTTTAAGTCAAACCAGACAAACTGTTGTGCAGGAAGGCGAAGTGATTGCTGATGTAGCTCAGAAGGTTAGTCCTAGTGTCGTTTCTATTGTTACGGAGCAACAGTCACAAGTAAGCAGTGGATATTTCGGGTCCAGAACTCGCAAGAGTCAAGCGGCGGGTACCGGATTAGTCATTGATTCTAACGGTCTGATACTTACAAATAAGCACGTAGTGCCAGAAGGAATTACGGCTTTAAGTGTCGTAATGAATGATGGTGTTAGGTATGAGGATGTAGAGGTTGTCGGCCGCGATCCACTAAATGATCTAGCGATAATTAAGGTTAAAAGTCCAAAAAATTTTGTTAAAGCTACACTAGGTGATTCAGATAGAATGCGAACTGGTCAAAAAGTTATCGCTATCGGAAATGCATTGGGACAGTTTCAGAATACAGTAACATCGGGCATTATCTCCGGCATGGGTAGGCCTGTTGAAGCGGGAGATGAAAGCAACCAGACAATGGAGCAATTAACTAATTTATTCCAAACTGACGCAGCAATAAACTCTGGAAATTCTGGGGGTCCACTGCTTAATTACAACGGCGAGGTGATTGGTATCAATACCGCTGTCGCAGCAGATGCAGAAAATATAGGGTTCGCAATCCCGGTTAATGAAGCCAAGGGGATTATTGCTAGCGTAGTAGAAACCGGTAAATTTTCTAGACCATTTTTAGGAGTCAAATTTGTAACTCTAGACCAATCTGTTGCTAAAGAGCTGAAGTTAGATATTTCAGAAGGTGCTTATATAGGCACTGAAGGTGACTCAATTGTGGCTGGTAGTCCAGCAGAAAAGGCTGGCATAAAGCCTGGTGATGTAATAACTAAAGTGAACAATACCAAGCTTTCTGCGCGAAATCAGCTCACGAGTGTTATTAGTAGATTTAGAGTTGGACAAGAAGTGACGTTAACTGTCGTAAGATCTGGAGAAGAACTCAAGCTTAAGACCATTTTGTCTGAAGCGCCAAAATTATAGAACAGTTATTTTTTAAGTTTAGGACTAAACGCTTGCACAAGAGTATTTGTAGTCGTGAGTTGATACCCAGATTCTGTAGCCATTTTTTGTAGACTTTCATGTTGCTCTAGAAGACTTTCTGTAATAATAAGAGTGGGTTTGTGTGGAGTTATATCGATAGCCCCCCAGAGTGCGCGATAGTGATTCAACCCGTCATTTCCTGAAAATAATGCTAGCTCAGGTTCTTTAGTAATCTCTTCGGAAGTAATCATGCCGTCAGGTACGTAAGGGAGGTTGGCGGTCACAACATATGGGCGGGTACTCGGCATGTTTGGGATGTCATTTTTAGTAATATCCATCTCTCTCCACTGTACTTGAGTATTGTGACTCCGTGCATTTTTGCGTGCTACTTTTAAGGCACTTGAGGAGATGTCAATACCAGTCACGTGTACATTGGGCAGCTCTTTTTTTAGGGTGATTGCAAGGCAGCCAGAGCCGGTACCGACATCAATAACTGTATTTATATCATTATTTTTTGCTGCATCCAGTACCATCTCAATGATTACCTCAGATTCTGGCCTAGGTATTAAAACATCTTTATTAACAAGAAACCGACGACCGTAAAACTCTTTTGAGCCAATTATGTAGGAAAGTGGGATTCTTTTTTCTCGCTGAGCAACAAATTCACTCAATTGTTCGAGGTTTTGTTTAGTTATAGCCGCCTCGTTATTTGCCAATAGCCATTCACGACTTGCACCTAGTGCGTGTTCAAGCAGTAGTAGGCAGTCTAATCGAGCTGATTCTATACCGGTATTTTTAACCGTGCGGTATTTTCTATAAGCCAATTATGAATTGTTAAAGGTGAGGCTTGGGTATTATTGTTCTTCATTTTACTTATTTTGTATGCTCAGTAGCTTCGCTGCGTTGTCGTACGAGTTCGTAGGAAATAACCGCAGCAGCATTGCTGACATTTAGTGAATCGTTAAGTCCTTTCATCGGTATCATGATTGGCTTAGAGCGTGTTTGCCAAAATTCGCTTAGTCCATCGTGTTCGGTACCAAGAATAATTGCAGATGGCGGGGTGAAATCCGTGTCGGTATAATTACGTGACTTATCAGAAATTATGGCACCATAAGCTGTGATTTCATGTTTTTGCAGAAAGTCATACGCCTCTTCTTTTGTACCATTGGCAACTTGCTTAGTGAAGACTAAGCCTACGCTAGATCGGATCACATTAGGGTTGAAGAAGTCTGTTTTTTCATCACAGATAATTACTCCGTCGATACCAGCACCATCAGCAGTTCTAATGATAGCCCCAAGGTTGCCCGGTTTTTCAACCGCCTCAAGAACCAAAAGGCTAGGGTTGGAGCTAAGATTGAGTGAGTCTAACTTGGTGCTTTTGGATTGAAATATTGCAATGATTCCATCTGATCCGCTTCTGTAAGATATTTTTTCAAACACTACCTTGTTCATAGTAAAGACGTCTTCAGTATTAATACCAGAAAGGCTATCATTGTAAATGTCGGGACATATAAAAAAAGTTACAGGTTTAAATCCGCCATCTATCGCATAGGCAATTTCTTTAGAGCCTTCAACTAAAAAGACACCTTTGCGCCTGCGTGCACCATTATTATGTAAACTTTTTACCCATTTAATTTTTGGGTTGCTAGTACTTTTAATATCAATGTCCATCTGTTAAATTATAACATTTCTCATAAAATTACATACCAGCAAACCCTACTGCTTGACAAAATAATATAGTAAGAGTGTACTTACAAGATGCACCTACTATATTAGTGTCTCCTGAACATATCGATCTGGAAATGATAATCGTCCAAATTGGTAGATTTAACCCTTTAGGCTTCACGAGCTAGTTGGGATTCGTAAGATTGTAGTTTGGCAATAATATCGTCTATTTCGCCATTCATGGCTTGTGGGATACTGCTGCGCGAATACTGCACGCGGTGGTCGGTAATTCTGTCTTGTGGGAAGTTGTAGGTACGGATTTTTTCACTTCTGTCACCAGACCCAATAAGGCTTTTTCTTTGAGCAGAAAGCTTGGCATTTTCTTCGTCAAGCTGTTTTTGAAGTAGGCGAGAACGAAGTACACTCATAGCTTTAAGCTTATTTTTAATTTGAGACTTCTCGTCTTGATTGGTCACTACGATTCCAGAAGGTAGGTGAGTAATGCGAACGGCGGAATCGGTAGTGTTTACGCTTTGGCCTCCGTGGCCAGAGGCGCGGTAGGTATCTATTTTTAAATCGGCATCTTTAATTTCTACATCTGTTTCTTCGGCCTCGGGCATTACGGCTACGGTAACGGTAGAGGGTATGAATACGCCCCTGGCTTTCAGTAGCAGGAACACGTTGAACGCGGTGCACACACACCTTCAAACTTCAGCTGTTTGTAGGCGTCCTCACCTTGGCCATGAAATAACTCTTTATAGCCGCCAGAATCGCTGGCGTTTTCAGACATAATTTCGGTTTTTAAATTATGCGTTTCGCAGTAGCGTAGATACATTCTTAAGCGGTTCTGCTGCAAATAAAGCCAGCTTCATCGCCACCGGCGCCAGCTCGAACTCAATCACGCAGTTTTTATGGTCATTTGGATCTTTTGGGGTGAGTAGTTCCATTAATCTTTCTTCCACTAATGTAGTTTTTCTCTTCTAGTTCTGGAATTTGGTTTGGCAAGTCAGAAAGCTCGCTATCATTGCCGCGCAGAATCTTCATTAGCTTCAATAAGATGTTTTGAGAGTGTCACGTTCGTCAAAAAGCATCAATAATCTCTATCAGTTCAGCCTGTCGACGATTCTTTTCTCCAATTTTTTGGATCAGAAAACGCATCCGTGCTGAACTAATAAAATCAGTTAACTCCTTTAGTTCATCTTCTTAATTTCTGTTCGGCTTCCATCAATACCTATTATAACAGATAGAATAGGTATTTAGAATTTACATAATCACATAAAATATGCCAAAGCCCTTGACAAAATTAGAGAGAGAGATTATTGTGTTTAGTTTCAATAAAATAAATATATCAAGAAGGAAAATAAAATGAGTAAAAAACACCTGTGGCAAATAAAGAAAGTAATAGCGGGTTAACACCGGATCAAGTAGATTTCAGGGCAAAGGATTTTGTGGGTCGTCATAATGCTGAGGTAGACTACAGGAGATTATTACGCCGAGAAGGCTCTTGAGTACGCAAAGAATACAAATACAATACATGATACTTTGCGGCTGGCAGATTCTGGCTTGTCTAAAGCTCTCAAAGGTGTAGCAGAAGAATTGAAGAAAGAACGCAGTGGATGGAATCGTAAACGATCGGAGAGTTTAGTTAACGTACATAAATTTAATGATGGTCGTAAAGTTGTTCTGTTTGACGCAAGAGAGCATTATGAACAGAATAAAGACGCGTATAGCGGCTGCTAAAAGGATGCTGAGGCTGCTGGCCATAAAGTGGATCTTGTAAAAGGTTAATACCTGCATCGAAAAGTGGATTCTTCATAAAGATAACTATTAAGTAATGATAAAAAACAGAGGTGTTTACCTCTATTTTTGGACCAATAAAGATACTACTTTTGCAATCGTTCGGCTATGGCGAATTGCATGAAGTATTGTTTAGTCTCGAGTCTTCCTTATCGGTGAGTATACTTTCAATAGCAATTGTTCGCGAGCTATTAAAAGCTCGTGGTAGGCAGATTTACCTTTGTTTGGTCCAGGCGTTTACTGTGGCGTTGATTAAATCCACGTCACGATAGAACGCACTGAGCATGCGAACCTCTTAGGCTACGGCGTTTAGCGTTTAATGCTCTACCAACTTCTGAGCCTATATTGCCTAGTTGCCAAAATACCGACTGCTGAGACCAGGATTCCTGGTCAAATTCGTGGCTACTCATGAACAATCTCATTTATAATATCGGTAATTTTTGTACGAATATCAGCATCCAGCACATCTCTAGATGAATTTCCTTGAGAGGGGCGTATGTTGATCATAGAATCGAACTCTATAAAATTATCTGTACCGTAATCTTCTGGGTAAAGATTGATGCCCCAAATATCTTTTTGTTTTGAGCCGTTTTTCAGTAACTCTTGCTCGCCGTCATAATGCATCGGCATGTCTATGATCACAATTTTCTTAACAATATCTACATCAGCCTTCACTAGTTCGCCGAACATTTTGTTTGCCATTTCTTGAATCTCACCTATGCTAATTTTTTGCACAATCTTCATGAATTTATTGTATAACAGATGTGATTTTTCACCAATAAATTGTAAATATAGTAGAAAAGTTGCATAAAGACTTGACAAATTAAGAGAGAGTATTATGTGTTTAGTTTCATAAAAATAACAGGAACACAAAAAGAAAGCATAATGAGTAAATTTCATCATCCAGAAGCGAAGCTAAAGATGTATCTTCATCTGATTTACGTGATAGTGATTCGAGGGCATCAGCCTACGCCGAAGAATTGGCAAGAGCCAAGAGGGTTATCGGCGCCGTGCAATCTCTAATTGATACTGAAAATATGCGTAGAGGCTGGTAGCAGTGAATTTACGAAGACACTTTTTAGTGAAGGCATGAGCACTACTGGGTATCCTGATAATCATCCAGCGGTTCAGCGTCAGAGCTTCTGACGGACTTAGGGTAGACTATAAGCCAGTATACGAAATTGAGTCCTAGATACTGGCGTTTTCTTAACGAGGTACTCTTTTGAAGAAGTCGACGGGATGCAGCGCAAGCATCATTCGATAAGAACATTTGAAACTAACTTATCTTTCGTCAAAGCTGACGGTATGGCTCTTATTGGTGATGTAGTAGTGGAAGATAAACATACTACAGAAGGTGATGGTGGGCAACAATATATGAAAGTCGATTAAAGCCCATGACTTCAAGACAAGAAGAGTTTGCGCGAAGTGTTGAATTGTTTCTAGTCCTGTCGTGTTAGTCCACGCCTACCTGGGTACATTAGATCTCTTAATAAAGTAAAAGCATGGTGGAATTTTATACGAAGGCTAAGATTGATGTAATTGTTTAAAGATAAGCAAGTCTATTGACTTAAAGTTTAACTTCATGTTAAACTTTAAGTATAAAACAATCACTGCAGTAGAACTTAGAAACAACATGGCTGAAATTCTCACTAGGGTTCAGGAATGGCGAAAGAGTTGCTGTAACATATCGCGGCGGTAACCTGTTGTGATTGAGCCTGAGGGTACGGATAGACAGCGACAGAGTAACGGTAAAGACCTTGCTGAAGCACTTTAGTAGCGTTGCATCACAGGCAAAAATTCCCGAGCGTTACAAAACAGGTAATCTTAAAAGAACTGTATTATCAAGATATGGCTAAAAAACATGGTCTTGTCTCTGACGCAAATGTCCTGCTGGAAGTGATATTGTGTCGCCAAAATCACATTAGAGCTATCGAAGCGATCAGTCGTATAAAAAGCCGACCATATATTTCTATGCTATCTATTCACCTCGTAGTATATTTTAGTCGCGTGGCACACTTGCCTTTTAGTGTAATTCATGACTCATTAACTAAAGTCGACATACTAGACCTCAACGCCGAAGACTATGAATGGGCAAAATTAATATGCGCGATGATGATTTTGAAGATGCTCTGCAAATTGCAGTTGCAATAAGAAACAGCTGCGAAACGTTCTTAACCCTTGATAAAAACTCTACGATACCTACAAAAGCTTGCCTCAACTTAAAATACAGCTTGTAAAATAACAAAAAAGTTGTAAAAAACCTTGACAAATCAAGAGAGAGAGAGTATTATGTAGTCATAATCATAAAACAAAGAGTAAAATAAACAAAAGGAAAATAAGATGAGTGAACAAGCACCGCAAATTGGACACGAACAACTAGATCAGGCGATGATCGATTTAGGCTTCAAAATGTTGCAGTCAAGAGTGAGAGCGGTGGTACGAGAATTTGAGTTGAGTATACATGAGCATAATCAAAAGATACGATTTTTATCGAGACACTATAAAGAGCTAGACAGGGCATCAGACATGGATGTACACCTGAGACATGACTCATGTAAGTGCGGCTCATTTTAGTGAGTATGGAGACGATGGCGAGCGCACTAAGCTGACTGTAGATGTGCAAAATGCTGCCAAGCTGTATGGAGTAGAATATAGAACTCAAAAGCCCAAACTAAAAATATGATATAGGGCTAGACCATATCCATAAAAAGATGCCTGGTGAAAAGCACAAAAGCTGTGCCGATACAGTGCGGTAGATGATGAGCCAAACCGTCGGTGTTTATCGTAGGAGACAAGTAAATCCAAAGACCGGATATGAAGCTCCCGTAGTACATGAATTAACTGGAGCAAGAGCAGAAAAGGCAAAAGCAATATTAAAACGTCGTGCAGCACGACATATTATCGACGCTACGATGAAAAAGGAAGTTATTATTAATGATAAGGCCAGTGAACGGATGGCCCTAGTTTTCTAAATCAAATATAAGCGAGACAATGTAAAACAGAGGCTCATGCCTCTGTTTTTGGTGATTTGAAGGAGTTTGCCATTTTTTGAATCAGCTTGTTTGTCTATTGTGCCTTCTTCAGCAAACTTCTTTTTTCTTGGTAGGTTTCTTTACTGGTTTACTCTTCTGCTTTTTGGCAGCAGCAATTTTAGCTTCTTTAGCTTTTGCGGCAGCTTCGGTACGAGCCTTAAACTTATCAACGCGACCTCTATATTCAGAACTTTTCTTCACCGGTGAAGAATGGGTGAGAAGCGCTAGAAACGTGAACTTTTACTAAAGGATATTCGTTGCCGTCTTCCCATTTGATGGTTTCATTTGAGGCTGCTGTTGAGCGAGTCAAAATTTTAAAATCGCTTGATGTGTCTTGAAAAACTACTAGGCGGTAGTTATCTGGGTGTAAATCTTTTTTCATGATTACCTTGATGTCCATTAGTTGAGCGGTTAGCAGTGGACAACCTGCAGTCGCAATATTTATAACTACGCAATTGTATCTGTTTTTAATAAAAAATGCAAGGTATAATAGGCGTAAATGAAGCTTAGGTCAAGTAAACAATCAAAAAAAGAAGATCAAATGAGTACGCGTGATGTTTTGAGCGCACTATTGAGTGTTTTGAAGATAATTTTTAAGATTTCTCCATCTACGGTAATGGTAAAACTTATCAAGAGCATTGTTGATGCCGTGTTACCGTTGCTGGTTGCATTTTGGCAGCTTCGTAATCACTAATATTACAAAAAACAGTCTCAGGTGATGAGGTAGCAAAATCCACGGCAGTAATATTTGTGATACTTACAGCACTGGTGACATTACTTTCATCTGCACTAAATAGCGTGAAGTAATTGCATCCGATGAAATTATGCGATTTAAGGTTGAATCTAAGGTGACGGATATGTTGTTTGATAGATTCGTTAGCCTAGATTTTGGCGATATGAAGATAAAGAAACTATCGAAATGCTGATAAGGGCCCAGGATTTCGCTAGATTTTTTGCCTATATGGTAGATAGGATTGCCGGACTCTTCACTGCATTATTTGGTATAGTTTCCGCACTGCTGGCTCTCGGTTTGATTTCTTGGTGGCTGGTGGCTATTTTTGTATTAGCAATTTTGCCCGAATGGTTATTCAGTATCTGACTTTCTAGAATGAATATTAACATTGGCGGTTATCTGTAACAGATAGACGTAAACAAAGCTTCATTGAATACAATATGATTCAACGCAGGTAATCTCTGAATTACGATTGTATAACTTGGCGAGTACTTTTTGGATCTCAGGGCATTTACAGAGACCGAGATCAGGGTAGGCGGTTAGAGTTTGAAAAGGTATATCAAGTGGCGGCTACTGGGCGATGCACTGATGGCTGTTGTTGAATTCAGTACTCTTTTGTGGACGATCGCCTTGGTGATAGCTAGAAAGGTTTCTAGTTGGGCAGTTTATCTATGTTCAACAAGTGGTGTCTAGGACTATTGGTTCGGCTGATAGTTTAATTCTCAATATGGTAGCGCTGATGAAGATTTAGCAAAATTGAAAGACTTTAATGATTTTATGAAAATTACCTCTTGGCAGAACGATCGTGGTCATAAGATCCAAACTGTAAATACTGTAGAGTTTCAGGAGGTTCTTTATTTGCTTATCCTGGTAGCGATAAGCTCGTTCTCGATAATATTTCCATAAAAATTAATAAGGGTGATCACGTGGCATTCAGTTGAGAAAATGGTGCTGGAAAAGAGTACTCTTATTAAGATATTGCTGGTTTTATACTCACATCAGGACGAGTGATTGATTAATGGCTTAGATTTGGAAGTGGTTAATTTAGCAAGCTGGCACAGAGCGGGTGGGAGTGTTGTTGCAAGACTTCACCTCTTTTCAGTTTACTACTGTGGGCGAAAATATTAGATTTGGTGATGTATCGGCAAAAAATCTAGGGCAGAGGATTGATCGGGCTATGCAGCACGCCGAGGCTGACGAATTTATCAAAGAGCTTCCACTTGAGTTCTAGATACGCCTATGGCGCCGTGGATGGAGGAGAAGCATGCAGTTGATCTTTCAGGAGGTCAGTGGCAAAGAGTGGGGCTCGCAAGAAACTTTTATCGGAATCTCAGTAATGATTTTAGATGAGCCAACATCCGCGATTGATGCTTTGCAGAGGCTAAGATATTTGACAGGCTGTTCTATAAAACAAATAAAAGAACAATAATTGCCATTAGTCAGATGAATGACAACAATAGAACAGGCCGATATCATATATGTCTTAAAAGATGGTTTGATCGTCCAGGAGGTAAGGCACAAAACTTGGGACAAAGAGTGGCCAATACGTTAAAATGTTCCGTCGCCAATTAAAAATACCTAAGTCGCATAAATTAAAAAGCATAATTTAGACATGCGAGCAACGTTAATTAATACAAATAGTTCACAGTGTGATGATCTGGTCTAATTGATTTCGCTTGATTTAGTAACTCTAATCTGTTAGTATCTTCAAGGTAAACATTAATCAGCAGGTGAGGTGATCCTTCTGAATGTGGCTTGCTCAAAGCTCCATTACAGTTGCTTATCTATGAAGAACGAAAGGATTATTTTATGGCAATAGCCGTAGATATTAAGAAACTATTGAAAGTGGTGCCTATTTTGGCCCTAAACAAGCCGTTGGCATCCAAAAATGGCTAAGTTTATTCATAGTAAAAGGGCTGGAAATCATATTATAGATTTAATCAAAACTGTCGGAAAGCTATAGAGGCTAAGTTTGCCACTTATTGAAAAAACAGCAGCCAGTGGCAAGTCAGATTGTTTTGGTTGGAACAAAGCGACAGGCTAAAGAGTTGGTAAAAAAACTGCTGCCGAAGAAACTGGTATACCATACGTAGTTAATCGATGGTTGGGGAATGTTGACTAACACCACGACTATGAATGCTAGAATTAAGCATCTTCAGGATCTTGAAAATAAAATGGCTAGTGGTGAGCTTGCAAATAAATATAGCAAGCTTGAGGTTCAGAGGTTTCAAGAAGAAATTGACCAAATGAACATACTCTACGGTGGTATCAAGGATCTACAAGGGCGCCCAGGGTTAGTTTATGCGTAACCGATGTTGTAACGGATCATTTGTGAGTTAAGAAGCTAAGCAGCTCATTGGTGCCTGTAGTAGGCTGTTGATAAGTAACGCCAATCCAGATTTAGTCGACTATCCAATTCCAGCTAATGACGATGCCTTGAAAGCGATTGAAACTATCTTAAGCATGTTATTAGTACAATAAATAATGGTAAGGCGGCACAAAGTCAGCTAAATCCGAAGAGTAGGTTATCTTAAACCTGCAGCTTAAAGATACTGGCAAGGAAAAATAAAGTACAAGGAGAGTTTGAATGGCAATTTCAATTGAAGATATCAAAGACTAAAGAAGAACTAACTGGCGTTGGAATGACTGATGCTAAGCAGGCATTAGTAGAAGTTGATAGTGATTTTGACAAAGCGCTAGAAGCTATGACGCAAAAGGCTTAACAAAAAAGCTGAAAAAAGGTGAGCGAGAAGCCAGACAGGGTATAGTTGATGCCTATTCTGCATAGTGGGCGTATCGGCGTTTTGGTAGAGGTTAATTAATGGAAACTGATTTTGTAGCGCGAACCGACGATTTCAAGAATTTTGTACATGACGTTGCTATGCATGTTGCAAGGTGGCACCAGAATATATTTCTTTAGATGATATTTCAGATACTGAAAAGAAGCTGAGTAGCTGAATTTACTGAAAAAAGTAAAGAACGAAGGCAAGCCAGAAAATATGGTTCCACAAATTGTCGACGGAATGATTAAAAGCACTTTTGCCGAAAGTGTTTGCTTGATCAGCCGTTTATCAAAAACCCAGACCAAACATGTCGGCGATCTTCCAAAGAACATATTGCTAAACTGGGTGAAAATATGGTTATTCGCCAGATGTACACGCATTGAGCTTCAGTACTATCCAGCAAAATTTACACCAGTTTACAGAGAGTCTTTCCGTATCGGAGGCTCTCTGTTTTATATAATGTTTAATATCTTTTGGTATAATTTAAGTAGCAAGGAGTAAGTTATGGATGTAAATAGTTATATAGAAGATGCAAAGTGCCATAGATCACCTGTAGTGGAGCTTAAAAAAGTTCGTACGGGTCGTGCACACCCCAGTATTATTGAAGGGTTACTGTTGAAGTTTATGTCCAGATGATGCCACATCAAGTGGCAAATATTACTGCACCTGAGCCTCAACTACTGCAGGTCACACCCATTTGACCGCTACTACACAGAGCTATCTCCAACGGCCATTAGAAACGATCGAAGCCAAGAAGCTTGAACCCCTAACGATGATGGCGGTGGTACGTACCATGCCGCCATTAACCGAAGAGCTACATGTCGCCAGATTGTTACAGTTTAGGTGATACCGTGAAGAACAAAGATATCACTTAGAAACATTCGCCACGGTACCTTAAAGAAGCAAAAGAGCCAAAGACGCTAAGAGATGTCGGATGATGATGTTAAAAGAATAGATACACAAATAACCGAAGCAACTCAATGAATTTAATTCAAAGGTAGAGTCTGCTCAGAAGGCTAAAGAGCAAGAAATAATGACCGTTTAAAAGCTGGATACGTGACATTATCGATATTCCATAGGTGTTATGTCTGAGATTTTGGTCTGATATTATTCAACAATTAATGTATACTATCATTTAATGAGTTCAAATTCTCAATCTGCATCATCAAGTTCATGTCTAACAACATACCGGCTCATCTGCTTGGTATTAGATGGTAACAGGCGTTGGGCAAAATCTCAGGGGCTACCAACTCCAGAGGTCACAGAAGAGGTTATGAGAACTTAAAACAATTGCCAGGGAGTCGTTTAATCGGGGTATTAAATATGTCTCTACTTATATATTTTCTACTGAAAACTGGAACAGAACCAAAGAAGAGGTCGACTATTTAATGAGCCTGGCTTATGAAGATAGCTACAAAGATGCTAAGGAATTGATTAAAGAAAATATTAAAATTATCGTTCTTGGTATAGAAGATAGAGTTGTACCTAAATTAATTAAGGCTTGCAGAGACGCCGAAGAGGATTCTAAGAATAATACTGGTGGCACCTTGGCTTTGTGCTTTAACTATGGGGGCGGATTGAAATCACTGATGCCGTGAAGAGAATAGTGCAGTCAGGGCATTGGGGCAAAAGACGTCACGCCAGAGTTAATTGCAAATAACCTATATCATCCAGAACTGCCTCCAGTTGATCTGATGGTTCGAACTAGCGGAGAGCAGAGAATTAGTAATTTTATGTTGTGGCGTATAGCTTATGCAGAAATGTATTTTGCTGATGTCCACTGGCCGGCTTTTTAGTAAAGAAGAGTTATCAAAAGCACTTAGTGAATATGGTTCAAGAAACCGCCGCTTTGGCGGCAATTAGATTCCTCTAGGTATATTTCCGTAAGTGGGTATATGATATTTTAATAATTTTCGTAATTAGGCTATATCTTTAGGCTCAAGGCTCGTTTGATTTCTGGTATACTTGAAGAATGCTTATATTTTTAGGATTGGTTTTATTTGTATTATTAGTAGTAGTTCAAGAGTTTGGTCATATGATTATGGCAAAAAGAGTGGGTAGAAGTTGAGGAATTTGGGGTTGGGTTTCCACCGCGTGCCAAACTTCTGACAAAAGGATGATACCAGTATACGCTTAACTGGCTGCCTCCTCGGTGGTTTTGTAAAGTTAAAAGGCTGAACACGATAAGCGCTACTGGCAAGGGCACTTTTGGTGCAGCAAGTTTTGGAACAAAACTAAAATTATATTAGCTTGGCCGGTGTATTGATGAACTGGCTTGCAGCGATTATTATCTTTACTATTATCGCTTTGATCGGTATGCCTCAGCTAATTGAAAATCAATTTCAGATTAAGAATGACTCAAGGGTTTCTAAGCAAGAAGTGTTGGCCGGTTTTGTTGAAGAGGGTTCCCCGGCTGATTCTATTGGATTAACTCAAGGAGATAGAATAGTTCAGATTAACGATCATCAAATTCTAAATTCATCTGATCTTCGTTCAACAACTAAAAAATTTGCCGGCGAAAGTGTAGATGTGAGGTTTGTTCAAGGTGGTCAAGAGATATCTAAATCCGTAACTTTGCGTAATGATGAAACAAAAGGAAATTTTGGTGTAGCACCAGCTGATAATACTTTGGTTAGATCAACTTGGTCGGCACCAATAGTTGGGGTTGGAACAACGGTTCAATTTACGGCAGAAACCTTCAAAGGATTATTTAATGCGGTTGCAAATATATTTCAGGGAAATGCCTCAAAAGCTGGAGAGGCTGTCACTGGGCCAGTTGGTATTATCGTAGTTTTGAAGGATCTTTCAAATCAAGGGCTGGTGTTCGTCTTGTTCTTAATTGGTGTAATTTCAGTCTCGCTAGCAGTTATGAACACACTGCCTATACCAGCTTTAGATGGTGGAAGGCTGTTTGTGATGGCGATATTTAAGTTACTCAAGAAGCCACTTACCAAAGATCTTGAAGAGAAGATTCACGGTACAGGTATGGCAGCCCTGTTGATTCTGGCGGCATTAATTACTGTTTTGGATGTTAAACGATTCTTCTAGACCATGCAGAGTCAACAGATATCAAAAGCAGAAGTTCTTAAGAAGATACTTCTTAACCCAATTATTGTATTAATATTATCAATTGCAATATTTACAATTGCACAATTGGTGGGTGTTTCTATTGCTTCCAAGTTATTTAATGGTGCAGGTAGCACAAATCTAATAATGTCATCATATGTTGTTTTTAGTTCTTTATTTTTGCTACTTTTTATATTTATTACCAAGAAGATTCTAAAGTTCAAATGGAGTACGCTGGGGGTTAAGTGGCCCAGCTGGAAAGGTATGTCTGCGGCAGTACCGGCACTATTTAGTTATTTTGTCATCTCTCTTATTCTAACATTTATAGCCACCAAGATTGTGCCTGGGTTCAAGTTAGAGCAAGCACAAGATGTGGGATTCAAAGATATTAAACAACCCGTTGAATTGATATTGGCCTTTTTGGCATTGGCGGTATTTACCCCAATAATGGAGGAGCTTGTATTCAGGGGTATGCTGTTTAAGGGGCTTAGTAAAAGGCTCCCATTTTGGATAAGTGCTGTTGTGACTAGTTTAGTATTCGCTACATTGCACGGGCAGTGGAACGTGGCGGTAGATACATTCGCCCTTAGTTTAATCCTGTGTTATTTAGTAAAAAGATACGATTCAATTTTGCCAACAATATTCCTCCATGCAATTAAAAACAGCATCGCCTTCACGCTATTGTTCGTTATTAAGTAGTTAATTTGTTAAACTAGAACTAATATTCACAAGGAAAATTTTATGAGATTATCGAAACTTTTTACCAAGACATTGAAAAATGCACCCGCTGATGAGGTTGCCAAGAATGCACAGCTTTTAATTCGAGCTGGATTTATATATAAGGTAATGGCTGGAGTTTATGCTTACACTCCACTTGGGTTCGGTGTTTTAGAAAATATTAAGGCTATTGTTCGTGAAGAGATGAATAACATAGGAGCTAGTGAGCTTATTATGACTAGCCTTCAAAAAAAAGAAACATGGGAAGGCACGGGTCGTTGGGATGACGAGGTTGTGGATGTTTGGTTTAAAACAGCACTAAAAGATGGTACCGATGTTGGGTTGGCGTGGAGTCACGAAGAGGCGATACTAGAGATGCTACAGCAGTTTGCAAAGAGTTATAAAGATTTCCCTGTAGCCGTTTATCAATTTCAAACTAAACTACGTAATGAACTTCGGGCTAAGAGCGGCATTATGCGCGGCAGAGAGTTTGTGATGAAAGATTTGTATTCACTCCATGCCTCTCAAGAAGATATGGATTCGTACTATAACCTTGTAATTGGAGCTTACGAAAAGTGCTTCGAAAGATTTGGTATTGGTGATAGTACATTCATGA
Source organism: Candidatus Nomurabacteria bacterium (assembly GCA_020631865.1). Taxonomy (GTDB): domain Bacteria; phylum Patescibacteriota; class Saccharimonadia; order Saccharimonadales; family UBA7683; genus JACKGS01. The sequence goes on from JACKGS010000002.1 coordinate 174,335, forward strand.
CTTTTGCTAGTGGTGGGGCATTCACTAAATTTAGTCATGAATTTCAAACTATTTGTGACGCTGGTGAGGATGTATTGTATATAAATGATGATCAAACGATCGCAGTTAACGAGGAAGTTTTAGATGATGCCACACAAGAAATTGGGGTTGATAAGAGCTCATTGACTCCAGTTAAGAGTGCTGAGGTTGGCAACATATTTAAGTTTGGTACGGAAAAGTCAGAAAAAATGAAGATTACATTTACTGATAAAAATGGGAAAGAGCAGTATGCATACTTAGCCTCATACGGTATCGGTATCACCAGGGTTATGGGTGTGATAGTTGAAAAACTGAGTGATGAGAATGGGCTTGTTTGGCCAGAGAGTATTGCTCCTGCAAGAGTGCATCTTGTCTCTATTGGAGCTGATGAAGAGGCTGATAAGTTGTATCAGGATCTTCGGGATAAAGATATCTCGGTTTTGTATGATGACAGAGATGCCAGGGCTGGCGAAAAATTCGCCGATGCAGACTTAATTGGTGTACCTCATAGAGTGGTGGTTAGTAATAAATCTTTAGAAAAAGGCGGTCTTGAATATAAGTTGCGTACGGAATCAAATTCTAAGATAATTACTCACGATGAGCTGTTCAAGATTCTAGATATTTAAATTCCAGCATTTTAGACACTAACATCACATTAAGGAGTACTACCTAATACGCTATAAGTAGCGTAAGAACTATATATAGTGCGCTATATATAGTAAAAATACTCGTTTACAAAATATTTTTGCCGTGTTAAAATCTATGAGTGCTTAAATAAGCCAACCAAAATACGTCTTATGACGTTTTTATTTTTTAACTAATTAACCAAACATTTGTTTGCTCCAAAAAGGAGAAAATCATGAAAAAAGAGTTTAAACTTACCAAAGATGGTGTCGCTGAACTTCAGTCAGAGCTTGCCGAGCTGAAGGCGAAATTAATTGAGGTTATTGATGCAATTAAGACAGCAAGAGACCAAGGTGATTTAAGTGAAAATGCAGAGTACCATGCAGCCAAAGAAGAACAAGAAAGAGTAGATGGTAGGATTTCTGAAATAGAGCATATTCTAGCTAATGCTGAGGTTGTTTCTAGGGCCTCAAATAACAAAATTGGAATTGGTAACAGCGTAACGCTAAAGGGTGGACGCAAAGAGGTTACGTATCATATTGTAGACTCGGTTGAAGCCGACCCGTTAGAGGCTAAGATTTCTGATGAATCGCCGATTGGTAAAGCATTGATTGGCAAAAAACTGGGTGATAAAGTAGAGATTGAATTGCCAGCAGGCAAGACTACCTACGAAGTTGTTTCAATAGCATAGATATAGCGCTATCTTTTCTTAATAGCGGGCGATAAAATGCCTGCTATTATTAATATTAGTGCGCTATAAAATCCAACTTCTCCGTAAAGTTCTATGCGATAGCCTTCACCATAAAATAAATGAAAATATCTCACCGAGGCAATAGTGTACGCGCAGATGGAAAGTCCCGCAGTTGCCCAAAGTGTAATTTTGCTACTTGTTTTGCTAGCTATTAATAACGGTATAACATATAACATAACCGCCTTACTAGCCATCCCTCTTTGAGTGTAAACATTTATAGTCGAAAAAAATATATTAGCCGTAATTAACAAGTAGGTCAGTGCATTGATTGAATTTTTAGATTTTGCATATTTTTTGAGAATAAACCAAGTTATTACAGTAAGTATTGCCATAACCCCAGCATATGTCCATCTTTTGGCGACAACTTCATGTGTGATTAGATTCCACGAATCAAATGCAATGATTGACGCCGCGTAGGCTATCAACAGCACAAATTGCCAATGAACCACATGAAGAATACGTCCGCTTAAAGCTGTTTCGTAGTTTGAGGGCTTAACCAGTTCCATTATTATTATAATAGCATAAGCATAAAGAAGGCTATAATTATTGTGTATCTGTAGTAAATATAGTATGATATGGTAAATGGTATACACAAAACAATTTGCATTGAAGACAAAGCTTCGGTCGTAGTACTTGAAGCTAGTTAATATTACAAAACTCCCCAGTATTACGACATAAGAAAGGGGAGTTTTTAATAAATTAGAAAGATTAATAATGAATAAATTACTGAAAGACTTTGAGCCACCACATTTTCCATCGAGCAAAATGGTGTACCTAGAGAATGGTGATGGAATATTGGTAGCACCTAAGGTTGTACCAGTTGGCGCCGCACCAGGTGCTTACGAGAAGGACTGGATGCTATCTAGAACTCATATTTATGACTGGAGAATTCGTGCTGCTATAGAATCCGTCATGTCGTTAAGTCGGGTTAATTTTGAGTGCTCTACTAAGAATATTGAAGCTATGAGAGCGCACAATATGGTGTCTGAACTTCATGCGTCAAGACTTTCATTGCCATGCCGCTCGTTGATGCCCGATGGCCCGAACGATAATAACCGTGCATTACAAGAGTTTGCGTTTGAGGCATACGATAAATTTGATGCGCATTTTGGAAATCAAGGCTGGAGTGAGTGGTATATAATGCCGTATTTTCAAGAAGGTGACATAGATGTTAGAAAAATACATCTCGGTGCATTTGTGGTACATAATTTATCGTAAACAGTGGTAGAATAGTAAACATATGGCAAATTTAAAAGAACTACGCGACGAGCGTTTAAGAAAACTAGAAGAACTAAAAAGCCTAGGCTTTAATCCGTATCCAGCAAAGAGTAATCGCCTTGAAGACATTGCTATAATTGTTGATAATTTTGATTCAAAAGAAGGTAATTCAACTATAGTGGCTGGTAGGGTTATTGGAATTAGAAAATTTGGTAAACTTGCATTTATTGTTCTTCAAGACGCATCAGCTAGGATACAGTTGTTTCTGAAGGCCGGAGATGTAGCCGAGTCTGATTCTGCTAACGATCAAATTGGGTTAGATCACCTTAACTTGTTAGATGCAGGCGATTTTCTTGAAGCAAGTGGTAAGGTAATAAAGAGCAAGACCGGCGAGATCTCCATTGCTGTAGAATCTATGCGGTTGCTTGCAAAATCTTTAAGACCGATGCCGACTGAGCAGGATGGCTTTACCAATAAGGAAGAGCGAATGCGCCGACGTTATGTTGACATGAATGTTAACAAAGAGGTGAAGGAAAGATTTATTAGAAGATCTAAATTTTGGCAGTCGACTCGTGAGTTCTTGCTAAAAAATGATTTTATTGAAATTAACAATACAGTTTTAGAGGCCACGGCTGGTGGCGCGGATGCTACTCCGTTTGTAACTCATATGGATGCGCTCGACCAAGATTTTTATCTTCGAATTTCTCATGAGTTACCGCTTAAGCGCCTGCTTGTGGCTGGTTTTGAAAAGGTTTTTGATATTGGCGCACGGTTCAGAAACGAAAATTACACAGAAGAACACTTGCCAGAACATAACGCCATGGAATGGTATTGGGCGTACGCTGACTGGGAAAAAGGTATGGAGTTTACCGAGCGAATGATACGTTATGTTTGTGATAATACATGGGGTGCTCGCCAGTTTACGCTCGCCAATGGCCAAGAAGTTGATTTTGGCGATGATAGCACCCATTTTCCAAAAATTAGTTTTGTTGATGTCCTTCAGGAGCAATATAGTATTGATGTCTTTGAATCATCAATGGAAGAAATTCAAGTAAAACTTAAAGAAAATAAACTGGAAGTCGAGAAGGTAGATAATAGAATCAGAAGTTTAGACAAGCTATGGAAGAAATATCGTAAGACTATCGCAGGCCCTGTATTTTTGGTTGATATCCCTGTATTTATGCAGCCTCTCGCTAAAGTGAACAAAAATGATACTCGCTTAACGGAGCAGTTTAATTTAGTGTTTGGTGGTTCAGAAATGTGTAAGGCATTCTCTGAGTTGAATGATCCTGTAGATCAGTTGAGTCGTTTTATGGAGCAACAAAAGCTCCGCGATGAAGGTGATGACGAGGCGCAAATGCTAGACATAGATTTTGTAGAAGCACTAGAATACGGCATGCCACCGGCGTGTGGACTAGGTTATAGCGAGCGAATATTCTGGAGCCTAGAGGGCATAACCGCACGCGAAGGTGTGCCATTCCCACAACTCCGCCGAGAAATTGACGAAACCACCAAAGTAATTTACCATGATCTTGAATTAAGGTAATCAAGCAACATAAGCGACAATCATACATTGTCTATAGTAAAATTGTTTTGTAATGGCAAACTATAAGGGGCATTTGGCTGGTGGGTTAATTTTTACGGGGATGTATGCTGTTTCTGTAAGTTTTTTGCCGGTTGAAAGATTTGCCGAACATGCAGGGGTGCTGAGGGATTGGCAAGCAGTTTTCGGGCTATTTATTATTGGTATGTTGTTTTCGATACTCCCAGATGTTGATACAAATTCAAAGGCTCAAGATATCTTTTTCGGAATAGTATTTCCGTTAAATATAATTCTTTTATGGCAAGGTATGCTTCAGGCTTCGGCATATCTTGGCTTGATCGCAATGCTGCCAATTATCGGACATCATAGAGGTTGGACGCATAAAAAATGGGCAGTATTTGTTGTGCCATTACCAATATTAATAGTCCCTTATGTATATAGTGAAAAGATTTTATCGTTGGCTATGATTTATTACGGTGTTGCAGTTACTGGATACTTTAGCCATTTGCTTCTAGATGGTTTGATATGGCGTAGGTTCAGAATTAAGAATTAATAAGGTATAGTTAAGTTATGAAGAGGGTGGCTAAAAAACATAAGGGTTCTAAAAAATCAAAATCTGTATACTCAAATTTATATTTGGGAATTATTTTGGGCATAGTAGCTTCGGTAATAATTGGTGGAAGCTACTTTTTATGGAATAAGAACCAGCGAGAGCAGGCGGATCACTTAAGGCCCTTAGAGGTTTCTAATTTAATATATTGTAATGGCGAGAAACTGGATATTAAGGTGCCAATTTCTGAAAAACCGGTACCTCTGGTTATTTATGTTCATGGTGGTGGTTGGCAGTGGGGGAGCAAGGTGGGTGGCTCGGCGCCATACTTTTACAAATTAGTAGATAAAGGGGTGGCGGTTACTTCTATTAATTATCATCTTTCTGGTAGAGCAAAGTTCCCTAGTGCAGTTAAAGATGTGCAGTGTGCTGTGAAATACTTAAAGTTTCACGCTAGCCAATTTAATATCGATAGTCGTAAAATAATTCTTACTGGACAAAGTGCTGGAGGAAATTTGGCTTTGGTGTCGGGTATGGCATCTAATACGAGCAAATTTTCTAGCGAGTCATTTAGAGATTTTCGCCAGATGTCAGTGGTGTAATTTCGATCGGTGCAATATATGATCTTGAGTCTGAGGCACTTTCTAAAAATACAAAAACTAACATTAAACTGTATTTACAAGATGATGGTCAGGCCTATGATGCTAGCCCTTCAAGTTATGTTAAGGGCGGAACGCTGCTGCCTATGTTGATTTTTCACGGTGATAATGACGAGAGCATTCCTTATGCTGAAGCTGAAAACTTTACAAAAAATGTTCAGAGTGCCGGTGGCGATGCCAACATAGTGCTAATTAAAAATGCAGATCATAATTTATGGTCATGGTTTGGACTTGATAGGCCAAATAGTGATTCTCGACTAAAATTGATAGAAGAATTTATTCAGAAAGTTACGACAGAATAGTTATGCAATGGAAATCTAGGGTTCAAAAAGCGCCTAGTCATAACGTAGTAAAGCTAGTCTCAGCAATAATAATTTTATGCACTGTATTAGTGTTTGGAATTGTATATTTTTGGTCTAGCCGTAGTGCCGACCAGGGTATAGTTATGAAGATGATGGAGATGGGCGTGGGTAGTGATTATTCAGAAATTAATGGTGAAATCAAAACAAAAGCTACTGCTGGATCTGCTGGCGAATCTAATATAAAGTTTGCTACAAAAATGGACAAAGGGTCATTTATAAAAGATGTTAATTATCATAATGTATTTCAGGCTAATATAAGTTATCAAAAAAGCAACAAACAGATAAATTATGAAATAATTAAAGATAATAATGTTGAATATATTAAAGTTTCTGATCTACGACAGGTTCTTTCAGCTCTAGCCGATAGCTCAGAGCTTGATAACTCAAAAGAGGGCTTGCAGTTACTCAAAGATTTAATCACTAAATACGATAACAAGTGGCTAGAGGTTGATACCGATAACAATTGGTTAAATGAAATTAATATTAATGCATACAAAATATGTTCAGGTATAAATGATCCATTAAAGCTGGACGATGATCTGAAAAAGAAGATCAAGACTGCGTATGAAGAAAATACTTTTTTTGTAAAAGAAGATTCAGCGAGTGTGGGTTGGTCGCAAACTAGGAGTTCGTTTAGGGTTGACTCTTCTAAATTGCAAAACTTTGTTTCGGCATTGACACAGGATGCTAGGCTGAAGAATCTAAAATGTTCTGTTAGCAATATCCCTAAAGATACCAGGTTAGATATAGTAAAAAATAAATTTACTAATACAGTGTCTGAGGTTATTATACATGCGTCTCAGACAAGTGGGGCGTCGGTCATCAGTTTAATATTTAACAATACTACTAAAGGCGTAAAAATAAATAAACCACAAAATTACACAAAATTAAGTATTGCCCAGCAAGAGTTAGAGGGTATTTTAGGAGTTTCAATTACTGATATACAGTAGGGCAATCTATTGAAGATAGGTTATAATATTACTATGTTAGACATAAAATTTATCAGAGAAAATGCAGAGCTGGTTGCAGAAAAGGCGTTGCAAAAAGGCTACAGTGTCGATGTAAATCAATTATTAGGATTCGATAAGGCTCGTCTTGAGTTGCAGCAACAAGTTGAAGAGCTTAGAAGAGAGCGTAATGCTATTGCAGATAGCATGAAAGGCCAAAAGCCGAGCGAAGATCAAGTTCAAAAAGGTAAGGTAGTAAAAGAGAAGCTTGTAGACCTGGAGCATCAATTAACATCTGTTGAAAAAGAGTTTATTGATCTTTTAAAAACAATACCAAATATGCCCTTAGATAGTGTTCCGGTGGGTAAATCTGAGGATGAGAATGTAATTATTAAAACAGTTGGTGAGAAGCCAGAGTTTAATTTCAAGGTTAAAAATCATGCACAAATAGCCGAATCTAAGGGCTGGCTAGATAAAGAGAGGGCTACCAAAATTGCCGGAGCTCGATTTGTTTATACCAAGGGTGATTTAGTGCGTTTAGAATTTGCTTTGTGGCAATTTGGAATGAGCGTCTTGGGCAACGAAGAAGTGCTAAAGCAGATTATTGCTGATAATAATCTTGATGTAAGCTCTAACCCATTTATCCCTATTTTACCACCTGCTGTAGCTAAAAAGGAGGTATTTGAAGCCACTGGGCGCCTGAACCGCGAAGAGCAAACCTATAAATTTGAAGATGAAGATTTGTGGATGAATGCTAGCGCGGAGCATACGATCTCGCCTATATATTTAAACGAGATTTTACCAGAATCTGAACTGCCTATTAGATATGTTGGATATACAACGGCTTTTAGAAAAGAGGCTGGGACCTACGGCAAAGATACCGAAGGCATATTCCGGTTACATCAATTTAATAAATTAGAGATGGAAAGCTTTTGCGCGCCTGAGACTTCTTTGGATGAGCATTTATTCATGGTAGCGATTCAAGAATACTTAATGAATCAACTGAAGTTGCCGTATCATGTTTTAGAAAAATGTACGGCAGATATCGGTCGACCAAATGCTAAGGGGGTTGATATCGAGGCGTGGTTACCAAGCCAGCAGACATATCGTGAAACACATACCGCTGATTACATCACAGACTACCAGGCTCGAGCAATGAAGACCCGAGTGCGTAGAGCGGACGGTTCTGTAGAGTTGTTACATACTAATGATGCAACTGCATTTTCGCAAAGACCCTTAATAGCAATTATCGAAAATTATCAGACCAAAGAAGGTGACGTAATTGTTCCAGATGTATTACGTCCATTCATGGCTAATAAATCAAAAATATAATAATCGTAGAGACTTAGTGTGAGTTTTAATAGCTTGCATGTAAGGGTATAATAGATAGTAAGGAGGGGGTAAACATGATTAAACACATTGATATTACGGGTATTAGATACGAGGTTAGCAAAGAACTAGATAAATATGTCACCAAGAAGATATCAAAGTTAGATAAATTTGTCCCAAGGCACGCTCGCAAAAGTTTAATTGCTTCTGTTAACTTAGAAGAAAGAAAAACGAAGACAGATAAATACCAATGTGAAGTTATCTTGCACTTGCCAGACCAAAAGATTACCGCAAAAGATTCGACTGTCAACATGTTTGCTGCAGTTGATATTGTTGAAACCAAACTAAAAACGCAACTTAAAAAGTATAAAGCTACTCACGGTGGAGATAAGCAAGACCACCACGGTGTCCTGCGCCGATTTTTCCGCAACCAACGTAATAGCTAATAGAAAAACTAATTTGGGTAAGTTATTAAGCGATACTTAAAGTATAAGCTGGGTTGATGATTTGCGATAGCAGCGAAATCGTCTCGAAATTATTGGTGATCTGATGTATAGTAGGGTGGATATTTGCTGAGTTAGAGGAGAGGTAAAATTTATATGAAGAAAATGCTGACAAAAATATTTGGAGATCCACAAGCTAAGACGCTGAAGCGCTTAAAGAAGCGCATCTCATCAATAAATGAGCTAGAGCCTGTTTATGAAAAAATGAGTTTAGAGAAGTTGGCTAAACAAACGCAGGAATTTAAAAAACAATTAAAAGATAAGAAGACTTTAGATGATATTTTACCACATGCTTTTGCAGTAGTACGTGAAGTATCTAAGAGGACTCTTGGGATGCGACATTTTGATGTACAGCTAATTGGGGGTATGGCACTTCATGAGGGCAATGTGGCTGAAATGAAGACTGGTGAGGGTAAGACCCTCGTCGCTACAGCTCCGGTGTATCTCAATGCTCTTACCGGCAAGGGTGTTCATGTCGTGACCGTGAATGATTATCTTGCCCAGCGAGATGCGGGTTGGATGGCTCAGGTTTATCATGCACTTGGGCTCACAACTGGAGTGATAGTCGCTGATCGCTCATTTATATATGATCCTGAATTTTCTAATAAAGACCATATTGATGAAAGAATGAGCCACCTCAAACCATGTACTAGAAAAGAGGCCTACGCAGCGGATGTAACCTATGGTACTAATAACGAATTCGGGTTTGATTATCTTAGGGATAACATGGTTAATACTGCCGATAATCTCCGTCAAAGAGAGCTTAATTTTGCGATTGTTGATGAAGTGGATTCAATTTTAATAGATGAAGCAAGGACTCCTTTGATTATTTCAGCACCATCAATGGATAGTGGCTCAGGTTACTCGATGTTTGCAGAGGTGGCGAGAAAGCTTGTTCCTGAAGACTATGAACTAGATGAAAAGCGTAGAAGTGTTGCGCTCAATGATTCTGGTGTTGAAAAAGTACAGAAATTGCTCAAGATTGAAAACTTGTATGATCCAGAACACATAAAGCTCATTTATCATATGGATCAGGCATTGAAGGCAGAAACTTTATTCCATAGAGAAAAAGAATATGTTATTACAAAAGATGGTGAGATTGTAATCGTTGATGAGTTTACTGGTAGGTTGATGCACGGACGGCGTTATAACGAAGGTTTACATCAGGCGATTGAAGCCAAGGAGGGGGTTGAGGTTCAGCAAGAAAGTATGACTCTCGCTACAATATCGTTCCAAAATTACTTCCGCTTATACGATAAGCTTTCTGGTATGACAGGAACGGCCGCTACCGAGGCTGAAGAATTTAATCAGATCTATGGCATCGATGTTATTGAGATCCCAGCAAATAGACCGGTGGCTCGTGAGGATCGCACAGATAGGATTTATAAAACTGAATTAGGTAAATTCAAAGCCTTAATTAATGAGGTTAAGACACTTCATAAAAAAGGACAGCCCGTACTTATAGGTACGGTTTCTATTGAGAAAAACGAACTACTTTCTGGCTTACTTACAGAGGCTAAGGTTCCACATCAAGTTTTAAATGCAAAAAACAATGAAGGTGAAGCGGAAATAGTTTCTAAAGCCGGTCAAAAAGGCGCCGTCACTCTTGCTACAAACATTGCTGGTCGCGGTACGGACATTGTGCTTGGAGAAGGAGTTAAAGAGCTAGGTGGTTTAGTGGTTTTGGGGTCTGAACGCCATGAGTCTAGACGAATTGACAATCAGCTACGTGGTCGCTGCGGTCGTCAGGGTGACCCTGGTATGACACAATTTTACGTATCTTGTGAAGATGATTTAATGCGTATTTTTGGTGGTGACCGAATCGCCTCACTGATGGAAAAGCTTGGCGTTGAAGAGGATCAAGCTATTGAAAACAGAGCTGTGAGCAAGACGCTTGAAAATGCTCAAAAGAAGGTGGAAGGTTACAACTTTGATACTCGTAAAAATGTTGTTCAGTACGACGACGTAATGAACAGGCACCGTAAGGCAGTCTATACAATTAGAAAACGCGCTCTTTTGGCCGAGGATATTAGCAAGCAAATTAAATTAATGGTAGAACAAGAGGCTGAGAGCTGGGCAAACGAGCATATAAATGATGGTAAAGAATTTTATCGTGAGCTTGAGGCTACATTCCCATTTGGGCAAAAGCAAATGAAGGACTTAAAAGGCACCGAGGATATCAAGGCTCGTGTTAAGAGCTTTAAAGAATATGCTTACGAGTTATATGTCGACCGCGAAGAGGCGCTGGGAACCGATGTCATGCGTCAAGTTGAGCGAGAGGCTGTGATGCAGGTACTAGATCAGCTCTGGATGGAACATCTTGAAAACATGGAGCACTTGCGCAGTGGAATTGGGTGGCGCTCAATTGGTCAAAAAGATCCACTAGTAGAGTATCGCCGAGAAGGGCAAGGCCTTTTTGAGCAAATGCAATCAACACTCCGCAACGAGGTAGTTAGAGGGTTAAATCATTTACAGCCACATCAAATTCAGCAGGCTGTTGAAACAGAGTTAACAAAAATGGCAAAGAATTCTACGGATAATGCAAATCAAATTACCACCGGAGTTGCTACTTCTGCCGAAGATTTTGAAGGTACTGTAGTAAAAAGAGTTAAGGTTCCAGTAAGCAAAACAAAATCTGGAATAAAAAAATCACGCAAACAACAGCGCCAGAACCGAAGAAAAAAACACTAGTACAAAAAAGTTGAGCGACAGATTATTTCGTCTATTCAGCAGCTAATATAATTGTTAAACTATAGTTTGTATGCAACATAAAGTTAAAGAAGTTAAATTAAAAAATGGCGTCGAAGGCTTGTTGATAGATGTGCCTGGTGCGCAGGTTATTAACTACGATTTTTGCCTCAGAGCTGGATATTATTTAGCGGATGACGGCAAATGGGAAGTACCGCATATAATGGAGCATTTACTTTGCGGTGCCAACCAGGAATATAGAAAAGCCAGGTTATTTGAGGCTGAAGTAAAAAAGAATGGCGCCTATTCCAATGCCTACACAAACACTTACACGGTTGGCTATGTTGGCGAATGCGCTGATTTTGAATGGGAGCGTATATTGAATCTTTTAATGCTTTCTATAAGCAAGCCCATGTTTTTACAGGAAGAGTTTTCCGCAGAAATGGGGAATGTTAAAGAAGAGCTAAGCGGATATCTGACAAACTATTTTAGACAACTTGGCATTGCTATGTCGGAAAGAGTAGGGTTTCTAGTCAAAGGTGACAGAGAAAGGTTGAACAAGCTTAACGACATCACTATTGAAGATATAAGAAAGCATTACAAAAAAACACATAATCTAGAAAACGTAAGATTTATAATTGCAGGCAATTTGAAGGGTCGAAAAGATAAGATCGTTAATATAATTGAAAAGAAGCTCCAATTACCTCAAGGGGAATTGATCGATCTGCCAAAAACAATCTTTAAAAAGCAGGACACCCCGCTGTATGTTGAGAATAAAACAGTAGAATCACTTTATATTTCTTTCAGTATGTTACTGCCATACCGAATATCCGAAGCAGAACTAGATGCACTGAATGCGCTCAACAATATATTGACTGCCACCATGGATTCATTAATTTTAGGCGAAATTCGCGAGCGCGGCCTAGCTTATCATATTTGGTCTTCCGGAAGTAGGGGGCATGATTACAGCGTATGGGATTTTGATTTTCAAGTTAGCCAAGACAACGCAAAAGAAGTAATGAAGGTTATCATAAAACACCTCAAGTCGCTTTTGAATAATGGAACTACACCAGATATCTTGAAGGCTACCAAGAACTTTTCTTTAGGCAGTTTTCAGATGAGCGCACAAACCGTGGGTAGTATTTTGAGCGGCTATAGCAGTGAGTATTCTATGGCTGGAGAGGTTATGGATTACTATCGGGTTCCTGAAAGGATTAAGGGCGTGACAACTAAGCGTGTTACGGCAATTGCTAGATCTTTTCATAAAGAGGCCTTGTGGGATTTTGGCGTATTGGGCAATTGCAGTCAAGAGTTTGTTAACGAGCTATATACCGAGCTCGGTAAGTTGTGGAAGTAGAGCCATGAAAAAAGAAATAAGAAATATGAAAAGCGGGGCAGGGCAATCCATGTCTCTTATTCATATTCCATATTCCATATTCCATATTTCTCAGTCCGAAGGGCTAGCTCGATGAAAGTTGCAATCGCAGGTTACGGAGTCGAGGGTCAATCAAATTATAGATACTGGAGTGCGCTCGGTGCTGATATCAAAATTTTTGATGAAAACACGGATATAGCCAACGACATCCCTAATGGAGTGCAGTCAGAGCTTGGTGATGGTGTATTTCAAAATATATCAGGTTTTGACCTTGTTGTGAGGACCGCTAGTTTAAACCCTAGTCACATACATACCGATGGCAAGATCTGGTCATCTACCAATGAGTTCTTTAAGCAGTGTCCAGCTCCAATTATCGGTGTCACGGGTACTAAGGGTAAGGGTACTACTTGCAGTTTGATTGCGGCGATTTTGAAGAATGCCGGTCATACGGTTCATCTTTTGGGCAATATCGGTGTTCCGGCGTTAGATATTTTGCCATATATATCAGAAGATGACATCGTGGTATTTGAGCTTTCTAGCTTTCAGCTATGGGATCTTGAAAAATCACCTCAAACAGCTGTTGTGCTTATGATTGAAGCCGATCATCAAGATGTGCATGCTTCAATGGAAGAGTATGTTCAAGCAAAGGCTAATATTGCCAGACATCAAGATGACGACGATGTTATTATTTATCACCCAGAAAATACATTTGCTGCTGAGATTTCAAGCCAGTCTCCATCAAGGCATAAAAAACAGTATATGAAATTGAGCGGAGCCCACATTGTGGCGAATCAAATAATAATCGGTGATGTGGCGGTTGCAGAAGTAGATGAAGTAGGGCTTGTTGGTGAGCATAATTTACAAAATATTTGTGCCGCAATTACCGCAGCATGGCAATATGACCCAGGGGTTACGGCAGTCCAGAGGGCTATTCGTGAGTTTACTGGATTACCTCATCGGCTAGAGTTTGTGCGCGAGAAAGATGGTGTAAAGTACTATAACGACAGCTATTCTTCAGCACCTGGGGCAACGGCGGCGGCTATTAAATCATTCACCCAACCAATAATTCTAATTTGTGGGGGTTTTGATAGAGGTCTTGATTATAGCCAGCTCGCAACTACAGTTGCAGAAGCCTCAAATATTAAGAAAGTTCTGTTAATTGGTCAAACAAAACAGCGTGTCGCCGATGAATTTACCAAAATCAGCTTTACTAACTTTGAAATATTGCAAACAGATAAATTCATAGATATTATTTCTTTGGCTCGTAGCATTGCTACACCGGGTGACGTAGTAGTTTTTAGCCCAGGTTGCGCAAGTTTTGATATGTTCAAAAACTTTCAAGAACGTGGCGAACAGTTTAAGCAGATAGTACAGGGATTTTAAATGGCATATCAATCACAATATACAAACTTTATTTTTGAATGCTATAGTTTCGATGAAAACACTGGTCTTGCGGAATTTAAATATAGTTTTGATAGTAAGCAGAATTTTATTGAAAAACTACAGCTTACAGTGGATTTGAAGGCCGATGCCGTTAATACTAAGGTGTTAGATAGTGCTCTTCAGCTGGCATTTTATACCGTAGGTACTTCGTACTATAAGACATTCCCAACAAAAAATATAATTTTCAAAGCAGCCGAACCAGATGAGTGGCAGGCTAAATTCTTAATGAAGTTGTATCACGAGGGATTAAGCCAATTCTATTTTGAAAACAATATCTCTATTGAAGAAATGCCTGTTTTCAAATATGTCGATAAAAAAGAAGCAGCCGTAAATTATATGGGTAAGGGTAGTATAGTGTTGCAAAGTGGTGGCAAAGATTCACTATTGCTGGCTTCGCTATTAGAACAAGAGAATACCGAGTTTTCACCCTGGTACATTCGTTATAGTAATGCTTATCCTGAGATACTAAATCAGCTTGGTCGGCCGCTGCAAACCGTAAGGCGCACGCTTGATATGCCGGCCTTGAAGTCTGCATCAGTGCGGGGTGCGTTAAACGGTCATGTGCCAGTAACATATATAGTTCTTAGTTATGCACTCATAGATGCTATTTGGCAGGGCAAAGATACTGTACTTGCTGCTATAGGCAACGAAGGTGCAGAGGCACATGCATACATGGGTGATATGCCTGTTAATCATCAATGGGCAAAAACCTGGGAGGCTGAACAGCTTTTTGCAAAGTATGTTCATGATTATGTCTCCCCAGATTTGCAAGTCGGCTCGCCGCTCCGCGGTTTTTCAGAGCTACGAATTGCCGAGTTATTTGTTGAAAAGTGTTGGGAAAAATGTGGTCATGCATTCTCGTCATGTAACCGAGCAAACTATCAGCAGGGAACTGACAACACAAAATTAAAATGGTGTGGCGAATGCCCGAAATGTGCTAACAGCTATCTGTTATTTGCACCATTTGTTGCACCAAAAGAACTACAATCACTATTTGACGGACAAGACCTATTTGCAAACCCAATGTTAACAGAAACATTCAAAGGCCTACTGGGCGTCGACAGTGTTATGAAGCCGTTTGAATGTGTTGGCGAGGTTGATGAACTTCGCTTGGCATATCATATGGCACAAAAAATACATGACTACAAGTTGCCGTTTAATGTACCTAGCACGGACTTCGATTACAAAAAGATTCAGACTCACAACCAAACAATTGCACTGTAGACCCATCTATTTCGTAGTTCGGGTTTATTTTCTTGCAGAAAACTATCGGGGGGGGGTATTATAATAGACATAAGTGGAATGAGGCAGGAAATAAGAAATAAGAAATATGGAATACGGAAGTTTCAATAATTTGTAATCAAAAATCCATAATCCATAATCAAATATTTAGCGTCAACTAAGGAGAAAACCCAAGTGCAATCCCAAACCATAACCCAAACCCTCAACATATTCATCGGTAATCAAAACGGCAACCTCGCCTCAACCGGCGGCTCATTACTCACCATCGCCCTCATAGCCATAGCCCTCATCACCACCAGTATCCTCACTTGGCGCTTTCTTGCTAAACACTCCAAATACACCAAACACACTAAACACACCAAGCTTAACTTCCGTAGCCTTAGTGCCATCATCTTCCTTTCACTTGCAACCACTGCCTTAGCCTTCAATCTCCCAACAGCCTCAGCTACCCCAGCCCTAACCATAGCCTCTGACCAAACCAACCTGACCATCACAGTCCCAGAAGGAGGAGGCACAGCCCAAGCAACCACCGACCTCACCACCAGCACCACCAACCCCACCGGCTACAAACTCACCGCCAACCTCAGCCAACCAGAACCCGATATATCCATAAAACTCAAAGGTGGCGACATTACTACCAGCACCGACCTTACCGCTGGCGCTCCAGCCCTCACTCTAAAAACCACCACAGAAGCCAACCCCACCAACACCCCAGACACCACCGAAGTAACTCTAGAGTTCACCATCGATGGCACTGTCACGCCAGGCACCAAAGAGCTCAAGCTCAACTACAGCATCGCTGATAACGAAGTAGAGGAAGAACTCGCCACCCTGCAGTCATTCACAACCGCACAGTGCAACACTCTACCAACCTACACTGGCTCTAACGAAGAGGCTGTCATAGAACTCACCGACACTAGAGGAGATAACCAAATCTACCAAGTCGCTAAACTAGCTGATGGCAACTGCTGGATGTTAGACAACCTAAAGCTAGGTAGCACCTCTGGTTCCACACTACTAACCCCAGAAGACACCAATATAGCCAGCAACTTCACCCTCCCACAAGTCTCTAATGTGGGTCTTGCTGATTACGATAACCCTGGAGCTTACGGGCCAGTCCCCGGAGACACCGGCGAAGGCGTCACCAACTACGGCTACCTCTACAACTGGTCCGCCGCCACCGCCGGAGAATCCAGAACCTCCCACGATGAAACCGCTGGCAACGCACCATACAGCATCTGTCCCGCCAACTGGCGACTACCAACAGGCGGTCCTGGTGGAGAATTCTCTGCACTCGATATAGCCTTTGGCGGTACTGGCAACGGTGCAAATAACGGAGAACCAAACATCGCTCTCTGGCAACACGATGGACCGTTTAAGGGGGTCTCCGCAGGCCACTGGTGGGGCGGTTTCTACGGCCAGGGTGGCGGTGGCTACGGCGGCTTGTGGTCGGCTATGGCCTACCCGGACTATGCAGACGGCGCGTTCGCCGCGTACTTCAACTCTGGCGTTGTCAGTCCGGCCAGCGGTAACGGCACCGATCGCTACTTCGGGCTTGGGGTTCGCTGTCTCTTAAACTAAATAATATACCCCACAAAGCGAGGCTGGCGTGAAGGCCTGACCAGGATTAAGTCGACTGGGGTATATTACAACTGATACCCTGATGCCTCTGATATGCGCAGGGAAGTTGCCTGGCGAGGACAGTCCTCGCCAGGCAGAAAGTTCGGGGTGGTATCGAGGGTTTTATGATTCGAGTGTATAATATGATCATGCAAGATTTACTGAAAAAGATTACTGAGTTACAGGGTAGTGTGCAAAAAGCTTGGGATGAAGCGGGTTTTTCGGAGCGAGAAGAGAAGTTGGTGGAACTGACTAGGCAGTTGGAAGATCCGGCGATTTGGCAGGATAATTTGAAGGCGCAGGAGATTTCAAAGCAGCAGGCGAAGCTTTCGGCTCAGGTGGGGCCGTGGGGAGAGCTTGGGGCTCAGATCTTGGATCTTAGAGAGTTGGCGGCGTTAGATGATGAGTCGCTGAGGGGTGATATCGAAAAGCAGTTAACAGAGGCTGAAGAAATATTTGAAGGTTTACAAAAAGAGCTGAGATATAACGGGCCGTATGATGACCATGATGCAATTTTGCGGCTACAGGCAGGTGCTGGTGGCGTTGATGCCATGGATTGGACGGCGATGTTGCTGCGGATGTATTTACGCTGGGCAGAAAAAGCAGGCTATAAGGCTGAGGTGGTGGAAGAATCGGCTGGTGATGAGGCTGGTATTAAGTCTGCCGTCATTTCGGTGAGCGGGGTGAACGCTTACGGCAAACTACAATCAGAGCATGGCGTACACCGCTTGGTACGGTTGAGCCCATTTAATGCTGATAATCTTCGCCAAACAAGCTTTGCAATGGTAGAGGTGTTGCCGCAAATTGATGCGCCAGATGAAGTGGCGGTTGATGAAAAGGATCTTCGAGTTGATGTATTCCGGGCCGGTGGTCATGGTGGGCAGAGTGTGAACACTACTGATTCCGCAGTGCGTATTACCCATATTCCAACCAATATTGTGGTATCTATTCAAAATGAACGCTCGCAACTGCAAAATAAAGAAACCGCTATGAAAATCTTGCGGTCTAAACTGGCGCAACTTCAGATAGAGCAGCATGCCGAAAAAATCTCAGAACTTAAAGGTCCAAATACAGAGGCAGCATGGGGAAATCAGATTAGAAACTATGTTCTACACCCATACACGCTCGTCAAAGACACACGTACAAAATTTGAAGTTAAAGATGCTAAAAGTGTACTAGATGGTGATCTGGAAAAATTTTTAAACTAATTATGCTTGCAAATTATGCTATTTCAACTAGTATTGAATAATTATGGCTTCAAAATACAGAAAAATTGAATTAGATAGTTTGGTCGCTAAAAATGATGACACAATAGATCATATGAGTCTTCTGGTTGGCTCCGAGGCAGAAGTACCTGATAGTAAAATGGCGTGCGGAGGCAGGAAGGCGCTACACGAATTATTGATTACTGGCCAGGGAGAAAAACAGCCCGGCCGAGTAAGACAATTTTGCGGCACTTGCGCCGTTAAAGATACCTGTACTCTCGGAAGAGCTATAAGTTAGTAGTATGCTGTTTGCTTTTTTAGGTTTTATATAATCTATTTATTTGTTACAATACATAAGCATGATACTACTGGATAGAGTAACAAAAAAATATGGGAAAAAGGGACTGGCTCTCGACAGAGTGTCACTTCACATTGCTCCGAAAGAGTTTGTGTTGATTGTAGGAAGCTCGGGTGCCGGAAAATCAACCTTGCTAAAGCTTCTCACTCGTGAAGAGAAGCCAACCAGTGGAAAAATAGTGGTTGGTGGTGTAGATTACGATAGGCTGAAAGACAGGGAGGTGCCATTATTACGTCGTAAAATAGGTACAATTTTTCAAGATTTCAAACTGTTGCCTAATAGAACTGTATTTGAAAATATAGCTTTTGCTCTTGAGATTGTAGGTATGACAAATAAAGAGATCCAATTTACTGTTCCAAAAGTAATAGATCTCGTTGGCCTTAATGGTAAAGAGCATAATTTCCCTAAAGAGCTTTCTGGTGGTGAGCAACAGCGAGTCGCGATAGCAAGGGCGGTTGTTCGACAACCTAAAATATTGATTGCTGATGAACCAACCGGAAACCTAGATCCAAAACATGCATGGGATGTCGTTTCTGTTTTAGAGAAGATTAATCAACACGGCACTACTGTACTAATGACTACGCATAATCAAGAAATTGTTAACAAGTTGCAGCGCCGAGTAATTACGATAGATGGTGGCAAGGTGTCGCAAGATGTTGCTGGGAGAAAATCGTAATGCAGGGAAGTAGCTTTAGGCGTAAATTGGTTAATATTCGCCGGGTGTTTATTTCTGGCGCACACAGCTTCATTCGGAACGCATGGCTTTCGACCGCGGCAACTGTCGTGATGAGTATCACGCTATTTTCCATACTGTTAACTATTTTCGCCAGCATGACTTCTACAAACACTATTAAATCTTTTGAAGATAAAATAGATGTTTCGATATTCTTCAAAGCTGACGTTAGCAAAAGTCAGATAGATAAACTCTCGACAGCATTAAGAAACAATCCTGAACTTGGAGTGAAAGAAGTTACTTATATATCAGAAGAAGATGCTAAAGCTAGCTTTGAGGCCCAGAATAAAGACGATATTAAAACTTTACAAGCAATTGCACAAACTGACTATTTGCCAGCAAGTATTAGAGTCAAAACTTTAGAAACCAGCAAACTCCAAGAGGTAGTTAAGGTCACGAGGCAAGAAAAGTATAAGGCTATCGTAGACAAGGATTCATACAAGGATGACGCTAAAAGAACTGCTGTTAACAGACTTGGAAGTATTGCAAAGTTCTTAAGAAATGCTGGCTTGATTGCGAGTGTGATATTTGGAGCAATTTCAATTTTGGTGATATTAAACACGATACGCATGACTATATTTAATCGCAAAGATGAAATAGAGATTATGCAGCTCATTGGAGCTAGTAAATGGTACATAAGAGGCCCATTTTTAGTAGAGGCTGGGATATACGGTTTGATAGCAGGTGTCTTTGCTGTATCAGTATTTTATCTATTGGTCTTAGCTCAGGCTCCAAAATTAAGTGAATTTGTAGAAGAGGTTCAACCGACAGTACATGATTTCAAGTCTATGATTTTTATTCTTGTACCTGCAACAATCGTTGTCGGAATAATAATTGGCTCATTCTCATCGTACCTAGCCATAAGGAAGCATTTAAAAATAAAAGTTACCAAGTAGAAGGTTATGTTAAATGAATATATTTCGTAAAATTATTAAACAATCAACACTTATCTTGATGAGTTTTATGTTCATAGCGCAACCAGCTTTTGGTGCTACCATCCAAGAGATGCAAGATCAAATTAATAATAAACAACAACAAAAGCTAGAGGCCGAGCAGTTGTCGCATGGGTTAGGCGTAGTAGCAAGTGGTATTGCTGGAGAAATTCAACTACTCAGCAACCAAATTGCCTCAATCCAAGCTCAAATAGATATCAACACCGCCAAGCAAGACGACCTAACAAAACAAATAGACTCAGCCGTAAAACGCCTTGGTGAACAGAAAGATTTACTATCCGCCAACATCCGTTCGATGTATATCGAAGGTGACATTTCACCACTAGAAATGATCGCTTCAAGTAAAAATCTAGGTGACTTTGTAGACAAGCAAGAGTACAGAGACAGAATTAAAGAAAACATCAGCAGCACGATGGATGAGATCGAACGTCTAAAAAAACAACTAGACGAACAACGCAGGGAAGTAACTAAAATACTAGATGACCAAAAAACTCTTAGAGGTACCCTGGACCAAAAGAACACTGAAGCAAGCGCAAAACTAGCAGGTGTCAATCAAGACAAGGCTGCTTTTGATGCTCGGGTTAAGGAAAGGTCTGCCGAGATCGTTAAGTTACAAAAGGACATTGCTGCAGCTCAAGCTGCGTTATCTAGAGTTGACGTCAGAAACTTACCAAGTTCTGGTGTTGTTTCACAGGGCTCGATCATAGGTACGGTTGGTAATACGGGAAATTCATTTGGAGCGCACTTGCATCTTAGGGCACAAGTAAATGGTGTGGCAGTAGATCCTTACAATTACCTGGGTAACAGATGGATAGTCCCAGTAAACGGACCTGTGACACAAGGTTTCGGAGTAAATCCATACAAATATGGGTATGGTTCAGCAGGGCATGATGGTATAGATTTTGGAGTAAGCGCTGGCACTGGCATAAAGGCAGTTGAGGGAGGTACTTTATATAAAGGCTGGTCTCAGCAGTTGGTTGGTCATTGGTATTTCGGATGCATGGCAATGATCGATCACGGCGGGCTACTTTCAATTTATGCACACATGCAGGAAGCTAACTGTAGCTAAGCTGACAATCGTCACACTTGAAAAATTAAGATGCTTATGCTATTATAATAAATACTATGGTCCAATACAAAAACCGCAGTAAAAAAATACCAAAACTAACACCCTTAATAATTGCCAGCGTTGTTGTAATTACGGCTGTTACTGGTCCGGTTATTACTAAGGCAGATAAATATGAAGAGCAGATAAAGGCCCTGGAGCTATTAAAGGCTCAAAATGAAGCCTCTTCAGGTGCTTTGGCGGGTCAGGCGCAAGGAATTCAGGGTGAAATTAATGAACTCAGCAACCAAATTGCCTCAATCCAAGCTCAAATAGATATCAACACCGCCAAACAAGACGACCTCACAAAACAAATAGACTCAGCCGTAAAACGCCTTGGTGAACAGAAAGACTTACTATCCGCCAACATCCGTTCGATGTATATCGAAGGCGACATTTCACCACTAGAAATGATCGCTTCAAGTAAAAATCTAGGTGACTTTGTAGACAAGCAAGAGTACAGAGACAGAATTAAAGAAAACATCAGCAGCACGATGGATGAGATTGAACGTCTAAAAAAACAACTAGACGAACAACGCAGGGAAGTAACTAAAATACTAGATGACCAAAAAACTCTTAGAGGTACCCTGGACCAAAAGAACACTGAAGCAAGCGCAAAACTAGCAGGTGTCAATCAAGACAAGGCTGCTTTTGATGCTCAGGTTAAGGAGCAGAGTTCGCAAATTGCAGTCTTACGAGCTCAGCAGCGCGCAGCTAACGCCAAGCTTGGCGGTTCTGCAGTCGCTGGCGATCCTGCAAAGGGTGGATATCCTGCTAAATGGGCAAATGCACCACAAGATTCTTTAGTCGATAGCTGGGGAATGTATAATAGAGAATGTGTGAGCTATACAGCTTGGAAGGTTTACCAATCTGGACGACATATGCCTTATTGGGGTGGTCGTGGTAATGCGAATCAGTGGCCTGCCAATGCTCGGGCTGCTGGAATTCCAGTTGATGGGGCCCCTAGAGTGGGTGATGTAGCAGTTTCGATGGCAGGGTACTACGGACATGTTATGTATGTTGAGGCAGTTAGCGGAAGTAGCGTGTATGTTAGTCAGTATAATTACGCAGTAAATGGTGAATATTCGGAGATGTGGATATCGTCAGCGGGATTAGAATTTATACACTTTTAGCGCAGTTTACGTTTTAGTCTCAAGAGATTCGAAAACAGCCAGTACCTCATATTACTGAATGGTAGATCATAGGCTTCAGTTACATCCGTGATATTTTTAGAAAACTTCATTTTAAACTGGGTAACATTCGCCAGACTGGGGTAGTTTTTACCAGCAATGCCCATGAAGTCATAACTGAGATTCCCGTGTTTTTTCATATCTTTGATTATTTCTACATGAAGTAGATACGGAGCATAGGTGTCTCTGGCTAAGATGTTACTGCCACCATAGTAGTATAGCGAGCGCTTATTGTATTCTGTAGTAATTGCCCAAGCAATAATTACTTTATCTAATGTGGCTACATATAGTCTGGCATTCTCTGAAAGACATTCAAGCAAAGTAGTGTAGATCGCCAATGGATGTACGCCAAAGCCTCCTCGTTCACCGGTTTCTAGTAGAATTGGATAGCACTGATCTTGAAATATCTTAACTTGATTTTTTTTAACTTCATGTACTTTGATACCGGCTTTAATTGCTCTTCTGTAGCCCTGTCTACCACTTTGATTCATGTCGCTTAAAATCTCATCTTCTGACTTATTTAAGTCAATAATAATTGTTTGATCATACATTGTATGTTCAAACGGAGTTTTAAGTGAGTTGGTTTTGGCTGGTGTGCTGAGTCTTATGAAAAGGGATGTCTTGTACTGCGAGTCTGAAAACTGATGCCTAAAAGTATTGCAAATTCTTTCAATAGTTTGCGTATCGGGCGTAGTTTTAAAAACTGGGCCATGTTTGATCCATATCCAATTACGACCTTTTTGCTTATATAACGTTGCGCTGGCTATGGCTATTAATGAATCATCAGAGCCTGTGTATTTGAAACTACCAAGAAACTTTCTGCCCTTAATGTGATTGTCAAAATTTCCCCAGACTGGAGTTTGTTCAATCGGTAAGTTTGCTGAGCCCATCTCAGATGCTATTTTTTGGAACTCAGTTTCATCCAGGGGAGTGTATTTAAAAATGTCGTTCATAAATTTATATAACCATGGTACAATCTTTAAGGTATGAATGAAAGTGAGGGCAACTTGAGGGGGCAAAAAAACAGGTAACATACGGCACAGTCATCTTATTGGTAATCGTGGCATTTGTATTTGGTAATCGTTTTCAGACCCTGGGCGATTGGTTTTTGCACCATATACAAACAAGGGTAACCAAGCACTTAGTCAAAACCTGGACTTCAATAGTACAGAAAAAGTCTATGAAATATTGAAGAAGAAGTACGATGGCAAACTCTGATACCCAAAGTCTACAAGACGGCTTGCTAAAGGGTTTAGTTGATGCTTCTGGCGATCCATACACACAACCTACATGAGCGCTAAAGAAGCCGCTTTATTTAATGATGATTTAAACGGAACATTTACTGAATTGGCGCCGAGCTGATTCAGCAAAATGGTAGCGTTATGGTTAGCACGCCCCTTAGTGGTTTTCCGGCCGAAAAGGCTGGTGTCAGGGCTAGGGATATTATATATAAAATTAATGATGAAGACGCCACTAAGCTAAGCATTGGAGAAGCTGTAAAAAAAGATTAGAGGTGATGCAGGATCAACCTGTAAAGCTCACGCTTATAAGAGATGGGGCTCAGATTGAAGTACCGATTGTTAGGGCAAAAATTACTGTTGCCAGTGTAGAAAGTAGCGTATTAGAGGGTAACGTAGGATATATTAAAATATCTAGATTTGGAGATGATACAGCAGATTTAGCAAATAAGGCTGCACAAGACTTTAAGTCTAAAAATGTTACAAAAGTAATAGTTGACCTCAGGAATAATGGGGGAGGATTGTTAGATTCTGCTGTGAAGGTTGCGGGTATTTGGATGGACAATCAAGTTGTTGTAGTAGAAAAAGAAGGCGGCAGAACAAAATCTACACTCAAGACAGGAAATAACCCAATATTGAATAATGTAGAAACTGTAATTTTGATTAATGAAGGCAGCGCAAGCGCAAGTGAAATTTTGGCGGGCGCACTGCATGATCACGGAGTGGCTAAGCTTGTTGGTGAAAAAACTTATGGCAAGGGAAGTGTGCAAGAGATAGTAGACCTAGAAGATGGTGCGCAACTTAAAGTTACCGTAGCACATTGGTTTACCCCTAAGGGCGTTAATGTTAACAAAGAGGGTATTAAGCCTGATGAAGAAGTTAAGTTGACCGAAGAAGACTTTAACAATAACAGAGATCCACAAAAAGACTGGGCTTTACAAGAACTGAAGTAATATTGTTAATACAAAATATTTGTATTAGTTATTAAAAAATCTTGTTGACATTTTGATTGTAGTCAATTAATCTAAACATTAGTATTATGCTAAATTGTCTAATTTTAGACTAATTTAGTGTATGTGTTGTAGGTAATAAAAATTAAATAAAACGCAAAAAGCGGAACGAAAGGCCAAGGACTTTATGGGTTTTGGGAGACAAAAATTTTTAAATATAAAAAAATATAGCATGAAAAAAGGCTACTATCAAAAGTTAGGCATAGCAAAAAAAATATTAATTAAACTTTCTACAGTAACTACGGTGCTTGTGTATGTACTGTTTTCAGTGGTCTCTCCACTGAAAACTGTAAACGCAACCAACGGAACATTTAGTTGGCAAAAATCTAACACAGACTTGCTGGCAGATAAGTATAATTGGACAAGCGTAGCTTCATCTGCTGATGGTAATATGATTGCGGCTGTAGCCAACAATAATGGCATCTATACTTCTGCTAATGGCGGTATAACGTGGTCTACTCAAATTGGAGCGGAGTCCAGGAGTTGGTCATCTATAGCAAGTTCATTTGATGGTACAAAACTTTCAGCCACTGTTAATGGTGGGTATATTTATACATCGACTGATTCTGGTGCCACCTGGACCGAGCAGAGTGATGCTGGTACGAGAAACTGGACAGACATAGCTAGCTCATCCGATGGAACAAAGCTTGCAGCAACTGTTGACGGAGGTTATATTTATACATCGACTGATTCTGGTGCCACCTGGACCGAGCAGACTAATTCTGGTATAAGGCTTTGGTACTCGGTAGCTAGCTCATCCGATGGCACAAAGTTATCGGCCGTAGTTAATGGAGATTACGTCTATACCTCTACTGACTCTGGTGCCACCTGGACTGCCAGGGTGTCATCTGGCAATAGATATTACGGAAGTATTGCATCTTCATCTGATGGTGTTAATTTAGCAGCATCTGCTGGTGGTCCTGGGTCAATTGTAACATCAAATGATTCCGGAGCTACTTGGACAGTTCAGTCTGGAGCAGGATCTAGACATTGGTCTACGATATCATCTTCGTCTGATGGTGCAAGACTAGTTGCTCAGGTCGGAGGTATATTTAATACTGGATCAATTTTTACTTCTATAGATTCCGGGGTTACTTGGACTGAGCGGACTATAGCCGGTACTAGGCACTGGTGGTCAGTAGCATCTTCATCTGATGGCGCTAAGTTAACTGCAGTAACGATTGACGGGAGTATAGTCATATCCACTAACGGTGGATCTAGTTGGACTGAAAAGACAACCGATATAAAAAACTGGATATCTATCACTTCTTCTAGCGATGGCACCAAGTTGGCTGCAGTTTCAAATAATGGTTACATATATACCTCAACTAATTCTGGAGTTACATGGACCGAGAGAACCTCAGCAGGGAATAAGGACTGGATTTCTGTAGCTTCCAGTAATGATGGCACTAAACTTGCCGCTGCGGTATCTGGTGGCTACATTTACACCTCCACCGACTCCGGCGTCACCTGGACCGAACAAACCTCCGCCGGTAGTAGAATATGGAATGTTATAGTGACTAGTGATGACGGCGTTAAGCTAGCTTCCGTCGTGTGGAATACTGGCTACATCTACACGAGTGGCGACTCCGGCGTCACCTGGACCGAACAAACCTCCGTTGGAGCCAGGGACTGGTCTTCCATAGCCTCCTCAAGCGACGGCACTAAACTTGCCGCTGTAGCATACGGTGGCTACATCTACACGAGTGGCGACTCCGGCGTCACCTGGACCGAACAAACCTCCGTTGGAGCCAGGGACTGGTCTTCCATAGCCTCCTCAAGCGACGGCACTAAACTTGCCGCTGCAGTATCTGGTGGCTACATTTACACGAGTGGCGACTCCGGCGTCACCTGGACCGAACAAACCTCCGCTGGCACTAGATACTGGCAATCTATAGCCTCCTCAAGCGACAGCACTAAGTTAACTGCCGGAGTGCTCGGTGGCTACATCTACACGAGTGGCGACTCAGGCGTCACCTGGACCGAGCAAACCTCCGCTGGCACTAGATATTGGATGTCCATAACTTCCTCGGGCGACGGCACTAAGCTCGCTTCTGCTGTCCTTGGAGGTTCAATATACCTAGCTACCCAAGAAACCGAAACCCCTCCGGTCGAAAATGGTAGCACTAATACTGTAGGCTTGGTAACTCCCGCCAGTTCTATCTCTGCCTTCTCCCTGCGCCCAGTAACCCTAACAACTCCAACTGGCACTAACATAACTTCAAGTTCTACAGTTCCAGAATCTAGCCTAGCTACTCAAGATAGTGCTAACCAATATCCACTAGGCTTAGTTAACTTCCAAATGACCACTAACCAAACTAACAACCAAATAGTCTTAACCTTTGAAACCAACTTACTTCCAAGCCAAGTAACTCCCCGTAAGTTTAACCCTAATACCAATAGCTACAGCAACCTACCAGGTTCAGCCGGAGCTACGGTTACTGAAGCAACTATTAATGGTAAACATCACCTAGTACTTACATACACCTTAATAGATAATGGAGAACTAGACCTTGATCCAACCACTGGTATTGTTAGAGATCCTGTTGGCTTAGCTGTGTCTAATACCACTTATGATGAGTTGGCGAGGACAGGGGAAGGTTATATTAAGATTATAGCTATAGTAAGTTCATCGATTCTTATGTTTGGTATTGTTTTAATTAAACTACGCCGTCGCAGAGGTACGGTATACAAAATGATCCAGACTCGTGCATAAATATTTAAAAAATATCTTGTAAGTCATGAGGTACTCTAGTATTATTTGTACTAGCAGTAGGAGGTTGCGTGAAATCAATAAATATAATTTTTGATATAATTACATTTAATAGATTCATAGCCGCAAAATATAAATCAGAGAGCCCCGGTCGGGCTCTCTTTAATTATTGTTTAAATGCAATTAGGAGGAGGTGATATGAAAATGAAGCAAACAAAGTATATTTTTGTAACAGGAGGGGTGCTTTCAGGCGTTGGAAAGGGAATCAGCGCAGCATCAATTGGTGCGGTTCTCAAAGCACGTGGCTTAAATGTGAATATTCAAAAATGTGATCAATACTTAAATGTTGATGCGGGTACATTGAATCCTGCGGAACATGGAGAATGTTTTGTAACAAACGATGGAGCTGAAACCGATTTAGACTTAGGTCATTATGAACGATTTTTAGATACAGATTTAACATCATCAAGTTCTGTTATGAGTGGCCGAGTTTTAAGGCAGGTGATCGATGACGAGCGAGCAGGCAAGTACTTAGGAAAAACAGTTCAAATCGTGCCACATGTTATAACAGCCATGCAAGAACATATAGAAAATGCAGCCAAAGGGTTTGACGTACATATAGTTGAAGTTGGCGGTACCGTTGGAGATATCGAGGGTCAATCTTGGATAGAGGCCATTAGAGAGCTTGGTTTTCGATTAGGTTACCGTAACTGTGCATATGTTCATGTTGTTTATTTGCCATACCTGGGTGCAAGTAAAGAGTTTAAAACCAAGCCAGCTCAAAACGCTGTTAAAGATTTAAGAAATGCTGGGATTTCACCCAATGTAATTTTGGCAAGGTCTGAATCGGTTGCTCCAGATATTATAAAAAATAAACTAAGCCTTTATGGTGGGGTGCCTCACGAGGCGATTGGCTTGTTGCCAAATGCTAAATCTATTTATGAAGTTCCTTTAAGTATTGCAAATCAAAAAATTGATGAATACATAGTACAGCACCTGGAGATTAAAACAAAAAAACCAAACTTAAAACAATGGAAACAGTTAAATAAAACAATATCAGAAGACCGTAGTCAGTCGGTAAAAATTGGAATAGTTGCAAAATATCTAGATAATGAAGATACTTACTTTTCAGTTATTGAAGCATTAAGGGCGTCTTGTTGGAGTCAAAAAACAAATTTAGAATTTGATTGGGTAAATGCTGAAAAAGTTGAAAAAGACGGTGTTCAAATACTTGAAAAATATGATGGCATACTAGTGCCTGGCGGGTTTGGAAGCAGGGGTGTTGAGGGTATGATTATGGCCGCTGGCTACTGTCTAGAAACAGGAAAGTCGTATCTTGGATTATGTTTGGGTCTGCAGGTTGCTGTTATTGCTGGCGCTAGACGTGGTGGCCTAAAAGATGCTACTAGTGCAGAAATTCATCCATCTTCAAAAAAATCAGTTATCTATATAATGTCAGATCAAAAAGGTAAAGAAGAGACCGGCGGAACAATGCGCCTGGGTGAATATAAAGCCAGCTTGGTCCCAAAGAGTAAGGTTGCAGAATTATATAAAAATACAAAAGTTACAGAAAGACACAGGCATCGTTACGAGGTTAATTTAAAGTTCCGAAAACAGATTGAAAAAGGTGGGTTAGTTATTAGCGGGCAATCTCCTGACGGTACATTGGTGGAGTTCATTGAAGCGTGTAACCATAACTTTTTTGTAGCTACTCAAGCGCACCCAGAGTTTAAATCAAGACCAACATCGCCACATCCTCTATTTGTAGGATTTATTAAATCATTGAAAAATAAATAGGTTTTATGTAATATAAAGGTAATGGCTAATCCAAAAATATTACTTGTAGAAGATGATGAAGCACTAGCGCAGATGTATAGCATGCGCTTGCAGGCCGAGGGTTTTGATGTTAATCACGCGCCTAATGGTGAAGATGCGCTTTCCGTAGCATTAAAGTATCGTCCAGATTTAATTTTGTTGGATGCAATGATGCCAAAAATAAGTGGTTTTGATGTTCTTGATATTTTAAGAAACACGCCGGAGACTGCCAATATGCACATTATTATGCTTACAGCTTTGAATCAGCCAAAAGATAAAGAAAAAGCCGAAGCACTTGGCGTTGATGATTACCTCGTAAAATCACAAGTTGTAATAGCGGATGTGATTGAACGAGTAAAATACCACCTTGGTATCTCCTAGATACACTGATTTGATATCTGATATTTTTAAAATAATATATAAAGCCGATGAAGGGTGAATACTGTAGGTGAGATTTTGAGACTCCTTCTTGCTGGTTATTCAATTTGGACAGGTGGATACGACATTAGTAGATAAAATTGAAACACAGAAATCTTGATGGAGATATTACGCTCTCATTGGATGATAGATAGTTGACAATATATCAAGCTTATGCTACTCTATAATAGTAATTTGGAAAATCAAAAATGGCAATAACAAAAATCAAAGATGCATATAAAGCAGGGACTACAGGTGAGCCTGATAGAACTAATAGTCGTCTCGCAGGGCTCGCCTTTAGGGCTGGAGAACGTAGTTTAGTGGCTGCTACTAGAAATCAAGAAGCTCATAAAAAATACAATAGTACTTTGCTTGAACAGGCTAAGGAAAAGTCTAGAGGCCTCAATAAGTTGGCGCTTGAAGCAATCGCAGCAATTGCTCAAATTCCTCACCAGGCATCTACTGATCCGGTTGCTCCGAAAAAGATGTCCTATCCAGAGCAAGGTGATCGACAGACAGTTGGTTGGTACGTATATGTTGGGTATGGACCTTCGCAAGATGCTTCTAGAGAGAAAATAGTTACTCCGTTATCTCAGCCACTTGGAGTGCTTAAGATTGATTCTACCTCATGGTCGCATAATGGGCTGGAATTACCAGTAGATAATCTAGTAATAAACACTACGGGCCTATCCGATGGAGACTATCAAGAGCTAGCCATTATTGGCCCATCAGTTACTACTTTGTTTGTAAATACGAGAGAGTACGATCCGAATGACCTTAATAAACAAGACGGCATAGACGGTTTTACTGGAGGAGCAAAAATTGAACTAGACATGGACGGAAGTATCGTATACCTTGGGCTAGCGCAAGGGGGTAGCTCTGGCTATGTTGCTCAGCCACTTGAAGGGTTGCAGATCAATCTCGAGCAATTTCTACAAGGAGTAAAGTCTTCCGCTGAATCAACTGTGAATAGTTATGATCAGATAACATGCCAAAGTAGGATGAAATGATTACAGAAGCAGATATACCAAAGCCGATAGATCGATCAGTCGTAGTTACTGACACTTTGCCTCCAAATCCTGTTGCTGAATTTTTGAATGTTGTAGATAATGGGTTTTTCGTGGAACGTAGCGATGGTACCGTTGATACCGGATGGCGAGCCGTGGCTCTGATTGAAGGGCCTGTGGGTGAAAGGGCGTATGGAGTGGTAATCCAGAAAGATGTCACAAATGAGCATGGAGTCGTCATTGATACACTAGAAAAAACAGTACTTGTTGAGAGGCTACAAGAATGGCAAAAAAAATACGAAGAACAGAAGAGTGAGGCTGAGCGACAATTAAGTCCAGCAGAACAATATACAAAACAACGCCTAGAAAGGCTTTTTGCTCCACCCCGAGTTTTTGGTGAGCAGCTTGAATCTGAAGCTGTACCTGAGGCGGTAGAACTAGATTACGATTATTTATTTGGCGATGAAGATGACGTGCCCGATGAGTCGCAGCATGCAAGCTCTGGAGTATCTGTCGAAAAGAAAGTGCTAAGCTTGCATGAAGAAGACGTGCATAAAGCAGAATTTGAGTTGCGTGGCGTTATGAAAGATACAGATATTAAAAAAATTATCGACCAATATAAGGGTGATTTCTATCGTGCTAAAGATATAGTTGAATTAATTCGTAATAATACAGATTTACGGTATCAACTTGGCACATATATCATTGATCTTCTAGATGATGGAAAGTGTGGTGTAATGCCGTATAGGATATCTAGAGATGATTGGAAAATGCCAAATCATGGTGGATATGAAGACTTAGGTGGTAAGGTACGCTCAAGAGAGTATGTAGCAAAACTTGTTCTTGCAATGCTAGATGGTACCTTCGACACCTCAAAGAGTAAACAGGATCCAATAAATACAGTACGAGGTGATGGGCTTGGGCAACATCGTACTGCCGCAAAACAAGTACTAAGTTATCTCTCACAGACTAAAGAGTAATTTCAACCGAGTTATTAAGCGCTGATATTACTTAACTGAGACTTCGACGCGGGGGTGAGATTTGCCGGTAAAGCTTTTGATGTTCTTTTTAGTGAAGCTGACAACTCCATCGCGGGCTGCGTGAATTGTAAAGTTACGGCTTATAAATGTGCCTTCGCCAGCACGTTTTGTCATACCAACTTGACGTACAATAACTTCGCCTTCACGAACGGCTTGTCCGCCAAATCTTTTAACACCAAGGCGTTGGCCTTGTGAATCTTTGAGGTTTTTACTGGTTCCGCCTGCTTTGACATGACTCATTTTGAATAATTCCTAACTTTTACTAAATCTTTTCAAGAATGGTTAATTCTCTGGCGACAATTTGATCTTCACGATGATAAATTAGATCTGACTTTGTCGCATTCTTTAAATCTATACGATTGTACCCCAAATCAGTTGGGTGGTCAAGTAGTTTAAGGTGTATGAAGGTATTATCTTCAAGATGCCAAGCGGGTAGGGCGATGCAGAGTTTGGTGCCCGATGGAATTTGGTGTGCAATATTCTGCAAAAACCCCTCAGCTATTATATTTGCCTCATCAATGATTTGATCGAGCTGTTGTTTAGCTGGTAAGTGGGTTAGGGGCTTACCTAGGTATGTCTCGCAGACTACTGCAAGATTGGCATTGGTAGATTGTGTGGCCGAGAAATTCCATTGGTGGGTTGTGGCATCACCGTTTTCTATTTTCCATGTTCCATTTTCTAGCTTCCATTTTTCTTGTAGCCACTCAATATTTTTGGTTGAATATTCAATCATTTTCGTAGAAATATCTGTTCCATATGCGAAGTGTCCCATAAGTATAGCCTCTTGCAGAACAACTCCTGTGCCGCAAAAAGGGTCTAGAACTAGCGTTGGGGGATGGGTGTTGGTTGCTTGTGAATCGGGAGTTGATAATTTAGTTTTACTAATTGTTGATGTGTGCACCGAGTCGGTACCGCAGGCAAGGTTGATCATAATCTGGGCTAATTTTGGGGGCAGCATTCCAACGTAAGTGTCACGCATTGGGCGGCCAAAATCTCTTTCTGAGTACGCATCTATATCTTGTATTTGAGTTGTTTGAGCAATAATTACATCATTACCATCTTTTATTAAAAGAAGCTCCATTCCCATAGAGCTGGTTAACTTGTTGTATAAAACTTGCGCACTTTCAAGCGCTTCTGATTTATTTTCAATAATTCGTACACTTCGACCAGATTTTCTAATAATCTTCTTCAAGATCAGCGTCTGTTTAAGTAGCCAGTCTCGCGTTGCTTCAAAGCCGTATACACTAACTCCAAGCTGCAGCTTTCCGTCATCTAAATATTGCAGATGCTCCGGAAGTGACTTTTGGAGATATGAAAATACGTTTGGTAAATCAGAGCCTTCTAAGCGTGTAAGTAGCTTGGCAGTCTTTTGTGTTCCACCCAGAATATCTTGTGGCAGGGGCTTGTTGGTGTTAACGATGGCTGCATACGTACCGATAGAGGTAATATTGTGTGCGCCAAAAAGTACCTCAAGCTCTGCTAGAGATATCTTATGTTGTCTTCCTGATATCGCAACTTGCATATATGTTAGTATCGAATATATAGCCGTAAATTACAAATAACTTTCAAATAAATGCAAGCATGAGAATAATTTTGGTCTATAATTAAATAATAATGAGTAAAAACATTTTTAAAAATAACTGGAAGGTAATTTTAAACATTGTAACTTTTGCATTGCTTGGGCTTGCCATATTTTTAGTATGGGATGATATACGGGGTGCGTTCCGCGATTTAGGTAGAATAAATGCAATCGCATTATTTTTAATGATTCCGTTGCAGGTTCAAAATTATGCTGCGTATGCGCACTTGTATCAGGATTTTTTAAGAATCCTTGGTAATAAACAACCGTTTAAGAGATTGTACATATTAGCATTAGAAATGAATTTTGTTAATCATGTCTTTCCGAGTGGTGGAGTATCTGGTTTTGGATATTTTGCCTCTAGACTTAAACCATACGGCGTATCTGCGGCGCAGTCAACCTTAACACAGACCATGCGATTTGTACTGACCTTTGCTAGTTACGTAATACTGTTATTTATTGGTTTGTTCATGTTGGCGCTAGGAGGTAGTGCTAGTAACATGACTATACTAATTACTTGTTCGCTCGCATTCCTAACTGTTTTTGCTATAGCTGCTGGTATTTATATTGTCAGTAGCGAAGATCGTATTAAAGTTGCTATTGGTGGGTTGACTAAAATATTCAATAAACTACTGCATATTGTAAGGCCAAATAATCCCGAGACGATAAAACTTAAAAAAGTTGAAAAGGTTTGCAATGAGATGCATGCAAACTATATTTTGTTGAAAGAAAAGTTCCCACTAATGCGTCGACCGTTCTTTTATTCAATGTTAGCCAATATTACCGAACTCGGTACTATATATATTGTATATATAGCATACGGACAGTTTGTTAACCCGGGTGCTGTGATAATCGCCTATGCCTTAGCAAATTTTGCTGGTTTGGTCGCAGTTTTACCTGGTGGAATCGGTATATATGAAGGCTTGATGACAGCCGTATTGGTTTCTGCCGGAGTGCCTGCTGGACTGGCGATTTCGGTAACAATTATGTATAGGGTATTAAATATGGCGCTTAGCTTACCGGTTGGTTATTATTTTTATAATAAAGCTATTAATAAAAAACAGATAAAGACTGCTGATGAATGAGCTTAGCCTAAGTGTTAGCCAGGCTATTGATGGATTTAACGAACTGCTAGACCAGGCATATCCATTTGTGATAATTGAAGGTGAGGTTAGCTCGTTTAAAGTCAACCAAAATAAGTTTGTGTTTTTTGACATCAAAGACCAGGATGCAACCCTGGGTTGTTTTATGATGTTATTTGATTTAAAAATGCCGATACAAGATGGTATGAAAGTTAAGGTTTTGGCAACTCCAAAAATTACGAAATGGGGGAAATTCAGCCTGACGGTTAAGAACATAATGCCTATTGGGGAGGGGTCATTAAAAAAATCACAAGATTTGCTTAAGCAAAAACTAGAAAACGAAGGGCTATTTGATACTTCTAGAAAACGAATATTGCCTAAGATCCCAGGCCGTATAGGTGTTGTCAGCTCATCGCAAGCAGCGGGCTATAAAGACTTCATTAAAATTGTAGAAGATCGGTGGGGTGGCCTAGAGATTTTATTAACAGATATAACGGTACAGGGCATAGATGCACCAGCGCAGATTGTTGGTGCAATTAAGTATTTAAATGAAGTTGCCAATGATCTAGACGTAATTGTTGTCATCAGAGGAGGTGGGTCAGCGGATGATTTGGCGGCCTTCAGCAATGAAGATGTAGTGCGCGCCATTGCAGGCAGCAGGACGCCAACCTTGGTGGGAGTTGGTCATGAGGTCGACATCAGCTTGGCTGATTTGGTTGCAGATAAGCGAGCCTCAACTCCTAAGTAATGCCGCCGAGCTACTTGTTCCAGAAAAAATGACACACTGACTATGGTGGCGCGGACGGTGACTACTGCCCAGAGCGGAGTTTCCGCTGCAATTAGGGTTTTTGAAGAAGATTCAGAGCGGTAGGGGCTGAGATTGAAAATTGTATCGATATGTTTTTTAAAGAAAATGAAGCTAGGCTTTTGGCAATGAAGCGTACATTAATTCAGTTAGATCCAAACAGGGTTTTGCGCCGAGGATATAGCTTAATAACTAAAGAAGAGAAGGCTATTAAGAGTGTTGCAGATGTTACAATTGGGGATAGTGTCAATATTAAATTTTATGACGGCGTGGTCAAAGCGGAGGTATTAAATGTCAACTAAACAAGTGACAGTAGCTGAAAAACTAGAGCAACTTGAAGCGGTATTGGTTTGGTTTGAGTCTGAAGAAATTACCGTTGAAGAATCTTTGATTAAATATGAAGAGGCGCTTGAGCTTTCTAAAGAGATAGAAGAATTGCTAAAAAATGCAAAAAACAAAGTAGAAATTATAAAGAATAAGTTTGAGGCATAGCTAAGTATGTTGATGTGGCTCTTGGCCTGCATGTTGGTGTTGCCATTCGGGTACGTACTAATATTTGGTGCGCCATATTTACCAACTCGAAAAAAACAGGCTAATCAAGCACTAGATCTTCTCGAGCTTAAAGAAGGGTGATGTTTTTGTAGACTTGGCTCAGGAGATGGTGCGGTTTTGATTGAGGCAGCTCGCAGGGGGATGGTCTGCTATGGCTATGAACTAAACCCACTTGTATTTTTTGCTTCAAAACTCAGAACACTTAAATACCGTAATCAGATTAAGATATATTGTAGAGATTATTGGCAAACTCCATTACCAGAAAATACAAAAGGAGTATTTGTGTTTCTTTTAGATCCGTTTATGGAAAGATTAGATAATAAATTATCTTCCGAGATGTCTGATGGTGGTCGACTAGTTAGTTATACGTTCAAGATTCCAAATAAAAAAGCTATTAAATCAAAAAATGCGATGTATTTATATAAATACTAAGCTTGATATTGAAGAGTATTTCAGATAAAGTATGCTTATGTTTGTGACAAAAAAATTGAATCGAGAAGGTGCTGTAAGTTTATTAATTATTCCCGTTGTTTTATTGACTGTTGCGGTGATTGTGCTTTGTTATATTGCTGTAATGTATTACGGCCAGATGGTTGAACAGCGAGACAAAAATGAGCCAATTATTTCAAAGGCCGTAGAAGAGGCTAAAGAGGCTCAGAAGACAAAACTCGAATCAGAATTTACCGCAAGAGAAAGAGAGCCGCTTAAAACATATACAACTCCAGCCGAATATGGATCTGTTTCTTTGCGATATCCTAAAACTTGGAGTAGCTATGTTGCTCTAGAGAAGTCTTCAGACGTAGATTATTACGGGCACCCAAATTTTGTTCCTGCAGCAAAGGTTAATTATGCACTCAGAATGAGTTTAATAAAAAATGATTACTCCGCAGAGCTTAAAAAATATGACGCATTGGTTAAGAAGGGTGAATTGAAGGCTACCTCGGTATCAATTTCTGGAGTTACGGGGGCTAGATTGGACGGCATGTTAAAGAAAGATCAAGAGGGTAGCTTGGTTATATTTCCACTTAGAGACAAAACCCTTAAAGTCTGGACCGAAAGTAAAGACTTCAGAACTGATTTTAATGACATCGTACTCAAGAACTTAACCTTTGTCCCATAGTTTTATAAGCATTAGCATTAGATTTTTATAGCAAGATAAGACTATAATGATTGTTATATTAAGTAGGGGATTTGATGGGTTTTAATATGGATGCAAATAATACTGGTGCAACGCCGCATATTAGCCAGCAGATGTTTGCCAGTATGGCTCATGAACTTAAGTCACCACTAACGTTAATCAGTGGCCTCAGTAGTGAACTTCAGCAAAAAAACTTGAATATTCAACAATATGCAAAATATGCTGAAAGAATACAGTTTTCCTCCGATAGATTATTGGGTTTAGTGGATTCAATTTTACAAGGATATAGATTGGATCAAAATATGCTCGAGCTTAATTTAGAGCCCATTTGTCCAAAGGTTGTTATGGAGGAGGTTGCACACGAGATGTCTCCACACGCTAGAAGGCAGGCTCAGTTAATCTCTATTAAAAGCTTCAAAAAAAAGCAAACAATTATCGCGGACAAGCATTGCCTTCATGCGGTTTTATTTAATTTACTAGACAATGCTATAAAATATTCTAATCCTGAAACAACGATTGAGCTTGAGGCCAGATTACGTTGTGGGGTGGCTCAGCTTGCCGTCAAAGATTACGGCAGAGGTATCACGAAAGCGGAATTAAAAAAGCTGTTTTGTGAATTCGGTAAAATAAAGCGTCCTGTGCCAAACTGGGCAAGTAGTACGGGGCTTGGTTTGTATGTTGCAAGGCAGTTGACTGAGGCTATGAACGGACATCTTGATTTAGCCAGACGCAAAGATGGCTCTAGCTTCCTTGTTAATTTACAACTTTCAACTCAGTTGAGTTTGTTCTGAAATGAAGCAATTAATAAATATCTTATTGGTTGAGGATGATTTATGGTTGGCTGAGTTGTATATAGAAGCTCTGCAATCTAATGGTAATTACAGGATACATCATGCCAGAGATGCTGAAGAAGCGCTTGAAAATCTGGATGCATTAAAAAAATTAAATCTGATTATTCTAGATATGTTTTTACCGGGTCATAATGGCCTGGAGTTTTTGCACGAAATTGCATCTTATCAAGACACAAAAGATATACCAATAATATTATTAACAACCATCTCTAAAATAGAGTTCGGTATAGATGATGAAAGGTGGAGGGCCTATGGAGTTACTAAGTATTTACACAAACCTGATACCAAGCCATACCAATTAGTTTCTGTTGTGGATGAATTATTATTAAATACCAAAATGGTGAATTAGATAATATGAGGCAATATACAACCAAGGCGATCGTGCTAAGGCGAATAAATTACGGAGAGGCCGATAGGATTGTTACGTTTTTGACTCCAAAAGGTAAAGTTAAGGCAATGGTGAAGGGTGTTAGGCGCTCTAAGAGTAAGCTAGCGGGCGGCATAGAGCTATTCTCAGAAAGTGCTATTACATTTCTGGAGACCAGGGGTGATCTTATGAGGATTGTGAGCACTAGGTTAGATAAGCATTGGGATGCAATTGTTGGAGATCTTCAGAGAATGATGTTTGGATACGAAGCGATGAAGTTAGTTGATAAGATTATTGAAGATGAATCTGAAGGTGACTATTATCTTCTGCTAAGGAGTACATTAGAAAGTTTGGCGAGCACTGGCATGCCAATAATGATTACCGAACTTTGGTTTTATTTAAACCTATTGAAGATTCAGGGTCATTCTCCAAATTTAGAGCATGACTCAGAAGGAAATAAATTAGAAGAAGATAAGTTGTACGCATTTGCCTTAGATGATATGTGTTTCAGTGTTAATACAATGGGTAATTATCGAGCAGAGCATATAAAATTGTTCAGGCTTTGTATAGCGCAGCCGCCTAGAGTAGTTGGTCAGGTGAAGGGTCTGTCTAGCTTGAGTGAGTCTGTGAGCAGTTTTATTGGTATGTTGCGCATCATACTGGACTAAAATAAGCGACGAGTTACAGAAGCTTGACAAACAGTATAAATAAGAGTATATTATTGTAATAATGGAAAAAATAAAAACTAGCAGATCTGAAAGAAGATATAAAAATACTCTTGAAAGGATCCAAAAAGAGTATGTGCGTAAGCTAGATGAAGATAAGCTTTCATTACCTAAAAAACTAGGTAAACTTTCTATCATTGTTTCAAATATGCCAGACCATAGGGGCGAAGCGACGGCAGCAGATCAGATACGAGCCTTTCATAATGAGGCTGATGAATTAGCAGAGTATTATTCCAGGGAATATGGTGCGGTTAATATTTATAGAAAAGCGACTGAAATGGAGATGGGGTTTGAGCTTTCAAATCCAGATGTTGCTGGTTTGATTACTATCGGGCATGGTAATATTGGTGATTTTTGGCTTGAAGGGGGTAATCATATGGGTTGGGAAAAAGTCGCTAAGTTAACAAAATTTCTGAAACAAGGTGAGTTTATTCAAAGAACATGCGGAAACTTTCCATACCTAAATTCGG
This sequence comes from Candidatus Nomurabacteria bacterium, assembly GCA_020631865.1. Lineage (GTDB taxonomy): Bacteria > Patescibacteriota > Saccharimonadia > Saccharimonadales > UBA7683 > JACKGS01. The sequence continues at coordinate 213,560 of JACKGS010000002.1, forward strand.
TTCCACTGGGTACATTTGCCGTTGCGGACCAACGGAATTTAATAGCACCGACTGGCAGGGTAATTGATGATATAAAACCTGACGAAAGCTTATTTGGGCCTGTTTATGGTAAAGGCCGTAACGATATCAATGATATTACTGATCTCATAGCAAAGCACTATATACTCGCTTAAGTGCAGGCTATCTTTATCTATTGATGTATAATGTAGTTATGAGTGATCTGAAGATGGAAGACGTAGTGAGTTTATGTAAACGCCGTGGTTTTATTTATCAGGGAAGTGAAGTGTATGGTGGCCTGAGTGGTACCTGGGATTACGGCCCGCTTGGCGTGGTATTGAAGCGTAATATTATGAACCTCTGGTGGAAGATGTTTGTTGAAGACCGTGAGGACATGTACGGTGTTGATGCAGCAATTTTAATGAATCAAAAAGTCTGGCAGGCAAGTGGTCATGTTGATACTTTTGTTGATCCGCTTTGCGAAGATATTGAAACAAAGAAACGCTATCGCACAGATCATATTTTAAAAGATAACGGTATTGATCCAACTGGTATGACAATGGCGCAGATGGATGAAGCGATTACAGAAAATAACATCTTAAGTCCAGAAAAAAATAAACTTTCGCAGTCACGAACATTTAACATGATGTTCACGACCCATGTTGGTCCGGTTGCAGATGAAAATTCGGTAAGTTATCTTCGTCCAGAAACTGCGCAGGGTATTTTTACAAATTTTAAAAATGTAGTTGATAGTTTTTACCCTGATTTGCCATTCGGTATTGCACAACAAGGCAAGGCTTTTCGTAATGAAATATCTCCAAGAGACTTTGTTTTTCGTAGTCGTGAGTTTGAGCAAATGGAAATTGAGTACTTTATTGATCCAGAACACTGGGAAGATTTGTTCGAGCAGTGGCGTCAAAATATTTATGAATGGTTTGAAGTGCTTGGTCTACCAAAAGAATGTATTCATGAGTTAGAAGTTCCAGAACAAGATCGTGCTCACTACAGTAAAAGAACTATAGATTTTGAGTTCGATTTTCCGCATGGTCGTGATGAGCTTTTGGGTATGGCTTACCGTACAGATTTTGATCTTAACAATATTCAGCGAGATTCAAAAAAGAGTATGGAGTACACAATCAAGGGTACGAACACAAAATTTATCCCACACGTGATTGAGCCAAGCTTTGGTGTTGAGCGTGCACTTATGGCGGTGCTTTCCGCTGCTTATCGTGAGGACGAACAGAACGGAGAGCGACGAACATATCTAGCGCTTCCTGAGCATCTTGCACCATATAAATTCTGCGTTTCACCACTCTTGAAGAATAAGCCAGAGCTTGTCGAAAAAGCTAGAGAGGTATACCTAGATCTTAAAAAGAAGTACAGAAATATCACCTGGGACGATAACGGTAATATCGGTAAGCGTTATCGCCGACAAGATGAAATCGGTACCCCAAATTGCATAGTAATAGACTTCGATACCCTAGAAGATGACACCGTAACGGTTCGTGACCGGGATACAACCAAACAAACTAGAGTCAAAATCGAGAATCTTATTAAGTATGATGAATAGTTCTGAAAAACTCATAGAACGCGAGATGGATATTGATGATGTTATGTGGTTTATTGAGCTGTGTGAATCTAATAATATTGAGGTTTATATTGATGGTGGATGGGGAGTTTTTGTGTCGGTCCAGTTAGATGAAGGGTTCAGAAATAATAGAATTACCAACTAAAGATAAGAGTAAAGAGTAGATATGAGTGAGATTAGTAGAGAGAAATTATTGAAGTTTTATGATGATTTAAAATATTATGACGTTGATCAGAGGGGTTGGGAGCAAGAGCCTAACGGTGCGGTGGTGAATTCTATGCATGTTCTTCTTCATATTATGAAGGATGTTAATAGCAAGGATTTTTCTGATGAGACTAAGGTGAAAGAGGCGATAGCGCCAGATGCTTTGCAGTATGCAATGAGGTTTTTGAGATGGTCGGGCAGTGGGGTGGCGGAAGGTTCTAGCCAATTTAATATTACAGAAGTTGAAGGTGAAACAAAAAAGAATCTCGGAAAGTTACCCGTTGGAATGTATGAGTGGATAGAAGCGGGGACATTACTTGCGCAAAACTTGCATGATATTGATCATCAAGATAAAAGAGTCGAGGCTGAGACTCAGTTAAACCAAACTTTAGTGAGTGCTTCTGCTTTGCTAGGTCAATCTGCAATTACAATGTCAGTGCACTATAAATTTGATTTAGAACAAGCTTTTTACGACAGACTGTACGATTTACGAGAACATTTCGGAATACCACATCCAGAATAAGTCATATGTTTAACATTCGAACTAGAAGAAATAGTAAAGTAGAAAATCTTAGTAAAGCGTTGACAAAAAGTAAAGCATTAGCTAGAATGTAAAGCATGCTTACTAAGACAGTTACAGTCAGTAATAAAAATCAGATCACTTTGCCTGCAGAGTACGTTAGGTTACTTGGCTTAGATGATTCACGTAAATTACGCATAATTATCAATGGCAAAGAATTGGTTGCTAAGCCTGAAATCTCTGCCCAGGAGCGCATGAAGAAGCAATGGAAAAAGTTACCGCATTTTGCCGGTACTAATAATGACGAAGATTTAAAGCAGGTAATTCGTGAGACGGCTTCAGTAAAAATTATATGATTAGATTTGTTGATACAAATATTTTAGTAAGGATTATGACGAACGATGTTCCGCATTTAGCACAAGAGGCTTTTTTGGTCATTAATCAAGCTGGCAATAATGAACTAGTTGTAACAGATGAGGTTGTTGATGAGCTATTGTTTGTGCTGGAAAGAGCAAAACAGTATAACTTTGAAAGATCAGTGGTAGTCAATTTATTTCAAGAAGTATTACAGATTGCTCAGTTTAAGTTTTCGTTACATGTTAGATCTGCATTCCTGTTGTACGCTAAATATCCTAAGTTAGATTTTGTAGATTGCTTGCTGGCGGTAAAAGGTGATATGAAACGTGATAAAGTTTTGACTTTTGATAAAGAGTTACTCAAAGTATTAGAATAGATATCCTGTATTGGAGGCAAGTATTTCGTGAGTTTAAAGAATTTATTGCTAGTTTCTCGTATTTGTTCAGTGTGTTTTGTGACACTCTCGCGTTTAAGTCGGGACATTATTTACCAGAATTAAACTGATATACTATAGTTATGAATCGGAGAACTATTGTTGGGGTCACTGGGTTTATTATCATATTGATGGTTACAGGATTTTTGTTCCGGGATAAGTTTATAGCATGGTTTTTTAGGCCGACTGAGTCTAGTGTTGAAGTTGGTGTTCAGAAGCCTCGGGTAATGAATGAAGATATAAAATTTGGGGTTTTTGCCGAAAACTTAGATACTCCATGGTCTTTGGTATTTTTGCCTGATGGAGATCTTTTAGTTTCAGAACGTAGTGGGAGTTTGAAGATAATTGGTAAGTCGGGCGCTATCTTTCCGATTGAGGGAGTTGAAGAGACGAGCGAGGGTGGTTTGTTGGGTGTTGCGCTACATCCGGAATTTAAAAAGAACAAACTTTTATATCTGTATGCGACCATGAGGGCTGGTGATGGGATCCAGAATCAGGTGTCTCAATATCAGTTAAGTGATAATGTACTCACATTTCAAAGAGTGATTCTAGGCAGTATTCCTGCTGATGATAATCACAATGGCGGTGGATTGGCTTTTGGGCCTGATAATAAATTATACATAACTACTGGTGATACCTATGTTTCATCCCTGGCCCAGAACAAGAGTTCACTGGCTGGTAAAATTCTTAGAATAAATGACGATGGATCTGTGCCGGCAGATAATCCATTCGGTAATTTAATATGGAGCTATGGGCACAGGAATCCACAGGGGATTACTTGGGATGAGGGCGGTAAGATGTGGTCTATTGAACATGGACCTTCTGGATCTCAGGGATCAGGACAAGATGAACTGAATATTATCGAAAAAGGCGGCAATTACGGTTGGCCTATTATTAAGGGGGATCAGCATGGTGCTGGTATGCATACTCCGGTGGCAAATTCAGGCGTTAACGAAACGTGGGCACCTGCGGGAATTGCATATACCAATGGATCGGTGTTTTTTACCGGGTTGAGAGGGCAGTCGCTTTATCAGGCCGTAGCTAGTGATGCAGGTTATGTAACATTAAAACGTCATTTTAGTAGTGAATATGGACGACTGCGAGCTATTTCAGTAAAAGATAAAGTACTGTACTTTGCTACCTCGAATAAAGATGGTCGGGGTAGCCCGGGTGCAAGTGATGACAGAATTTTTCAAGCACCGCTTTCAATCTTAAAATAAAGAAGAGCAATTATTAGCAAGTAGAAAATGCCTATGCTTGCAACGATGTGTCGGGTGTGACAATATCAATTAATGACAGTTTTTGGAGAAATGCCCGCTGAGGCCGATCGGTCATTGACTGAGGAGGAAATTAATTCTTTTAAGTCATCTATCTTATGGCCTGCTATTGAATGGTTGAATCATGGCTATGATTTCATGAGAGAAGAACCAATTGGCGCTGAGTATATCGTAACAAGAACTCACGTACTTGCGGGTCAAAAATATTCTGTGACTTTGCATGCTTATATTGATGAGATTCATGATTCCGAGGGTGATGTCATGGCTAATCATGTGGTAGAGTGTCGTACGGAATTTGCTGAACATAATCTTTATGATGCCATTGTGCTTACTGCTGCGCATTCGTGTGTGGATATTGATGACGAGTATCAGGAGCAAATGCAACTCAGTACATGGAGAATCACAAAATATATTATTCAAGACGGTGATGATCCGGTAGGTGTTTATTCTAGCTATGAGTTACGAGATGAAAGTGGAGATATACTCTGGTCGGATGAAGAAGATATGGGATATTGTATTGATGAAGAACACGGACAACTTACGTCTCATGAGATAGCGAGTATTCGTTCACTACAAAATTCGATTGAATGTAAAATAAATATGGAAGATATTGGATACATTAGGTTTGTGCTTGATAATCTTGGTGTTCCAGAAAGCATTACCTACTCAGAATAATCTAAGGGGTTATGATAGAATCATTTTATGAAAAGATTGTGTAAAAGCAAGAATGGACATGAAGTTTTTGTTGATGAGCAGAATACAAATATAGGTTTGCATATACTCGAAAACCCGAACTTGCTGGAGCTTGCCAAAGAGGCGATCATACAATCCGAGGTGGTCGGTGAAAAGGTAGCACTAGAGATGGACCTGGGTAGAGTGATTGGTACGACTAGTATGGTAGAGATTGGGGTAGACGACGAAATTGTTTGGGCAAAGCGTAAGGATAGAGAAAAATATTCAAAGTTTGTCAAAAATCGTGAACTTGTACCAACAAGCAAGGTGGTGGCAATTTTATTTCAGAAAGAATACGGGTATTTATTATGGAGTGGTTGGTGTGGCGAGTTGTTGCCGCAAGAGTCAGATGGTGCGGGAGGTACGAGAACGAGCCGTGCTTTCGATGAAACTCATGCAATGGTGTTTGACGAAGCAATTATTCAGATGGATACAATAACAGAAGTTGATCCTGCAAAATAGAAAACACTCAAGTATGAGTGTTTTCTTAATACTGAGGCGTTAAGCATGTTTAGTGATTGTGATCTGCTTCTGACTCTTCAAAAGTTTCGTGGATCGTGCCCTTTGGGTGTTCAGCAGGAGCATAAATTGAGTACAGTTTTAGTGCACCATCGCCAGTGTTGATAATATTGTGCCATGTGCCAGCGGGTACAAAAATAGCAAAATCATCTTCAGCTTGTTTTTCAAAACTTAAATCATCTTCGGCAGAGCCCATTACAACCTTGGCGGTGCCTTCTTCAATGCGCAAGAACTGATCGTGGTCATTGTGAACTTCTAGCCCAACTTCGCCACCGGTGGGAATGGCCATAACGGTCATCTGCATATTTGTGCCGGTCCATTTTGCAACCCGGAATTTATCATTTTCTACTGTTAATTCTTCAATATTCACTACGTATGGCTGTCCGCCGTAATCATTTGTATCCATCATAATCCCTTTCGGTTATTCGTGTTCTTAGTATATCATTAGTGTATATGAGTCGGCGAACAAAGGTGCAAATTGTGGCGTGGGGACTGGCAGCAATAGCCTCGATATTGGCAGTGTCAGTATGGGCGAGCGAACGATTAGATGGGCGACTCTCTGCTTATGATGTATTTCCGTTATTCGGTATGCTGGCATTTAGTTTAATGTGGACGCATTATATAACTGGGGCGGTACGTAGGTATTTTAGGCAACCAAAAGAGGTTGTACAGAGCTATTCTGTGGCTACCGGTGCAGTGGTTCTCGCATTGCTGTTTTTACACCCAGTTATTTTGATTGCCAGCTTGAAGCGCGATGGTTTTGGTTTGCCTCCCGCAAGTTATTTGGCGGTGTATCCAGAGGCGATGCAGGGTGTAATTATGCTGGGCACGGTATCGCTTTTAATTTTTCTTTCGTTTGAATTAAAGCGGTGGCTGAATGAAAAATCGTGGTGGTACATGGTTGAATATTTGCAATTACTGGCGATGGGATTGATTTTTTATCATGGCCTGACGCTAGGTAGGGAGCTTTCTGTCGGTTGGTACAGGATGGTTTGGTGGTTTTATGGTGTGAGTTTTTTGGTATCAGTAGTTTATAATTATACTTACGATAAGTGGAGGAAAGATGGAGCGAAATAAATCAAAATTGATCATAGGTGTTGTTTTGGTAATAGCTGGCGTGGGGATATTGTTCTGGGTATTGGCAGGGAAGAGTGCAAATGCTCCTTCGGAAGAATCAAGTGGAGTAGATCAAGCGCAAATAACTACTGGTGCCGATAGGAATAGTGATAATCAGAATGTAAATCCAGATGAACCAGTTTCAAGCGACCAGGGTGATCAGTCTGCAACAATTATATTTACAGACAAGGGCTTTGAGCCATCCAAGCTGAGCGTTAAAGTTGGCGCAACGGTGACTATTAAGAACAGCTCATCAAAAGATGTGCAATTCTCATCTGATGACCGCCCAACTCATAAATTGAATAGTGGCATGAACTTACGAGTTCTAGCACCGGGTGAGTCCGCAATGTTTATTGCCAATCAAGCTGGAGACTGGGGATTTCACGACCACATAGATGACAGCTTTACGGGTACTATTACTGTAATGTAAACTCTTCGTAACGGAATGAAGATTTATGAGGAGATATGCATTTACCGAAAGAGGTCAGAAGCTAGCAAAAGATCTTGGTCTCGATGATCTAGCTAATAAAATTTATAAAGAAGGTAAATCGGATTTTATTTCTGGTTTAGTTGATGATGACTATCACTCGCTATACTATGACGCTTCTTCTGCTTCAGAAGAAGCTGGTGCTATACAAGATATGCGTAATACATTTCGATCAATAGATGATCAGATATATGTCGAAAGGGTTTTTACCAATATTCACCCTGAAGCTGATTTTGTTCCGCCGTGGCTTTACGAAACTGGGGTGCAGGACGGTGACGAAAGACTGTTTCCAATTCCAGAGTATCGTCACCTTGCATCAGCCGACGTTCAAGTCGATCGTTTGGTACTGAGTGGTGTGATAGGGCATTATTTACGTAAAAGGCATGCACTCCGTAGTGTACTTTCGGAAGAAGGATTTGCTCGGTACGGATTCAGTAATAGGGTCGATGCTGCGGCTTTTGCCGGTGCGTACATACTAAGTGCGCTAAAAGACCGACACAAGGAGGGTTGTTTATTGGGGGGAGGGCATGACATGCCATCATTCGAGGTTCCTAGGGGAGGGGGTCTTCACCATACAATATCTCTTGGCGGGAGTTTCCATGGTGACTTCCGAATGCATCAAACAACACAAATTACGAAGGGTGGTATCACACCTACCGGCGTACGGACGCTATTTGCACCAGAGCATACCGTTGGTGTTGTGGGATATCACTCGGTAGAACCATCTATTACTGATGCTATGCTCGAATGTGCGTATTTGCAGGGTGGCGAGGAAAGACTTCTTGGCATCACGGCAGATTTGTACGAGGTGGCGAATGATTTTATTCAGAAGAAGAATGCTTCTCTCGGTGATGATCCTTTTTACGTTCCACGCTTTGCGGATTATGGTGGAGGTGGTATCGACTACTCACTATCGTGGCTCCGCTTGATGAAAGATGATAAATATGAATATAATTACCCCAAGAACCTTGATTCCGGCGAGAGTATTTTATTTGGTTCGCCATATCTTCCTCAGTCGAGTACTGATATGCAAATCGTTGCGACACACGACGGCCTGTTATTCAGAAATTCTGGTGATGGTGTGACTGGCGATGGCATACTGGTGCCAAATAACTATTTTCCTAGCTTATTTAAAGCGTTGCTAACACAATCACAACAAGGCTTGGGGCGTACAAGCCCAGACCAACACCTCCGGATTATTGAAAAGTGTAAAAATTTACTAGTTGATTAGGGGTGTATTACCACAAGTATCCGTTAGGGTGATTCGGCTTGGTTCCAGAGTAAATTGAACAGTTGGGTTTGTTGACGAGCGAGCTTTTGGCTGTATATCTCTACACCAAAGATATCGTCGTTTTCGTAGTTTAGTAACCCAACGACATTGTCATAAATGTAGGTTTCAAATTCTATTTTGAAGATATTTGGGTCAATATATTTAGTTTGAGCTAGTGGTAATTCAGCGCCTGGTTCATTGGCGCGATCAGGGTTGTTGGTAAGGTCAAAACTTTTTAGCTTTTTCTCTTGGTAACGCTGCCGCATTTTTTCAGCAAAGTGTTTGCCAAGGTGTTTGTCAAGACCAGCAAGTTCAAATACGCGGAACTCTCCTCCAGCTTTACTGAGGTTGAAGTTCATTTGCTTGAGGCCATCAATTCCCTTGTATTCAATGATTTTGGTGTGAGTAGGGGATTGATGCTGCAAGTTTTCTAAAATATGTACTGCGGCAGGGAGCGAGCTTCTGAGTGTCTCGGCTTTGCGTTCACGCTCGCTGACTAAAAACTCAATAACCTCAGGCGACTGCGCCTCGTAGCTTGTCCCATAGTGGCGCTCATGAATAGTAATAAGCTGTTTTTCGGCAAGTTCCTCTAAAAGGGGATATAGTTTTGTACGTCCAGTTTTTAATCCTTTACTAATGGTAAGAACAGTATTTTGGCCGTATTGTAGTAAAAAGAGATATACCAGCGCCTGTTCTCGCTCTAATCCGAGTTGTTTTAAATAATTGACAACTTTATTCTGAAGTGACTTATCAACATGCATGTGGTCATCATAGCAAATAAATGTCTGTTTGTCCAGACAACTTGTAGTAGGTATATAAAATTGTGTTATGATGGTGTATGAAAAAGGAGTATTTTTAGTAAATAATGAAGGACTTTATAGCATATTTAGCGGCGATTTTAGCAATTGTTTCGGTTATTCCATATTTGATAGATATTATAAAAAAGCGTACTAAACCAAATATAGTTTCATGGTCAACTTGGACTTTGTTAACAATGATCGCAACAATCGCTACTTTTTCTGCCGGTGAGTACAGGGCTGCGTTATTATTGCTGGGCAGTACGACCTCTACACTTTTAGTGGTGTTACTTGGGTTGAAGTATGGAATTGCTAAGCTTGCTCTATTTGATGTTTTCTGCTGGCTGGCTGCTCTAGGCGGTATTATTTTGTGGCAAGCCTTTGACTCTCCGACAATCGCCATTATCATTACTGTTGCTACTGATTGTTTGGGTGTCTTACCAACGATTCGTCATGCATGGAGTAGCCCAAAAGAAGAAACATGGCAGACATTTGTAGTTGGTGCAGTAGCGGCGCTTTTGACATTCCTGTCTCTAGAGACTTTTAATATCAACAACGTCTTGTATCCGGGGTATTTGGTATTCGCAAATTCAATTATTGCAATCACGGTAGTAATTAGACGCAGGCAAAAGGGTATTCCGCTCTCGCGCCGTTCTATACATGAAACTTTACATAATTAAGTTTTAAAGAAGTCTAAGCATTTCGTATGTTTCATGATTAAGTTCTGTTAGTATTGTAAACATGAAGATTTATTATACAGATGGAAGTTGTAGTCCAAACCCCGGCCCGGGTGGGTACTCGGTAATTCTGGTAGATGGTGAAAAGATGGAACCGGTACGATTAGGGTGTGACAATGAATCCACTAATATTAGGATGGAAGGTATGGCCTTAATTTCGGCGCTAGAGCACTCTGATGGTGAAAAATGTGAGATTTTTACAGATAGTGAATTCTGGATCAATGTAATTACTAAGTGGTCGCTGACATGGGAGGCGAATGGTTGGCAGAAGAAGGGTGGTATTAAGAATCTTGATATAGTCCAAGAGGTTTGTCCGCTGTATCGCAAATCTCAAGCAAAATTAACTTGGGTACGTGGGCATGTTGGAGACCCGGGTAATGAAATGGCTGACAGTTGGGCTAATAAAGCTAGATCTGAAAAGCTTGTAGTATAAAAATAATTGGCCGATGAGTTACGTTAGTTGATTCAGGGCGTCGATATCAACTTGAAATGCATTGCCAGCATACACTGTATCGGGACTGTCTAAATTATTAAACCAAATGATTCCGTTTACTACATTGGCTATATCTTGGTTTGTCGCACTAAGGTTGTTTTCTTCTAGTGATTGGCGTGTTGCGCTCCATAAGCTTTGTCCTTTTTCGATATTTACTGAAATAATCTGGTTAGATTCACTCGGCGATTCTGTATCGGGTATTGGCAAATACTGTTTATAATCGTATGGGTTAAAGTCGCTTTGGGTGGTCGTCGGTGTTATTTCAGTTGGAATAGTAGAGTGGGAGTAGTTAGTTGTTGGGTTATAGATGGTGGTAGTGGTTTCTATCGCTGTATTTTTTGGAGTATCGTAACTCGCATCTTTATTGGCTTGTAATCCAAAAGCTGCTCCGGCAAGAGCTATTATGCCAACCGTACCGGCTGTAAGCTTCACGGCTTTAGATTCGAATAATTGGCCGATTCTTGAATTATATCGACTAGCTGGTCGATAGCGGTTGGCGTATCTAGGGGTTCTATGGATCATAGCTAGTCTTCCAAGTTTTGCGGCGACCTTCTGTCTCTTGTTAAGAAGTTTGTCTTTTAATGATAATTTATCTCTGTACAAAGATTCACGAATAAATGGCTCGCTGACAAATAGTCCTGTTTCTTGGTTTGCAATGATTAGCTTGCGTAGCTTTTCAAATTGCTTGGGTGGCCTGGTTGACTTGCATAGTAGACCTTCAATTTCACCCTTGTAACTAGATGGTGGCAGTAGGTCGATATTTAAGGGTTCGTCTTTAAGTTTTCTGCCATGTAGTTTTCTGTAGTGAAAACCTTGTTTTGTAGTGGTGACGGGTGCTTTGGTGTGTGAATTACGACTCTCTGAATCTCTCGATCCATAGCAGGTATTACTATTGCGTTGCTGGTTGAATGAAAAGACTGTTTCGCTAGTAGACATATGATATTAATTATAGTCATATAATGGCACTTATGTCAAATTTTGTAATTGTAAGTAAACCTAAAAGGTAGGTTATTACGATGTCCTGCATATGAAACCATTACTTCATGGTAATATTGATGTATACAGTGAGTCGAGGGAGATATTTTGAAACAAACACAGGCTTTGAGGGTAATGATGGCAGGGGATTCGGTGTTTTTAACTGGTGCCCCGGGAAGCGGCAAGACATATGTGCTTAATCAGTTTATTAAATATGCCAAACAAGCGAAAAAACGAATAGCAATCACAGCCAGTACGGGTATCGCGGCAACTCATATTGGAGGTACTACGGTTCATTCTTGGTCTGGGCTTGGTATACGTGAGGAGATAACTGATAGAGACGAAAAATGGCTTAAGGAAAACGACAGATTGTTAAAACGCTATAACAATATAGATATCTTGATTATTGATGAGGTTTCTATGATACATGGAAAGCGTTTAGATATGATTAACAGCGTGTGCAAATTACTTAGAGATAGCGATCAGCCATTTGGTGGACTTCAGGTTGTATTGACTGGAGATTTGTTTCAGTTACCACCAATCAATAGAGGTGATGAAAGTATCGATTTTGCGCATTTAAGTGAAACCTGGCAAGAGCTGAATCCCAAAATATGTTATTTAAATGAACAACACAGGCAGGCTAACGACTCTTTGCTAGATTTGCTAGAGGCAATGAGGGCAAACGACATTAATCAGGCTCATTATGATGCACTTGGTGAGAGGCTGGGGCTTGAATCACCAGAGGATGTGGCGATAACTAAACTGTATTCACATAACGCTGATGTTGAGCAAATTAATGATAGTCATTTGAAGGCACTGGATGAAGAGATAAAGGTGTTTGTTATGGAGACGCACGGCGTACAGTCTAAGGTCGAGCAGTTGATTAAGAGCGTTTTAGCTCCAGAAATATTAGAACTAAAAGTTGGTGCAGAAGTAATGTTTGTGGCTAATAATTTTGCTGAAGGATATGTCAATGGAACTAGAGGGAGAGTAGTGGACTTTCGAGATGGCTTCCCTTATGTGGAGCTACAGAGAAACAGACGCGTAATTAAAGTGGCTACAAATAGCTGGGCATTAGAAGAGGACGGTAAAGAGCGTGCGCGAGTTACGCAGCTACCATTAAGGTTGGCATGGGCCATTACTATTCATAAAAGCCAAGGAATGAGTTTGGATAGCGCAGAAATTGATCTCAGTCGTGCATTCACTCCCGGGATGGGATACGTTGCACTTTCTAGGGTGCGTACATTGGACGGTGTGTACTTGAAGGGTATAAATAATACTGCGCTGGCGATGCATTCAGAAATTTTTGATTTTGATACAACATTAAAACAATCATCTCAGAATCTAGCAACATCTATTTCAGATGATGATTATATATTTACATCAGAGGCACCAGAGGGGCCTAAGCTGAATAATAAGCTCAACGAAACACTGCTTGAAGTATTAAAGACGTGGCGTATGCAGGAGGCAGCCACAAGAAGAGTTCCTTTGTATATGATTGCCAGTAATAAAACTATAGAGACGCTTGCAACTGACACGCCAACCTCGGAATCAAAGCTGAAGCTGGTTACTGGAATTGGCCCAAAAATGATCGAAAGATACGGAGGTGAACTACTAGACATAATTAGAGAGCATCTAGGTGTTATGGAGATTCCTGATGAAAGAGATGAAAAGTTAAAACTGTTTCTTCAGCAAAGAGGTATTGTACTTTCAGAGGCCGATATCAAAACACTAAAATCGGTAATAAATGGTGAATAGCAACCAGGAAGCACTATCTTCATAAGCTGAATAAAGATATACTTAATATAATGTCTGAAAGAAGGGTACAATTTCATTTCACAAAAAAGTTTATGTGGGGAGCAAGCATCTCTACACATCAAGTAGAAGGTGGTAACTATAATCAATGGTCCGTATGGGAACTAGAGACTGCCAAGAGACGAGCATTGGATGCAGAAGATCAGTATGGCCATTTATCGATTTGGCCAAATGTTAAATCCGATGCGTCTATGCCTCATAATTATGTATCTGGTGATGCTTGCGATCACTTTAATTTGTATGAACAAGATTTTAAATTAGCCCAACAGATCGGCTTAGATGTAGTTAGGTGTGGTATAGAGTGGTCTAGAATCGAACCCGAGGAAGGTGAATTTAACGAAGAAGCTATCACACATTACATAAAATACTTCAATTCACTAAAAGCAAAGGGCATTAAGCCAGTTGTTACATTATGGCACTGGAGTGTCCCTGTTTGGTTTGCGCAAAAAGGTGGATTTTTAAAACAGCGCAATATAAAGTATTTCACAAGATATGTTAAACATATTTCTGAAAAACTTGGAGTTCATTTTAACTACGTTATTACTTTAAACGAGCCTACCGTTTATGCTGTAATGAGCTACCACGAACGACGATGGCCGCCAGAGGGTGTATCTAAAATACAAACCCTGAGAGTGATGCTGAATCTGGCAAAAGCTCATAATAAATCTTATAAGATAATTAAGAAGGCTAGACCAAGTACAAAGATTGGCCTTGCTCATAATTGTGCATATTTTTATACGGGTGACGATTCAATTATTTCTAAGGCGGTAGTTTGGATCTGCCATAGATTTAGCAATGAATTTTTTGTAAACAGGGTTAAGCGAAGGCAGGATTTTTTTGGATTAAATTATTATTTCGCAAATAAGATATGTGGGACAAGAGTGCATAATGATAATAAGGCAATCAACGACCTAGGATGGGATATGCAGCCAGATAAAGTTGGCCCACTAGCTGGGCAGTTGTATAAAAAATATAGATTACCAATACTGATTACTGAAAGTGGAGTTGCTGATATGAAAGACCAGTACCGTAAGTGGTGGATTACTGAAAGCGTCAAGGCTTTAAACTTAGCATTGAAAAATAATACGAGCATTATTGGCTACATACACTGGAGCCTACTAGATAACTTTGAATGGGCAGAAGGTTTCTGGCCAAGGTTCGGATTGATCGAAGTAGATTATAAAACTAAAAAACGAAAAGTTCGTGAATCGGCAAAATTTTATGCGCGTTTAATTAAAGCTGTTCACGATCATAATGGTTGATTCTCGATTTTCTATTGTAAAAAGTTGAACGTACTAATATCTAGTAGAGAGTATCAAGAATACAGGCCAATGTATTGACAACTAAAAGGGAATAGTGTATTATAAAAACTATGTCTATTAGAATGAGCCCTGAAAAAAGAAAGGTTGTCCCTATTGCAATTGCTCTAATTTTAGTAACAGGTGCTCTGGCACTACGTAGTTGTGAAGAAGACGAGCAGGAGCCAAATAGCTCAGATGTAATTGCCGCAGAAGATATTCAATGTATACAATCTGGTTTTGACCTTGACAATAAAATTGATAACTTCCAACACGGCGGTGTTTTTAGCCCATGGAATGGTAAAGAGGCGGTTTTGACGTACGAACTTCAGAGTGGTCAATATATTGGCCAGGTTGCCTCATGTTATTATGCAAACCCAGAAGAGGGTATTAAAAAGATTGGCGAAGTGAATAACATATCGAACATAAATACTGTACAGCCGGGTTCATTTAAAATTGTTATTAATAATCCTCTCGAGGCGCGTATAACGGAGAAGTTGGATACAATAGAAGCGTTGGCGGCGCATACTGGCTTTACCACTGAGCAGATAATTGCAATAAATGGGCAATCTACAGATTGGGCTCCGAGTGTTGGCGATACTATTAAATTACCAATCCAAGCTTCAGAAAAAGTTGAGGCACCCGACCCAAAAGATTCTTTAACTAACATTGAAAAAGAACGTTTGAAATTTATTGAAAAATGGGGATCATATGCCAGCGAGGTAGAGGAAAAATATGGCATTAATCAAGACGTTGTTTTAGCACAAGCATTACTAGAATCTACATATGCCTCTAGTTTGCTTACTATCGAAGCTAAAAATATTTTTGGTATACAAGCGCATCGTGGAGCAGAGAATACTGATTATTGGGACGGCAAAAAATATCCAAAGGAAACAACGGAATTTTTTACTGATGCAAAGTTGGAAGATCCGTATTGGCAGAAAAGGATAGTACGTATTGTAGGTAGGAGTGAAGAAGGGCTTAATGAAGTTCGGGTAATGGCAGACTTTCGTGTATATAACTCATATCGAGATAGTTTTATGGATTATGGAAATCGTATTGCAACCGAACCTGTATATAGAGAAGCCTACTCGAATCGAGCTAATATTGATAAGTTTATTACACAAGTAGCTGCAAAATATGCGACTGATCCTAATTATGCGGAAAAAGTTAGTGAAATCATTAATTCTTTAAGTAAGTTAAGGAAACTGCCTGATAGCCCTGAGCCCAAATCTCCCGAGTTACCTGAGGGGACTGGAGATTATGCTCTTGATTTTACAAATTTTCCGAATGAGGCTCGAGACAAAGATTTAAAAAAGCGGATGGAAGAAGCAGCTGCGTTGTTGAGTCCAGAGGGTTTTAAAGAATTTCAATCAACTCGTTTTATAAATAAATCAGAACTTGCTGCCGAGTTAATGGATGGTATAGGCGAGGGTATTTACGAAAAATTATTGGGAACAGGAGAGTTCACGGCAGAGGAGATCAATGACATTACTATCGTTTTGCATCTCTGGGCAAATGGTTTACCAGCTCTTGATTCAAAAGTAGGTTCACCAAGCAATGGTACGGTGGGCAATTCACACGAAGTAGCTTTAGAAACACAGATTCGTTCATGGGCAAATGTATATATAGCAACAAACAATAAATCTAGTGCACAAATTCTTGTCGGTGACACAGCTAATTATAACGAGGTATGGGTTTTGACCAGAAAACTTTTTGCCAGAGCTCTTCATGCTGGTTCGGGTATTCAAGATAGCGGTAGTCAGGAGTTCCCTGGATTAAATAATGAAGGGACAATCGGCATTGAAGTTCAGGCAGATTCAATATATGACGTAGAATCGAGTCAATTTAGGGATATGGCATATACGGTAGTAGAAGTTCTTCTTCAATCTAAAAAAATTCAAGATAAAATGAGTCAGCAAGAAATTAAAGAAGTAGTGCAGGCAAGTGTTATTGGTCACGGAAAAAATCATAGCAAATTTGAACCTGGTAGTGGTCTTGAGTTTGGGTGGGCGTACCGTACGCCAATTATTGATATGATATCAAAACTTGCATTCGATGTGACCAGATAAACAGTTGTTTTAGTGATCCGATAAAAGTAGGTCTACCTGTTATTTATTGAAATTGTGGATAAAGTGGGTAATTTTATAAAAAAAGTACTTGCAAGTGGGTGGTAGTGGGTAGTATTATGATTGCAGTGGAAATGAACAGAAAGAAGTTCACCACAAACAAACATTAAAAAAATTATGGCCATGACTGATTACTTCCAACGCAAGCTTGACGACAAGCGCAGGTTAACAATACCTGCCGAGGTTCGAACAGAGTTTGCGAGCGGTGTAGTAGTTACGCGTGGGTTTGGAAAATACTTACATCTTTACAGTAAGGATGTATGGTACCAAACTGTTGAACCGGCACTACGAGGCGATATTCTTGACGAACAAATGGGCGACAAGAATGCAAAACTTCGGATGGGCAAGATCGAGGCAGACCTTGATCTTAAGCAGGGCAGGTTCACTTTAGATAATTCTTTGGTAGATTATGCCGGAATTAGTAAAGAGATTGTAGCAGTTAGAGCGGGGCAATACTGGCGTATTGTTGCAAGCGAACTTGCTGATATCTAGCCATAGCACATTAACAACTAGTTCGTAAGTACCTACCTTTCGAGGTCAACTATCTGGTAGTTGACGTGAAAAATGAAGACAACACGTAAAATTGGTCTTAGTACATTTTGGTTTTTATAAAACCTCCCAAAAACTCCACCTCACACATAAGTCTCTCTCGCTAACGAAACTGTAGTAATTTATGTAATTACCAATAAATCGTTAGCAATACAAAAACAAAAACATATCCATAATTAATGGAACAAAACAAAAATCAACTACCAGTTAGGTGACCTCGAACCATAGATAAATCGGAAATAGTTAATATAATTTGATTCAATTACTTGATTCAATGATATATAACCTATATTCTAATGATTAATTTATGGTAAAAGATACACACCACCACAACAACTCTCATCTTCCAGTACTTTTAGAGGCTAGCATAAAATTTCTTGCACCCAAACAAGGTGAATCATACCTTGATTTAACCGCGGGTTATGGAGGTCATGCTTCTGAAGTATTACACAAGGTTGATGACGTTAAGAAGATGACTCTGGTTGATCGAGATATCAATGCAATAAAGAGTTTGAAACAAACTAATTTGAAAGATGCCAACATTATCCATATGGATTTTGCTGGAGCTTGCAAAAAGCTTGTTGAAGACAAACAAAAATTTGATATGATTATGATTGACCTCGGGGTATCATCGCCACATCTCGACAATGGAGAGCGAGGTTTTAGTTTTATGACTAACGCCAAACTTGATATGCGAATGGATGAATCACAGGCTTTAACAGCTGATACAATTGTCAACTCATATTCTGAGCAAGATTTAGCTGAAATACTCAAAGGTTTCGGCGAAGAGCCAAAAGCAAAGATTATTGCAAAAGCAATTGTAGAAAATAGACCACTCCATACAACTATTAAGCTCGCTAGTATTGTTGAGAAAATTTATGGTCGTAGGGGTAAAAAGCACCCAGCGACTCGTACTTTTCAAGCACTGCGTATTGCAGTTAACCAAGAACTTCAGCAACTGGAATCTGTTCTATTGCTTCTCCCAAGGCTATTAAATATTGGTGGAAGGGCAGTTATAATCAGTTTCCATAGCTTAGAAGACAGGATGGTTAAGCGATCGTTTGTTGAAGGATCTAGAAATGGATATGAATCTATCTATAGAGTACTAAATAAAAAACCGATCAGCGGTGCAAATGAGGATGTTTTTAACCGACGTGCAAGAAGTGCAAAACTTCGGGCCGTTATTAAAATAAACAATTAAAAGAAAGGGGCAGCTAATGCCAATTCAGGTACGAACTAGCTCCAGAGCTTATAAAGTTAAAGTTAGAGTAGCTTAACTTTGCTCGGGCGTCGGGTAAAAGCGACGCCCACCAAAATAATCTAAATAAATGAATTAAAATAAAAATAAAAAGGCAATCAAATGGCACAGACCACCACATTTATGATGTCGAGAAATGACACAAATTTACTTTGGAAGCGAAACCATAATATCACTCGACATTCAATCGGTAGTAAAAGTTTCGGACCAGTGGCGCATACAGTGATTGTGATTATGTTACTTTCAATAATGGGTCTAATGTATCTTGCGCAAATTAATAAAACCAATGCTTTTACTTATCCAATTAATGAACTTGAGGCAAAAAAGACAAGCTTAATAAGCGAACAACAGCAGCTAAAAGTTGAGGCGGCAAGATTAGGATCTTTAGATACTGTAAAAAATAGTACCGTTGCTCAAAACATGGTCTCTCCAGCTGATGTAAAAACAATCAGATAATTTAGTGAATTATACAAGATTATGCTTAGTAATCTTTATATAGTTCGTTAGAATAGATATAGATGAATATGAATCCAAGACAAGTACGTCAAAATGTTAAAAATGATAAAACTGGTTCAAAAAATAACGGGCATAGACGGCTTAATCGCGTTAATGTAATGCAATTATTTGTTGTATTCTTGGGGATAATAATAATAGCAAGGTTATTTTACCTACAGGTAATAAAGCATGATTATTATATCGCTATGGCTAATCAAGAGCATCAAAAAAAATTTGTGATACCAGCAGTAAGGGGGAGCTTGTATTTTCGTGATGGAAGCGAGGTGGTTCCGGCCGTTTTAAATGCTACAGTCTATACTCTGTATGCTGACCCCAAAGAAGTTGAAGATCCGGAAAAAGTTGCCAACATAATTAGTTCCGTATTGGATGTAGACAGGGATTTAATAATAAAACTAACGAAAAAGAACAATACATCTTATGTCGTGTTAGCCAAGAGGCTTAATAAAGACCAAGTTAACGAGCTCTTTAAACAAAAAGCAAAACTTATTGGAGTAAATGTAATACCAGTGCCACATAGGGTGTATCCAGAAGGCTCTTTAGCAGCACAGGTGCTTGGTTTTGTAAATGATGAGGGTATTGGGCAGTATGGAGTTGAGGCTGCTCTAAATAAGCGGTTAAATGGTGAGCCTGGAGTACTTAAGGCTGTTACTGACGTTCATGGGGTGCCATTAAGTC
Organism: Candidatus Nomurabacteria bacterium; assembly: GCA_020631865.1. Classification (GTDB taxonomy): domain Bacteria; phylum Patescibacteriota; class Saccharimonadia; order Saccharimonadales; family UBA7683; genus JACKGS01. Next base: position 233,302 of record JACKGS010000002.1, read on the forward strand.
TTGATGATACTAGTAATATCGCGAAGCCAGCAAAAAATGGAGAAGACATGCTCCTAACAATAGACAGAAATATTCAGGCAAAGGCGGAAGAGGCGTTGCAGAATGGGTTAAAACATAGTCGAGCAACCAAGGGTAGTGTTGTGGTCATGGATCCGAATACGGGTGCGGTAAAAGCGATGGTCAACTGGCCAAGTTATGATCCTGCTAAATATTTTGATGTTGGTGATGACGCATACCAAAAATTTCAAAACAGAGTCGTTAGTGACCAGTACGAAGCGGGTTCTGTGATTAAAGTACTTACAATGGCTAGTGGGATTGATAGTGGCGCTGTAAACAAAGACTCAACATTCAACAACACTGGTTATGTACAAGTTGATGATGCCAAAATTAAAAATGTAGAGCAGTCTGTTAATGGCACCAGAGCTATGACAGACGTCTTAAAGTTTTCATTAAATACTGGAGTGGTGCACATACTCTCGCAGATGGGTGGTGGTCAGATAAATTCTCAGGCCAGAGAGAAGCTGTACAAATATTTCACAGATAATTATGGATTTGGATCTGTCACCGGTATTGAGCAGGCCGGTGAAAGCACTGGCAGTATATTCGGTCCACATACCGAACAGGGCAATAATGTTCGATATTCTAACATGAGCTTTGGGCAGGGTATGGGTGTTACGATGATTCAAACTGTCGGAGCATTTTCGAGTGTTATTAATGGTGGATATTACTATAAGCCCCATATTATTGAAGGATCGGTAGGAGCGGATGGTGAAATTAAGTCTAATAAAATCAGTCCTGAAAGGAGTAATGTAGTTTCGGCAAGTACTTCAGCTAGTATTGTTGAGATGACCAGGGCGGCACTAAATGAATCCCCAGCAGTAGCGGGCTATGTTAGGCCTGGGTACAATGTCGGCGGCAAGACGGGAACCTCTCAAACAATTGACCCTAAAACTGGAAAGTATAGCGATGAAAACACCGTGGGCAGTTATCTTGGTTTTGGTGGTGATGAAAAGCCAAGGTATGTCATAATGGTAAGAGTAGATGATCCAAAGCTTGCCGGATATTCTGGTAGCGCGGCTGCAGCTCCAATCTTCGGTGACATGAGCAACTGGCTGATAGATTACTATAATATTAAACCGATGCAGTAAAGGATTATTATGCAACAACCATCAGTCGACATCCAGCAGATAATTGAGAACATAAAACCTATTCTTACGCTTGGATTTATGAGTTTTGTGTTGTCTATGCTATTAACACCTGTTTATACAAAGTTTGCGTATAAATATTCATGGTGGAAAAAGCCAAGAACTGATGCTGTAAGTGGAGAGCAAGCAAAGGTGTATCAAAAGATGCATGCTAAAAAACACACCAGACATATACCAACAATGGCTGGCATGATTGGCCTAGTGACCCTTGCGGTGGTAACCATGCTTTTTAACTTAGATAGGGGACAGACATGGATACCATTAATGGCGGCAGTTGGCGCTGGAGTAATCGGCTTAATCGATGATATAATTAATCTTAAAAAGGTAGCGGAGAGGGACTGCTGGTTTAAACTTTAAATTAAAACTATTTCTGACCATCCTGATTAGCATCTGCTGTGAGTTACTGGTTTGTGTATCGTGTTGGATATAATGCATTGCATATACCATTTAGTGGAGATTTAATAATTGCGCCGTTAATTCTTTTTGGAATATTTATCTTTGTTATTGTCGCTACCGCCAAACGCAGTCAATATAACTGATGGTCTGGATGGGTTGGCAGGTGGACTTTTGGTAACAGCATTTGCAATGTTTTGTCTAATTGCAATTTTGCAGGAGTAATTTCGGTATCGCTGGATTTTGTTTAACTATGGTGGGTATTTATTAGTTATTTATGGTTTAATATATTTCCAGCACGATTTTTCATGGGTGATGTTGGTAGCTTTGCATTTGGAACAGCACTGGCTGTGGTGGCAATTATGTTAAATGCGATGCTCTTAATCCCAGTTATAGGATTGATGTTTGTTATCGAGGTGGCGTCATCTGCACTGCAATTAATTAGTAAAAAAAATATTTGGTAGAAAATTATTTATTTCTGCACCAATTCATCATCACTTTGAAGCCAAGGGATGGCCTGAAGCCAAAGTAACTATGCGGTTCTGGGTACTGGGACAGATGTGTGGTGTTATTGGGCTTATTATTATTGCCGTCTTTGGAGGTTTCTTGAGCCTATGATGAGTAGCTCTCGCAGTGTTAGGATGGGCCGCAGTCGACATGAACGCTCTGCTGACTTACAGTCTACACTAGGTAGGAGACATCAGCCTGATTATTTGTTATTGCTTTGCATCTTCATGCTGCTAGCAATTGGACTGGTTGTCATATATTCGGTTAGCCCCGCCATAGCCGCACAGCTTTCAGGAGACGTTGACTCTAATCACTTTATGTACAAACAAATATTATTTTTATTGATTGGATTCAGTGTTTTTACGGTCGCAAGCTTATTGCCTATTTCTTTCTGGCAACGTTTTTATAAATATATTATTGCATTCGCGGTTTTTTCATTCTTCTTATTATTGATACCCGCATTAAGTTTAAGTTATGGTGGGGCAACAAGGTGGGTTCATATCGGAAGTATTAATTACCAGCCAGCTGAATTACTGAAGTTCGGTATAATTTTTGGGTTAGCAACTTTTTTTGCAAATAAGGTAAAACTTGGTGTTTTGAATGAAAAGTCAACATCTTATACATTTTTGACTATACTATTTGCAATTGCGTTAGAGATAGTTGTTTTGCAAAAAGATATGGGCACCATGATACCAATAGTAGCCATAATGATTACGATGCTCTTCTTGAGTGGGGTGAGTTTTAAGCGTTTTGCTTCTGTTATATTAATACTAGCTATTGGTGGGGCGCTGGCAATAGCGGGGGCGGGCCATCGACGTGCGAGGGTGTTGACGTTTTTGAATCCGGAAGCAGATGCTATGGGTAGTGGTTATCATATTAATCAAGCACTAATTGCCGTAGGTAGTGGAGGTGTATTCGGGAAGGGACTTGGCAGAAGTGTGCAGGCTTATGGATATCTTCCGGAGGCTGCAAATGATTCGATATTTGCAATTATGGCTGAAAAATTCGGTCTAGTTGGCTTGGTGATGGTCTTTTTGGTCTATGGGTTACTTATATTTAGGATACTAGATGTAACTAACCGTGCCCCAAATCATTATTTACGATTTGTTGCTGGTGGAATTTTTGCGTGGATGTTAGTGCAGGCTTTTGTGAATATTGGTTCTATGCTGGGTATTCTTCCTCTTACGGGAGTAACTTTACCACTCCTTAGTTTTGGGGGAACGAGTTTGGTGTTTACTATGGCGGCGTTAGGCGTTGTATTTCAGATTTCTAGATATACCAAACTCGGTTATAATATAGAAAATGAAGAAACAGGCAAAGACTATGAAAATTCTAATGGCCGGCGGGGGGTCGGGCGGTCACGTTACGCCACTTCTGGCGGTCGCTAAAGAACTAAAAAAAGTCAGTACAGGAGCCGAGATAGTAGTTTTGACTGACCGTGGCTTTTTCGAGAACTCAAAGAATTTATTCAAAGATCTACCTGATGTAAAGATCTCTAAGATATATGCTGGAAAATTACGTAGATATCACTCTAAATCGCTATTATGGCACTTCTTATACCTGCCAGTTTTATTCAAAAATATACGAGATATTATTTATACTGCAATTGGTTTTGTTCAGGCATTTTTTGTATATATTAAAATACGACCAGATGTAGTCTTCTGTAAAGGTGGGTTTGTATGTATTCCAGTAGGCTGTATTGCGCATTTACTTAAAATTAGACTAATTATTCACGACTCTGACACTAAGCCAGGTCTTACAAATAGAGTGCTATCAAAATTTGCAGAGACAATATTAACTGGCATGCCTGAACAGTTCTATGATTATACAAAATCTAAGATGATCTACTCTGGAATTCCGGTAGATTCAAGATATTCAAATATAGATTCTAAAATAAAGAAAAAATATAAAACCACCCTTGGTTTTGATGACAATGCCAAAGTCATGCTATTGACGGGCGGTGGAAACGGCTCTGAGAGTATGAATAAAATGATGAATAGCGTAGCAGGGGAGTTGCTAAAATCGGGGTGGGGGATCATACATTTAACTGGTGGTGGAAAATCTGAGGAGTCATTAAAAGTCAGATCTGAGCTGAGTGATGATCTTCAAAAGTTGTGGTTAATTGAGGAGTTTACAGATATGGTGCCTAGAATGTTGGCAGCAGATATTGTAATTGCCCGCACTAGTGCAAGTACGCTTCAAGAGTGTGCTAATTCAAAAAAATGTGTTATTGGTATAGCTAGTCCACATCTTGCTGATCAGCAAATGAATAGCAAATTTTTTAGCAAAAAAGACGCAATAATAGCATTGGATGAGAATGAGATTGACTCGAGTGGGGCAAAATTACTGACAGCAATTAGTAAAATAACAGAAGGAGACTATTCGGAGAATCTTTATAAATATTTCGCTAAACCTGATGCCACTGGTAAGATAGTAGATGTAATATTAAAAACATAAGCATTAATGATTAAAGATAAAAAACAAACAACAAGAGCTAGGTATAACAGGGCTACAAATGGGCAGAGCTTGTTCAGGCGCAATGCTGCAATTTCAAGCACTAATAGATCTATTGAACAACATAAGAAAACAGTTACGCAGAGACAAATTGAAAAAAAGCAAAGTATTCAGGTTAGGAAAATAAAAATAACTATTTTTGCTGCTATTGTACTTGTTTTTGCTGCTATTCTTTTTTATAGATTTCAACCGAGAGATTTTAGTTTTTCTTCTAATGCATCATCAAGAATGACAGCACAAAAGTATGACATGTATAACAATGCTATTGAAAAGCAATACTTTAGTCACACAATTGCAGGACAGTATTGGTTGTTAGATGAAGTAGCGTTTAAAAATGCAGTGCTAAAACAATTTCCAGAGATCCAATCGATTGAATATTCATCAATTATGCCTGTCGGGAATCGTTTGAATGTACAAATCCGTTTTAGAAAACCAATCTTTGCATGGCACGATGCGAGCGGTTCGTCTAAGTATATAGATGGTAGCGGTGTATTGTTTGATGTCAATTTGGATGCCGTTATCGATGAGAAATCATTAGTAAATGTAGATGACCAGAGCGGCATAGTTCTTGATAGTGGTACCTCAGTTATTTCTGATAAAACCATACGTTTTATTGGGCAACTTCACAAAGGTATTGCACCTGTGTTTGTAGGAAAGAGCATAGTTAAGGTTATTGTGCCTGCATCAACGCGAGAAGTTCATGTTCAGATTAAAGATGTTCCATATATTGTAAAATTCAGTACAGAACGAAGCTTAGAGTCTCAAACAGGGGAGTTGAAGAGTCTTATTGAATACTTGGTTGCAAACAAATTTACTCCAGGTGAATACGTAGACCTTAGGGTGTCCAATAAGGCATTCTATAGATAAATGCTTCACGGTTTTAAATGCTCCACTTCTCCAGTCTGTTCGTAAAATGTTCATATCAAATATTTAAATAAAAACTATACAAAACCATTAAAGAATATATATTGTCAAATATTATAAAAATAGGGCACGGATGGGGGGATAGAGCAATAAAACAATCAGGGCATGAAAATGTCAAAAATGCAACTTTTCACAACAATGTGTGGAAAAGTCAAATATATAGCTGTGGACAAGCGGGTACTGTGTTGGCTTGATGAATCACATGGCAGTAGTATGGTATTTGTTAATTTACGGTTACGGTATACGGTATTATGGTTTTCCGTACGGCCCGGTGATTTGGAGGGAGATCCCCCATTAGAAGGTGGAGTTTGTAGTTAATTTATACATAATCGTAGATATTCGAGTTAATCTTAGTACTAATATACAATGTCGCAAAATATACATTGTGCGACATTGTATTACTATTCTAAAGTTGAGTAGTAACTCATGATTCTTATGTTTGTTTTTTGGATATTGCCTACATTGTCATGAATTTGTATAGATTCCCCTGTCCAATACTGGTCAAATATAATATTTCTCTAAGATTTCTTATTTCCTGCCCACATCAGAAATCTATCATTAAGTTCATAATTTGTTCACTTATTATTTTTGTACATTCGCAAAGTGTCTGCTGTATATTTCTGGTTTGCGAATTTGGCACGCTTTTGCCCTAAGAGACTAATTACAAATAAATTGTGTTCGTATTTTGTGCACTAATCTCTACACTATCATAACCAACTATCTAAATAATTAATTCTGGTAGTGCCGGGAGGAGTCAATGAGAGCGCTTGGACACGCTAATCAAATCATCCTCCCGGTCTACAAGCAGACATGGGGTTAAAGGAAGACGTCACGGAGATCGCGAACCCTAAAAATACCCATATATCCTTGCCACATTCCCCCAAGGCTAATCTCCATAGCCGTCCGAAAGGTTGATGCCGCCTTCATCGAGCGATTCCGAGCCACGACTGTAGGCCGGACGGGGGTAGTGGCTGCTAATCTCGACGACGTCCCAGCGCAGGTGCTTCTTAATGAGGTCGATGACGCCCGGGGTGATGTCATTCCAGTCGAAGGCTCGGCCAATTGTGACGCTCACTTCATAGATGTTGAGACTAATGCTGGTTACGCCCTCGATTTCGTAGAACGACAATGCCGTCTGGATGGTCGAGGGGCTGTGGTCGCGCTCGGAGAACATTGCGAGCGCGTCGACTCCAGGAATCGAGGCGTACAGCGTCTCATACGAGATGCGCTCGTTGATGTGGAATTTGCGGATGAGATCGTTCGGGAACTGCTCGATGACGATACGGGGAATGGGCATTGTAATGCTCTCTCCTGATCTTTGGCGGTGTGCCTTCTCGCATGGCGAGAGTGTGTCTTTCTTTAACACACAAGATAAGGTTATAAAGCAGGTAGTGTTCTGCCCTATAGCCTTATCTTGTGTTTGTCTGCTTGTCAAAGTACAGAGAAGGAGCTAATGAAAGCTGCCCAGCTCCATTATTGTATTATAGCATTAATTATGTTTAAATGTCAATAGTTGGTTGTATGTGTCATGGCGTCTGGGCTGTTATTTTAGTAAGTGGCTGCTAAGCTTGTCTGATTTTTCTGTTGTCCAATGATTTGGTGGTACTACTGATGCCCAGGCGTGTGGTGCTGTATCTTGGTAGTAGTGCCCTTCTCCGAGTGGTGCAGACGCGGCAATTGCTTGGTCTAGGCCTACTTGTAGAAAAGTAATTACTGGATACCACCTTGTCTGAGGCGATACTGCTCTGCCCCTGGGTTCGTTAAGCCAGTCTGGTTTATTAAATATTAGATCAAAACTAAACCAAACTACTGGGTCGTTGGCGTGTTGTAAAAATAAGATTCTGGGATTATCATTATTCTCCACTGGGTGTATTTTATTTATGTCTTCTTTTGTGGATGCAAATTTTACAGATTGACCACTGCGATAGATTGGCTGCCATTCTGGGCTCCCTCTATCTCGATTATTAGTTATATTTCTCCAGAGAGTTGCTTCATTAGGCGTGCCGGTAAACAGGGCTCCATCTAGGTTTCTTCGTATGTCATTAACTCCACTGAAGGCGTCTTGGGCTCCAAATGAACCTAAGCTAAGCCCATATGCTATTAATTTAGGGCGTTGTTCTTGTGGTTGCTTCATCCATTCTTCAAGAACTGCATCATAAAGAACTCGGCCGGCTTCATGTGCTCTGTCTTGATCTACCAAGAATGAAATCCAACTTGGTAGGTATGAATATTGTTGAGATACGATTGCTGTTTTTCCGTTATGCATATACTCTAATGAATCCATAACATACGGATCTAGCCAACCCGTTCCGGTAGCTGTGGCGATAATTAGCACATCTTTTTCAAATGCATTTGTTCTTTTAAGCTCTGCAACAGCCAATTCAGCTCTTGCCTCGGCCGTATTTGCGGATGAAAGACCTGCGTAAACTCTAATGGGATCTTCGGCGGATGTGTTGTTGTAATTTTCAATTTCTTCTTTTGACGGACCTCCTCCAACAAATCTTCTACCTTGAAATCCAATCTTATCCCAAGCAATTAACGAACTGACGCTACCTGATTTATTAGGGCTTGTTGGTATAGATATTCCTTCTGGAGTCGTATTGTCTCTTGCGCCAAAAATACCATCGGCAGCCTTTAAAAATCCACTAAATAGCACACCGCTAATCGCTAAGTAAATAATAGTCGAACTTGTTAAAATGGCTAGCAGCACACTGAGTCTTGAGGGTATCTTTTTGTTATAGAAATGCAGAATTTTTTTTGATAATTTTGAAACAATGTTAGCAATTTTAATAAACAGCAAAGTGAATATTGCGATAGCTATTAGAGTTAATAATACATATATCGTATCTAGGCTCTTAACCCCAATTAATTGCCTGACTTCATTTTGCCAGATAATTCCCTTTATGACCGTGAACATTATAGATACTGGGAAAAATAAAAGTATTAAATGCCAGGCAATTTGTTTTTTTGGTTGTGATATTTCTTTTTGAATAAGCCATCTGGTTACGTTACTGATACCAAGCCCAATACCGTAGCCGACTGAAATTGCCAAGCTGCTAATTAAAGCCTGTATGTACCATGGCCGTGGGAGAAGAGATGGCAGAACTGATGTTATTAATGATAGTAGTGCGAATAATATGCCGATATAATTAAAACGCCTTAAGGCCTTGAGGCTGCGCGTATGTATGTAATTAAGGTGTTTCATAGAATAAATTATACTAATAATTTTATCTTAGAGATATGTTATTGTTGAATCAATGAATAGGGCGCAACTTTTAGCATGGCTGTTCGTACTGATTTCCGCACTGGTAGCAGTAATCTTTGCGCTATCTAAAAATACAAAGATACTAAATATTATGGGCTACGTTATTTTATATAGTGTTGCATTGTTTGTAATATATAAACTGAAGCTGATGTCTAGTGAGGTCGGTATATCACGCCAGGCAGTCTATAGCGGAATTCGTGTTGCTTTACCGTTTATGATAGCGATTATTATTTCTGGGATATTTTTGTTTTATTTCAAAAAAGAACTTTTTCTTGATTTAAGATATAAACAAAATCTAGTCGATGTGTTAGTTAAATTGCTGATTATATTACCTATCACAGTTGTAATTATCGAAGAGCTAATTTTCAGAGGAGTAATAATGGCTGTGCTTACTCAGCTTTTTGATTTGCGATCTGCTGTAATTGCATCATCACTACTTTTTGGGCTGTGGCATGTGTACTCTGCGGGTGGCATTAAATTAGACATCTTGAATTTGCCTTTTACTATTCCTGGGATAGCTGTTTCCGCCTTAGTTATATTAGCGACCTCAGTGGCGGGTTTATTTTTTGCGTGGTTAAGAATTAAGAGTGATGGAATAGTCGCCTCGATATTAGTGCATTGGTCGTTGAATGCCACAGGTGTAATACTGGCCTTCTTGGCTTGGCGTAAATAATCTCCTGACACCTCATGTAATACTACTGAGGTTTATCTAGTTTTATTTCTGCTGATAGATTAGTTTTTTTGCCTCCCCTACTTCCGCGACGTGTCTTCTTTTTCTTTGGCTCGCCTGTCGTGGGGTCAATTGGTCGTGGCGCGGTGGTTTGATTGGTCTGGCTGGGTGTTGAATCTTTAGTACCCGAGGTCTCCATAATTGTTGCTGCAATTTGTTCTTTGGGTACGGAATAGTTTCTGCGAGTGTTTTCTATAATTTGGGGGCTGAAATCCGTGATTGAAGTCGGTAGACGTAATGTTTTTCCAGAGAATGCCTGAGTTTTTTCACCATCAATGGCCATGGTTGCTAGGAAGTGAAAGTTGTTTTGCTGTAAGATATCTTGAGTTTCAAAGTGGGGCTCGAAGTACTTTACAAGTGAACTGCCATCTTCAGCGCCAACCCTAAGTACTACCATAGAGCCAACGTTGCCAAAAACAGCATCTTTAACCTCGGGCGGCATCTGAGAGATGTACTGATTTGCAACGGTTAGATTTAAACCGTATTTACGGGCTTCAGAAAGGATTACAGCAAAGCTATCGGTGGCAAAGTTTTGGAACTCATCTACGTATAAATAGAATGGTCTACGATCATTAATATGCACATTGGCCCGGCTCATTGCGGCAAGCTGTATTTTGGTAACCATTAAAGCACCCATAATCGCTGCGTTATCTTCACCCATTAAGCCACGGCTTAGGTTTACTATTAAAATCTTGCCCTCATCCATTATTTGTCGAACATTAAAACTACTCTTCGATTGTCCAACAATATTTCTAACCATAGGGTTGGCTACAAAAGCTCCGACTTTATTTAAGATTGGCGCAACAGCTTCTGTAGCAAACTTTTCATTCCAGCTAGCAAATTCAATGGTCCAGAACTGCTTCACTACGACATCTTGTAGATTATCAACTATAGTTTTACGAAATTTAACATCTGTTAGCATTCTGGTGATATCTAGCATTGTTGTACCCGGCGTATCGAGTAGCGCTAGTATGGTGTAACGTAGAATGTACTCGAGGCGCGGCCCCCAACTGTTTTCGAACATTCGTTTTAATACACCAACGAGCTCAGAGCTAGTATGACCTTTCATGTTTTGATCCATAACTTCCATTGGATTGAATCCTACTGGAAACTCGGTATCGGACGGGTTGAAGTAAACGACATCTTTAATGCGATTTTCAGGAATAAACTTCATGATATCCATGGCGTAATCTCCGTGTGGATCTACCACGGCAAAACCTTCGTTGTGGAAGATGTCAGAAAGCGTCAAAAGCGTTAAAAGACCAGACTTACCTGTCCCGGTCTGACCAATAATATACATATGTCTGCCCCTGTCGCCTCTTTTGATGCCAAATTGCATACTTGTGCCCCTGAAGTTTGTGATACCAAAGGGACTAACGCCATCTATGAACTTACCTCCTGTAACCGGCAGGTTTGAGGGCGGCTCTGCAGTTTTTGCGCTTGCCCAAACCACCCCTGGAGTTTCTACCGTGGTATGAGGTAGATGATATAGACTGGCAAGTTCTTCAATATTAAAAATAAAGCCCTTGTCTATAAAGAATCTCGCCCTGTATTCGGCAAGTTTTAAAGAATCGAAAGAAGGGTTTTTAATTTTAAAACTGTTTAAGTTGGTGCTATTAAATTGCTTAAATGTACCAACTATTGCTTGCATGCGTAGTCTGGCTTCGTTACGGTCCGTACCTAGGTATGCAACTCTTACTTTAACTTGATATCCAAGTTTTCGACTTTTTTCTTCTGCAGCGGCTATTCTAGTCTTATCTCTTTCAGAAATATCAGAGCTTGTTGTTGAGCTTTCTGGTGGTTTCCATAAGGCTCCTAGCGCCGAACCTAACCATCCACTTGAATTAATACCGCCACCATTTTTAACTCGAGAAATAAAACTGGCACTTTTTTTATGCCAATTATCATCTATTGGTCTAGCGAGTACTTGTATCCACATTTCTTCACCTTCTGGTGCTAGTTTGGCAAGTGTTGCGGTCATTGCAGCGAGTGGATCGACTTCAAAGCTTGGGAATGTTTTTATTGGCAACGCATCATTGTCCGTTAGACTTATTTCTGCTGTATGAATAACCGGAGTACTAGTAAAATCCCTAGAGGTGTAGTCTTCTGGAAGTTCATGTATCTGTACGGTTGGATACTGTGCATAAATTTGACCTTCTACAAAATTCTTGAGGTGTTCTGGAACCCAAACAAAAAACCTTATTCTATTACCAATTGATGCAATTTCGTAACTTATATGCTCTTGCAAGCCACCATCTTTAAAACGCTCTTTTTTAGATCGCAGTATTCCGTGGAGACTAGCAAACATTTGCTCTGCGGCAAGCTCTTTTTTGTCATTTGCCCTGGGTATTTCTAGCGAGAGCAGAATATGGTTCACCTCTTTTAGGGCCTTAACTTTTTGGTTGTTGCGCCATGTAAAATACAGTAAAGCACCGACAATCGGGATATAAATCCACCAAGTTGTCATTAAAAAAGAAATCATCTGTTAACTTTACTGTTAGTCATTAGCTTTATTATATCAAGTTTAGGCATTTGAGATAAGAGTCTGAGTGTGGATAGAAATTAAGCTGTATAAATGAAGCATGGAATAAGAAGACGGTAATTTGAAATAAGAAATAAGAAATATGGAATATGGAATATGGTTTTGAAATTAACAATACTAGTCTATTTTTATTTGAAGATTGTCTTAAAACTAATGCCAGGCTCGGGCTTGATATCAGCTGGGTCTTCAAACGCCGATTTTCCGGGTAATAAAATCTCACACATTTTTTTCAGTTTTTCATATTGATTACTATAGCCAACAAACTCTTCTTCAGAGCTGCGGTTGCTGTATGGATAAGGATAAAGAATATCGTTACTGCGTTTGCTCGCAAAAGCTTTAGCGGCGTTATGAGCATTGTTAGCCAAATGTGCCAGTGCAACAGCATCGTCGTAATTAGATTGCTATTGAGGATTGAGGTCTTCGTAGTGTTTCATTGAGGTGGCTATACTTCTACAAGTGCGTAGGTTGCTTTTGCTACGCGCTTAAATTGTTTTTTGCCCTGCAAGTTAAGTAAAATAGTAGTTTCTTTAACTTGTCTGCTTTTTAGAACTTCGCGAACAATATCATCACGGTGCATTGGTTCTTTAGATTTTTTAAGTATACTGGTGATGATATCAGATACCGTACCCTTGCTGTAGCCCCATTCTTTAAGTGCATAGATTCCGCGACCGATTAGTACAAAGCGTGGGTCTTTGATTAGTTCATTATGGATTGCTTGGGTAGTAACATCTTTGCGCTTAAATTCAGAATCTTTGATTTTTCCAGAGATTTCAGAAAAGTGCATTGGCTTTTCATTCTCTTGTAAAATAACGTAGATTTTATCTCGAATGTTTCTCGGGTTAACTAGTGGCCATTTTATGTAACCCCATTGATTCTTGAGAGTTGCCAAGTGCTTGCTAATTGTCGCAAGCGAAAGTACGTGGTTCGGGTGTTCGTATCCAGTTAGTTTTTTGTGAAGATCATCAATTGTTAGAGGTGTTTTGTTATCCTTGATGGCCTTCACTATCTCAGTAACCTTCTCTTTAAGAGAATCTTCGGTGTAGTAGTCTTTTATTGCAACGGCTTGGTTGTAGTCATCGTTTTCGTCAACTACGGTAAGTTGCGGTGCAAGTGTGGCTAGAAACGCTACATGAGCTTTGTCTCTGTCATCATCAGAGCCACACACCTTCTTGGCAAGATTTCTGACTTTTGCCGCACGACCCATTTCTGAAAGATGTTTGATAAATTCTTTTTCTACCTCATCGATATGAGGTAGATCTTTTTCAGCAGCCAATTTAAGACGTATCAAAATTGCTTTCTCTAGCTGTCGAACACGTTCACGGGTAATGCCCAGTAGCTCACCTATCTGTTCTAGGGTTTCTTTGCGGTCATATAAACCAAATCGACGAGCAATAATCTCGCGTTCTCTTTCGCGATCGATAGTTTCTAAGATCTCTTTTACGTATTGCTTGATGTCGAGTTTGGTTGATTCTTCCATAAAACCTCTTGATAAATAGTTAATTTGCTGTAAATATATGTATATTTTAGTACATTATACTATATAAGTCAACACCGTGTCAACAGATGTATAAACAAATTATAGCACGAATTAGCAAACTTTAAAAATACATGTACACAGTAACCTTAAGTTTTTATACTTGTCAAAAGAAGTAAATGGTAGTGGTTTGTTTTTTATAAATAGTGTCCAGTAATCATGGTGACCTGGTGTTAGGAAAACAAAAAAGAAAAGGCGTAACCGTTGTGCTACAAAGATGTGCGCATAATTAAGCGCTACTATCCGAGCTGACGGTTACGCCGAACCTGCAACCAGGCGAGGGTTTGCAACAGCTTATTAGGCTGAATGTAATTAGCAAACCCTCGACTTCCCCTTGTTGGTGCAGGTGAAAATTCCCGAGGGTACAAGCAGCGGGATAGCTTGTGTCTTATGATGAATATCAACTTTAGGACCCTCGGGGCTCGCACGTTTGCCCTGGGGCAACTGGTGCGTGCATTGGCCGGAAGGCTCAGTGGCTACCATGTGATCATGGATCTGTCACCGGCCTTCCGTAGGTGGTAATCTGCAATAGATTACACGATGTTGCGAGAGAACTTACTTACTAACCGAGTGTAATTGCTTTAAACCCTGTGGGTGCTCAGTTTCTTGGCAAGTAAGTGGGATAAAACCACTTGATTATACTCTCGCTCAGGTGTCTTCGGTAGTCGTCAGACCGAAGAGCTATGCTTGTACCCAGTCAAGCATATCACCATTATATTTTGAGTCGAAGACTCGGCAGGTCATACTTTTAAAGTATAAAAAACCGAATCTTCAACAGATATTTTTAATGTGCAGACCTTTTTATACTCCCCTGATTAGCTAAAGTCAACAGTTTACTTCTTCTTAGAGGAGGATCTTCGCTTAAAAGATTTTTTGGCAGGAGCTTCTTTAAGCATAATTTTTGCCTCATCGTGAGTAATTGATTTCGGATCGGTATCTTTGGGAATTTTGGCATTCTTTTTACCATCTGTTATGTACGGCCCAAATCGCCCGTTAAGCACCTTTATGCCATCGCCAAAGTCTGCAATATTTTTTTCGGCTTCTGCTTTCAGTTTAGCTGAGTAGTGTTCTAGGGCCTCTTCTAGGGTTATTGTATGTGGATCTAGCGGCTTGATGCTGACGAAGAGTTTCTCTACTTGAATGTAAGGCCCAAAGCGCCCGATATTAGCTTTAATGTCTTTGCCGTCCTCTGTTTGGCCGACTAGTCTTGGTAGTTCAAACGCTTTTAATGCTTGATCTAGTGTGACATTTTCAATTTTCACACCTTTGGGCATTGGTGCAAATTGTGGTTTTTCAGTTTCGTCTTCGGTCGCGCCCAGTTGTAGCATTGGCCCAAATCGTCCAAATCTTGCAATGATTGGCTTACCAGATTTAGGGTGGATACCTACTTCGCGTGATTGTCCAACTGTAGAGCGGTCGATATTACCAGAATTTTCAATTAGCCTATGGAATGGTTTATAAAATTCGTCTAACATTTTATTGCGTTCTAAATTTCCACCAGCTATTTGGTCAAATTCTTCCTCAACATTAGCCGTGAAACCGTAATCTACTACTTGGTCAAAGTGATTAGTTAAGAAGTCGCTAATCAGCTGTCCGCTCGCAGTTGGGACTAGCTTACCCCTATCGGAGCCAGTTTTTTCTTGAATTATTTCACGTTTAACTTCATCGCCATCAAGTGATAATTGAATTACATCTCTTGGTTCACCTTCACTTTCGCCTTTTTCGGCATATCCACGAACTTGAACGGTGTTGATGATGGTTGCATAAGTTGAGGGGCGTCCGATGCCAAGGTCTTCTAGTTTTTTTACTAAAGATCCTTCTGTGTAGCGTGCTGGTGGGCGTGCAAAAACTTGTTTTGCTAGAGCAGATATAATATTTAAATCATCTTTTACCTGAACATTCGGTAGAATCTCTGGGTCTTTTTTACTGCCACCGTACACCCTTAAAAAGCCATCGAATATAACAATCTCACCTTTTGCGACGAAGTCGCCCCCATTTTCCATTTTCCATTTTCCATTTTCCAGAACAGAAATGGTAATTTCTGTTCGTTCGAGCTTAGCTGGTGCCATCTGGCTAGCTAATGTGCGTCTACGTATTAAATCATATAGTTTCTGATTATATTCGTCAGAGCTTGCAATCTCAGTTTTTACATCTGTTGGGCGTATTGCTTCATGCGCTTCTTGCGCGCTCGATGATTTAGTTTTAAACGTTCTGAATTGGTGATACTGGTCGCCAAACTCACCTTTTATGTATTCTGTCATTTGGGCAAGTGCCTGTGAGCTAAGATTGACAGAATCTGTACGCATGTAGGTGATCTTGCCTTCTTGATAAAGCTTCTGAGCCGCGGACATTGTAGCCTTGGCACTAAAGCCGAGCCGACTGTTGGCATCTTGCTGCAAAGTGCTGGTGGTGTAAGGTGCGCCTGGGTTTCGGGTGGCGGGGCTAGTTGATACGTCTTTTACGGCAAACTGCGAGTTTATTAAATCGGTTAAGAACACACTTGCCTCTTCTTCGGTATCAAACTTTTTGGGTAGTTCTGCTTTTAAGACTTCGCTATTTACACTGAATTCGGCAGTAATTTTAAACTGAAAGCTGCCCTCAAAACTATCAATCTCCCGCTCGCGCTCTACTAAAAGCCTTACCGCCGGAGATTGCACTCGTCCGGCAGATTTTCCGCCCGGTACTTTTTGCCAGACTACTGGACTAAGTTCAAACCCAACAATTCTATCTAAAATTTGTCGAGCTTGCTGCGCTTGAACTAGGCTCATATCTATCGTTCGTGGATTCTTGACCGCCTCTTCAATAGCATTCTTAGTAATTTCATGAAACACGATCCGCTTAGTAGTCTTGGTGTCAAGCTTTAAGACTTCACAAAGATGCCAGGCTATCGCCTCACCTTCGCGGTCTTCATCAGTTGCTAGCCAAACGGTTTCAGCTTCTTTAACTGCTTTCTTAAGTTCAGAAATTATCTTCTTCTTCTCGGGGTCGATTTCGTAAGTAGTTTTAAAGCCATTGCTTACTTCTATTGGTTCGCCGCCGCCCCTTACTTTCTTGGCGATAGAACGAATGTGCCCAACGCTTGAAAGTACTTTAAAATCACTACCAAGATACTTCTCGATAGTTTTTGCCTTAGCCGGTGACTCTACAATAACAAGATTTTTCTTCATATTTTATTAACTTATGCTTTTACCACGTTACATATTTTTATAAATAAATGCAACAGCTGCTAAGATTAAAGAATTATGATTCAAGAGTCAAGAGTAATATTTGTTTCAGTATTCGTTAACGGATATCTTGCTTATATTATAAGCTTACTCTTCGGCTGAGACCTTTGATTTAAGCGATGGCTGAAATTCCCAGCCTTGTTCGCCGTAATCGAGCCTCAGTGGGCCTAGGGTTATTGCACCAATCTCTGTCCATGCTGTTTGTAGTCGGCGTTCGCATTCATAGAAGCCGTCCCAGTCTTGTTCTGTACCGATGAATTTTCCCACAGTTACATGTGGTGAATAATCGGAGTTCTTGAAGGACATTTGATCGTTGCGAATGCCAGAAACTTTTCTTGCAGAGGTGCGTTCACGGCTTAGCCATTCAGGTTTTCTGTATCGATAACTAGGGCTCCAAATATGCCCTTTGCGCCCGTAGGAGTGATGCTAGCTGACCCCATGCCACTACATCTTTACTGGCAAAAACCCTTCTGTTAAAGGCGAAGGATGCATAACTCGGATTAAATGTCCTGGGTGTTTTGTTGCCATGAAGCATTTTTTTGAGATAAAAGAGTAAGATGTAGCGCATCGCTACCAACCGTATGAATAAAAGTCGGCATCAGCCAGTATCTCATGAGTAACCTCTAGAATTCTCTCGCCGCCTCTCTTGTGATACGGGTCTATGAAGATAAACTTTTTGACATTATGTATATTATATCATTCAATAATATAAAAGTCAATATATTTTACGAATTAACTTTCAAATAAGCTTTAAAGAAGAATTTATTTTTACCAGTTATGTGCCGAGAGTTGTCATAAGGTGGCGTAGATTATTTGCCCATCTAGGGTTTAAGTTTTGCTAAGGTTTTAGCTTCTGAAATACGTACAGCTTCGCGGGTAATGCCTAATATCTTTCCAACTTCTTCTAGCGTTAATGCACCTTCACCTACGCCAAAAAATCGTAATTTTATAATCTCGATTTCTTTGTCACTTAAGCCATTCTCAACAGGCTGAAGGCTATTTTGAACGATGTCTACGATTGCTTTTACCATAATGTCATCTTCGACTGAACGCATTTCAGAAGCACCGGGGACAGCCGATCGCCACCTGCCTTCGCCTGCTTCAAGAGTGGTCTTTCTGTCACGACCGTCTGTATAATATCCTTCGTCAATCGAGCCCATCTGTGTCGTAAATGCTTCTGCGATAGCAATTCTATCAACTTCGGCTGGTGTTTGCCCTGTTATACGTGCAATTTGAGTTCGTGATGGTAGACGCTCTTGTGATTGGTAGGTAGACCAAATTGTTCGACCATATCTGCGTATATCACCACGCACATCTGCGGGCACTCTAATTAGTGATTCGTGTTCATTGATAAATTTTGTTAAGTGGCTACTAATGGTGATTCTGGCATGAGTTGTAAAGCTTGCATTGTGTTCTTGTTTGAATGTTACGGCTGCATGGTAAATACCAAAAAAACCTTGCTGCTTGAGGTCATCTAGGTCTGCAGAGGTTCTATTGTGCGCACCGTTATGTTTATGGGCTAATTTCGCTGTGAGGTTTTCATAATGTACAAATAGCTCGCCAAGTGCGTCTTTGGCATCGTCATCTAATGTGCCGTCGATTATTTTGGGGTGTGGGTTTTTCTTTGTACGTTCAGCTGGAGTATATCCCGTTTGTACGCGTTCGCATAAAGCGGAATCACGCGCTAGGCGTTCTTGGTATTCCTTTGTTTCAATTCTTTCTTTGATAGATAAATTTTCTTTCATATAATGTTTATATTATCATATTAACTAGAATAAGTCAAGAGTTATATTGAGTTGCGGTTGATTTTTACGGAGGTTATGCATTCAGATGGTATGATCTCGGATGCGCAAACGGAGGCTGTAAATATATTGCTACCCTTTTGTGCGCGCATTTTTAGAGTTCCGTCATTGCACCCTGCCGTAAGAAGTAATATTTGATCTCCAATTGCTTTAATCTTCTCTTCTAGTTCATTTAATGTTTCACCGTGATTTTGTAGTACACTGGCTTCAATCATAGCAATAATTTGCCCCGCATCTAAGTTGTGTGCGCCAAGTACATCGCCATTTGCTTCCATGAAATTCTGACGAGCTTCTTCAGGCATCCCATCCATTAACTCTTCGCTGTGTGATGTCATGTGAGCGAGCATCTCGGTATGCAACTTGCGATCCTCCTCTAATATCTGTATCTGAGGACAATTGCGACATTGATCTGGAATATCAAGCTGTGGTAGTTCTGAGCCAGGCTCAAAAGAATAAAAATTCGACATAAAATAATCATATCATGAAAATGATTTAAAATCAAATATATAATTTAATACACTTTTCGCTGTTTTCAGCTCATCAGAGTAAAATCACATTTACTGAAGTGTTTCCAGCAGAGAGTAGTTCCTGCCGTGTAGTGAGTGAATTTGTTTGACCGCGATATGTGGTGAAACCATATCGCGCCCCAGAGCTTCCCCGGCACCAACATAGTGTTAGTGGTAACTCCCCGTCTAAGCGGATCGGTTACGGTATTACGGGCTAATATTTATAGAGGTGACCATACCTCAATCCTCACTACCGAGCTGGTTCTAGAGCCTGGGTGTCGTCATCTTG
The DNA here is from genome assembly GCA_020631865.1 of Candidatus Nomurabacteria bacterium. Lineage (GTDB taxonomy): Bacteria > Patescibacteriota > Saccharimonadia > Saccharimonadales > UBA7683 > JACKGS01. The sequence goes on from JACKGS010000002.1 coordinate 252,737, forward strand.
GTCGTGCAGTTGGTAGGAATGCCAGCTCGTTCATAGATTAGCTCGGGTGCAGTCACGAAGACCGACACCTCTACTTCATCATAGAACAGTTCGCCGTTCACCTCCCAAAGAACTTCCCAAGTACGAACCGAGGGCACGATGGCTCAGGCAGGCACGGTAATGCTTTCGCATACGACAGTCTCCTTTAAGCTCGACGCTGTCTTTCCGTGGGGTATTCATACTCATAGACCACTGGTTTGGTAGTGATTTATGAATATCTAGCTGTGTAATGGGTGTCGAGCGGCCCACTTCAGCATACTGAGGGTGCTTAGCACCCTCCTTTCTCTCTCTGCTGGAGTTCCTGCAGACTTTCTACAGGTAATACGTAATTATACATAAAAGTAACTATTGTCAATAGTTTCGTAACACTTGACACTAAATTGTTGCATCGTGGTCATAATTCTATTGTAGGGATAATCTGTGTAGTAACCGTAAAGCAAGAGTCTTGACATGCTATTATTAATGGATGAAGAGTACAATTTTTACAAATAACGAAAACACACAACAAGAACACAGGGCCTTTGTGTCACAAAATTTGAATACACTGTTAGTAAATTTAAATGGAACGATATACTCTAAGCAAGGTGCAATGGCGGCTTATCAAGGGAATATAGATTTTTCATTTGAAGGTGGCGGGGTTAACAAGATGTTTAAAAAAATGGTTACTGGTGAAAACTTAAGCTTTATGAAGTGTAGTGGCCAGGGAGATTTATTTTTAGCTGATAATGGCTCTCAAATTCACATTGTTGAACTTGAAGATGAAGAGATGACAATTAATGGGCCAAACTTAGTGGCCTTTGAATCAAGTTTAACCTGGGATATTAAAATGATCAAAGCTGGTTTAATGGGCTTTGTTGCAGGCGGTGGTTTATTTAATACCACAATAGAAGGCAGTGGCTTAGTGGCGGTAAGTTCTTGGGGAAATCCATTTGTGATTGCAGTAGATCAGACTACTTACGTCGATATTAGCTGTGTTATAGCTTGGTCCTCGGCATTATCTGTAGACGTAAAGAGTAGTTTTAAGGCCGGGGCTTTAATTGGTCGTGGTAGCGGAGAGGCCTTCCAGATGGCGTTTAGTGGTCAGGGTTTTGTGGTGGTACAGCCGGGAGAAGGTATGTTGGGGAGTGTCCCAGTAAGATAGTATCGGGTGCTATCTTGTTTAAGGCAAGAGTTTGCTGTCTGCTCAGAGGTGTTATTTGCCGTCATTGCACTAGATATTGATGACTATTTTCATGAATTTAAGACATGATACAAAACTACGATATACCTGTTAATTCACGACTGTTATTCGGTTTTTGGCCGGTCATGATATTTAAAAATAATTAGTGTTATTTAATGATCCAATGATTTGCGCCTAGTGGACGGACTTTATCAGAGATCTCTAGCATAGTGATTGTTTGGCTGAATATTGCCGGATCTAGGTTAGACTGTGCTTGGATCTGATCTAGGTCGGTCACGCCTTTCTTCATTATGTCTATTATTAATTGTTCTTCTGCTGTGTCGCCAAAAACATCTTGTCGATCTTTTTCTGAAGCTTGAATACCCAATATGTTTGACACATCGTCTGCTCCGGTAATTACATGGGCCCCAGCTTTAAGTAAATTGTTTGTACCGATACTTAGGGTGCTTGTTATTTGCCCCGGTACCGCACCTACTAGTTTGTTTTGTTCTAGAGCAAAATTGGCAGTAATTAATGTTCCACTAGCCTCTGCTGCTTCGGTAACTATTATCATATCGGATAAAGCTGAGACTATGCGATTTCTGGCAACAAAGTTTTGTTTGAGTGCTGGGGTGTTCTCGGGATACTCGCTGATGATTGTTCCACCTTTCTTCAGGATTTCAATTGCGAGATTGCGATGGCTGGCTGGATAAATTGTGTCTAGACCACATGCTAAGACAGCAATTGTTCTACCCCCTGCATCCAGACAGGCTTGGTGAGCTATCCCGTCTGCTCCAAGAGCTAATCCGCTAACTATGGTCACTCCCTGTTTAGCAAGATCGAAAGCAATACGATATGTCGCCTCTTTGCCATAATTAGAAAGCTTACGACTCCCAACTATTGAAACTGCTGGAAGATAATTTAATAATGGTTCACCAATGAAGTAAAAGTTCTTTTGGAACAGATGATATTTCTTTTAGATATACTGGATAATGCTTATGTTGTTTTAAAACTTTATTGATTTTCATACAAATTTCTTTCTAAAGTATTGACAATATCTCTCCTGTATGCTAATATCGTAATTCGTAAGTGATGTTAATTCACTTTAGTACCTTTTATACCCCATTTTAACACCTCGTTACCCTATCAAGGTTCATCCTTGCAAAAAGCAAAGAGATTTTAAAACTCTTTTTGCAGGGATGAACCTTGTAGAGAGCGATTTGTTAGGAAGTCCTCAAAAGTAGTACATAAAGTTTTTACCCTCCACTTTTCGTGCTTGAGCCAGAGCGCTTGCTCGTTTGAAGCTAAGCTTTGAGGATCTTCTAACCCCTTTAACCCCTTTTATAGAAAAGCCCTGACGGGTCGGTTTTACACCTAGCTGTAGGCATTCGAGAGAGACATGCGCTATACGCGTTTTCTGGGTGGGTTGAAGGGAGGTTTCAGCGCCCGACAGTGCCCACCCCTGCCGGGCGCTGTTTATTTTATTTAATTTTTTGTTAAAGTCTTATTATGACAAATTTAGATAAGCTATTTCCGGTTGACCATGAGATTACCGACGAAGACGTCGACAGAGAATTAAATAGGACTAATAAGGTGGCTAGGATTATAGCCGGTGGAGCACTAGCGACAGCTACAGCATATGTAGTACATGAGGCGTGGCATAGGTTCCATCCGTTTAGCGGAATAGACCAAGAACAGTGACCGCACAGTGACGTATTGACATTATAAACATAAAATGATACAATATATATAATAATGCAATATCCGAATTTTGATTTTGAAAATTCTAGCAGTGGCCTGGATAATGTTTATATTTATTCTGGCCCTGATGCCCTATATGATGCCATGGATAATCCAGAGGCTACAGAGGATGCAAGATTAAGATTAATGATTGCCAGTAGCTATCTTTCGGATATGCTAAGATATCGTTCTGATCACCCAGACGAGATGAGTGTTAGTACTATCGACTTTGTCAAAAATGCCCTTGATAATTCTCAGCAATATTTAATGGGTCAAAATAATAATTTGTCACACCCAGAACTAGAAGCTGGTGATGAGCTTTATTACCGCGAATTTGATGCATGGAGCATAGCTGCTTTTGAACATACAGACTTTATTAAATTACGTGCCGGTCTCGATAAGATAATGGCAGAAGAAAAGAGCGAGCATTTTCATTTTTTGCCGATGGCCAACGGCGCTTTGCCGGTTACGTTGTTGGGATGGAATCTTATGACAGAGGGCTTAAGTAAGTCCATAGATCTACACCCTGTGCTTTATTCTCGCACTAAAGCAGAACATCATCTTCCTAAATTGTCAGAGGAGGAAGATATGTATTTTCAGAAATGCGCTAGTGATGGTGGCAGTTTTATAATTTTTGAGGAAGATACAGAAACTGGTGAAACTATGCGTAATATGATGCACTACTTGATACGAAATATAGGGGTAGATAAATCAAAAGTATACGGATTGACTACCAGATATTCCCGAAATGGTGAACATAGAATACTTAGATTAGGACTTGAGGGGCTTGAAGCAGAAGTTTTATAAAAGTTTAATTGAGGATTCTATTATCTTATCAATTTGGCTATTTTCTTCTTTTGAAAATTTAGCTAATACAAAATCTGCGGGGTCGATTTTATCTAACAGATCATTTTTTATACCGATGCGGATTCTTTTGAAATCTTCACCGATGTGAGAAATGAGGCTTTTCAAGCCATTGTTGCCAGCACTTCCCCCACCCTGCTTTTCTTTGATTGTGCCAAATGGCAAGTCAAGCTCATCATGAATTACAGTGATGTCACTATTCTGTAGTTTGTAAAAGTCTTTTATGGCTCTAATAGCCTCACCGCTAAGGTTCATAAATGTAGTCGGTTTGGCAAGAATCACCTTTTGACCTGCTACAAAATCTTCAGTGATATAGGCTTTGAATTTAGCCTTTTCTTGCCACTTCGAGAAGTTGTTTTTTGATGCATATTTGTCAATAACCCTAAAACCTATATTATGGCGGGTATTTTCATATTCCTCGCCAATATTGCCAAGTCCAACAATTAGCTTAATAAACCCACTGTCTTCAGCTGGATCTTCGGATTGAGCTGGAACATTTTTTGTGATTTTGAAGAGCTGATCTTCATTACTTTGTTTGCGAATAAATAATGCCATATCTGTAGTATGAATCATGTAGTAGGTGGTGTGCAAATTTTTAATAAATTTTGTGATTGATTTTTTAATATCTGAGGTAGTATTTTGTACATAGTGCATCAGAAAATAGAAACCATTAATGGTTTAATAACTAACTCAGACCAACTCTGTGTCGGTGATCTTATAAAAAGGACATCACCGAATGTAAGAGTTCGACATACAACAAGTAATCTTCTGCTTATTACTGGACTTTGTGTGGTTGATGATATGGATATAGTAGATTTTCTTAGTGTTGATGGAGATAAGCGTGGAAAGATCGAGGCGTTACCACCTTCTGGCTTGGGTATAAACGATGACAAAGTACCAGATACATCTCGTCACTTGTATAGTACTTTAATTGGCCGTGATTATCCGACTGCTTTAGAGAATATTAGTAGTATTGATTACGAGCAAGCTGTATTTTATCAAGATGTAGTCGGTGCACTGATTAGGCATTCTGAGCTAAATATTAACGATAGACTTACCAATTGTTATAGATATTTTCATCCTGAGCAATCCTAAGTCACGACAATATTATTTTAAAATTGAAATATTATTCAGAGGGATCTATTTTAGGGAGGAACTTCTTTGTTTTTCCAGATTTTCTTTCGTTGTTCATCATGTAGAATTTAACAGGTGTACCGGTGAAGTCTGCGATTTCGCGCAAGTTTTTTTCTAGGTAGCGCTTCCAGCTCCAGTGTAGATACTCGAGATGCGCGCCATAAAGGCGAAATGTAGGCGGTGAAACATCATCTTGCACTAAATAGCGTGGCTTAGGGTGCCTGCCCTTTAGTCCTGCTGCTGGATGAGATGATATGGAGTCAGCTAATAATCTATTAAGTTCAGATGTTTTTAGTTTATGTCTGCGACGATGGTTAATTTCTTGGGCAAGCTCAAGAATTTTAGCTACATTTTGCCCGGTTGTAGCGCTGGTGAATCAAAAGTTGTGCCCATGGTACAAATTGGAAGTTGTAGGTAATTCTATTAGCTATGGCGTCTCTCGTAAAGGCATCTTTGGTGGTTATCCCCTGCTTCATCCCCTGTGCTCTTGCCAGGTTCTTTTTGGCTCGTTTGTCTAATTCTTCATGTTCTTCTTCAGATGATTCGGGAGCTTCTTCCTCTAAGGTTTTTAGAGTGTCCCATTTATTTACGACAATAATTAAGCCTTTACCGGCCTCTTTAATTAGTCCAGCTATTTTTTGGTCTAGTGCCGTGCTGTGTTCAGCTACGTCCATGAGTAGTAGGCAGATATCGGATTCTTCAATTGCCTGGAGGCTTCTCAGTACGCTAAATTTTTCGATTCCACGTTCTATTTTGCCACTTTTTCTGATTCCAGCGGTGTGTCAAGTAGCTCGATTTCTTGGCTTTCAAAACGAATTCTAACTCTATTAACATCACGAGTAGTTCCGGCGACATTTGCTACCACAGCCTGCTGTTTCTTCGCTAAAGTGTTAAACAGTTGACTCTTGCCGACATTGGTCGCCCAAAAGAGCAATCCTTAAGACATTATCTTCAGGGATAGATTGCTTGGCGGGAATCAGTTTAGTAATGGCACCTAGCATGTCTCGTACACCCTGGTTTTGGCTGGCGCTGGTAGCGACAATAGTTTTAATGCCTAGGCGCTCCCAGGGTGTTTCGGTGCCATGTTTTGCAACCTGGTCTGCTTTGTTGGTTACTAAAATAACTGGCTTCTTGCTACGAAGAGCTTTTTGCAACTCGGCGGTCATCTTCATTGATGGCGGTGTGCGCTTCGACTACTACTACAATTACATCAGCTGCGTCAGCGGCTTCTTCAATTTGATCTTGAATTGTTGCCTCAAATTCATCTTCAGGATCTTTAAGCCCAGCAGTATCAACCAACCAAAAGTGATGTTTTCCGTATTCCATAGTACGGTATACTGCATCACGGGTTGTTCCTGCCTCGCGAGCTACAATTGCCTCTTGGCGCTCCAAGGCACGGTTAAAAAGGCTGGATTTACCAACATTTGCTCGACCAACGATTGCTACAACAGGAAGTTTTGATGCCATATTTGTTTAACCTTTTTTAAATTATAACATCTTTTATGCTATATAAGCAAGAATTGTCTATTTTTTAGATCCGAAAGTCTGTATGGCCCTAGTGTAGTACGCTCTAGGAATGTCACGGTGTAGCCAAGCTGCTTAAAAGTTCGGCGGATTTGACGGTTACGCCCTTCTTGCATCGTTACTTGATAGCTATTGGGTATATTGTTTAGCTCGATTTCTTTAACAGAAAGCTTACTGGTTCCGTCTTCTAGTTCGATTCCATTATTTATATCTGAAAAGTGAGTGCTTGTTAATGGTTTATTTATGGAAACATTATATTGTTTTATCTTTCCAAATTTAGGATGCGTTAGTTTAAATATTGCGTCGCCATCATCTGTGAGTAACACTAAGCCCTGGCTGTCTTTGTCTAGACGTCCAGCCACCTTGAGGCTGTGAAATTCTCTTGGTAAAAGTTCGTAAATAGTTGGGTTGGCGCCTTGTTTTTTACGAGAGCAAACATAACCTATCGGTTTGTTTAGTAATAGGTAGCTATATCGTTTTACCGTTTTGGTTATTTCACTGTTGTCTAGAGTAACATTGTCAATTCCAACCTTGACTATATTCCCTAGTGAAGCAATTTTTCCGTTAACTAACACCCTGTTTTGCTGTATATAAAGGTCGGCCTCGCGTCGACTTATGCCATGAAAATGAGCCAGGTATTTATTGAGGCGCATTTGGTCCATGATAGTTAAAGTTGCGTTGATTGAGTATTGTCCGAGGTGTTTTCGGAAGGAGTACTACTTGGTGGCGTGCCGTTCATCAAGGGGCTATTTGAAACAAAGTCTTCTACAGATTGCTCTGCTTCATTTTGCGAGCTGCCGGACTGAGGATCTGTTGTATTTGAATCTGAGCTAGTGGTAGATACTGGCGGTGTCATGCCGTCGTTAAGAACATCTTTAACTACATTTACGACATCTTCGAGGGTGACCTGGCTTTTAACAATGTAGTGATCTGCACCCAGACTTTGGCCACGCTGTTTATCGTCATCTTGACTAAGGGCAGTCATCACAATAACCTTAATATTTTTAGTTTCCGGAGTAGATCGCAGAATATCCAGCATGTCAAAGCCACTAATTTTCGGCATCATTACATCTGTAATAATTAAGTCGGGATGTTCACGAACTGCAACCGCTAAGGCTTCTTCTCCGTCACTTGCAGAGAAGATGTTGTAGCCTTCTGCTTCAAGCCGAATACCATAAATTTCACGTAAGTTACTGTCATCTTCAACTAATAAAATCTTTGTCATACGTCATCCCTTTTATTCTTAAATATATCTTATCATATCATGTAATAATCACAGACTTAATTTATTGATTTTTGTATCCAACTATATCTAGGTCGAGGTTTGAGTAGTGGCCATTGATTTGTTTAATGAGCTTTGTTGTTTTAGTATTTCAATCTGTTCTGGTGAAATTCTTGGCAGTTCAACATAAAAGGTGCTTCCTGCTCCTATGGCGCTTTCGACCCATATTCTTCCACCTAGCATTTCAGCAATTTGTTTGCATATATATAATCCAAGACCCGTTCCTCCGATTGCGCGAGTAGCGGTGTTGTCGGTGCGATAAAATTTTTGAAATAGGTGTGGAATATCTTCTTCAGCGATACCGATGCCCGTATCAGACACCCGTATGACTACGGATCTTTCCTTCATCGAAGCGCCAACGGTGACTAGACCGCTGGGAGTGTATTTGATAGCGTTTTCAATTAAGTTCGAGATGAGTTCGCGGAGTCTTTCTTGATCTACATATACGTACAGTAGAGGTGAAACGGACTTGCTAATATTTCCATCCGCGTTGGTTTCGACGCTTATTTTTAAGCCCTTTTTTGTTGCCGACATTGTGCTTTGCTCGGTTAGTGTTTGCAGTAGATTCGAGACATCGATGACTGTCGGATGATTGGCTAGACGACCATCTTCACTTCTGGCGACGGTTAATAGATCTTGAAACAGGGTGCCAAGATGTACTGTTGCTTCATGAGCCTTGGTAAGGTAATCTCTCGCCTTGGCATCTATTGTGCTTACTTTTGGGTTGGAGGCAAGCTCTATGAAGCCCTGGATTGATGCAATAGGTGTACGCATTTCGTGGCTGGCGGTAGAGATGAAGTCACTCCGCTGTTCTTCTTCCCGTTTTTGTTTGTCTACATTTCTGAGTACGGCAATAATACCAACGGTACGTATGGAGCTTGCACCGTCTTCAGTTTTGTAGTTTTCGGTTATTGGTGATGCAACAATATCTATATATGTACGACGTTTATTTTTCGTCTCAAGCAGGCTTATTTTTTGGGATGCTTTATTGGTTTGCATGCAGATGTCGATTGCAGAAAGCTCTGGTTGTTTTTCGGTGTCATTAGCGTGTGTTAATTGAATCAGGCTACGGTAATCTAATTTAGTAGCCTCTTCCCTGCTCCATCCCAGTAGCTCCGCAGCACTATTGTTCAGAATCTCTACGGTACCTTTTATGTTCATCACCATGACTCCATCGTCTATAGATTCTAGGATTACATTAGACTTTAATTTTTCTTGATCTAGTAGTTGAGATAGTGCGTTAATGCTGTTTGGTGTTATGTAAAAGCGCTTAAACAGTAGCCAGCCAGAGAGCCCGCTGATCATACCTCCCATAATGTAAATCATTTCTACCATGTGGGCATTTACATTATTTGCCACATGACTGCCTTCGTTGCTGTAAGTAGATATAATAAGCACCAAGAACGCCACGATGGTTGTTAGAATAACTGGAATCACACTAGCTAGTGACGCTACAAACATAAATACGATATAGCTTATGTGAATCACCGTATGTATGCCACCGCCCACTTGGGTTGCCAGCGCGATTGTTGCGCCAGAAAGACAAACTACAAATATATGGGGCAAGTCTGGGTATATATCTAACTGACGTCGCATAATTGTAAGCACATAAACAATTAATAAAATACTTAGGGCGATAACGGTAACTGCATCCCAGGAGCTATCTCTATGCTTCGCGTTTGGATTAGTTGTGGCTGGTGTGCTGTGGCTTGAACTGTTATGTGACTGTCCCTTCTTGTATGCAGCGTTGGTCTTGAAGAGCATTTGGTAACCAATAAATAATATTAATAGCGCATGAAAAATACACAGTATAATTTCAAAACGCCAAAGCCATTTTCTAGACGCATGTTGCATAGTAAAACCGTTATGGTTAATTATAGATTATATTCTTTGGTTTTACCATTTTAAATGCAGTGATAGTTTGTTGTATCTCATCTGTTATGTTATAATTTCTGAGGCTTCTACCTGTAAATTGTTAAATGATAATTGCTAACTGGAGCATAGCGACTCGGTCCCGTCGTCTAGTGGTTAGGATATCTGGTTCTCATCCAGAAGATCGCGGGTTCGAATCCCGTCGGGATCACCATATTGGGATTTGTACGCAGTGCGTATGTGGAAGAGCTCGTTTACCTCTGGTAGCGAGCTCTTTTCTTTGGTTCTCAAGTTTATTTCTGCGTAGGTTGGCACTGAGTTAAATATTGCTCCGAAAAAGGCAGCTTTGCGCAGCGGATTACAGATGTCAAGGAGCATCTCTGAGAGGTGTTCTAAAATGTATTTTGCATACTGTAAAACTTGCTCAAATTCAGCCTGTAAATCGGGTTGCTTGGCAATGTCTTCGTCAAGATTTGTTAGTTCCTGCTCTACGCTCACAATATCCTCCTCAAGATACTTTAAAGCCGTCTCGCTGCTCACTATCCGCATGCGATCCACTGTCGATTTGATCTGATTCTGCAATGATTCACGGTGGGCTAATCGCTGCTCGATTGCAAGCCGCTGCTGCGACTGTCGTTCACGCCACAATTCAGCGATAGACGCTATGACACTGTCTATATATTCAGGCTTTATGGTTACTGCCCGTACGAACTCCTCGATCGTTTGGTCAAACTCTGGTTTTGCGACACGGAAATAGTGACCTTCGCGGGCGCAGTGATAGGCCGGATAGTAAGTTCCCTTTCGTCCACGGGTGGCACTACCGGATAAAGTCTTTTTACACTTCGGACAAGCAACGACTTGTTTGTATGGGAAGTCTGGATTGTATTTTTGCTTGGTTTTGAGGTGCTCAGGCACCGACTTCTCGGTAATAACAACATCGTTGAGGCTATCGATTTGTACATGAATACGCCCACGATTCGCCTCGTTAAAGAGGTCTATGTCCACCAGGCCATCAAACTGTGCCTTGACTGGTTTGTCGTATGTCCATTTCTCGCGGATGACACCACAATATATGAGATTGCTGGCGTAGCGATCTATCATCTTTATGGTCATCGGTTTGCCGCCAAGTTGCTTTTTAATCTTTGTTCGATCGTACTTATCTCGAACAATTGAGATTCGTGTTTTAAAGCCCATGGCATTGAGCTCATCGGCTATTTGCTGGTTAGTGTAAACATGAGCGGCACGCATTTCGAATAGTCGGATAATGAAACGAGCTTCGTTTTTATGAGGCTTTAAGATTAATCGTTTGCCGTTTTTGGTATCTATTTTGACACTCCGAAATCCGTACTGCGGTTGCCTCATCCAGTAGCCAAGTTGGGTATAGCGAATTTCCGCCCCAATCATGCGGCTCATAATATCGCGCATCTCGTCTTTGGCTCGTTCGGCTTCGAGGTACTCAGATTTCTGTGTCGGATTAAACTCACTCCAGTAATATTTAAAGCCAGTATGTTGCAGCGTGTTTATCTGCGACTTTCCAATGACGCCGTACATATCTTCAAGAGCAATGCCCATGACCGTGAGTTGTCGCTTTAAGGGCGAGTAGTAATCCCCACCACCGCGCGTGAAACGGTCAATCGATTTAATCAAAACGACTTGGAAACCCTTACTCTTATCTTTGCAGAGCGCAATAACTTTTTCCATTGGTTGTTGCTCGTGCGAGGCGGATTCCATCAGAATGATGGTTTCAGTAATAATAATGCCGTGCGCTTTTGCGTAGGCCTCACCCTGCTCTCGCTGTGCTTCGGGCGAATCACCATCCAGCCCTTGTTTATCCGAGGATACGCGAATAACGAGCAGTCCAATACGTGGCTGGCTACTGAGGTCCATCTTTCCCCTCCAGGAGTGGTACAAGCTTCTTGGCAAATTGCTGGTCTTCGAGAATTTTTTCAACCACCAAGTTAGCAACAAGCTTAATGCGCTGCTCAGTCGTAAATGTGAACTCCTCTACAACCGGAGCCTTTGGTTTATTCTTACTACCCTTTGGTCTCGACATACACCCTCCTTGTATGAAGAGGCGTATACGCTAACAATCCGGCTAGGAGTTACTTATCCCAGGGTCGTCCTGGCTTAGGACGTTCCTTAAGTTCTTTTTGTACAAGTTCTTTGAGCTGTTTATCGCCGGTAGATGCCAGGAGCTTTAATAGCAGCTCACTCAGCGTTAAACCATTCTTTTTGGCGACAACCTTCGCACGTTCACGAAGGTCATCCGTGACACGTATTTGCATGCTGACAATCTTTCTGGACATTAGCCCAATTATAACATGTAATACTAATTACCGCATATTTCACACTTAATCGTGTGGTCAATAACGGCTTGTAGTTCCGCGTCTGTCGTTTCCTGGAGACTGTCTTGTAGGTCGTATAGCCTACAGGCACAAATCTCCTCCACTGCCCTACTCTCAAGTTCTTCTCTGTCCGTCATATTCCCTCCATTCTATAAGAGTCTAGCCGAATTGTTAACGTACAACCTCTATATAAATAGTAATACTAATTAAAATAAAAAGCAATACTTTTTATACGTATTTTTGCCAGATAATATGCCGGATTCCGATATACGGTATATATACCCTGTTTTCTATCTGTTGACACTTGTTCTTTTTCTCTCTTTCTTATATATACATATATAGAAGATAAGAAGATGATGAATGAGTAGTAACGAGTAAGCTTATGAATACACCACTAGCAGACAAACGATCAGTTTTAAAACAAGGTCAAATAGACATACTAGAACTCATATACAAATATAGGTTTGTAAGTCGTCAGTTGTTGGCTGAAAGTCTTGGTATTAAGTCTGGATCTAGTTTGCATGAGAAGCTAGCAGTCTTAATAAAACACGGCTACATCCACAAAAGATTAGAACCAAAACTAAAACTTCACGGTACTCCCGCAGCCTATTACCTAACACCCAAAGGCTTGCGATTCCTACAAACACTCCAAGACCATACATACATCACAGACGCAGTCATTAAAGGCAGCTATCGAGACGGCACCGTGAGCCAGTCATTCGTTAATCATACGCTACGCGTTTATGCCCTCAGTAACGCATTAAAAGGTTTCTACCCTGCTTTGAAAGTATTCATGCCACGAGATATGAGACAGTACCCGGACTTCCCCGATTTGTTACCTGACGTATTCATATCGCTAAAAGAAGACAACAAGTCATTACGGTTTTTTCTTGATGTCATTCCAGACAATCTCCCCAGCAAGCCACTTTTCCAGCGAATCACCAAGTATGCTGAGTTCTTTGAAGACGGTGGCTGGGATGAAATGAGCGCACAGTACCCTACCCTCTTATTTATTGGTGAAACAGGTGCGACCGAACGACGCATGAGGCGGATAATTAAGGCTGCACTATACAAAGCAGAATTAGACCAAGAGTTAACCATCCTTACCACTACGATACCGGCTATTGAAAACATCGCCGATGAAGGCCAAATCTGGACTAGCCTAGATGATACTGATGAGCTCCTCGCTCTCACTGAAGCATAGGCATCGAATACAAAGAGGTTTGACGATGGCAAGTAAGCTCTGCGTCTTGTCATGGTCAAGCCTACTTCCCTTTTAATTACACCCTGTTTACTAGTTTGAACGCCAGGTGCGACAGGCGTGTACGTTTTCTCAGCATGAGAATACGTGCCGGCTGGCGTGCATGGTGGCAAGCTATTATATATAAGCAACCTAAAGTCGCCCATTAGGGCGTCCCTGACATGGGGCATTCTTGCGCGTGAGGGCTGATTGCGCCGTAGGTGCATATCCGACCGAGGGGGTAAGTATGCACCGTGTCTATCTTCTTCTTTATCACTGTTCTTGAGCCTTTTATCGTCCTGCTCAGGACAAAAACACTAAAGAACTAATACTCCTCAGCTAACATTATCGTCAGTACCCGCCTGCAATCCGGATCCAGCGGATCACACCACGTATCATCATCTGCTTGGTAATAATCTATCTTCCAAAAGAACTTATTTCCACTCAGCTCAAATGAACCAAAGTCATGCTCACCATACGGATCATTATCTTCATTGAAGTCCGTATAGTCTCGTACTGCTACAAATATCTCATTCATCTGCAAGTACATCTCAGACACTCCCCTACTCACCACGCAGCCTTCCATCCTATGGCGTGCTACATCGTTTAACTTTGCTACTAATGCTATATCTATCTCATTCATGATAGACCCTCCTTGAATTAATTCCCGAGAGGACTTTTCGCCTCTCTGGCACAAGAAGCACGGGCTGCAACCGAAAGTGTCAAGGTGGAGACTTGTACTACCTTGATGCTTTTGGTTCACCCGTATACTGAGAAGACAGAGGGAGGAAACCACTTAAAATACACCTGCGGTTAACGTATACTTACATTGATGAACCATGTTGAAGTAAAGGAATCGACCATATCAGGCAAAGGATTGTTTGCTAATGCCCTAATTCCAAAAGGATCTGTGGTGCTCGCTTGGAAGCCTAAGATACTCACTAAGCAAGAGGCTAATAAACTCCCCGTAGACGAGCAAAAGCATTACCTTTACCCTGATGGGGATAAGATGATCTGGATGCAACCACCTGAACGTTTTGTGAATCACTCGTGTGAACCCAATACACATGTCGAAGGTCAATGTGATGTGGCATCTAGAGACATACAACCCGGCGAAGAAATTACTTCAGACTACATGGATCTTGAAACCGAAAACTTTAGGTGTCATTGTGGTTCAGCAAAATGCAGGAATCCAGTTTCATAATTTAATGAGCCTTTTATAGTCTTGCTCAGGACATCCAGACTACAAACCTGGATAACCAACCAGCCTCCCGTCACAGTCCTCATTGTACTCATCAATACAGCCAGCTTCATACATCCGCTCAAAGAAATACTCTCGAAGCTGCCGAGCAATCTCAAGCAAGTCCTTGTCAGAATGCCAGTTTGCTATTGTGCAGCTATTGCCAACTGAACCAAGCATGCCACCCCCAAGATAGTTCTGGTAGGCACTCATAAGCTCATCCTCATAGCCAAGTTCAGTCAGATCAATCTCTACTCCACCACCACGACTGCTTAACTCTTCACGCAAAACATAATCTACAATATACATAATTTAACCCTTCTTAATTTTAGATACTAAAAAAAGCAGTTTTAAGTCTTGCTCAGGACTACGAACTTTAAACCACCAATCTACTCTAGATTGCCCTCGACAATCTCCAACCAGTTCACTCTACCAAGCGAGGTACCTAACATATCCCCCACTAACCCTCCCTGATCACAGTCGGTGATAAACCTGACATATCCTTCAAGTTCCTCAGACTGTTCAGAAATAGTCTCAAAGTTCTTCAAAATACTGCAGAGTTCATGGTAATAACACTCCTCTGATGATAGCCACAGATTCACCATCCACGTCTCCCGATTAGACCACCCATTGTAGGTAGTAATAACTTTGTATTCTTCTATTGCTTGGTGCATATAGCCTCCTTTACTTTTTAGTAACGTAAGGAAAAACACGGTGCCGCACGGCAAAGCTGTCAAGGCTGGAGATTCGCCTTAAGATATTCAATTAAAAAGAAAACAAGCAGTATCTTAGGGAGGAATACTACCTTGATAGGTTTGTTCGGCACGTACACTGAGAAGGTTACGGAAAGGAAAGATAGCAGTTCATAGATCTGCTACAATACGTTTATGAGTGAAACACAAAACCCCATAGATCAGATTCAGCTGCCCGAGAACTATAGCTTTGTAGATCGCGAGGATATATCTCCAGAAGAGATAGTCGCAGTTCGTAAATCTACTGGCTGGGAGGCTGGCGATTCAGAAGAAGGCTGGCGGCAAAACCTAGATACAGCACTTGCCGTTGTTGCTGTTCGTGACGACACAACAAGTGAACTTGTCGGCATGGGATTTCTTGTCGGCAATAGACGGCACGCTGTACTGTGTGACTTCAATGTTCGACCAGAGCATCAAGGGAAAGGTATCGGTACCGCAATCTTACAGAAACGGATGCAAATAGCAGACCAAGAGCTAAAAATACCATTTCTATATACAAGTCTTGCAGAAACCAATCCACTGAAAGAGACCTATAGGTCACTAGGTTTTGCAGCTACGGGTGATAATTATTTTCGAGATGGTACTGTCTAGTTGTTGGCAGTCCTATTTACTTAACCGCATTTGCAAAGCGAGTAAGCCTAATGTTGGCGTTTATTGTGCTGACTATCTCTACCTCCCCTTGTTCGGAAAAATGTCGCTTATAAAAGCCTCGGAGGCGCTGGTTATCGGCTAAGCAGTCCAGGCGAACTTCATCTAATCCTTTGACGGTAGCTATCTCAAGTGATGCTGGAATGATTAACCTGGATGCAATACTCTGGCCTCTTAATTTATGGCCCACCGCCATCTTACCTAGATACAAAGCATCAACGTCATCCTTCCATATTTGTGGGTTGGGCTCGTAACCTAGGCGAACCACTGCTAGTACATCTTCCATTTCTCCACGTATGCAGTAGAGCTCATTTCTATCCCAATATTCTTCAATGATTGATTCGGGAAATGGGAACTCCCAATCAATCATACCTACACTGCGAGCATAAAGTATTGCTTGATTGTATATTTCTTGAGCATCCGGTATCTCATCGAATTCTAGCCTGGATAATTCGCTCATCCTAAATCAATCACAGTTAGTATCGGTAAATGATCAGAATAATCGGTCCGTAAGACCGTTGCTTCGCTAACGTGAATATCGTTGGAGCCAAATACATAATCTAGGCGGTGCTCTAAAGCATTGGCTTCAAATCCATTGTATGAAAATGGTTTGGTTGTCCAAGTATTCTGGCCGTAATCAGGTCCTAGGTTTCTTACGTGTTTTTCAATTCTATGTATAACTTCTGAATCGGGTTGCGCATTGAAATCTCCAGTCAAAACATAGTTTTTATGATTGTCTCTGATGGCTTCTACTAGCGCATCAGTTTCTTGCAGTTTGCGTTCAGATGGTTCAAATGCATGGGTATATGACATGTGAACGGTGCCAATTATCAGTTCCTTGTTGCCAACCCTTACCCGCGCTTCAACATACGCCCGGTTTTCGTCGTCATAATTCCCCGAACCTTGTTCTTGGTTAATCCAAACGGTTCTCGTTTCATACAGCTCGTACCGACTAAATATTGCATTGGCAAGCTTCATGGTTTTACCGGCAAAGGAAATTTCTTGGAAGTAGACGTTATAGCCAAGCTCATGCGCAATATATTCGGGGGTGTGAATAGAGTTTTGCTTATCAAAATCAATTGTTAATTCTTGTAGGCATATAATGTCGGCACTGTGTTGTTTGAGAAACTCAGCAATCTTCTTGATATCTTCCAAGTACCAAACATTCCATTGTAATATTGTTACCACACTCATTTGTTCAGTCCTACAAGTAAAATGGCGGCCACTGCTAGCATTATTCCAAGATAAATTGGCGGTGACAACTTTTCGCCAAGCAACAAAAATCCAAGTACATTCACGAGCACTAAGCTCGTGGCGCCAAACATGGCCATAGTTTTACCGACTTCCATTTGAGTGAAGATAAATAATTGGCCGAAAGTAGCGACTGTACGAATAGTTGCATACACCAGAAACCACCATGACACAAAGGTTGCCATTTTGAATCCATGCACGTTCATATTATGTCTAGCAAGCAAATCACTGGCGGTAAACAGTAGCTGACTGCCAAGAATAATGACTAATGTTTTATCCACTAACGATTATCTCCCCGGGTAAGTTTGACCTTTCCAAAGTCAATGCTATCGCCTGCAAGCAGCGCAAAGCCTTTGTAGATAGCCTTCACTTCATCATCCTCGATATCTTTCTCGCTGACAAAAGTTTGCGGCAGCTCCTCCTCAGAAAACCAGCCGTAGGAGCTGTGATCCTCGGGATTTGCCTGTATCTCAGCCTTAGGATCCGTAAGTTGAGCAAAGTAGATGACCTCAATGGAATGCGAGCCTTTGACTTCGTTCAGATAAGTAAATACTGCAAAAGGGTCACCAAGGCGTACATCTACACCAAATTCTTCTTGAACCTCACGTACTAATCCATCCCGCGTATCTTCGCCGTAATCAATATGACCACCGGGCAATTCATAGATCCCAGGTAAGAATTTCTTGGTGTCGGCACGCTTGGCCATAAACACCTTGTGTACGCCATTAACTTCACGGTGAATAAAAGCACAAGCTGTTATAACTTGCTGGCCGGGGGTAGGAGTTGCGCTATCGTGAATTTTTTCCATATTTCTCCTATATTAACAACAGTATTAATCCAGCGGTTACTCCCAGCACGCCAACAGCTTTTTTGGGCGTCAACTCATCCTTGAACAATATGACAGCAAATACAGTCACCATTGAAATCGACGCAGCATTGATAGCGTTTACATAGCCAACATTTGGAGCTAATTTGATGGCCTGAAATTGACCAAGATTAAATAAAGTAGAAAATATTCCGGTTCCAAGTAGCAAGATTTTAGCAGTATTCGATACTTCTACAATTTTGTTTATACGAACCTTGTCAATAAAAACAATGCAGAATGTCACCAGCGCGTAAAGGTAGATCAAAAAAGCGATGGTTTCAACGCCATTATTGAATAGATACTTAGACGAGAGAGAAAGCATGCCCCATGCAAAGAACGCTCCAAACGATAGTAGTATCCACTTCTCGCTTTTTACCTTTTCGCACCTTTTGGATTGATCTTAATGAGTGCCGAGAAACCAACGATGATGAGTATAGCTAAAACTTTCTGGAGTGTTATTTCGGCACCGAGCAACGTGACTGCAACGAGTGTCGTAAATAGAACGTAACTCTTAGAAAGCACGAGACTATAGCCAGGGTTCGGAGCAACATCAATGGCGTGCAGTGATGCTTTATTGCCGCCATAGGCAAAGACAACTGCCGCCACTAGAAGCACGATGGTTTGCCACCAAGAAATACCCATACTGGTTGAGTTGATTATGCCGATGATAATATATGCAACTAAAGGAATGGCAAACATAGCAAGATTGGTCAGGTAGGTAGGTGTTTTGAGGAGTGATGATTTTCGAACAGTCAGATAAAGAGCGACTGACGAGAAAAACATCATTAAGCTGTAGGCTATCCAGCTCATTGGCTAGTCTCCAATTGTCTCGTGATGAACTTTGCTAATCCGTCTTCATCTACCGAATCAATGATTTCGTCGGCTAGAGATTTCAGTCGATCGGTACCATTACCCATAGCGACCCTGTGGCCTACTGCTTCAAACAAGTGGACATCGTTATCGGCATCACCGACACCAATTACTTCAGATTTATCTAGACCTAAGATATTGAGCAGTTCACCAACAGCATGTTCTTTGGTCGCTTCTTTGTGCGTAACATGAATGTCTACGCCCTCATGCGTCCACGAGGTAACGCCCGCAGCAGTAATATTATCAACCTTGTCGAGCTCAGTAAGGATTGCTTGGGCATCAGGCTCAGCACAGCCCATGATGTACATAACATTAACGTGTCCATCGATTGCATCACGGTCTGCGGCAGAACCGCCTTCGCCCATAAGCTCATTGCGGACAAGTATCTCGTAGTGATATGGTTTACATACTTCCAGAATCTTCGTAACGTCAGCAGGCTCAATAGCCGCTTCCCAAAGGATTTCATCAGTCAATGGATTAACAATCTGCGTTCCAGCGGAGATTACACAAGGATCTTGTAAGTTCAGGGCAGACAGTATTGGCTTGGCGTTAGTGATTGGTCGGCCTGTTGCAGCACATAGTTTAATTGAGCCCTGCGCTTGCTTTACGGCATCAATAAGCTCTTGTGAGGGAAGCCCATTGGGGACATTTGGAATAGCCGTACCATCAAGGTCAAAGATAATGGCTTTATACGCCATAGTTAAAAGCCGCGCCTTTGTATTTATCTGTTTCGAGTAGTCTAAGAATCTCTTGCTTGATGTCATGGCAATCTTTTTCAGTCAGCGGCTCAAAGTTGTCGTAGTAATTTGTATCAGGGCCTGGAAACACCAGTGCATCAGGAAAGGCTCGGAATCGTTCATCGTTGTCGGGGTGTTTTTCACCGTTACTGCGGACATACAGGTGCACATGCAGATGATTTTTCTTGTTCCTGTCTGGTCTGTGCGCCCAATTGCCATTGTCTTGGTAGTTAATACGAACTACATCAATACCGTTGGCTCGCATAACGTTGGTTACGGCTTCTCCGGCAACGATAGTGAGGTGCATAAGTCCTGCTGCAATATCAAGCGGTAGTTCCTGCCGATGATCGATATCTATTTTAGGGCTAACTTTGACATGACCGCCATTCGAACGAGAGTGGTGCGGTTTTACATCGGGTGTTTCTACGAGAAAGTCTTTGGTTTCAAAAATAAGTGCCATGTTATTGTCCTATCTTTTTAATTTCTTGTGCGATTACTGCTGCTAGTGCAGGGTGTGATGGTTCATCAAAATGTATGCCGTCTTCACCTGCCTTTGAAACAGAAGCGGCGTCGATAAAATGACAATTGTTTGCTTTGGCAACCTCGGCAATAAGACTAGCAAGCTCTCCCGACTTAACGGCCGATTGCTTATCATAGTAGCCAGTGTAGAGTTCTGTAAAATGAGGTGCTGTGTCGTTGATGGTTATCGGGCTGACGAGGATAATATGCGGTGGCATCCCGTCTGGGTTCTTAGCGGTAGTTCTCGTCAAATCTACAAGACCAGCAAGTGCATTGGCAATCTCTTTGCTGCTACGGTCAAACTCAATCTTCAGATCATTCGTGCCAAGCATAATAATGACAAAATCCACGGGGTTATGGCTTTCCAGGCAGGGTTGCAAATAGGTTTTACCGTTTCGACCTGGCTTTTTAGTGTATTCCAAGTCGGTAGTACGACTACCAAGACCTTCTTCTACAATGTAGTAGTTGTCTCCGAGGAGTTGCTGTAATCTGCCAGGCCAGCGTACATCAGGGGTGTATCTGCCAGACTTATCTGGCTTTTGGCTCCACGTATTCGAGTCGCCAAAACAAAGTACCTTGATTGCGTCTGGTTTTGTGTTCATGATAGGCACTCCTCAAACAGTTCTGGAAATTCTGCTGAAGACATACTGAGATGCGTGAAATGTCCCATGTTTTTGAATTCACGATATGCGGTACTCGGTAGTGCTTGACGAATTACTCTAACCGATTCCTGAATACCCTCACCGTCATCAGTTGAGTTAAAGATAACTAGTTCTTTTACGCGATCTGTAAGGGATGGGTCAATCTCAAAATTAAAGAATTGCTTACCCCACGTTTGTTCTGGGTTTAAGGATGGAGCAACCAAGATAACTTTACCGACTTTGAGTTCGGGATGTTCACTCAAATAACGAACCCAAAAACCACCACCGCAACTATGCCCAACAAGTATGGTTTCAGAGTTAATATCGAATCGTTCTACTTCTTTTACCCATAAATCCCAGCGTGGATCAAAAGCGTGTGGAACTTCGGGTGTATCGGCT
This sequence comes from Candidatus Nomurabacteria bacterium, assembly GCA_020631865.1. GTDB lineage: Bacteria > Patescibacteriota > Saccharimonadia > Saccharimonadales > UBA7683 > JACKGS01. The sequence goes on from JACKGS010000002.1 coordinate 273,858, forward strand.
TTGATGTCTTTTACGAGGAGTTGCTTTTGCAACCATGGAAGCCAGTGAAAATTGCTAGGTGATGGGAACTTAGGATCATAGTATTCTTCCTCACCTGGTTTACCATGTAGAATGATTGCGTTCTTCATAAATTAGTTTCCTCCGACAGTTTTATTCGCACTTTCTCGCTCATAGCATTAGTACTTACGTAACCAAGGGTATCAACATCTGGATCGTAGAGCTCGATCATGTCCAAGTCGTTTCGTGGGAATACACGTGCACCCTTTATATCAGCACCATCAATGAGCGATTGTTTGAGTTTATCGTACTCGGACTGCTCCAGGTAAAAATCAACATCGCCTACCTGGGCTCGGTAAATGTCGGGCTTGCGGATATACAAGTGCGTATAAGTCGTTTCTGGGACGTTATCTTGGGCTGGAATGACAATTGGCTCGTATAACTCAAAATATTTCTGGTTTGGATCATCTGACGGTTTGGCGATTTGTTTGCGTATTTCTACCAGTCGGGCGTGTTCGTCGTCATAGTGGCAAAATACACCCATGTTGCCAGCGTTCGGTAGATACTCGCCAAAGGATTGTTTACATAGTTTGTAGCAAGCAAAATGGATATACCTGATTGCCTCAAGCAGCTGTTCTTTATCTTGGATTGGGCTAAAGCGATACAACCTCATGCTTCAGCTCCAAACCGTAAGTAATTACCGGCATATCTGGTACCGTTCAGCTCATGCCACAACGCACAAACACCGCTCACGTAACATATAGCCAGGCCGAAGTTGTCTTTTTCTTCTTGAGTAAGTGGCTCACTGGCAACTGCGTCATAACCATCAAACAATTTGTCGATAATTTCGTCTTTGCCGTATTTAGTTTCCAAGCGCATAGAAAGGTAGGTACGAGCCAGATCAATGATGCGGTAGTTGTGTTCGGCGGTTTCCATGTCAAAAACAGCAGTTACTTCATCGCCTTCGGCAAATACATTGCCGAGCCATAGATCACCGTGTATCAGTGTTTGAGGTAAATCGGTTTGGAATAGCTGTTCACCACTTGCAATAAGCTTCGCTATATCTGGCTTCGCTTCGCCATCGTACTTATCAAGATCTTCGTGGACATTTTTGGGTTGAAACCACTGCATTTTACTAAAAGGCACTTCCGTACTTTCAAGTGCATCGTGAAATCGCGCCAAAGTTGATCCGAAACTGCCGATTAGTTGGAGTGAAGCAGTTTTTGGTACTTCGCCTGCAATACGCTCACTCAACGTAAAAGTCAGTCCATCATGCTCACCGACATGTTTACCATTATCAAATGTCAGATAATGAGGCGTACCTATACCTACCTCAGCGAGTCGGTGCTGCATTTCTACCTCACGCTCAACCGTTTCAGGAAGCTGGAGCTTAAGAATCCGCATGACATATTCCGCACCATTTACGGCTCGCAAGTTATAGGCATCGTTTGCAAAAGCATCTCCGTTCTTTTCACTAGCAGCCAGTTCATCGGGCGAGTAGTGATGGAACAATTCACTAAGATCAGGTGTAGTTAGAGGTGCTTTACTCATTATTTTATGAGTCCTTTTAGGTTTTTGATGATGTCGTCTTCAACTTCAATCTCTGGCACATTCTCGGCGAAACGACGGCTATTCTCTTGGCCGGGTATACGTATCTCTGTGCCTTGTTTTGGTGTTTGCTTTCGTAGGGTATCATGAATTGCTTCTACAGATTGCGAAAGATTGTTAGCGGTACCCATAGCCTTAGGATTAAATACGATGAGTACTGCTCCGTGTTCTTCTGGGACAAAGTCAGCGCTCATTTCCGGGCTGGAAGGCATACCGATTAGTCCACTGGTTAGAAGTTCGAGAAGGTAGACAAGGTAGTAGCCCTTATAGCTACCGCCCATCGGCACAATATTACTAACAGGATCATTTGGATCACTATCTGGATCAATGGCATCTTTGGCACTTGTCGTTGGGTTGCCAGCTCGATCAACCGCAGCGTTTTCTTGCAGTGGCTTATCGCTCTTCAGGCTGTCCATAAATTCGAAAAACGGTATCTGAGATGTTGCCATATCGACACAGTGGATATCTCCGTCCTTACCAGGTAGCCCGAAGGCCATTGGATTTGTACCAAATACACCACGAGTACCATTGTGTGGAACAACAGCACTCGGCCCACCGTTGCATACTGCCAGTGCTACCAAACCACGCTTTGCTAGACCTTGCACCCATGTATGGAGTGTGTGCATGCTTTGGGAGTTCACAAATGAAGCCATGGCGATACCGTTCTTGCTAGAGCGGCCTTCAAGTTCATCATGTATTCGTTTGAGATATACGAGTGGGCCTTGACTATGAAAATCAATCGACAGATATGACGGCAAGTCTACCTTGTAGTCAATCTCTTTGTCCTTATTTTCTATACAGGCTTTTAGGTCGCTAATCGTAGACTTCAAGGAATTTGAACGAGGGGCTTTGCGAATGTGCGCCTCGATACACTCATCAGCGAAGTATGCAGCTTCCTCTGGTGATACTACTTGCGAGGCGGCAGTAATAAGTTTTTGTCGCAAGTCTTCTACACTAATCTTCATTTGGAATCTCCTGGTTTGAATAATATACGTTACTAAATGGAAAATCTTTCAGCCATTGTTGCAGGGCGCTGAAAAGCTTTTGGTAGTAGCTTTGCTCGTAACCCTCGGCCGTTACCCACCAGCTCGCATCAACATCGTGCTCAAGAAGCTCTTCGGTAAGCTCAGTACGAAGTCCCATTGGATAGAGATAAAAGCAACCGATGTATTTGCCGGATGTATCACGAACTGCGTATGCAAATGAATCGCCATCTCTAAATTCCCGTTCATGCCAGGCAAGATCAAGAAAGTTGAATTCTTCCGTTACTGCTTCGGCGGGCCATGATCCGCCACGTGTTTTACGTATGATCTCTAAACTAGAGTTGACGGCTTCCATGTCTAGTTGCACGTCTTTTCGGTTGAGTGGTTTCGCAATAAGATCTTGGAACTCAAGGCTAACTGGTGCCTCAAAACCATCCGGTAGGTTAAACTTTCTTATAAAGCCTTTGTAGTCGCTCATCTTTGTCCTATCTCAATATAGTTTCCGCTTGGGTCTTTGACAAAAGCATACGTGAGCGTCACGCCTTTTGTTATCGGGATTGCTAACTCACAACCATTATCAACTAGTTCCTGAATATCACTTTTCTGATCATCTGACCCAACTAATATTGCGTTGCTCATTTCAGTGTAAATCCTCCATCTACAGCCAATACCTGTCCGGTAACAAATGATGCGTCATCAGAAAGCAAAAAACTGATAACAGCTGCAATTTCCTCTGGCTTGCCCATGCGCTGGATAACAGAAAGGTCAGTCGTCCAGCTTGGTTCTTCGCCTGTCGTAGCTGTAAGGGGCGTGTCAATGAGACCGGGCGCAACTGCGTTAACTCGCACCAACGGCTCTTTGTATGTACGGGCAAAAGATTTAGTGAGCGAGATAATGCCAGCTTTAGAGGCAGAGTAAATAACGCCGTAAGGTTCGCCAATGATACCATCTACTGAGGTAAGCGCAACAATCGACCCGTCTTTTGAAGTTTCTTGAATTAATTTGCCAAGGATCCTGAGGGTATTGAAGGTGCCTTTTAGGTTTACATCGATCGTTTTGTTGATATTTTCCTCAGTAATAGTATCAACGCCAGCAGGAAGTGGAAGAACGCCAGCATTTGCCACGAGGTAATCAAGCCGACCGAACTCTTGCTGTATATAGTCACGTAGCTTTTCAATAGATGATGGCTGTGAGATATCTGCAGCGAAGAATTTCACCCTTGTATTGTCATCGAACTGTTCAAGCACCGAAATGTCACTTTCAACAGGCGAGTTAAGTATGACTGTGTGCCCTTCTTCGTACAGTCGTTTTGCTGTCGCTAAGCCAATACCGCTCGTCGATCCGGTGATAAGTGCTGTTTTCATAATGTAAATTATACAGTTAATTACACCTATTAACTAGCTATGGCAGTCTGTTAAATAATGAAAACATGAAAGTACTCTATTTATTCCGATAAGTTTCAATCGCCACTAGTAGCGATTGCATGTCGGGTAATTTGGTACGCTCAACTAGAACCGGCTCAAGCTCATTTAGAATAAGGGTGAGCTCTTCTTTGGTTACTGCAACATAAAACTTATGTTCGTTGCCAATTCTAGCACCGCGGTCAACCAGAACACATCCTATTTCCCCATTCACTTCATTCCCAACGTAGAAGTCCAGCTCATGTGAGTCCTCGGCTGTATAACCAGGTATATTTCCGTAATCCACTGGATACGTTACCCCCTTGAGTGGGTAATCACTATCTGGTGCTAGCTCAAAGTCATAGTATTGGTTTGCTGGTACGTCAACGACAAAAGTATTAAGGGGTTCGGGGAGTTGGGTTGCAATATTCATATCCCCATTCTACACGGTGCTACAATACAGGTAGAAGATTCGTGTTTTGCTTGCGAGGAAACAGGAATCTTCTTTATGTATAAGTCTATAAATCCATATCTCGCACGCTACCAAACGGCACCCGCTTTAAGATAGTATTCTGCATATTAGCCATCAGTGCTGGAACTAACGTAAACTCCCCGTACCGATCGTTTACTGTATCCCCTGCTACCGCCAAGCTCCGCCGATCTATCCGTGTATCATCAAATAAACTTGCTTGCCTGAGTGCATCGGGTACTAAATCATAGACCGTGACAGATATGCTCGTCACCTTGCATGG
>JACKGS010000003.1 GCA_020631865.1 Candidatus Nomurabacteria bacterium
ATGATGCTACAAAAATTTAAAAATACCTCTAAGCACTCAAACTATAGCGTATACATTTATATAAAAAATTAAATAGTTGCATAGTCGTACAAAGACCCACTCGTAGACCTGATATAATTAACTTAATGAAAGATCTAAAGTTGCCATTAAATAAAAATGAAGTTGAAGGCATTTTAAGCCAGTATGGCTCTCCTATTTATATTTATGATGAAGAGGGAATAAGAAAAAAGGCTCGAAAATTAAAGGGTTCATTTTCTAAGCTACATAATTACAAAAACTTTTTTGCGGTTAAAGCCACGCCAACCCCGGCGATATTAAAAATTCTTCATGAGGAGGGCATGGGTTTTGATTGTTCTTCAAAAACCGAACTAACTATTATGCAGAAAATGGGTATAACTGGTGATAATATATTTTTTACAAGTAATAATACATCTCTAGAAGACTTTCAGCTTGCTGTTCAATTGGGCGCTACTATAAATCTAGATGATGTTACTCAGATATCAGTATTTAAAACAGCATTAAAAGACGGTCCGTTAAACAGGGTTGCGGTTAGATATAATCCCGGTAATCTTAAATCTGGCAATCAAATAATTGGCGAACCCGTAGAGGCAAAGTACGGCATGACCCAAGACCAAATTATTCAATCTTTTAATGAACTTAAGCAGTTAAATATTAACAAACTTGGAATACACACAATGGTAGCCTCAAACGAGCTAATAGAAGATTACTTTACGGATACTGCAAAAATACTACTCGACATTGTAGATAAGACAGAAAAAGAAGCTGGTGTAAAAATTTCGTTTATCAACTTAGGTGGAGGTTTTGGTGTTAATTATAAGCCAGAGCAGGCAGAGCTAGCGATAAATAAAATTTCAGAATCTATCGAAGCATTACTAAAAGAAAGAGACAGGTCTGATCTTACAATTTTTACCGAAAACGGCAGATATATAACCGGGCCCCACGGATACCTAGTAACTAAAGTACGTTATGTTATGGAAAAATTTAAAAAATACATTGGTGTCGATGCCTCTATGCATAACTTAATGCGTCCAGGAATGTACGGTGCGTATCACCACATAACCGTGCTCGGTAAAGAGGGCTTAGAACCTACAAACGCATACGACATAGTTGGCTCACTGTGCGAAAATAATGATAAATTTGCTATTGATCGTAAGCTTCCTGAAATTGAAGAAGATGATATTTTGGTCATTCATGATGCAGGAGCTCATGGTCATGCTATGGGATTTAATTACAATGGCCTAACCAGATCGGCCGAAGTGCTTTTTAATGTTGACCGATCGACTAAGCTTATTCGCAGGGCAGAAACAACGGATCAAGTACTCCAGAATGTTATTTGGGAATAATAAATGAAGAAACAAGAAGTAGTAGAGGTAAAATTAAATAAAATTATCTATGGCGGGCAAGCCCTGGGGAAGCTTGAAGATGGTAAAAAAATTATGGTATGGGGCGGACTGCCAGATGAGCTTGTTAAAGTAAAAATTACCAAAAACAAACGTAATTGGGCTGAAGGAATTGTCTCAGAAGTAATTAAGGCGTCGAAAGAACGTATAGAACCTAAAGATCAAGACAGCTACTTAAGCACATCTCCTTGGCAAATTATGAATTATGAATTTGAGAATAGCTTAAAAAGAAGTTTGATAATCGATCAATTTGCCCAACATGCTATAGAACTCAATTTGAATGATTTTACCGCACCAGAAGATCCTTACCATTATAGAAATAAAGTTGAATTTAGCTTTTGGTGGAACAATGAAACAGAGCAGATAGACTTAGCGTTCTTCAAACGTGGAACTCACACCAAGCAACCCGTCAATGAAACTAGTTTAGCATTACAAAATATCAATAAAGTTGCTACGACTATTAGAGATGTGTTGAGACAAAAAAATATACAGGCGCGAGATCTTAAAACGCTTTTAGTTAGATGCAATCAATCAGAAGAGGTAATCGCTGAATTATATGTCAAAGAGCAAGATGTCGACATTCAAATTTCACATACAGAAGTTGGAGCAGTGGGCTTCAGCGTACATTATTCTAATCCAAAAAGCCCAGCCTCAATCAAAACTAAAACGTTATTTACATCAGGAGCAACTAAGCTTGAAGATAAAATACTAGGAAATGTGTTTACATATTCAGTCGATGGATTTTTTCAAGTTACTGTTCCTATTTATGAACAAACACTAAAGACAATAAAAGAACATATCGACCCTAAAAAACCAATTTTAGATCTTTATAGCGGAGTCGGTAGTATTGGCCTCTGTATTGCACCACCAAATCAGAATCTTAAATTAATTGAGATAGATGAAAGATGCGTTAACGAGGCAACATTGAACGCTAAGAAGATCAAACCAGATACAGAAATTATGCTAAGTAGCAGTGAAGATGCTGTAGATCATATCACAAATGAACAGACTGTTATTCTAGACCCACCAAGAGCGGGGTTACATCAAAAAGTAATAGATCGACTACTGAAAATAAAACCAGCAAAAATAATTTACCTCAGCTGTAACCCGGCAACACAGGCGCGCGACATTGCTCTTCTTGAACAAATTTATAAAATTTCTTACGCTCATGGCTATAATTACTTCCCAAGAACACCGCATATAGAGAACCTGGTAATTCTTGAAGTTGTGTCATAAATCACATCTATAAACAATAAATTGTGTATAAATGTATGCAGTGGCCAATAAATCAAATTTTGAAGAACCCAATACAGAATGGATGGATGATGCCAATTGCAAGGGAATGGGGTGTGAATACTTTTTTCCGATTGAAACAAAAGGTGATACAGCAAAACTGAATAATGCAATCGTAAAAGCAATATGCGAACAATGTATAGTGCGACAAGAATGCTTAGACTACGCATTAGATACAAATCAAAAATTTGGAATATGGGGAGGTCTAACAGAGTCAGAACGATCTAATCTATCTCAATCATCTAAAGACAAAAGACCCGCTTAAGCCGCGATAAGTTCTATTGCCTCACTAGTTGCATCGGCAATTATTGTATTGGTTACTATCTCAAAACACTGAGCAAACTTAAGTACTTCACGTATTCTTTCTAATTTTTGAGTGCGATTTTCTTGCACTGCATGACGTCGCCTCACTAAGCCGCCATCAATTGCCGCATCTATCATCTCAATCGCACGAACGCATACTTTTAGCTCATCGAGTAGATGAACTTCGTCTAAATATGTTGTCATCACATCTTCTTCTGGAATAAATATCTTTGGATCCATTTCGACAACTTGATGATATCTTCTATGCAACCGATTGTGCTGAGTTCTAGGCAGCCACACGCTATTAGATCTATGCTCTCTAAATTCTAAAGCAAGAGATCCAGCTTCTTTAAATGCGTATTTTGGGAAGTACAGATGATGTCTATCAATAAAAGAACGCCGCAGATGCGACGTTCGTGATTCTTCTGTTTTTAGGGTTGCAACATTGGGCGGAATAACCAAACCATGCTTATTTCTTGTTGGTATTTTCAGTTTTTCACTCATAAAACAAACCTGAAATTAGTATAAGCGTCTTGCTGTATTTTTGTAAAGTTAAATTATTAACATCGCATCACCAAAAGAGTAGAATCTATATTTTTTTTCGATCGCATGATCATAGATTTTTTGCATCTCGATTTCCGAACCGACAAATGCCTCAACCAAAAGCAAGAGGGATGTACCGGGCAGATGAAAATTAGTGATCAATGAATCAACACGCTTAAATTCAAATCCTGGTTTAATCAAAATATCCGTCGAGCCCTCCAGCCCTTTTTGCAAGGATAATCCCTGCAAGTTATTACTATCTTTAAAGATTGATTCTAGAGTTCTGGTAGATGTAGTACCCACCGCGGTTACATGTTTAGCATTAAAGATTTGTTCCGGCGATCATTTGTCAATTTGTTTCAGACTTCGGGCATGAAGCTGCCCTGACGCCAGTTGCTCATCGGTTAGCGCGCGAATGTTCCAATCCAACATGCGCAATGTTACTCGCTCAATTTTTGAGTTTGAACTTTTTGGTTTCTTTTTAAATCTCATCCGCTGTAAAGGAAAGACCGTCGTTATGCCGCCTAGAACCGTTATTAGTTCGGCGTAAATGGTTTGATATTCTTCTGCCATTCACTGTTCCAGTAACATATGGAGGCAAGGGGACATGACGGAGCACAAACCAAACTGCGTGGGACGTTAGTGTTTCAGAAAACACCAGGTCTGGATTCCGTCTTTATCGATATTTAAACGTTAACAGAAAACCGATTCTGATAAATCATGCTGCTGCACCGAGTTTAAATTGTTTCGGCTACGTACCGGTCTTTCATGAGCGCAACTTCGGGTTCGTCGATGGTCGGTACATTGGCATGACCAGCTACAACGTCATCAACCCTCTCAAGGATCAGTGGCGAATGTGGTGGCACGGTGACCCAATCCCACCGGAGTATGACAGCGCCCTCAAGAAGGCTAAGTCAGCACTTCGGTGGGCCGAGGAGAATATCAGCTTCGGCTGAAAACCCTCAACACGGCAAGCGGTGGAGTGGAGTAGCGAGGAGAGAAAACCTCGCACCCACTCCGCCGTGAGCCTGAATTTTATTTTATTGATTGCGTAATGATCAGAAAACAAGTATAGTCGCGTAGATGCGCTGGTTCCTGTGCAATCAACTCTTTAGGAAGTATAAAATCTATCACTAAAATATTATAGCATAAAAACTATTGACATTATATTCTTCTTATGCTATAATGATATATTATGTTAAATATACGCATATCAATTTGGAATAAAGCCAATCAGATGCCTAAAGGTTCTGGTGTTGCCTATCGTGGGCTCAATGCCGCAACTTTTGTACACCTTGGCTTGTTCGTGACTGCGTAACTCTTCTCTAATAAAATTTTAGAAAACTAGAAAAACAAATCGAGACGAGCCTCCAAAATGAGGTTTCTTAAAACATAGTGACTGACAAAACAAACTTTGTGAAATTTCATCTTTGGATGCTTATTTCGCTTTGCAATTTCGCAGAGTGAGTACCTTCATTTCCTAAAACAGAAAGGTTATACAAATGACCCAACATCAATGGGCGCGTAATTTGCGCCTGATCAATTGGCTGGCAGCGTTTAACAACGCCAGCTTCTTCGTACCGTTCGCGGTGCCGTTCTGGCTGGATGCCGGTCTGTATCAACAGAAGATCTACCTCTTGCAGGGTATCTTCACGTTAGTGATGATCGGGCTGGAGATTCCTACGGGAATCATTGCCGACCGCGTTGGTAGGCGAGTGAGCTTGATCACGGCTGGACTGTTGGCAGCCTCGGGGTTCGGTGTTTACACCATCTCGCACGGCTTCTGGCAGTTTGCGCTGGCGGAAACGCTCCTTGCCGTAGGGCTCAGCCTCAATTCTGGAACTATTCAGAGTATAAGGCATGAGTCAACCGTAGCTTCTGGCAATGGTCACAGTGGTCGCAAGACTGCTGGAGACGCTCACTCTGCTGCACTGTTCGCAGCGGCTGCTACCGCGGCACTGAGTGGGCTTGTCGTCAAGTACTTGGGCTTTCGAGCCACGATGATACTTGACGGCCTGACCTATCTGGTGGCCACCACCTGCGCACTGCGTATGGTGGAACCGCCTCGCATAGTCCAGCACGAACGCGCAAGAGCCAGAAGTATCGTGCCGGTGATCACTGGCGTTCTCGGGCTGATCGGTCTGTTCGCCCTCCTTCGGGAGGCAACACACATTCCAGTCTTCCTGAATGCCAGGTTGCTTGAACTTGCCAATATAGACATCGGCTGGTTCGGGGTGATCTTTGGGTCACTCAGCCTGATCGGCGCACTTGTCGCTCGGCATGGCCACAAACTTGAGGCCAAGCTTGGCGATCGCAAGACCGCCATCCTGCTTGTTTCCCTCGGGATCGCAAGCTACCTAGCAACCAGCCAACTACCCGAAAGGGTTGCACTGCTTGGTATTGTCGGCTTCAGCGTGATGTTTGCGCTGACCAAGCCCTTCATGGACCACGCTCTCAACAGCAGAGTCCATGATGACAGTGTCCGTGCAACCGTCAACTCGTGCGCCACTTTGGTGGCTCGCGTGTTGTACCTGGTGGCTGGTCCATTGGTAGGAGGTGTAGTCGACAGCCAGGGTATCCAATCTGGGTACCTTGTCACCGGCATTGCCTTCGGTGCACTCGCTATGGGTGCGCTCTGGAAATCTTTCAACCAACTAGAAAGGAGATGAAGAAGACGGTTCGGTGTAGAGTGGAGTAGCGAGAGAAATCTCGCACCCGCCCAACCCGAACCGTTTTTTTATTCCAAATTTATCTGTATTATTAAAGCTATGTCAGCAAGCAAAAGTAGTGGCAAAAGTCACCAGAGACCAGTAATTATCAATCGTTCAGATTATAAAAAGATACCTTTAGACATTAGGGAACTTGGTGATGATGTGAGAGAAATCGCTGAGAATGTTTATTCAGGTGACATTCTTAGTATTGATTGGCACGGCAGTATTCCAAGGGGTGATTTTGTATTTGGCGAAAGTGATGCCGATATAACAATATTTATAGGACATAACTTTGAATCTGGGCACAGAGAAAAACGAGAGAAACTGCTTAGGGATATTCTTCCTAAGTGGCAGAATCGTGGCGTCTGTAAACTTGACGTCATAGCTGTCCCAAAACCAGAATTTCACAAAGACGCACGAAGAACGGGCTCTTCTTCACGGAATCAGATAGCATATTCTTACCAGGCTTTCCTCGCTTAGATTTTTCATACACACTACCAAACCAATCTCGAACTCGTGAAATTCTAAACAGATACTTTAAACTATGGATTTTAGATGCAAGAAACAATATTCCCGGAACAACAAAGTCTCAAATCTACCAACAAGTCTGAAACGAACCTACAGGGCATTATATGGACTTGCTATTCTTGATGGTGCCCTATACGAACAAAATTGGCGTTCATACCCAAAATTTATCAAAAGTATACTCCTCAATATGCCGAGACCATTCTAGCAGCTATTGGCATGAAAAAGCATGACCTTGGATACAATTATCGAAATTGGCAAAATACATACGAGCAATTAGAAAAATTTGGTATCAAATTTATGAACTAACTGGAATTAAGTGTTTAACACACGGCCACAAGATTGATACTCATAACTTATGGCATATTCGTAGTAAACTCAAGAGGAGCACCAATACACCCACCCAACCCGAACCGTTTTCATTTTGGAGCAACAACTCTGGCAACTCGCATCAGAGTGTCAGACAACGTACCTCGGACTCTCTCAAGCCGAGAAATATATAACTCTCCCTCACTATTAAAGATGACTTCGTGTCTTCGCTGGGTCAGCTCTTCATGCAAAGAAATAATCTCTGGAAATTCTGGAAATTGCCGATTAAGACGCACGCGTGCTTCATTCTCCATAGCCTGTAACTGATCGTACGTTTTGATACCATACCAACCAAGAGAGCGCCTGCCGTCACCGACAATGTTCATTATTAACGGCATAAGCTTGTCTACTAGTCTTACAAACTTAGTTTCTGGCTCTTCTTGCTTTTCGTATCGTTCTAATACATCTGCGTGACTCTCGGGAAACTCCAATAGTAGTCGCTGGGTGGCAACTGCCTCATCTGCCTCCTTCCTGGCACGATCATATTCGGAAATGCCCAGTGTTGGTGTATCGTTTGCATATCGTTCGGGTGCGTCGTGAATCATGCAAAACGAAACAACCAAATCTAAGTTAAGATCAGGATAAAACCTGTCAGCAAGGTACCTTGCCACTAATCCAAGCGAGTAACTATGTTCAACATCATTCTCTGGAACGCCGTCAATATATCTCGGCACACGGTATACTCTCGCAAACGCAGCTGAAAATTCACCAAGCTTAATAACCTCATTAGTAGGACTGTTGTCAGTTAATTGTTGCTCAGCTGGAGCGGCCATTAGTAATCCTTTTGGTCGTAAAAGTATTTTTGTTCAATAAAGCCGACACCTGGCTTACGTGCAAGATCAGTAATTTCGGTAATTGATTCAAATACCTTGTCTTTGGCTAGAAGCTCTTCATCACTAAGCCATTCATTGTGATGACCCTCCATGTCTGCAATCAGTTCTCCGCGCGGGTTCGTGCCGTGCACTAGGCAAAATATTTTATCTTCAAGCAGCTTATCCTCGCCCTCGGTGTAGTCCATTTTGTGATAAAAACCCGATACCCGTAAGTCTGCCGTAATACCAGTTTCCTCCATTAGCTCGCGCGCTGCAGTTTCCAAAAGCGTTTCTCCCCAACCAACTTTACCAGTAGGACGACCCCAATAACCGTAGAATGGTTGCTTCAGCCGTTGTTGTGCTAAAATTTTCCCTTCATCATTTTCAATAATAAGTCCGACCGAAATTTTCGGCTGCTTTTCAACCTCGTGCTTTTCGGTATCAAGACGATTGGCATACTCTTTACCTTTAATACTCAGTGCGTACTTGCCATCTTGCTTTTCAACATAGCCAAGCTCTACTAAACGATTAATATGAAATTTAAAGTGATCACTATCTAAACCCGTTGGCTTCTGTAGCTCAGCAAAACCTGCCGATGGATGAAACAGCAACTCCCTTAGTATTGATGTCTGTGCAGAATGTACCTCAACTTCGTGACTCATAATATTACTCCTTATTTACAAGTGTAGAGTACCAGCCTAAAAACACAAAAACTAGGGAATCACACTTCCGTTAGTATTAATAATTATGTGGCATATATTTTGAATACCTGATATAAAATAGTCATGTCTACTGAGGCGCTACAACCAAAAGATCCTGTTGAACTAGCTAGCATACGAGCCAAAGACACCGGCATGACTTGTGATGATTTCGAATCCACAACAAATGAAGAATGGATGTTGACCGAGTTAGTCTATGCAGCCAACGAACTTGGCTTTATCGGAACAAACTATTTTTTTAACGCAGTCAGAGGATTCATTTTCCCAAAACAATTTGACCAAAATAAACCAGTTAACTACCACTCGATAAATAATCTCACCGCTGAAGGGCCATTTGCTACGTATTCTAAAGTTAGTATTGGTAAAATCATTGGGACAGGAACCGTCAGGGCAGTTTGTCTAACATTTGATAAAGCAATTATGCTACCGCACTTTAAATCACTCGATGATGATGACATGCTATTTGTGCCCGTGCTTTCAATCAGCTCCATGACAGCTATCGAATAATAACGGTTGTGCTTAATTTCTTATTGTGGAGTACAATTCATCCATGAGTGAAAACAACTTAAATAGATTTGGTGAAACTTCAAATAACCAAAGGTTTAATGAATTAATCGACGCGATGATCATAGCTCAGACTCATTTAGTTACATATAGAGACCCTGAGTCAACGATCTTGATTTACAAAAATGAAATAGGAGAACTGTATAATTTACTTGATGATAAGATTTTAACAATCACAAGTGACAATATTATCCTACCAGTCATAGAAGAGTCCGGTGATATCAGCGGATCGCAGATGAGTGCGGGCGCAGTAACCGGTAGTTTTAATTCTGTTTGCGCAGGCTTTGTTGGACTGTCTGAACTTGAAGAACCAGAGCCACTTTTAGGAATAAAACTATATATGGGAGAAAGTGAGTCAAATAGCGTAGTCGGCAGTAAACAATACCAATACTTCGCTTTTATACCTTTTGCAGGTGCCAGCATTCATATAGATGAAGATGTTTTAAGCGAATTTCAGCCTGAAATAGATGATGAAATCTGTCACAAAATAGATGATGCTTTACTTAACGAAACTATAAGTTTTCCAAAACTATTGGAGATTTTTGAATATTTAATTGACCCAGAAATTGACGATGATGGCGACGCTATAGTTAGTTTGCGTCATGAAGTATATTTACGATATCTTAACAATCTTGCATCATTTAACCACGTGACAGCGCTTGCAGGCTTTGGAATATCAAAGACAAACGGAGGGGTACAGCTTCACAAAACTAATGAAACAGAATTTATGCTAGAAGGTGCTTTTTCAGGGTTTGAGCTTTACAGTATAAATATTGATGAAGAATACCGTATTAAACTAGCGGTAACCGCAATCAATGAATACGGAGAGAAGGTAGCCGTACTTGTTAGCGGAATTTCTGAAATTGAGCTTCACTAGTAGTAAATATACACAAAAATGGGTTCTGTACTTAATATCAGGTATCTAATATACACTTGCCTACCGCTGAATTACCGTCCATAATTAAGATATGAAATCGAAGAACAACACCCCCAAGCCAGCAAGCAAATCATCCAGAAGCATATTGAGTATTGCCGTATCAACATTGATACTTTTACTTATATTTGCACTAGGGATACTATTGGGAGACAGAGGCGTCCTGAATGGTGCGATATTTAACCCAAGAGGCAACCTTGACCTTCAGACATCTAATGAAATCTATGGCATTTTGAGCAAAAGCTTTGATGGTGAATTAAATTCTAATAATCTACAGCACGGATCGGCATCAGGAATAACAAATGCAACAGGCGATAGATACACCAGATATCTAAATCCAGAGCAAGCCAATACTACCAGACAAAGATCTCAGGGTGTTTCAATTGGTATCGGCATTGAGGTTGGTGTTAAAAATGGCCAACTTGTTGTTATTGCGCCCATAAGTGGCTCACCTGCAAAAGAAGCAGGTATACAGCCGGGGGATATAATTACTAAAATTGATAACGTAGCAGTAAGAGATATGACCGAGCAGCAAGCAAGCGCAGCTATCCGAGGCTCAGCCGGCTCTAACGTTGACTTAAAAATTATGCGGGGACAAGAAGAAAAGAATTTCTCTATTACTAGACGTCCTTTTGTAATTCCTAGCGTTGAAGCAAAAATTGATAGCAATAATATCGGAATATTAAAAATTAACACATTTGATGACAACACCGGTAGACTCTCTAGAGCTGAAGTTGAAAAGTTTATAAATTCTCGAGTAAAAGGTATTGTTCTAGACATGCAAGATAATCCTGGCGGCTCAGTCATTGCAGCCCGTGATGTACTTAGCCTTTGGGTTCCAGAAAATACCATTATCATGACAGAAAAGCGAAACTCTAAAGTTATCAGAACATATTCAACCAAAGGCAAGCCCATAGCTAAAGATATACCGACGGTTGTTACTCTAGATTCTGGAAGCGCAAGCGCCAGCGAGCTTGTGGCTGGTGCCTTAAGAGACTTAAAAGATATTCAAATTGTTGGCGAGCAATCTTTTGGTAAGGGTAGCGTGCAAGAACTACGGACACTATCTAACGGAGGAATGTTAATTTTTACAGTATCTAGGTGGTTCACCCCTGATGGCCATAGTATTGACGGTACCGGAATTACGCCAGATCAGAAAGTTAATGACCAAAACCAGTCTTCTAGTGCTACCCTAGATTTTGCAGTAAATTATCTTATAAAAAATACCCGTTAACGATATATAATAATGGTACAGCATTAAAGATTGGAGTTTATTATGTCACTAGGAAGAGCAAGATCCAGAAGAAGAGGAATGATCATGGGAGCAGCTATTAGCTCTTCTCGTGCTAAAAAAGCTGCGGCCAGCCAGCAAGCCCAGTCCACCCCACAGCCAGCAACACAAGAAGACCCCTCGATTGCTCAACTTAAACAATTAGCCGAACTAAAAGATCAAGGCATCTTAACTCAAGAAGAATTTGATGCTAAGAAAAAGCAGATTCTTGGTATATAAATTAATCCTCGTCGAAAAATATTGAGTATGTTACTTAGTTATACATTTTGTGGTGTTAAACTATAGTAATGAACTTTGATGAATCATACGAGTTATTAAATAACTCACAAAAACAGGCAGTAGAGGCACTCGACGGCCCGGTACTTGTTATTGCAGGGCCAGGAACAGGCAAGACGCAACTGCTGAGTATGCGTGTTGCTAATATTCTTAGAAAAACCGATACAGATGCTCGAAATATTTTATGCTTAACCTTCACTAACTTAGCCTCAGTAAATATGAGAGAACGCCTAAACTCCCTGACTGCTGGAGAGGGTAGGGATGTTTCTATAAAAACCTTTCATGCATTTGCCGCAGATATAATGAACAGCTATCCAGAAAAATTCTGGAATGGCGCAAACCTACAAAGCGCCCCCGACGGTGTCCAGCTTAAAATTCTTCAAGAAATATTTGAACAACTTCCAAAAGACAGTCCATATGCGTCTATATTTGATGGACATTTTACTCAGTTAAATAAAGCCAGTGAAGCAATTAAATTAACCAAAGAGGCCGGACTTACTCCAGAAAAATTAAAAGCAATATTACAGTTCAATCTTGCATATATCGATACTATTGAACAGCAAATGGTAGATGCGCTAGAGCCAACCCTGAGCTATAAAAAAATTCCTGAATTAGTTATAGAAATCTCTAAGCTTCCAACACAAAATATAGATTCAACTTTAGCCCCACTTTTAGAACTAGCTACAGTTATTCAAGAAGGATTAGATTTTGCAGTTCAAGCAGATGAAGACACTAACAAAACTAAAAATGTTGGTGAATGGAAGAAACGATGGGTTCAAAAAGTAGGCGACAAAAAGGGCATGCACAAAATAAAAAAGGCATGTGCTAAATGGCTAGAACTTGCAGAAATTTATGGCACCTATCGTGAAAAGCTTCACCGACAAGGATTTTACGATTACTCCGACATGTTGCTAGAGGTGATAGTACAACTAGAGCAAGATCCAGAGCTACTAAGTGATATTCAAGAAAAATACAACTATGTTTTAATAGATGAATTTCAAGACAGTAACTCTGCACAACTACGCCTTGCGCACCTTGTAGCAGATCACCACAGTTCAGATGGATTACCAAATATTATGGCGGTTGGCGATGACGATCAATCTATTTATGGATTCAATGGCGCAGAGCTCAATAACCTATTGTATTTCAATCGAACCTTCACAAAAGTTGAAACAATAGTTTTGACTGAAAACTACCGCTCATCACAAGCCATTCTAGATTGTGCCGAACAAACTATTGCCCAGTGTCAAGATAGACTTGTAACCAGACTGTCTCACTTATCAAAACAGCTCATTGCAAAAAATCCTCCAACCAGTGCCAGTACTATTATTCATAATATTTATGATGATATCGACCAGCAATATAGTGCAGTGGCTAATGAAATTCATGAATATAATACCTCTAATCCAGAAAAGTCCGTTGCCGTTCTGGCGCGCCAAAATAATAGCCTGGTTCAACTTGCCAGCATATTTAATAAGCTTGGTACTCCAATCTCATTTGAAAAATCACAGAATATATTAGACCTGCCAGTCATTCAATTAATCCACCTGATATTTAAGACAATCAGCGCCATTAACCACGGAGACGAAGTATCGGTAAGTGCATTTTTATCAGAACTACTCCCACATCCTGTATGGAATATTCCTTCAGAAACACTGTGGCAAATTGCTAAAGAAAACCGCTATGAGCACACTTGGCTTGAAGCAATTAAGATTATGCCCGAAACTGAATCTATCGCAAATTGGCTAGAACAACTAGCCAGAGAATCGACTTACGAACCATTGGATATTCTATTAGAAAAGATTTTAGGCATCAGGACCATGGAAGAACTTGAATATCAAAGTCCTCTCAAAAATTATTATATTGAAAATAGCGGTGAAGAAATAAATTTTGAATACTTAAAAACACTCTCGGGTATAAGAACTCTACGCAGTGCAGTAAAAGATGCCAGCCCTGAAGATACTGCCGAGATAAACGACTGGTTAAATTATATCGAGACCATGAAGGCCAATAGTCAAATATTGTCAGACCAATCTATATTTTTAAATGATGGTAATGCCGTTGAATTGCTTACTGTACATAAAGCTAAAGGGCTGGAGTTTGATAGAGTCTATATTATTGATACGCAAGATACTATATGGAGACCTAAAGCCGAGACTAACTCTCCGCCTGCAAATCTACCCTTGCGTCCACCCCTAGAAACTATGGATGATTACACTAGATTAATGTACGTCGCCATGACTAGAGCAAAACAAGATCTAATCGTCACCAGCTTCAGGTTTAATACCAAAGGAGATGAAGTGCTTTCCACATCTTTGGTGTCTCATATTAAAAGTAGTAACATCATAAGCGATACACATGATGCGGTTGATACACTTGAAAATTCCATTTCCTGGCCTAGACTCTCAAACGCCACCGAAAAAGAACTTCTAAATCCAATTCTGAACAATTTTACAATAAATGCTACAAATTTAATAAACTTTTTAGATGTCACCAACGGCGGCACAGATTCCTTTTTAACAAAAAACCTGCTTCGTCTTCCTGATGTCAAAAATGAACAGATGAGCCACGGAACAGCCATGCACTACGCATTGGAGCTAGGCCAAAAGTTGACTAACAAGAATTCGTTTTCTTTGCAGGCAGTGATTGATGAATATCTATCGAAACTAAAGAAAGAAAAGCTGCCCCCAAATCGATACGATGTTCAAGCAAAAGAAGGTGAAAGAATCATCAAATACTTATTTGAAAATCTCGAATACCAGCTACCGAAAAACTCTATGTCTGAAAAGTCTCTACAAAAAATTCAAATAGGAGAAGCGATAATTGGCGGTAAATTAGACCGAATAGATATAATTGACGAAAATCATCTTAGAATAGTCGACTATAAAACCGGCAAGCCACTACATAGTTTTGAAACTAAAGATAAAATAAAATCCATTCAAGCCTGGAAGCATAAATTACAACTAACATTTTATGCATTACTGGCTAAAAATCACCCTGAATTTAACATGTTTAAAGATATAGAAGGGCAGATGGTTTATTTGCACGCAGAAAAACCCAATGAGTTAACCCTTTCATACGCCCCAACTGATGAAGATATCGATAGACTTTCTAGGCTCATTCAGTCTACCTGGAGTGCAATTATGCAATATCAGTTACCCGACTCATCTCAATACGAACAGAGCATTGAAGGTATTCATCAATTCGAACAATATATGCTTGACAATTATAAAATATAGGAGTATAATAATAAGAGTGCTTGAGCGCTATTTTTTTCGCTCGCACGGACTTTGACAGGTAAGATTTTCCGGAAACTAACAAAACGCTTCGCTCAAGTTTCATGTATCAATTAACAGGCAGCAAAGATGCCACAAGGCTTAAGTAACATGTTCCTTGCGACCTGATACCTCTATGATACTTGCTCCTTGAAACTTGATACATAAAGCGTAGCGCTGTGTTTGTTTCCGGAAAATACTTCGGGACATATTGTCGACACCGAGGATATAAAACCTCCTCCTGCACCTCGGTGTCGACTTCAATCTGGATCTAATTTTAGACAAGGGGTATTCTAGCTACTGCTTCGCGCTGGTTGGAATATAGTCTAGAATAATGATCCACGGGATGTAGCTTAAGACACCAAAGTGTCTGGTAGAGCGCCCCTCCAAAGAGGGGAGGCGAGGTTCGAACCCTCCATCCCGACTGAGTGCATAGCTTAATGGCAAAGCGTATCGTTCATCACGATAAGATACAGGTTCGATTCCTGTTGCATTCGCTATCTCTGAGTTCTTGGAATTAACCAAGATGTGACTCCACACCCACAGAGCGCCTAGCGCTCCTCAGAGACATTTCTTGTCCACGTCACTGAAACCTAAGTAGGTGACACGATCCTCCCGAAAGGAGGTGAAATGGCAAACCGAGATGATTACCGTCGTGCAGCGGACGCTGTGCAACGTGGCAATGCCACGAAGCAACAGCGCGAGCTGAACGATCGTGCAGCCAAGCAGGCTGGCAGCATGGGCAACGACGCCCGCGCTGCACAACGCGGTCAAAAGCGCTGGTAACAACTTGAAATTTGCTGGTGGACGCGTCCCGAAGGCGCAGCGGTTGAGAGCGGCACTTCGCCAGCTCCCGCGCGGGTATCTTACCTGTCCATCATTCAGAACTGATAAATTTTGTCAGCTGTGAATGATGAAATATTAATTTCAGTAAATTAGTCTTAATTTATTACTGTTGTGAGTCAATACTCTTACTGTCGTCGTGCTCAGCCCAAGCAAGCTCCGCCTCTCTGTACAGGCAGGCTTGGTGATGAGCCAGTAAAATATAAGTGTATCTTGCCCCAATTTGCATTGCAGACTTCAGATGGCTAGGTTCGTTGTTAAGTATTTGATAATCTGCTTCGATAAATCCCCTCAATTGTTCAGTTTGCTTTACGGTAGAGGCGGTCATACAGTTCATCCAATGCTCTAAATCAATCATATCTAATGCAGACAATGTATCTGTATATTGTACAGTTAAATCAGGTAATCGATTATTAGCAGAACTAGCCTCAAGCGCTCTTATAGCAATTGTAGCACCCCTATAATAGTGGTTCATCGTAGAATTGTTATGTTCTGAAACTAGCATGCTATTAGCTCTAATTACGCTAAATTCG
Source organism: Candidatus Nomurabacteria bacterium (assembly GCA_020631865.1). Taxonomy (GTDB): domain Bacteria; phylum Patescibacteriota; class Saccharimonadia; order Saccharimonadales; family UBA7683; genus JACKGS01. The sequence goes on from JACKGS010000003.1 coordinate 16,413, forward strand.
CTTAATTTTCTAAAGAGCCCTGGGTAATCACGTCTATACAGCTCTTCGGCTACTGCAAACATCTCTTCATTCTGATAACTACGCTGAGACATCCAGTAGCACTCGGCACCTTCATTAAATACGACGCTTAGAATGTGTGGTAACGCAACTTCTTCAGAAGGATTTGCTTGCCATAAATCATAACCAAATTCCATTTTGCTCATTCATATTAATTTACAGTAAAATACGAAAAAATGCTATAATATAATTATGAATGTTTGGCAAAAATTTGAACAGCCGTTTTTTATTTTGGCACCAATGGAAGCAGTGACGGACCATGTTTTTAGAAGAGTGGTGAATGAAGCAGCTGCACCAGACGTCTTTTTTAGTGAGTTTACTAACGCAACTGGCTGGGTTCATGCCGGAGAAAAAGCTGTTGCCGGTAGATTAACTATTCATCCTGATGAAAAATACCCGTTAATTGCCCAGATTTGGTGCTCAGAGCCCGATGATATTGAGAAATTAGCAATCTATTGCAAAAACCTAGGATACCAAGGAATAGATTTAAATATGGGCTGCCCCGCAAAAACAGCAGTTAAAAACAGTGGTGGATCTGCCATGATTCGACAACCAGAACTTGCTGCAAAAATCATTCAATCAGCAAAAAAGGCTGGCTTACCCGTTAGCGTAAAGACTCGACTGGGATACACGAATATCCAAGAATGGAAAGGTTGGTTAACTCATATCTTACAGCAAGACATTTCAGCACTGACAATTCACCTCAGAACAAAAAAAGAGATGAGCAAGGTACCAGCACACTGGGAACTCATGCCAAATATCAGAAAACTACGTGATGAGATATCGCCTCATACTCTGCTAATTGGTAATGGTGACGTAAAAGACCGTGCTCACGGTGAAGCGCTAATTAAACAAACTGGTATCGACGGAATAATGATCGGCAGGGGAGTTTTTTCAAATATTTTTGCTTTTGAAGAAGTGCCTGCAGCACACTCCAAGCAAGAGCTTATTGCATTACTACACTTTCACCTCAATCTTTTTGAAGAATCAAATACCAAATATCAGATATCAGATATTTCTGTAAAACCATATCAGACATTAAAACGATTCTTTAAAATATACATTCGAGATTTTCCCGGTAGCCACGACATACGTAATCTTTTAATGGAGAGTTCTACTATTGATGAGGCAAGAGTTATACTTGATAATAACAAAATATAATTGCTAATGTTATAATATGCACATCAAAGAGGAGAAATATGTCAAAACAACACGCTACAAAAAAATCAAAACACGATTCAGCCACAAACAATGATAGTAAGCCACAGTATAATTCTAATCCGTTTACTCTAAGCTTTAATGCATTTTCTAATTTTATGAATTTTAACTCAGGCTGGGGCATCGCTTTAATTGCCATGTCATTATTAAGTGGTCTTGCAAACCTACTACGAGTATTTCTTGAGACAGTAATTAACAGCAATACCGCACATGCAATGACAATCACTCAATCTACTATTCATTTTAGCAATATTGGCCTACCGGAGCTCAGTATAATCATAGCTATTTTTATTTTTGTATTTGTAATTACCTTGGTAGCTATTGTCGCAGGAACGGCAATAGGTGCATTTATTCAAGGCATGTTCAGTTATGTAGCACTTAAGAGTATTGAAGGCCACAAAGTATCTTTTAATGAAGCAGTGGACGCCGTTTCAAAAAGATTTATGCGCCTATTCTTGTCTAATCTTTTAGCAACACTTAAAATTATTGGCTGGACAATGTTATTTATTATTCCAGGTATAATTGCCGGCCTGCGGTACGCACTACTAAGCTTTGTGATAATGGATGAGCCGATAGAAAATAAGGGTATTAAAACAAGCCACGAAAGAGTGAAGCTATTAACTCGCGGAAGACTTATGGAAGTGTTTGGAGTTAATACTGTAGGCTCACTGATACCAATCGTAGGCGGCGTCATTACCCTAGCAGGCGGCGGATCATTATACAGACAACTACAAGTATACGGAGATAATAACATAGAAAAGCCAAAGATACATTGGCTAAACTATATTGGTATTATACTGATTGGAGCAGTAGTAGCACTTATTTCAATGCTATTAATACTACTGCTTGCTCTTGCTGTAGTTAATAGTTAGCTATTAACTACTACTCTTAGAGATGGACCAGCAAGTACGGCTGCAGTTGCAATATTATAAAATACTCCAGCCACAAACTTTTCGTTAACAAGATCTTCATTCGATTCAATAGCCTTTATGCCATTTTCCAAAGCCCAAACATCTAGATTAAACGCCTGATACTGCTCACCAAACTCATTAGTGATTGAGCCACGATCTAAGGTTGTCCCCACTTTTGTGTTAATACCTAAGACTACCTCGTTGTGTGGTCCACGAACCGTTTGAACATGAGACTCGTCTTTTGTAACATCTTTGATGTTTTGAATCATTTCAGGGCCAGTTGATACATATTTATTTTCTATTAATAGTTCTGCGCCAGCTTTAATTTTACCAATAAGTTCTTGCGACACCTCAACTCCAAGTGTGGCAGAAATTTCTGAGATCTCGTCTGCCTTATCAGCTATAAAGCTTATAATTTCTGCCATCCTATCACATGCACCGCAACCACACTTTTCAGTTGTTGCATGATCATCCGTGTGCCCGCCGATATCATAACCGTTACTGGTAAGATCTTCGAACATTTCTTTTGAGTGCGCAACACTAGTTTTACCTTGTGCAACTAGAATTTCAGCGTCAATTAACGCCTCGGCTACCACCAATGAATATGTACCTCCAGCAGCATTAGGGGCCTGCTGATCAGAGCCTGGATCACTTCGGCCGTCAACACACCACTTTGGAATCAGCATATTTACGACGCCTGGATCGACATCAATCTCCTCATATTGCCTTCCTTGGCTCATTTGTTCTGCCAAGAGATCCACTGTTGTATCAGAAATTTCACCAGCCTCAACACGACCCTTGGGCTCTATGGCGCCAATTGCAATATTTCCCAAAACAGGCACTTTTTTAACTTCTGTATCCATAACTAATGCTCCTTCAGATGATTTTTCCATATATTTCCTTATTTATTTGAATAATCCGAAAACCATTGTAATACATGTGACAAAAATCACAAAACATTTGAAGATAGTATATTATTATTACGATATTGTGAGTGATCATGTAAACCATCACGAACTTCCATTTGATATACCTATCATAATTAATAGTGACGTCGATTCACTGGTAGACAGAGCCTTTACGCGAGAAGATATTCAGACCTTGAAACAGCAGAATCCTATATTTTTTAGACTAATAAACAGGAGCTTAGAACGTATATCACCCCAAGATATACCCAAGAAAACCGAGATTCTTCAACTTGTAACTGACTTATTAAGATTATGCGGAAGTGCTGCAAGTAGAGCCGCACTTGAAGAGGATTTTTTGATCAAGTACGGTGAATATACGACACCAGATCAGACACCACCCACAAATAGCTAGCGATTTCTGCGACGCTTATATTTAGCTACATTCAAACGAACGGCTTGACGGTCTATCATTGCCTGAGCTTTATCAAGACTAACTTTATCTTTAGCATTCTTATATGCTTCTTGCGCAGCAATTAGAGCTTTTTTAGAACTTTCTTCATGTATATCTTCAGCGTGGACAGCCTCATCCGCCAAAATTCTGACAGTATTATCCAAGATTTCTATCACTCCGCCATCTGTTGCAAAATATTCCATTTGCTCAACTGAGTCTTTCTCATTTTTACGCACTGCAATAAGTCCAGGCACCGCTAGCGACACCAATGGCATATGATGGGGGAAGATACCTATTTGTCCATCAGGCGTAGGCAACTGAATCTCGTAGACCTCCTCCGAGAACTTAACTCCAGATAATGTAATGATTTGAAACTTAATCATGCGAAGCTCCGTTTCAGTTTACTTATGAAATATGAAATATGGAATATGGAATATGGGGTAAAAAACATTATTTTCTTTGCTCCGTTGACTTTATAAGTCCTACTATTAGTTTATGGGTTATTTCTGCTTGATCAAGTGCCGTCTGCAGATCTTGCTTACCAGTAAGCTCAACATCTGCTGTCAGAATTAGTTGATTCTGAACCTCTGTCAGTGAGCCGCGCGCCATGACGTAAAAATGCAGCTTATCTGCTTTACTGGAACGGCCAAAACCTTCAGCAATATTTGACGAAACCGACATTGCTGCTCGTCGCATCTGGGAAACTGAACTATACACTTCTTCTTTGGGAAATTTTTTCGTGATTCTAAACACCATAAAGAACAGCTTACGACTCGCTTGCCAACCGTTAAGATCCTGAAAATTAGTAATTTTCTTGCCTTCTCCCATTTTTCATATTCCGTTTTTCATATTGCAAATAGCGTCTATTTGATGTCCTTGATTGAACCCTTCATGTAGAAGGCACTCTCCGGCTTATCATCATGTTTGCCGTCAAGAATTTCGCGGAAACCTTTAATAGTATCTTCTAACTTAACGTATGTACCTGGAATTCCAGAGAAGACCTCGGCCACATGGAATGGCTGAGTTAGGAAGCGCTGAACACGACGTGCACGATTTACAATCTTCTTATCTTCGTCTGAGAGTTCTTCCATGCCCAAGATTGCAATAATGTCTTGCAGATCTTTGTAGCGTTGAAGGATTTGCTGAACACCGCGAGCCACCTCGTAATGTTCTTTACCAACTACTTCTGGATCAAGAATGGTTGAGTTTGAATCTAGCGGATCAACAGCAGGGTAGAGACCAAGCTCTGTTAACGCACGGTTAAGTACGATGGTTGAATCAAGGTGGGCGAAAGTAGTGGCCGGTGCAGGGTCTGTTAAATCGTCTGCTGGAACGTACACCGCCTGCACTGAAGTAATTGAGCCTTTTTTGGTACTCGTAATACGCTCTTGCATTTCACCCATTTCTTGTGCCAAGTTTGGCTGATAACCCACAGCTGAAGGCAGGCGGCCAAGTAGAGCAGACACCTCTGCGCCAGCCTGAGTGAACCGGAAGATATTATCTACAAAGAAGAGCACATCTTTACCTTGATCACGGAAGCCTTCTGCCATAGTTAGGCCAGAAAGTGCTACTCGAAGGCGCGCACCTGGTGGCTCATTCATCTGACCGAAAACAAGTGATGTTTTGTCCAGTACACCAGATTCTTCCATCTCGTAATACAAATCGTTGCCTTCACGAGTACGTTCACCAACACCAGCAAAAACCGAATTACCACTATGGAACTTTGCAATGTTGTTGATAAGTTCGGTGATAAGTACTGTTTTACCAACACCGGCACCACCAAACAATCCAACCTTGCCGCCCTTAGTCATCGGAGCAATAAGGTCGATAACTTTGATACCTGTTTCAAGTATCTCAACCTTGCCAGATTGTTCTTCCAAAGTGGGTGGGCGACGGTGAATAGGGGAGCGCTCCGTAAATTTATCCTCTTTACCATCAATTGGCTCACCAATGACGCTAAACATACGCCCCTGAGTCGCATCACCAATTGGTACGGAAATTGGCGAACCAAGATCTTCTACTTCGTCGCCACGCTTCAAACCATCAGTAGAGGCGAGTGAAATTGCTCGCACACTTGATTCATCAAGATGTTGTGCCACCTCAAGAAGTACTTTCTTTCCATTAAGCTCAACCTCCAAAGCGTTATAAATCGCTGGGAGATTACCTTTTTCAAACTCCACATCAACCACCACACCAACCACTTGGACTATACGCCCAAGTAAATTTACCATTTCTCGTTTCTCATTTTCCAATTTTACCGCCATTATTGTTCTCCTTTTAGTAATTGTCTTTTGTATTCATCTTCTAGAATTGTCATCTCTTCTTTATACCATTTATTCCTAACGTATTGCGGTGGAGGCATCATGCCACTCGCTTCAGCGTTTTTCACACGCTCCTCAACCAGATTACGCGCCTCTGTCATCATGACCCGTGCATCAAGATCGTCTTCTTCACCGTAAAGATCTTTACATTCATAGACTGGTTTAGGTAGATACTCATCCAAGACAGGTGTAATCTCTTGAGTAATAGCACCTCTCAGCTGATATTCGATCATTGCACGTCGTTCGGTTTCCGCTATGCGCCTACGAGCCAATTCCATAAAATATGGTGCATCTGAACCATAAACCTCAAATCTCGTTCGCAACTCCTCCTCTCGTGCCTCGTACGCCATATCGGCGTACATCGCTTCTTCATCGCCACCAAAAATTTCATCACATATTTGCCCATAGCAAAGTTCGCTATCATAAATACTCATGAAACCTTCTCCTCGAGTCCAGCACTATCTTTATATGTCAGCTCAATTAAATCTTTGGCATAAACTTGTGGCCATACATCAATGACGTACTCCCATAATGTTACACCCGGCTCAGTTTGAAATACATCAGATACATCACGCTGTCGAAGTTTATTTTGTTTTCGGAATGTCCTGTATGTAGCTTCAGACATAGATTCAAGAACTATATACGCTACATGGAACGCAACTAGGCGCACATGGTCAGTTGGTTTTTTTCTTACATCTTCGAATAATGAAAGCTGATCATTGAAAGGCAAACAATCCCTTTCAATTGCTTGTTCAAAAGCCCAGTATCTATTTGGATTATTAGTATTGTTACTATCAATACCGCACGCCATAATATGAGACTTCTTGTCTTTGATACGAGTACGCTCCTTGTCTGTTGTGGCACGCATGACTAGATCTATTACATGAGACGATATGTCCGCACGCAACTCATTTTCAAACTCAGGAATATTTACAACTTCGCTCACGATATTACCTCTGTTTTATTCATTGGATTGTGATTCGAGTTCAGAATGACAGGACTTACCTGGTTTTTCCCATATTCCATATTTCGTATTACATATTCCATGCAGCCCATCATCCAATCGCCTCCGCGCCGCCAGTGATTTCGGCAAGCTCTTGGGTAATCGCCGCTTGACGGGCAGTGTTGAGCGCCAAGGTTAAATCGTCAACAATGTCATTTGCGTTATCGGTTGCATTCTTCATAGCAAGCATCCGTGAAGAATGTTCTGAGGCAGCAGATTCAAGCATATACTGCATCATAGAAACTTCTACAAAGCGTTCTGTAACCTCGTGAAGAACTTTGGCTGGAGTTGGCTCAAAAACCGCCTCTTCCAAATGCGATGGCAGTTCAACATCTTCAAACGCCACCGGTATTAAGCGAGCGGTTGCAGGCTGCTGATTCACGCTTGAGATGAAGTCGGTGTAAATAATATCGACAGCATCGTACTCACCATCTCGATATTTATCGACGGCAGTGATTAAAATTGGTCGTAAATCTTCAGCAGTAGGGGAAGCGACAAAATCATGATACGCACCAATGACACTTACATCGTGAAGCTTTGAGGCAAATGCAGTTGCGCGCTTCCCAATAGTAATAACTTCGTTTTCTATACCGCTTTCAGTATCTTTCTTTAATTCACCCGCAAAGTGCCGCAAGATATTAGAGTTATAGCCGCCAGCCAAACCACTATCTGAAGCCACCACGATCAGCAGACGTTTTTTCACACTGCGGCGAACAAATAGGGGATGCTTCGACACATCTGTCATCTGGCGAATACGAGTCAGTAGCTGATTCGCAATCTTCGCAAACTCCCGAGAAGCCGTCGCCGCATCCTGCGCCTTGCGCAGTTTAGAAGCCGCCACCATCTCCATAGCCTTAGTAATCTGCTTAGTGTTCTTAACAGATGTAATTCTTCGTCGTAGTTGCTGTGTACTAGCCATAACTTAAAACCTTGCATCTTCCTGATGCTCTACTTGCCTACCATGATCCACAATAGTCGCCAAAAGTAACTCGGCACTAGTCATTCCCGACTTATCAAAATTATTAGTCATATAATCATAAAAACCATATCTCACTACCTCTGACGAAATACCGGCTAGCTTGGTTTGCCGCTGGTCACGCAAATGTAGCTGTTCAAGGGATTTCGTAAGCAGCTCACCCAAGCCGTCAGAAAGGTGTGGCGAAAGTTCGCCCTCAGCGGCGGATTTAGCCAAATTCTCCAATGCAGTCCTTAGACTTTGACCATATTCACTTTTTCAGCTAAATCTTTATCGGACATCTTAAAGAGTCTCCTCATCCAGCAAGTCTTTTGTGTCATCAAAACCCTCAACCATAGCCCTAACATCTCCAAATTTCATAAAAATCCTATCTCCCTGAAAGTTGCAGAATTAATTATACTAGACCCCGATTAAGTCGAGAATCCAGACTGGTCGAACCCATATTTCTTATTCCATATTTCATTTTTCTTGTTCTGAAGACTCCTGAGCCTGAAAGTCACTTGCTACCGCTTCAGCCGTCTTCATAATTAATTCCCGCATCGCGCCTTCAACTTTTGATCACCTTTATCTAGTGCAGTCATTTCTCTTTTGTGCTGTGAATGAAGATTTGAAAGAAGGTTCTTCTGAACTTCTTTGATTTTTTCAACTGGCACTGTATCGAACGCGCCTTCGTTAGCTGCAAGCAAGGTTGCGGCCTGTTCCCCCAAATAGCGAGTGGTGAATACTGTGGTTGTTTTAAGATTTCAGTCAAGCGCTGACCGCGTTCAATACGCTTTTTGGTTTCAGCATCAAGATCAGTCGAAAACTGGGCGAAGGCAGCAAGTTCGCGGAACTGTGCAAGTGAAAGCTTAATACCACCAGAAACAGATTTAATTGTTTTGGTCTGCGCGGCACCACCCACACGAGAAACGGATGTTCCTACCGAAACAGCCGGGCGAATACCCTGGTAAAACAGATTGGTTTCAAGGAATATCTGACCATCGGTAATAGAAATCACGTTGGTTGGAATATAGCCAGAAACATCACCAGCCTGCGTTTCAATAATTGGTAGGGCAGTTAATGAGCCACCACCCTTGGCATCGGATAGTTTTGCGGCACGTTCGAGCAGGCGAGAGTGCAGGTAAAATACATCACCCGGGTACGCCTCACGTCCCGGTGGTCGACGAAGGAGTAGTGACATCTGACGATATGCAGCAGCGTGCTTTGAAAGATCGTCATAAATTACCAGTGCGTGCTCACCATTATCGCGGAAGTATTCGCCCATAGCTGCACCAGCATACGGCGCAAGATACTGCATAGAAGCTGGATCAGACGGGGAAGTAGCAACTACAATTGTTTGCTCCATCACGCCCTCGCGCTTTAAACGCTCAACAAGACGCGCAACCTTAGCGTTTTTCTGCCCAATAGCAACGTAGACGTTGATAATGCCTGTTTTTTGCTTGGCTTGGTTAATCATTGCATCAACCGCAATCGCAGTTTTACCAGTTTGGCGATCACCAATAATCAGCTCGCGCTGGCCACGACCAATTGGAATGAAGCATCAACGGCTACAACAATACCAGTCATCACAGGTTCGTGCACACTTTTTCGATCAAGTACACCTGGTGCTTCTTTTCAATTAAGCCAGTGTTTTTGATTTGATTGGGGTGCCACCGTCAATAGCTTGCCCGAGCGGGTTCACTACGCGACCAACAAGTTCTGGACCAACCGGAATCTCAAGCACTTTTCCTGTCAGGTGAACTTTAGGCACCAGCTTTAATTTTGATGTCTTCACCCAAAATAACGGCACCAATTTCGTCTTGCATCAAGTTGAGGGCAAAAAGCGGTGATTTTAGAACCGTCCGTATTGCCTCAATTTCAAGCATTTCGTTATATCCAGCCTTTGAAAGACCGTAAATCCAGCAAATACCATCACCAACGCGAATCACCACGCCAGTATCTTGCGTCGTCACCAGCTGCTTTTAGTTCATCAATCGCTGCACGCAGCTCGCCACTTAGTTCTTTCATTGAAATTTCTGCCATTATAATGCTCCTTTCAGTCGCTTAGAAATATGAAAAATGGAATATGGAATATGGTTAATTTTGTAATTCACTTGGTGAATTAGTTTCGTTAGACTGGACTCCGTATCAAGTACGGAATGACGGCGATTGAAAGTATTACTGCTTTCGTCATTCCCGCAAAGACGGGAATCCAGATCGATAAAACCCATTTTACATATTTCATATTTCATATTCCAGTTCCTTACGCTCTTAACTTTACTAATTTAGTCTTCAACGAAAGATCAAGCTCCATATCTGGCGCACTCACAATAACACCGCCCAGCAAGTTTCTGTCGATCTCTTCATGTAAAATAACTGTCTTCGCACCGGTAGACTGCTTTACGCGTTCCATCAGATCCTTCTTCAGATCGTCTGAAAGAGGGAAGGCGGTTCGCGCCTCTGCATCAATTATGCCATGCACCTGTGCGTATTCTTTCGATATATCAACTAAAATATCTTCAACCTGGCTATGCAGCCTCTGGTCAACCAAAAATGCCGCCAGTTCCTTGGTAGCTTTTTTAGCACCAACTTTATCCAGTCGAGCCACGAATCCACAAGCTATATCGGTTCGATCAAGTGCCATTAGTTTACCCCCTTCAGTTGCAGCAATATGAAAAATGAAAAATGAAAAATGGGGTTCGCTGCAGCCAAATCATATTTCATATTCCTTATTTCATATTTCATTTGGTCTCCTCAAGAGCTTTTCTAATAATAGATTCACTCTTCTTAGAGTCAACAGCCTCACCAAGTACCGCTTCAGTTGCCCGCGCCACTAAACCGAGCGTTTCTTTTTTGAGTGCCTCGCGAGCCTTCAGAACTTCAGCTTCAATCTGTAATTTGCCATCAGCAATAATTTTTTCAGCCTTTGCGACTGCAGTTACTTCAGCATCCGTGATAATCACACCAGCTTCTTCACGGCTCTTTTAATGATTTCTTCAGACTCTTTTCGTGCTTCGCCTAGCAAAGCATTAACGCGCTTTTCTGCTTCTTCATTTTGCTTATTCAGCTCTTCAGCCTTATTTAAGCTTTCCTCGATAGTTTTTCGCCTAGTCTCAATCGTATCTACGATCTTACCCAATGCAAACTTCTTAACTAACAAAAAGAACATCAAGAAGGTGATACCTTGCGCCAAAATAGCAAGTGGACTCAGTCCAAGAGCGGCGATTCCCTGTGATTCAGCCGGCTCTGTGGAAGCCAACAATTGTACGATGTTCATCATGATATTTTATCTCCGTTAACATTTTGAAATACGAAATATGAAAAATGAAAAATGGGACTTATTGCAGTTAAGCCATGTTTCATATTCCTTATTTCATATTTCATCATATCGTTTCTCCTATGTAGTGTTTGTATCAGCGGCGATCCCGTAATGTTCACGCCGCCAACATCCTCTTTCCTTAACCTAGCAAGAATGCGCCAAGTAGGAAGGCGAGCAATGCCGTCACCTCGATCATCGCTGCGATGATAACGATTTGACCAGCTGCTTTACCAGCTTCTGGGTTGCGACCTAGAGCCTTCATGTAGCTCGAGCCAACCCAGCCAAGTGCGATTGCGGCTGAACCAAGAGCAACAGTCAGCATCAAACCCTTCCACATAATTGGATCGGTTGATGCTACTGAAGCGTCTGCAAATAATTGAATCATTTGATATTTCCTTTTTTGCCCGCTTGAAAAGCGAGACTTAATTTTTCCTTATTCATCATACCTTAGCTACCGATTCGACCTTCGTTTTAGGAACAGCAGGGGAATGATGAACATCGTGATCTTCGCCATGATCGGCGTGTTGAATTGCCAGGCCAAGGTACGTACCGGTCAAAATAGTAAAGACGTACGCTTGAATACCTGCAACCAACATTTCAAACAACCATATAGGAATAACAGCAATTGGCGTCATGCCATCTGGGGCAATCATGCTAGTAAATACTGCTATCAATATCTCACCGACTGCAGTATTTAAAAACAACCTAAGTGAAAGACTCAAAACACGAGTAGCCTCACCAAATACCTCTAATATACCTATAAAGAAGTTAATTGGGTTCCAGGGCTTATCTGAAAAATAATGCTTTAAATGCCCCTTAGCACCCTGTTCTTTAATAGAAAGTATTTGAACTAAAACTATTGCCGTAATACTCATGGCAATAGTCCCATTAAGATCAGCAGTTAATGGCCTAAAGAGAGGTATACCGTCTACATGAATCGCCGGGCCAACAATTGGCAAGATACCCATTAAATTACTGAATAAAATAAATAGAAAGAATGATCCAAAATACGGTGCATACTTTGCTGCTTTTTCTCTACTACCGAAAGGACCTTGCAGCAGATTGATTATAAATTCCATCACCATTTCAATCACGACAGTAAACTTACTTGCACCAGGTCTAACCTTAGTTCTTTTTGATGCATAGAGTAATATGCCACCAAGAAGCATAGCGCAAAGTATTCCATAAATAATCGAGTTCGTAACAACAAAACCACCAAACTTATGGATCGGCTCTGCTTTTAGACTTACATGTATGCCACCAGAAGCCATTAAATTTAGATGATTTAAGTTGAACACACGCCTCCAATTAGGTCACAGCAAGTCTGACTTATTATATTTAAGGATATCCTCATTTATTGGACAGTTTACCAAAACAGATATCAAGTGACAACATTGACAAATTTTATATTATATGATAAGATGAAAGGATGGACCACAAACAGTGGTTCTCGCTGCAATAGGAGGCAAATTGCGCACAACATTTATCGCGACACTGCTATGTGTCGTGTTGGGCGCCATTGTCGCCTTGTTTGCAGGCCCCGCCAAGGCGGGGTGGTTCATATTAGTTGCACCGTTCGTCGGTGCAACTGCCGGAATCATCTCCGGCGAAGTCGAAGACTAGTACTTCGACTCGTGCTCAGACCAACTTCACGCAGTGGGCAACATAGCTCATGTAAGTAATCGTGTACTCTTCGGAAAGGAGGGAAGTTGGAAGAAGCGCAACTGTACGACCAGGGGACTCACCTTGACGAGCCTCAGTATAGGCACAATCCGATCGACAGCGGTCGATTGCTTGGCCTGTACTTGCTTGTTGGGGTAGGCGTTCTGGTTACTGGGTTTTCTTTGGTCTTCCCGCACAGCTATGTGCGAGAAGTCAATGGACCAGTGGCCGGTACGGTCGTGGCGGTAATTGCCGGTATTTTGTGGGGATCAGCCCACTACGCCGGTAACTCCGCCACAAGCCCCGACATCAGGCTCAAGGTTGCCGGCCTCAAGACCACCATGGTCTTCGGGCTAGCATCCGGCGTAGTCGTTGCCGTCGCATCTTACGCCTACCGCGGTCAAACCGGTGGGCTACAGATCAACGGCATCGAGGCGTCGCTGGCCATCCTGGGCTGGTTCATCTTCAGTACAATAGTGCAGAAGATCAAAATCAACCTGGGAAACCAGTAGCCCTTGGTCGTCTACTGGGCTAGTGCTGTCCAAAATGTAGAACAAGGTATGTGAAGTGCTGGTCACTATAAGCTACCTCTAGCTACAGAGCACTAGTGGCGGGCGGATGGTGACACCGAGTCACTGAGCGCAAATATTGCGCTCCCGCCTCCACAGATACGTCAGTAGGTAAAGAACTACTCTGATGAGCTCTAGATATTAAATCAGTGAGCGAAACGTAAACGATTCTCAAAATTATCTAACTTGCATGTCATTTTTGCGCCAGCAAGAATTATTACAATATAAAACCAAAATATGATTTAACGAAGTTGGTGATATAATTTGGTTATGATTAATTTAATAGCACACGCTGGTGAAGTTCATACTACAGTAGAGGATGCCATTAAGCATTCGGGTGAAAGCACATCAATAATGTGGGTAATACTGCTATTGGTGCCATTTTTAATTGCTTTCGTTGCTCATTCAGTATTAAAGCTAAAGGTTAGCTCAACATTGCTATTGTTATCATTATTTCTAATTGGTTTTAGTGTGTATTCCTACGTCACACCCAGTGCGTATACGGCCATATCTCTGATAACCGGCTTCACGATTGTCTTTGCACTTACTTTTATAGGGTTAGTAGCAAAAGAATAATACAAACTGTATACTTGCTTATTTTTAAGTATTTGCTTAATATTAAATTATGTCCAATGTTAATCTTTCCCAAATCTTTCACGCCCTAGGAGATAACACGCGTTTTACCTTGTTTCAAATACTTGGCCGCAAGTCAGAGATTTGCGTAGGGGCATTAGCAGAAAAATTAGATATTAGCTCAGCATGTGTATCTCAGCATATGAAGATTCTAGCCGACGCTGGACTTGTAGTCAGAGTCAGGGAAGGTCAGAGAGTTTGTTATCAAATCTCTAGGGACTCTGCTACGAATAAGGCATTGAATAATTTAATTTTTGAAAAGGAGTAGTAGTATGTCAAAAGCAACAAACGTAATAGTGTATTCAACAAGCTGGTGCGGTTACTGTCATCAAGCTATGGCATATTTTGATAGCATTGGTGTCAAGTATAAACAAATCGATGTTGAAGAGGATAGGGCAGCCGCTGAAGAGATGGTAAAAAAGAGCCATCAGATGGGAGTGCCGGTTATCGAAATTGGGAAAGAAGTGATTGTTGGATACAATCGACCCAAAATAGATGCGGCACTCAAGGCATCTGATCTATTAGAGAAATAATAAAAACTGAGTAAATTCAGTCGCAAGTTTACCTATTAATATTCCCGGTGTCTTAAGACATGCTCTCGATGCAGTCAAAGTATTATTTGGTGTTTACGTAGCTACTCTAGTGATATTTATCACTGTATTAATTGCAGCCTAGTTTATTATTAAATTGTAATCAGGAGTATTCTATGACGCAAATTGAACTACCGCCGAACCAACCGACTAATTTCGACCAAATACAAACACAAGATCCAAATGGATCTTTTTTTGAAACTGAATTAAGTGATGAAGAGATTATGGAAAGAATCAACTCAATACCGTCAGCACTTTTTAGCCTCAAAGATCCTACTGAAATTGAAGTGCTAGATGCCGTATTTATTGCCCTTGGCTACCTCCCAACAGAAGACGATATATTAAATTTTGAAAATTTAGGCGACACGCACTCCAGTATGCAGTTACGCAAAATACGTGACAGTTTTTTAGGTAACACACGGCTTGCAATTAACCTATTTAGAAACGAATATTTTGAAGACGGTATTCGCAGCACCGACAAGATTGTCGAATTATACGAACAAACTGATTATGCAGATAACGACATCATAGTAAAAGCCTTGAGAATCTTAGGAGCCCAACACAGATCAAGCGAAACAATCAAAAATAGCGAAGCCACTATAAGGCTAATGTATTTAGCTTCTTCCGAGTAATGAACAGATGTACTATAGGAGTTGCTAGCGTATACTAAATACATGGCATTTGAAGATTTTAAACAAAAGAAATCAATAGTAGTAGTTTTTACTGGCGAAAATAAAGGAAAAACAAGTGCTAGTATTGGCTTAATGTGCCGAGCACTTGGACGTGGTCACAGGGTTGCGTACATACAGTTTATTAAACACTGGGAAGTCGGCGAACATACCTTTATCCATAAAATTGAACCACTATTTAAAGACCAGCTATTCTTTTACAAAGGCGGGAAGGGGTTTTTCGATGCTGGTGATTTAAGTGAAAAAGATATCGATGATGAATCGCACAAAAAATCTGCGGTTGAAACACTAAAAATTGCTTCTGAAAAATCCATTAGCGGAGAATTTGATCTTGTAATATGCGACGAACTAAGTAACGCCGTACACGATGGACTACTCGGAGTGAACGACTTAAAATCAATCATTAACAACCGCTCAAAAAACACATCACTTTGTATCACGGGGCGTAACTTTCCACCCAAACTTCTGAGTTCCGTAGATATTGCTACAAATATGACTAAGTTAAAACACCATTTTGATGATCAATTTATAGCCAACAAAGGTATAGATTAC
Source organism: Candidatus Nomurabacteria bacterium (assembly GCA_020631865.1). GTDB lineage: Bacteria > Patescibacteriota > Saccharimonadia > Saccharimonadales > UBA7683 > JACKGS01. Next base: position 32,251 of record JACKGS010000003.1, read on the forward strand.
TAATTAACCGATTTGCTTTACTAATGAACCAATACTGCCGCTGGAATCAAAGTCGCTATGCTGTCTCAGTCTTTGAAGCAAAGCTGAGTTATTTGACACTATATGTAGACCGGTTCGACCAAGCATTGCAGTATATTTTTCTGCCCATTGCACTAATCGCCTTTCGTTAGACTCATCATTTGCACACAAATGCATAATCTCTAAGTTTGAATCATTAGCCTCTGGAAACACCAGTGTAGTAGCCCCAATAATCAAACCGCTTTCTTCTGATAATATTGCACCATTAAAGCCGCTCTGTACAGTTTTTAGATCGAAAACAATTTGATTATTAGCATAATAGTTTTCAACACTATTAACTCTTATCGTACTGCCGTTATATATTGTTCTTACTTTAGTCACGATTGTCTAATATACAACTTTAGACATTATTACGCAAACCTGAGAGCATCTTGACAGATATCAAACTTTCTTTAATATTAAGGTATGATTAAGACATATGATAATTTAGACCTAGGAAATGTCATAAGTTCAGATACAGCATGCGAAGAAATTCTTAGTTCAAAAGAACCACAAAATCTTATTGTGGGACTTGAATTTTCAAATAAAAACACACATCTTGAAGTTGAAGAGATTGAAGCATGCATAGCAGAACGAATCGGGGTAGACCTAGACACAGAACAAGCTCCATATGGTGTATATAGCACTAAATTTACTCTGAACTCTTTGTTAAAGGCATATAACACCAAGTTCCACGGGCAACCAAGATTAGTTTTAGCTGAGTTAGGAATCTCTAAAAACATTTCAACCGGAAGATACATAATTCCTTCGCCAGATGCAAAAAAAGCTTGCGCAAAAATGCTAGAATATGGAACCAGAATCAGAAAAGCTACGGCAATAGTAGGAGAAAGAGTCGAGTTTCGTAAAACAACTATCGGGAGCGTTAAAGCGATAGACAATCCGTATTACATAGAATCACTCAGGACTGCCGACCAACAACATCACGGTATTCCGTACGACAAAGGGTTCATGTCCAGCTACGACCGTGGAACTCTAGGTACTATTTAAAAATTATTCAGTGTTTATCGGTTTTCAAAACTGCAACAACCCCTGCGCCGGCAACTACTTTACTGAATTTGTCTTGAAACATTCCCATGCCTTGCTCTAATGTCTCTAACATAACCCCAGCCTCATCAGAATTTGGCTTCATGACTTCAATATGAAGCTGCAAAGACCTAAAAGCACTAGATGTCGTTAGTTCTGAAACTTCCTGAATACGTTTTTTTAATTCAGCTCTTGTTCTTCGACGATGATCTATCCACTCTTTATCTGGGTCGACAAATAGCCTTAATGCTTTATCTTCTGCGGGATTATGCGCATCCCAGTTTTCGATTAAACTTCCGAAGTGCTTTTTTGCATTAGATATATTCAGTCTTTTTGACTGAATAAATGCAACTTTAGAGGCATTCCATAATAAAATCTCGTCTTCAATTTCAAATTGATCTTCTTCAGATAATAATTCGTAGTCAGAATCAAAATATTTATTAGCCAAATACCTTCTATGTGGCTCAACTGTTCTACCAAGCTCAACTATAGGACCGTATGGCACTGCGCCAACAAAAACATATTCACGTATTTCTTCAGAAAGATTACTAAATATCAGAGCAGCTTCAAGGGCTTTTTTAGAAAATTTATTTCTATTAATTTCGGCAAATTCACTTGTATTACTCCAGTTTCCGTTTTCAAGCCCGTAATAATATGTTTCTACCATTGCAATGGCGGTACGTTCCTGACTGGGTTTTTCGTGTAAATTTTCATCCATCTGAAGTGCTAATATCTCTGCTGGTGATATATTTTCATAAATCTTACAATTTACGGTAGATTCGCTCCAATTCGAGATATCATAACCAGCATCTATGGCACGTTTAATTCTTTGATTTTCGATATCATCAATTGCGTCAACTCTTGTATGGCCAGCAATCACTAAATTATAACGACCGTCTTCATTAGGTATATAGTCAGAAATATGATGACTCTTCTTCCATAACTTATTGATAAAATTTAGGTAATCTTCAAAAGACTCATGGCTAAGAACAGCGACATCGGGTGGGTTGATAATATCATTATTTCAATAGATTCTTTAATACTTTCAAATGCCGGGTTACTACTTCCGCGTTGCTGTGAAACCCGTATCAAAGATTGTACAGGCAGATCTTGCATATGCTTTTTGCCATATTCACGAGGTCGTAAATACTCTGGCATCTCAGATATATTCAAGCAATTTGAATCTAATTCAAAATTTTGTGTTTCTTTTGACACCCAAACCTCTCACTTCGTTATATATTCTAGTATGTCATTAATTAATGTAAGCCACAATAATCATTGCAAAATTCACAATCTTGACAGAATATCGACAAAGAGTAACATGAGCTCAGGATCAAGTATTAGGTAAGTCTTATGAAAAAGCCCGAACAATTCCTACAACCACAGAGCAAAGAATCATCACAATTAATTAATGGTGCTGTTATGTGCGGTCTACTAGGCTCACAAAACATATACAGACTCGTTGGAGAAAATATCCATAATTACAGCACTAGTGACAAGGGCATCATAGTGCCAGCACTAAGAACAATAGATGATTTTACGCTCGGCGAAAGAGTATGGTTTTTTGATCCATCAGTACATTCAACACACCAACATGGGGTTGTATCCTCATTTATAACCGAGTTGAATCAGCTAAGCGTTAACAGACTAGACAGCAATACGAGCTTCCAAACTATTATTTCTCCTACTCACTATGGCTTATGGCGACTAAGTGATGTCAAGACAATTATGCAATTTAATGACATATTTCGTGGTCAAGGGACACCCAATCCAATGAGCATTATAGAAGCAGTTCAACGAGACGCCCTGCCAGATAATAACGACCTTTTACTTAGGTCTATACATCGAAAACTCAGCTATAGACCATCGGACCACCCACATCTTGCAAATCCACTAAGTGGTTCTTCAGCTATAATGCATACATGAACAAGCGATCTAAGAAGAAACTTATCAGATTAATAGTGTCGCTAATAATTATCGTCTTAATATCGCTGATTGAGACTAATAGCAACCTTAACGACACCAAAAATAATGCAGAGCAAAAAATTATTCAAAATACACCCGGATTATACACGGTTACAAAATTTGATGATGGCGACACAATTCAAGTAGATATGGAGGGTAAAAAAGAGACTGTTCGTTTCATCGGAGTTGATACGCCAGAAACGCATGATCCACGCAAACCGATTCAGTGCTTCGGTAAAGCTGCCTCAAATTTTACAAAGTCAACAATAGACCAGAATAGAGTTAGGTTAGAATCAGACCCTACTGGAAGCAATAGAGACAGGTACCAAAGACTACTCAGGTATGTCTATCTACCAGACGGAACACTAGTTAACTTAAAAATTATCGCCGAAGGCTATGGCTTTACGGTTACAGCATTTCCATTCACAAAGATGGAGGAATTTAGATTAGCTCAAAAAAATGCTAGAATCCAAAATATAGGGCTCTGGTCGAAATGTGAGCTTGAAGAAACAAAAGGACGAATACAAACCGCCCCCGAAGCGCGCTAACTACCAAACACTACCGGCAAATTTTATATGTTTGTGATTGCTAGATAATCTATTGTAGAGCTTCTCCAGATCTGCAATCTGTTTTGATTCTGTATAACCTGTAGCAAATTCGATACTAGATGTAGACATTCTAGATCTAAGGTTTTTTTCAGTTAGAATCTGAACAATTTTATTAGCAAAATCTTCTGGGTCATTCTCTGCTAACAGACCATTTTTATCGTTATGAAAAATTTCAGAGACATTTTTATCACAAAGCACCAACGGCAATCCAGCCCCAGCAGCTTCGTGCAAGACAAGTCCCTGTGTATCCGTAAGCGAAGGGAAGGCAAAAATATCTGCAGAGGCGTAAATAACACCGGCATGACTACGCTCGTAATGTCCTGTAAATATAATTCTGTCTCTTAGGTTATAGAGCTTGGCTTTTTGTTCAAGTTCCTCTCGATAATCAAAGTCTCCTGCAAACATTAATTTGATATCTTTATACTTTGGTGCAATAAAGCCACCAAACGATTCTAGTAATAGATCAAGATTCTTTTCTTTACTTATTCTTCCCGCATAAAGAATAACTTTTTCATTACTGTCGATGTTGTATCTTTGTTTAAATTCAGAGATATCAGCATTGCTTGGCTTTGCAAGAGGGTCAACCCCGGTAGGCATTAATACAAGCTCTGATTTGGTGTGCCAATTCGTTAATTGCTTTTGGTGTTTTTTAGAAAGCACAATAACCGCATCACATCTATCATGAATGCTAGTTATATATTCCGCTGTCAACCTTTTTACCCATGTTTTAAAACGACCATCTTCTGGGATTTCTATAAATGCACGGCCCCAGCTCTTCAAACGTCCTTTTAAAACAATCGGCGCAGCAATTGGGAAGGCAAGAATTACCTTTTGAGAAGCGGGGTAGTAGTCTACATATTGATATATATCTGTAGAATATTGCGATATAACAGGAATATCGTACTTTAAGCCAGCCATCAGACCAAGCAGCCCTACTTGATTTGGAGTAAAGAAATGTATTACGTCTAATTTTAATTTATTTATTTTCTGAAGTTGCAAAGGAGGAAAGAAGACGCTTGTTAAATCCTCTTCATAAGTAGCGCCTTTAATGGCTCGAAATCTAATTATACTAGGATCGGTTTCTACATATTCTGAATCTGAGCTCGGTGCAAAAATATACACCTCATGCCCCAAGGCCTCTAGTCCAGACCTCGTTAATTGCACTACGAAGCTAATGCCGTTTGTAACAGGCAAGTAGGTGTCTGTAAAAAGACCGATACGCATATACAAGTAGTTTACCACGTACTTAAACTAGGCGCCCCATTGGGTGTGTCTCGAATCGCCATAATTAACGTTAGTACATCGTTATGGTAAACTGTATTCAAGCATGAGCACAAAGAAACCAATCAAGAAAAAATCTAAAACTAAAAAAGTTAATAAAAAGCCTGAGCTTAGTATTTTCAAAAAAATTACATCAAAATTAAATAAGTTTAACAAGTGGCAAAAATCGGCCATATATATATTGTTTACCGCTGTTATATTACTAACTATACATTTTATTGTCGAAGCTAGTTGGCATCCACTACCTAAAGTTAACTATGGAGTGAGCTTCTCTAAGCTATACGCAGATGAATTGGGGGTAGATTGGAAGGCTAATTTCACTGCATTACTCGATGATATGGAGATTAGAAACTTTCGCCTAATGAGCTACTGGGACGTGAGTGAACCCGTTCAAGGTAAATACAATTTTTCAGATTTAACATGGCAAATGGATGAAGCAGCTAAGCGTGGAGCAAAAGTTAGTCTGGGCCTAGGAATGCGCCAACCAAGGTGGCCAGAGTGTCATAAGCCGAGCTGGTACTCGACTCTTTCAAAGCAAGAACGTGAAGAAGCTATTATAAATTTTGTCAAAGTAACGGTAACTCAGTTTAAAGATCATCCGGCACTACAAAGCTATCAGCTTGAAAATGAAGCCGTCAACAACTGGTTTGGTGAATGTACGCCTGAAGATATAGATCAAAAAAGGCTACAAAAAGAATTTGAGGCAGTTAAGAGTATTGACCAAAAGCATCCTGTTTATATGAGTCTTAGTGATCAACATGGCCTGCCACTAAACAAACCAGTGCCAGACAAATATGGGTATTCTGTTTATAGAATAGTCTGGAATGATAAAACTGGACCATTCAGGTTCTACGTAACCTATCCTACGCCGGTTTGGTATCACAAGATAAGAGGCTGGTGGATAAAAACATTCAAAGACCGAAACATTTTTGTGCATGAGCTTCAAATTGAACCATGGGGCCCAGCCGCCACATCAGATCTAACTGTTGAAGAGCAGAATAAATCTATGAGCCCCAAGCAAATAAACGAAAACTTTCAATTTGCCCGTAAAATTGGATATCCAGATATCTATACATGGGGTGGGGAATGGTGGTACTGGAGAATGACTAAGTTTAATGATCCGAGCATATGGAATACAGTAAAAACCGAGTTTCAGAACACGCGACAATAAGCTGTGACTTCGGTGTCAGCTTTTCCATTAAGCAATCTCGTGATTTTAAGATCGACCCAATTGATACACTAAAATTTTTGATTTACACCGTAGAGTTCCGTCGCTTTCGACTCATGAGCTACTGGAATGAGCACGAAGCAGTGCCCGGTAGGTACAATTTTGATGAACTCGACCAACAGATTAATCTGATAAAAAATGTAGGTGGAGAAATTTCATTATGCTTAGGAGCAAGACAGCCTAGGTGGCCTGAAAGTCATTGGCCAAAATGGGCACTGAAACTACCTCGAGCCGAAAGATATGAAAGACTATACAAATATATCAAGATTGTGGTTGAAAGATATAAAGACGAATCTAGCATTACCAGTTATCAATTAGAAAACGAAGCATTGAATAGAAGTTTTGGAACAAATGGTGATTTTAATAGAATGAGATTACGAGATGAGCTAAAAATAATCAAAAAAATAGATCCCACTAAGCCCGTAATTATGAGTACTAGTAACACATGGGGCATACCACTTTGCAGACCAATACCCGATGCTTTTGGATTCACATTCTATCAAACACAGTTTGAAAAAGGATTATACACAAAAAACAAACTTCCATACCGTTGGTGGCATGCTAGGTCTATTTTAATAAAAATAATCACTGGTAGGAGATCCTTCATACACGAGCTACAAGCCGAACCTTGGGGACCAAAAGCTATTTGGGAAATGACGACCGAAGAGCAAGATAAATCTATGGATTCCAAACAGCTCAAAACCAATATACACCTTGCAAAAAAGACCAAACTGTTACCGATTGATTTATGGGGTGGTGAGTGGTGGTACTGGCGACACCTACAAGGTGATGATGATATCTATAAAACTGTAATTAAACATCTATCATCAGATGAAGTATAATATTTGTTATGAAAAAGAAGCCCGAAAGTGCTCCGATTGTAAACAGACGAGCAAGATTTGATTACGAACTAGGTGAAACAATCTCAGCTGGTATTATTCTAAGCGGCGCTGAAGTCAGGGGCGCCAGAATGGGCCACGTACGTCTCACCGGTAGTTACGCAAACATAAAACAAAATGAACTTTGGTTAACTAACATGAGTATCTCGATTCCTGATACTGCCAGAAACAAAGATGATGATAAAGAAAACTCTAACCCAAGAAAGCTACTTGTTACAAAAAAAGAGTTATTCAAAATTGAAGAAGCTAAAAAACAAGGTATGACCATTGTACCAACCAGACTCTTCACAACTGGTAGATTCATAAAAATCGAACTCAGTCTCGCCAAAGGTAAAAAGAACTACGACAAGCGCGAAACCATTAAGCGTCGCCAACAAGACCGCGACGCTAAAAGGGAGATAAAGCGATGAGTCAGCAGGTAACAACCTTCGGCATTCCGGCTAATGCCCGAGATATCGTTGTTTTCGTACATGGATTTGGAGTCCGCTGGGACTCACGTGGGATGTTTGTTGATATTCAGCATGCCCTCCCGAAGAATTGGGGTTACGTATTTTTTGACTTTTACAACATTGATCAATCAGATGTATTCATTAGCCCAATCGATGACCAGATAGCGCGACTAGAGTCTGTGTTACAAAAATTGAAGCAGCTTGCCCCAACCGCCACCGTTCACATAATTGCACACTCTAAAGGCTGTATTATTACCTCACTCACACAGCCAACAATTACCGGTAATGTCGTTTTCTTAGCGCCACCTGAGATTTTTGGGTCAAAATTAGAAAAATATTTTGCGCGTTACCCAAATGCGAAGTTAACTACTACAGAAATATCAATACCCAGAAAAGATGGCACAATTACTCACATTCCTTTAAATTTCTTCGAACAGACTAAAGACGTTGATGCAGAAGAGGCAATGTTAAACTACAGTAAAAAGGCTAGGTTGCATATTTTACAAACTACTCAAGATGAAGTACTGGGCGAAACTGCATACAATAGATTGCGTAAAAGCCCAGATATTGAAATTACCGCCATAGATTCAGACCATAATTTCACAGAACATAGTAGAGAAAAATTAATTAGCTATCTTAAAGGGGTCTTAAATGAGTAAAGAAAAAGTATTTATTGTTGATGAAAATGATAGAGTATTAAAAGAAAAATGGCGTAATGAGCTGACCGACACTGATCGTTGGCGTATTATTGCTATTTGGGTTGAAAATTCACTTGGAGAAATATTATTACAGCAAAGATCGTTGAGCAAAGATCTTAATCCGGGATTATGGACACCTGGCGTAGTAGGCACCGTTGCCGTTCCAGATTCGTATGAAGAAACAGCTTAGGTTGGATATCGTAATATCCACACGTTTCAATGCGTAATCGATCGAAATATAAATGATTTCGTAATTCAACAAGAAGAAGTAGAACAAATTAAGTAGATCACGCCACTAGAGCTACGCAGGGAGTTAAAAGTACATCCAGAAAAATTTACAGTTCCAGAATTATGGGATCAAATATACAATTTTTCAACTGAAGGGTAACACTACTCTCATAAAGTTTATGGTTTGGAATTTTGTTGTCAATTGATATAGTTATCTCCAGTTAGGAGTTGTTATGAACAAACACAAACTTTGGGTTGTTGAAAGTAACGGTGCGCCAAGAAGTGGAAAGGGTACGATCACCAGTGCGCTTACCGAATCTTATGCAGATGCCGCTCAAGATGAAACCGGTGCAGACTATCGCGCCGTAACCTATGGTCTGTTAGAAAATGGTCATCTAGAAGAAGGTCAGTCCGAATCAGATATAGAACAAGCTGTATCCAAATTAGATAATCGTGAAATAGCAGATTATGCAGCCATGAGATATGAGATCGTAGCAGAGCAGGGCGATAAAGTACTTTATGAGCCTCGCATAAACGAAACTGTTGCAAAAATAGGTAAAATCTCAGTGGTACGAAGCGCGGTAAAAGTAGGGTTCACAAGAAGGGTTCAAAGAGTAATTGATAACCCAGATGTGAATCTTCTATTTGTTGATGGTCGCAATCTAGGACCAGTTATTGAAAAAATAGAAGGGGCAGAGCTAGGACTCAGGCTTTTTGTAGATTGCCAGCCAGCAGAAGCAGCTAGACGCGAAGCATTAAGGCAAGGAGTAGACTATCAAGATTCATCAAACGACGAATGGTTCATGAAAACAAAAGCTAGTATTAAAGCACGTAAACTAGATGATGAACGACGTACACTTGACCCAGTATGTAAAGACGAAGATGCGATAGCTTATTGGCACAACGACGACGTAATGACAGAAACCATGCAATACTTCGCAAAAACTAGAGGTAAATCAATCGGAAATATAGCCAGTATATTAAATACAAAGTTCCGGACAGATGGTAGATATGGTGCGGGAGCAAAAGCGGTACACGAATCCCGGCAAATATATTTCGACACCAGTGAAATTAATAGAAATACAATGATCAATCTTTCGCGAAGAATGGTAGATGAAGCCTTAGACGAACGAGCTGGCCTCTACACATCAATAAGTGGTGAACTTTTTAGAAAATAGATCATGATACACTGGTAAGCATGAAGATATTTTCTTGGAACATTAATGGTATTCGTGCAGTAATTAAAAAGGGGGAGCTTCAAAAGTTTATAGCTGAGTACGACCCAGATATTTTGTGCCTACAAGAAACCAAGGCAGAACAAGGCCAGGCTGAAATTGATCTTCCACAATATGAAGAATACTGGAACTCTTCACGTACAAAAAAAGGCTACAGTGGCACTGCAATTTTTTCTAAAATCAAACCAATCTCCATTATTAACGATATCCCCGAAAAGTTCGTAAATGCCAGTGGGTTAGTGGCAGACAATTACGGATTCAGCAACGATGAAGGGCGGGTAATCACAGCAGAATATGAAGATTACTATGTCGTTACAGCCTATACACCAAATGCCAAAGATGGTCTTGCCCGAATAACTCAACGTCAACAATTCGATAGAGCTATGACGCTATTTTGTGCCGATCTTCAAAAAACAAAACCGGTGATTTATTGTGGTGACATGAATGTTGCCCATACAGAAGATGACCTAGCCAACCCAAAACCCAACATCGGCAAAAAAGGCTTTAGCAACGAAGAACGCGCCGGTTTTGACAACTGGCTATCAGCGGGATTTGTTGACACCTTCAGGTTATTCACCCAGGGCAACGGCCACTATACTTGGTGGAGTCACTTTGCAAAAAGCCGTGAACGAAATGTCGGCTGGCGTATAGACTACTTCTTAGCCTCAGAAGCCATAAAAGACAAAATAAAATCCGCTGAAATTCACGCCTCACAACTAGGCTCCGACCACTGCCCGGTGAGTATCAAAGTAGATTTGTAATATGAGCTGGCAAGATATCGTAATTGCTGTTTGCCAGTTTGCATTTTTACCATCAATGCTACCGACCATTTTAGGTAGAGAAAAACCAGCGCTTTCAACATCTATCATGAACTTCGTATTAGTGAGCGTCATCACATTGACACTTTTTACTCTAAAACTTTGGCTATCTGTAGTTTCCGGCGCCATGATAGCCCTAATATGGCTCATTTTAGCCATCCAGCAATGGCAAATAAGAAAAAAGTCGTCATAATCACTGACTTTTTAAAAATATTGAAAGACTGTTAAGCTAATAGAATGAGGAAGTATGCAGTTTTCGATATAGATGGAACATTGATACGCTGGCAGCTATATCATGTTATTGTTGATCGCCTTGCCAAGCAAGGCTCCCTAGGAGATGAGGCTTACTCTGTAATCCAGTTGGCACGAATGAAGTGGAAAACACGCGAAACACCTGAAAGTTTTGCTGAGTATGAAAAAGTATTGATTTCAAACTACGAAATGGCAATCACAAACCTTAAAACCAGCAAGTTCGATGAGTTAGTCGATGGTATTATTGATGAATATAAAGATCAGGTATATACCTACACTCGAGATCTGATAAAAACACTGAAATCTCAGGGATATTTTTTGCTTGCAATTTCTGGTTCACACCACGAACTAGTAGAAAAACTAGCCAAATACTATAAATTTGATGATTGGGTAGGTAGCAAATACGAACGTCGGGGTGACAGTTTCAGTGGAGAAGCATATATCCCTAGCTTCGATAAAGCCGCAGCACTGCAAGAATTTTTAACCAAACATCAACTCTCACCTTCGGAAAGTTTGGCAGTAGGAGACAGTAAAAGTGACGTGACAATGCTAGAACTGGTTGAAAATCCGATTGCATTTAATCCTGATAAAAATTTGTTTGAAATCGCCAAAACACACAAATGGAAAGTTGTAATCGAGCGCAAAAATATGATTTATCAGTTAAAATGGAAGAATGGAAGCTATATCTTGGTACAAACAGGGGAGTGAACCTCTTTTTTCTGAACTAGAATGGAATAAACCAGAAAGACGAGACCAAGCAGGGAAGTTGCTTATTGTAGGCGGAAATGCCCATTCGCTTACGGCACCTGCTCAAAGTTTTGACCTAGTGCTAAAAAAAGGTATTGGCATAGCTAAAATAGCACTACCTGATAAAACCAAGAAGCTTGTCGGTGCAACTCTGCCAGATGCGGTATTTTTACCAAGTACTAACAGTGGAGAGTTTTCGAAAGATAGCCTACAGGTACTACTCGGTTATACCCAATGGTCAGATACACTACTAATGCCTGGAGATATCGGCCGCAACTCTCAGACTGCAATATTAATAGAAGAACTATTAAGAGTTAATAATTGTCGGGCGGTAATCACCAATGATACACTCGACTTACTTTCAAATTCTCCAAACAGCTTAGTAGAACGAGAGTCCACTACGGTCATAGCCAGCTTTGGACAACTTCAGAAACTACTAAAAAACTTTGGTAGCGATACGCCACTTACATTTACTATGGATCTAAGCAAGCTTGTAATAATGCTACGAACCTTAACGCAAATATATCCATGTGATATTGTCACGTTTCATAATAATCAATTATGTGTGGCTGTGTCCGGAAAAGTCAGTACAACAAAAATTGACATCCTAGATCCAGAAGACTTTAGTTGGCGCACTAAATACGCCTCAATAGCAAGCTGTTATTTAACATGGTACAACAATAAACCACTTGAAGCCCTAACTCATTGTGCACATCTTCTAAAACAGTTAATCTAAGATATATTTTTTATAATTTTCAATCATATGGATATAAAGACACAAGTAGACCTTGTAGATTTATGTATTTAATTGTATAATTGGTATATTATGGCACAGTTTCCAAGTGTTTCAGATAGGCGATCAGAATTAAGAGAAGTTTTTTCACACGCTCCTAGGCGTATTATTTACGATGCGCTACAGATTCCAAAAACTTCATCAAGCTACAGAAACTTTGCATATAATCTACCAACACTATCTTCTGACGCTAACAACCTAAAGGCTGAGATGCTAATAGAATCTAGCCAGTTAGAGACTGATGAAAATTTAATATTACAAGATATAGCCGATTCTGAAGTAATACTTACAAATATAATTACTACTGAATTAAATACACTTGGCTACTTAAGCCCACGTGGCATAAAAGCTAGTATGCTTCATTCACATATGTCGTTATTTCAATCAGTCGCACTGTGTCACGAACTGCCAAGCATAAAGTTTCAAGAGCAGACCTATGCATCGTTAAAGTTTCTGGCAAACCATCTCGCAGATAGAATCCAAAATACACATAAAAAGCTAAATAGAAACGAATATATTGGTTGTGCAGCAGAATTGATTACATTATTATCCTTGCATCGTTTTGCAAATAAATCTATAAATACGACCAATAATGAAAAAAGTAGCTGGTATCCTGTACCAACAACAATAATGAAGGATGAAAACGGTTTTGCTGACGGCTTAGTCAGCAACTCATGGGCTATGTCTGTTCTTTCGGAACAAGACCTAAACTTTCATGACCCATCATACAAAATACAAGTTAAAAAGAATCCTACTAATGACATGTATGCACGAAACATAGCTCTAGTAATAGCCAGCGAAATGATGCAAACCAATAGAGGACATCGCTTAGGATGGTCTCAAACACTTCGTAGCTTTAGCGGAGAAGACGATTCAAATGTAAATATGGCTCATAGAGAAAAAATAGTACAGTACCTAAATAACATACAATACTATATCCTAGATAAAATAGACTTGCTTGAAACACAAGATACAACTCAAACAAAATAATCTACCCGAATTGAAGATACACAGTGAGTTATACAAGAATATCATCTTGAATATACAAACTTATTTAGTACTTGATACTACGAACTGGACTTAAGCCGATACGACCGTAATAGGCGCCAGATTCTGAACACTCAGTGTCGTTAGCTATCGTTTATCTCGGTTTGGTGGGCGAGGAGGGACTTGAACCCTCAATCCCGAAGGAACACGATTTTGAGTCGTGCGCGTATACCAATTCCGCCACTCGCCCTAGTTGTTAGATGTGCTCTAGCAGTTTAGTGTCTTGCGGGACATGGTGATTTGCGCAGAGCGCGTATACTATTACTTATGGTCGTACTTCGTACAAACCCGCCACTCGCCCTTCAGACAGAGATAAACATGAATGTAGTGAATTGCCTACCAACTACACCGTTGCTGTACAAAATGTTAAATAACGTAGTCTACTAGCATACTAGCATTAGCTAATATTGCGTAATAATTGTACACTATTATCTGTATATAAGCACGACCACAACCATGAATGACGATACAAATTTAATTAAACCCAGTTCACGACAACCAAATGAAAGACCTCTGACTCAGAGGCCACCAATTAACTGGCCAATTCATCGTGCTTCACCATCTGAAAATAGAACTACAGACTTTGCCAGAAAACAAGTTGAGCGCAGCTATGTAAACGCCCCCACTTTACATCATGCACAAACCTCACCAAGCAATATCAACTCAGAATCAAGCCATACTCAACATACTCTAAGAAATACTTCCGTTGATGCAAGCCAATACCATCAAGCATGGCAACAATACTACCACCAATATTTTTATCAGTATTACGCAAATTGGTGGCGACAACAGCCTCATAGCCAGGCGACAGTAAATAACGCTACCCATACGGACACAAAATTAAATGAACATGAAATTATTAACAAAAACTTAAAAGCCAAAATACGAGCTACTGCCAAAAAACAAGCTCAGCGCGTAAAATCCAGCAATCACTATAAGCCAGCGTTAGCTTCAATATCAGTTGGTTTATTTTTCCTATTAATAAATTATAATCAGGTACTCGTCGGGGCGGTAAAACAGTATGTTTCTCCAGGAAGCGTTGTTACGACTCCCGTGATAGTAGAATCTAGTGCCAGTGCCATGGTTGGCCCTGAGCCAAAAATTATTATTCCCAAAATTGGGGTAGAGGCGCCAGTTGTATACGATGAACCCAATATCGATGAAGCAAGTTATCAAAAAGCGCTAGAAAGGGGAGTTGTGCGACTAGGCAACAGCGCGGACCCCGGAACTAACGGTAATGTTGTAATCGGGGGTCATTCAAGCAATAACGTTTTTAATGCCGGTGGATTTAAATATGTTTTTGTAAACTTGAAGCAACTAGATGTAGGTGATGTATTTTACCTTAACTACAATTCAAAACGCTATACTTACAAAGTTACTGTTGCAAAAAAAATTATTACACCCCAAGAAACTTCCGTCCTAGCACAAACTAGCACGCCAACGATCACATTATTTACATGCGATCCACCAGGAACCAATGTTAACCGACTCATTGTACAAGCCACGCAAATAGACCCAAGCCCCAGTAGTGCCACCAAAGTATCAAATAAGACAATTGAGGTGAATCCGGAGAATCCATTACCCAGCGTAGCACCTAGTATGTGGGATTGGCTACTGCGAAGAGATAAAAACTAATCTAATTTAATCTTCAACTATTAAACTTGTCATATTGAACGTTGTATCATTATCTTTTTGTGTAAAGCTGTAGTATGTTTTATAGTCTCTAGAAAAATATGCCTTAGATCCAGGCATTACTACGCTCAATAACTGAAGATTAGCAGAATCATATTCAAATATATATGAACTGTTATCGGTCGATACGGCCTGAATCCGATGATCGTCTATCCATCCAAGCCTACTTCCACCTAGAATCTCAAACGGAAGAGTATTCTGATAATTAAACAGATCCCTTAGATCATACACCGATACTTGGTTACTATTTTGTAACATTATAAATTGGCCTGAACCACTAGTCTCTATTTTTCCGATATTAGAAAACTTTAACTTAACCAATGGTAGTTGTTTTTTTAATATCGGCTTCTTCAGTGGGTCTTTATAAATTACCGCACCAGAATCATCTGAATTTGCAATAACAAAATAGTGGTGTTGATCATACTCATGATAAGAAAGGTTAACCGGAACGTCTAAATGATCTGACGATTCAATTACGTATGCATTGTGATCTTTATAGATACCTATCTCACGCTTATCGTCCACATTACGTACAAATAAAATAGTGTCGTCTGAATACGGCTGGTAACTTATGATATTTTGCATCACCAGAGTTAAGCTCTGTGCTTTAATATCATATCTTGCTAGAGTACCGTCTTTTATGCCGTATATCTGGTTTGTATTATCACCAACAAAATGCACATCAAGTGGTGATTGTTCACCAAAAATAGCTGTTATATTTATTACTTCAGTTGGATTTTCAACATCCAAACTTAATATCTGAGTCTTACCACTAGGCAGAGTCTGCTCCAAAAGAATATTTTTATTGTTTAAAGCCCACTCAATAACCTTAAGCACGCCCAGCTTACCTTCCTCCTTCACGATGCTGGGACCTAGGTCTAAAGATTTAATTTTCGAGTTTTTGGCATTAAGATCAATCAACTGAATATCACCACTGTCTTGAGAATAAGTTAATATTTTTTTCCGATCACCAGATTGACTAATCATTTCTGGGGTTTTGATACTTAGAATATGTTCTGAATTGAGCTTATTTGGTATCAGCAGTGGGTATCCAACCTCTCGAACCTTAGAGGCATCCACTCTAACAGTTTTTGACCAATCACGATAACCTTTTAATTTTAAACCTAGTTTGTAGTCTCCAGCAGGCAATACAAACCTAGATGGCGCAGTGGAATCTTCTAGCTTGTCGTTAATATACACACTGGCAGATTCTGGACGATTATCTACCAAAAGCAGGCCATCCCTAACCACTTTTCCACCAGAACCCAGTCGATAACCTTGAGCTAGGTAAATCAGAAGTGCTGTAGTGATAATTGTCATTATGAATGTAATGGCATATGCTATGATTCTTAGAACAGTCTTTTGACGATCTTTTGTATCTACTCGATGCATATATCCATAATAACACTTGCAAGCACGTTTATTACGGCGTAATATTATAAGAGCAAGCAAAAGCGCAATGTAATTTAAATTTAATCGATAATCTAGAAGTAGGCATCAAAAAATATGAGTTCACGCAATACAATTCACATCAATGGGAAAGTCTACGACGCTAAAACTGGAATTATTATTGATAACAAAACTAGTCTGCAGCCACATAAAATTACCATCACAGACGTAGCCCCACAAAAACAAATTACTAAAAGCCCAGCGCCTAAAACCACCACAGTAGCTTCAAAACAAAAAATCGTCACAACACCCGAGCCCCAAATAGCCAGATCCAACTCGGATCACCGTAAAACACATACATATCACGTCAAACCCAAGAAATCCTTAACAATTAACCGCAGAATTGTAAAAGCACCAACTCTAGCAACCGAAGCAACGCCTGCGGCTGTAAAAAAACCGAGTATTCCGACTAGAAGCACTGCTCAAGTTAGAGTTAACCGTGCAAATAACATCAATCAAAGTCATCACATTTCTAAATTCCATAGACCACAAACACAGCAAAAGACATCAGAAGAGATATCACCAGTACCCGTTACAGCTAAAAAGAATCTTGAGACAAAACCTGAAAACATCAACCAAAATAAGAGTCCAAAGAGCAGCATAGTCCATTCTAGTCTAGCTCATAAAATTGTAGCCGAGTCGGTTATACAGCCTGACGAGCACACTAAATTAACTAAGAAGTCAAAACGTCGCCATATTTTAAATAACCATTTTTCAAAATATGCAAGCGGTCTCGCTGTAGTTCTGGTTCTTGGTGCATATGTTGCCTATTTAAATATCCCATCAATCTCAATGAAGGTCGCTGCGAATCGTGCTGGATTTTCTGCCAATTTACCAAGCTATACACCTAGTGGATATAGCTTACAAAATCCGATAGTTCATTCACCGGGCCAAGTTGCCATTAACTTCAAATCTAATACTGATGAAAGAAAATTTAGCCTGACTCAACAGCCCACAAACTGGGATTCAGCAGCTTTGTTAGAAAATGTAGTTACAAAAAATAATCCCAACTATTTAACCTATCAAGATAGAGGATTAACAATTTATATTTTCGACGGCAGCAGTGCAGCATGGGTTAATGACGGAAAAATGTATCAAGTCAACGGTGAGGGCTCTAGCTTAGATGCCGATCAGTTGTTAAAAATCGCTACCAGCGTTTAATTACACCGATCTCACACATAACCTTGTTATAGTAAACTATGATTATTACCTCTGTTATGGTATCGTATTTTTATGGATAAATTCAGAAACCCGATTAAGCATAATCATGACACCGTAGTACAAACCCCAGAAGTATCCGGAATTAAGATTGCTGGATATGGGTTGATTCTTGGAGGGCTGGCAACGCTAGCAGAGGCGAGGCTTGGGGCACTAGGTTTACCAGCGAATTACGAAACTGGAGTGGCACTTATAACAGCAGGATTAACCACACTTAATGTTCGTGAAGTTCTCATTAGTACCAGTAAACACAAGGATACAAATGAATAATATCAGGACTCGCTTTGCACCAAGCCCAACCGGGTTCCTGCATGTCGGTGGCATACGTACTGCTTTATTTGCATATTTAGTTGCAAAACAAGCTGATGGCCAATTTATATTACGACTTGAAGATACAGATCAAAAAAGAGAAGTTGAAGGCTCCGCTGAGCACTTGATGGAATCACTACATTCACTTGGTATTGAATACGATGAAGGGCCAGATAGACCTGGTGATTTTGGACCTTATCGTCAATCTAAGCGTTTAGATATCTACATAAAATGGGCTCAGAGATTAATTGACTCTGGCAGAGCCTACGCGGATCCATATTCCTCGGAAGAAGTTCAAAAATTTAGAGAACAAGCTCAGAAAACTAAACAGCCATTCTTATACCGTAATCATCGGCCAGAGAATCCGCCTGCATGGGACGGCAGCCAGCCACTAAGATTTAAATCAGACCCTAAAGAATATGAGTGGCACGATGAAGTTATGGGGGACCTGAGGACAGGGCCGGAAGTAATTGATGATATTATTCTAATTAAATCTGATGGTTACCCAACATATAATTTTGCTCACATCGTTGATGATGCCGAGATGGAGATTACTCACGTAATTCGCGGACAGGAGTTCCTCTCCAGCCAACCGAATTACCTCAACCTCTACGAGGCGCTAGGGCTAGAGAAGCCTATTTTTGCCACCATGCCACACATCATGAACGATCAAGGCAATAAAAAGCTCGGTAAAAGAGATGGAGCAAAAGATGTGCTAGACTACATAAAAGACGGTTTTTTACCAGACGCAATGGTGAGCTTTATCGCTACCCTTGGTTGGAATGATAGCACTGAACAAGAAATCTTTACCAAAAAAGAACTGATTGAAAAATTTAGTTTAAACAGGGTAGGTAAGAGCGGTGCGCAATTTGATCAACGGCGACTTTTGTGGACGAACGGTCATTTTATTCGATCGCTTGACATCGATGTTTTATACACCCTTTGTCAAGACTACTGGCCAGAATCAGCCAAAAATGCTGACGAAGATTACAAAAAGCAGGTACTAACCCTGGTACAAGAGCGTATGAAGTATCTAGCCGAGCTACCAGAGCTAATTAATTTCTTCTTTGAAGAACCAGCACCCGACCTTGAACTAATTACATCTAACAAACAGCTCAAAAAACTAGATCACAATCGGATAAAAGAACTACTAGAGCTCAGTAGACAGAATCTAGAACAAAGCAATTTCACTCATGGAGATATTCAAGAACAACTCAATCAACTCTTAGACCAAACCGGCGAAAAACCAGCCGTAGTGTTCAGTCTAATCCGTATCGCGACTACTTGGGCCCCGGCCAGCCCTCAGTTAAACACCAGTCTAGCAGTTCTCGGTAAACAAACTACTCTATCCAGAATACAAAAGGCAATAGATCTACTAACATAGCGTGATGAATAATTCTCAGCTGATTCATGATTTTCAAAATAACAAGCAAGGTAAGCACGTTATTATTGAAGGAGCACAGGCGCTAAAGCATGCTGTGAGGTTCGGGGCAGAAATTGAACATATTATCACATGTGATATATCTGAGCTAAATAAGTTAGTAGATGAGTTGGCACCTGATATATCACCTATGATATCAAGTAAAATTTTAGAGGTAGACGACGGAACTTTTCAAAAAATTAGCCCTAAAAATCATCGCACTAGAGTGGTGACGCTTGCCAAAAAACAAAATTATTTACTTAACGATATCGACAAGAGCAAACCAATTATATTTTTAGAAGATCCTAAAGATCTAGAAAATATCGGCGCTGTAATTAGAGCTTCAGCCGCCGCAGATGCCGGTGCAGTAATTACCGATGCTCAAGCCAGTGTTTGGCATCCGGCAGTAGTTAGGGGAGGGGCGGGTCTTCAGTACGCATTACCCGTGCTAAACTCAACCCTTACTGAAGTTATAAACTATTTCCCAAATAGAAAAATTATATCATTAGATCCCGAAGGCGAAGACATCACTAACGAAAACATTGAAAATGACTGCATTTTAATATTTGGCACCGAACGGCATGGAATTAAGCCGGAAACATTAAAGAAATCAGATAAGGTAGTGAGGCTATCCATGAAGCCAGGAGTCAGTAGCCTAAACCTAGCCACCTCGGTATCCGCAACGCTCTATTTAATTAAATAGCATTTTTCCATTTTCCATTTTCCATTTTTCATTTTTCATTAAATTATGCGCCTCTACCGCATCTCTAGCAATTATATTAATCGTCTGTTAACATAAGCGTTATGAAAGAAAAACAAACAAAATCTGATAGTTTTCATAAGTATAGTAATTATGAACCTCACCTAAAGCCTATCGACAAACCAAAAGGTGATAAGTTTAAGAAAATTAACAAGTGGTTATCTAGCCACAAGTTTTTGGTTCTCTCTTTTATATCCATCCTAGCAATCACGCTAGGCGTAAGTGTTTACTACCTTTTTGGTACCATAGATTACAGTACGCCAACGGTCGCAAGCGTCAAGAAGAAAGAGATCAAAAAAACCTATTCACCGTTAACCGGCACAGAAGTCAGTGAAGCAGACAGCAAGCTACCACTCACCGCAGTAATGATAGAAAATAGCCCTGAGGCAAGGCCTCAGAGTGGTCTTAAAGATGCGGGCGTAGTATTTGAAGCAGTTGCCGAAGGTGGCATAACTCGCTTTTTGGCTATTTATCAAGAAGCTAAGCCGGGTGTTATTGGGCCAGTCAGAAGTGTACGACCTCATTACGCAAGCTGGGTAGCAGCTTTTGATGCCGGATTAGCTCATGTCGGCGGAAGCGACATACCACTAGCAAAACTCCGTAGCGGGCAAATTAAAGATTTAGATCAATTTTTTAATGCTGGAGCATACTACCGCTCAAACGAACGCTATGCTCCACACAATGTTTATACATCTATGGAAAAGCTTCAGGGCCTTAATAATGCCAAGAAATATTCCACCAGCACATTCACGTCATGGACAAGAGTAAAAAAAGAACAAGTATCACCAACTCCAACCGCTAAATCCATAGACATACCTGTATCTACCGGACTATTTGCCGTTCATTACGACTGGGACCCAGCAACAAACAGCTATCAAAGAAGCCAGGGTGGCGGCGCACATATCGACAGAGAGGCGGGCAGAATAACACCCAAAGTAGTTATCACTATGCAAGTTCCTCATGATGTAATTAAAGAATCCAACCGCTACAGCTATCCAGATGTTATCGGAAGTGGAAAAGCCTGGCTATTCCAGAACGGCACAGTAACCGAAATAGGCTGGTCAAAAGCAAGTGATAAGGATCAAATTATCTTCACAGACCCCACCGGTAAACCCGTAGAATTTAACCGTGGCCAAACATGGATAACAGCAATCAAACCAGACAAAACACCATCCTGGCAGTAAAATACAGTATAAGCAGAAATAACTATACTGATTAATGAGCGATTTGGTATCTATAATCAAACTTTAGTATTTCACAACAATATTAAAGTTATATAATTTACATTAGCTGAAACACTAAGCTTCTTGCCAACCGTTCGAAAAAGCTGGTCTGACCCCTTTTCTGAAACGCTGTCTAGTTACATTATAACTACCGTCAGGTTTACGATAGCTCTTGTTGCCTTACATAACTATAGCTTCGTTTCCATGGGCCACCCAGTGACATGGCTATTTTTGAATGGTGCATTTTCTCTGGTATTGATTCACCGCCGCAAAGTAGCATCAAGGCAATAAATTATGCAGAACTAAAAAGAAGCTCGAGGTGGATGACTAGCATCGTTCGTGCTTCAATATTCATATACTAGCAAAATATTTAGCCTATGTCAATAACTTTGCCATGACGCGTAATAAACTTTATGGCCACGATCTTCGGCAATTCCAAAAGCTGTGTAGCCAACTCTCGCTCAACAGCTTTGTCTGGCATACCCTTCATACGCTTTGCGGTAAAGACTATTTTGTTAGACTGCCAACCGGCTAATTTGAGATTACGCCTAACGGCCTTGAGGCTGCTAGTACGTGGTGATTTCATTTCCCACTTTTCACCGTCTATTAATACGTCGGGCGTTGATTCGTATTTTTTATCACTTGGTTTTATGAATTCAACTGTATAGCCAGCGTTCGCCAACCGATCTGCCATATATTGCTCATGCGGCCAGACATTAAGCCCGGCAATTTTGATTACTTTTCCAACTTTATTTGACATCACCTCCATTATACATCAAGAAGTTTTTCTACCTCTGTCTCCTCAGTATACGGGTGAACCAAAACCATCAAGGCAGTATTCGCCCATAAGATATAAGGTTTTTATTCTTTTTAATTGAATATCTTAAGGGGAATCTCCACCCTGACAGTTTTGGTTCATCCCGAAGCCCTTTCTTTAAGAAAGAGCATTAATGCACCTCTCAGAAATGCTTCTTGACCTCTGTAATCCACTGCGCAAAGCTGCCTTTTTCGGTGCAATATTCAACACAGTGCCGACCTACGCAGAAATAAACTTGAGAACCAATAAAATAAGCTCGCTACCAGAGGTAAACGAGCTGTTTCTTATTCGGACTTCTTTAAAATCCACGTATGGTGATCCCGGCGGGATAAACGCTTCGCTACTCTCTACGGCACTTACTCGAAGCAAGCTTCTGCGTCAGCACCTTGCGATCGAACCTCGAGGGTTCGGACTCTCTGCGAGAGCTAACCAAGTAAAAACCCCAGTCTTTTGACCGAGGCACTTGCTTGGTGACCTCAAGAGTATCAATTTAGAACACCTTTTTGATGATCTCTTTAGGCTTAAGAAGAAGTTCGAAGCACTCGGTATGGTAATTAAAGACAACCGGGTTTATATACCTGACTCGGCGGAACGTGATAGTTAGCTTCAGCACAACAATGTCGAGTTTAAGCAAAATGCCCTAAGAGTCAGCGGACAGAGAAGCCGGCGTTACGATCATTGTTGTCAGCCGGGTTAACTTCATCAGCGTTGAAGTTCGCGTTGAAAGCATTGTCCGCAGAATCCGGGTGAGCCGAGGCCGCCCAAAAGTTGCCGTTGTCACCCTGGTTGTCGAACTCGCCGTTCCAGTTGCCAGAAATCGCAGAAGTCCCGGGACGGCGCGCGCTTGTTAATACTGCTCCCTGTATTGCACTCAGCGTACCGAGTACAAGCAGACCCTGGTGGCGCTTCCTGTAATAGAACTAGCCGAGATACTAATCAAAGCTAGTGAGTATTGTCTCTTAGGTATGCTTGTCGGGTTGGCGATTCATCAGTCAACCAGCTATATATGAGCCACCAAGAGTTGTCTGCTCTTGCGCCAAACCAAGCACACTTTTATTGTACACCCCGAGCAATATCTACCATTTTCAGCAAGCGGCAATGCTTGTAGTGTTTTACCAGCCCCTTGTATGAGGCTTCGGTTTCCGGTGAGCAGTCTGCATTGGACAGTGCAGCTACCAAATTATGTTTCAAACGCTTACCGGGATGCAACCGAAATGGATAGACAACAGCGCCAAGAAAGGCGACGCCCTTGTTGCACTCTTGTAAATGTCGTTTGCGCGGATGCAAAACTAGGCTCAGCTCACTGCTAACATATCTCTCGATAACCTTACTGGCTTCTACCAGCTCTGCTTTGTTGGTAGAGATGAGGTAGAAATCATCTACGTAGCGTCCATAGTGCTTAAAGCCAAGCTCAAATGTTACAAATCGATCAAGTTGATCCAGGTAGATATTGCTCAGCAGCTGCGAGGTCAGGTTGCCAATAGCCACACCGCGACCAAGAGGCTGGTGAAACAAGCTTTTGCTCGGCGGCAGGCCTTTCCAGGCGCTGCGCGGACAGTTGAACACCGCGTCTTTGAGGGGATCATTAAAGATAATGACTTTCCATAAGAACTTGCACAGTTGGTAGACATAACCTTTATCTGGGAATTGCCTATCCAGCCCCCACATGGCCCTTTTATAGAGTTTTTTACGATCTAAGCTCATAAAGTACCCCTGGAGATCAAGCTTGAGTATGTAGGCTGGCCGAGTATAATTACGGCTCACCGAGCGGATGTGATGATCCAAACGGCGAATACCGTAGAGCGTGCCTTTACCGATACGGCAGCTGTAGTTATCTTCAATAAATCGGGCGTCCCACCACTTGCTGACTTGGTTGAACAGAAAGTGGTGTACCACTCTGTCACGGAAGGCGGCGGCGAATATCTCCCGCTTGACAGGCTTGTTCACGATGAACGCCGTAGATGGCCGCGGTACGTACCTGCGCGAGTGAATTTCTTTGGCCAGTGCTGCAAGTTCAGACTCCGCGATAGCATCGAACTTTTCTACCTCGGGCTTTTTAGTCTTGCCGCGCCGGGCATCGAGGTAGGCTTTTTTGAGCTCTTTGGCAAGCCAGTCAGCGCGTTTGTCTGGTGTGTTCATGTCAGCTAGATTTCTTTCGGAGCAACCCAGTCGACTCGACGGGTTCGGTCGTGGTCACTCCCTCACGCCAGCTTCGCTTAGTGGGTTGCTACTGTAAGAGACAGCGGACAGAGAAGCCGGCGTAACGAACATTGTAGGCAGCCGGGTGAACTTCAACAGCGCCGAAGCCCGCGAAGAAAGCATAGTCCGCAGAATCCGGGTGAGCCGAGGCCGCCCAAAAGACGCCGTAGACACCCTGGTAGCCGAACTCGCCGACCCAGAGGCCCGAGAAGACCCCTTTAAAGGCACCGTTATACTGCCACTGGGCAATGTTGGGTTCGCCACTATATGCAGGAGCACCGGTACCACCAAAGGCAATGTCGAGGTCAGAGAAGTCGCCGGAGTAGACATCTTCTCCTTCGTCATCATCCCAGATCTGTGAAGCGGTCGGTAATCGCCAGTTGGCCGGGCAGATAGAGTACGGGGCATCACCGTCTTCTTCGGTGTGGGAGGTTCTGGATTCACCGGCTGTGGCCGCAGACCAGTTGTAGAGGTAGCCGTAGTTGGTAGCACCACTGCCAGTGTCACCGGGGATTGGGCCGTAGACGAAAGGTGTATCGAAGAGGTTATCTTCGTCTTCCTGAGTATCCATAGGGGGATTGTCGGTAATCTGTGGCAGGGTCAGGTTACTGGCAATGTTGGTATCGCTTGGGGTCAGCGTCATGGTGGATGTGGTAGAACCAAGTTTGAGGTTCTGAAGCATCCAGCAGTTACCATCGGCTAGTTTGGCGACTTGGTAGGTTTGGGTGGTGCCACCACGACTGTCGGTGAGTTCTATGACTGCTTCTTCATTGCTACCAGTGTAGGTAGCAAGGGCATCACATTGCTGAGGAGTAAAGCTTTGCATGGTTGCACTAGTTGCACCGTTGTCGGTGATGGCGTAGGCAAGCTTGAGATCTTTCTTGCCTGCAGTTACAGTGCTGTCAATGGTGAAATCTAACGTTACTTCGGTTGTGTCGTTGGAAGTGGCAGTTTCGGTGGTTTTGAGAGTCAGAGCTGGGTCGCCAGCGCCAAGTACTGTGCTCGTAGCTATATCGCCACCCTTGAGCTTGATACTAATACCAGGTTCAGCTGCGGTTAGGGCTGCGGTCAGGGTATAGCCGCCTTCGTTAGCGGTGCCGGTAGTGAGGGTAGTTGTGGTACTGGCGGTACCACCACCCTCCGGGACGGTAACAGTGAGAGCCTCTTGGTTAGCGCCAATACTGAGGGTGGGAGCAGCGGAGATGGAACTACTGAGAGGACTGAGCGTGAGGCTGGCGGTGAAGAGTGCGAGGAGGAAGAAGCTGCCCATACCACGGAAGTTGAGTTTATGCGAACGGCGGGAGAGGTAGCGCCAACTGAAGATGCTGGAAGCTATGAGAGCGAGGGCTGTAGCGAGGAGCGGTAAGAGTGATATGCCTGTTGAAGCGAGACCATCTCCCCCGATGATGATGTTGATCGTTTGGGTAAGTGTTTGGGTTTCCATGTGTTCCTCTGCTCTCTTTACTTTTCTTATGTCTGCTGTACTTGAGTGTAATGAGTGGATAGCAAAATGGTAAGAAATTGCTTAATCCATTGTTTTTGCTTCCACTTCACCTCACTATATTAATACTGCTTACGTATATTCTACATCATTATGAACGGAATGCAAGCAGTTTAGTACCCCCGCGGGGTTAAAACTCCATCCTACGTAGGTAATGTACAAAAAAGAATGTGTTCTTAGATATATTTAAGAACACTTTCTTATCTGTGATTTATCTGATTTTATGCTTGGTGACCCCGGCGGGATAGCGGACTTTGTCCTTTTCCGCTTAGACATGCTCGGAGTTAACTCCTGCGCGTGTCTGCGCTACACCGTACCCGCTTCGCGTGTTTCGGTTCTCGTAGAGAACCACCAATAAAATACCCCACCGCAAGGGTGAGGTATTTTATTGGTGAGCCCACTAGTATTAATTTAGAACACCTTTTTGATGATCTCTTTAAGTTGCGAGATAGGTTCAAAGCACTAGGCATGGAGATTAAAGATGGCAAAGTGTATTTGCCGGATTTGGAGACTGATCATGTTTAATTATCGTGGTTCGATCTCAGGACTTTATGACCAAAACACATTTGATGGGCAATTTCTAAAAGACATTGCTAGGGCACGTAGCAGTCTGGTGATTGAAAGCCCATTTATCAGGTTGGGTAGGGTAGAGCAACTATTGTCTGTAATAGCTAAGCTCCGTCGCCGCGGAGTGACTGTGATTATCAACACCCGAAGCCCTAAGGAGCATGACAATGTCTACGAAACTCAGGCTGAAGAAGCTATTGAAATGCTCCAGAATTTAGGCGTAACGGTACTATTTACTGTGAAACACCACCGTAAATTAGCAGTTATTGATGGTGAGGTGTTTTATGAAGGGAGTCTTAATATTCTCTCCTACTATGATAGTTGTGAGATAATGAGACGAACGGTATCACCAAGTGAAGCCGAGGTACTCCTACGATTCATTGGACTGCAAAAATACCTAACGAAAGCGAGCTAGCTATGGACGATGTAGATATATTCAAAGATAAACACCTGTATGAAGATGAGGAAACTATCATCAAGACGATCAATTATTTGAAGCTAAACGACCCAGAAAATGCTAATCGTGAATATGCCATTGGTTTTCTTAAATTCATGCAACGATTCGCATTCCACGCCGAAAAAGTTGGCGAACTGAATTACGACGACTTTTTTCAGAAGTATAAACAATCAAAAAGTGACATCTAAACGTTAGTCATCAATTTTCTTCCTGTTCTTAGTAGTTGTCTTTGATGCTTCATCACTCTTGGTACGGTCACTGCTTTTTGTTATGACTTTTTGCCTTTGGTTGCCCTCAGTTACGGGTGACGCTTCCTGCTTCTTAGCAAATGATGCACGTGACAACTCTATGGCACGTTGTGAGACTTCTTGACTCCCATCACCAACTAGTAACAATGTTTGACCAGACATGGGCTCCTGGGGTGTAATAGCAGATAATTTGGCATAGAAGTTAAAGGCCGGAACGTTACTCATCTCTCCTTGTTCAATATATGGCGAAAAGAGTGGTAGTAATAATCTTTCATCTTCAGGATTTCCAGTTCTAAAACTAATGATCGTACCGACGTTTGCCAAGATGATACTTACCATCTGCTGGTCTTTTTGTTGAGAAGTAGACTGTTCAGCCATCACCATAAATAACTTATACTTCCGTGATTCAGACAGCATCTGCACGAATGAAGACGTGGCAAAGTTCTGGAACTCATCAACGTACAAATAAAAATGTCGACGTTCACTCTGGGGGATACGGGCCCGCCGCAAACTGGCTAGCTGCAATTTAGCAAGTACAGTGATCCCAAACAATTCCGAAGTATCTTCACCAAGAATACCTTTAGAAAAGTTACAGATAAGAATCTTACCTGAGTTAATGATGTCATCGAAATCAATGGTAGAACGTGGTTGTTCGAGGATTTGCTTAGCAGAAGCTGAGAACAAAAACCGTCCGATCTTTGCCGTGATACCGGCTGCCATTTTAACTTTCTGCATGTCTCCAGCTTTACCAAGTTCGTTATTCCAAAAGTTAATTAGGTTTTTATCTTCCAGTGTTTTTATAATCTTTTTTCTATACTTAGTATCATTGAGTAGATCAAAGACCGTGAACAGGGTAGCGCCTTCTACTGTCAGGGCGGTTTGTATGGTGTTTCGAAGGACATATTCAATGCGGTGACCGCCGGTGTCTTCTTCTGAAAATATCTTCCGAAATACCGAAATGACAGATTCAGTAATGATATCTTTTTCCCTCAGTAAATCATTACCAGATATCTCGGGAGTAAGCTCCAAGATATTGAGCCCAATGGGGTACTCTAAATCATCTGGATTGAAGTAAACGACGTCATCGATGCGATCTGGTGGCACATGTCGAAGTAGCGTTTCTGCCATGTCGCCGTGCGGGTCAATGATTGCGACACCTTTGCCACTTCTCATATCTTGAGTAATGGCGTACTGCAGCATGGTTGTCTTACCGTTACCAGTGCCACCAATGATGTACATATGTCGCTCACGCTCTGGTTCAGTTAAACCAATGAGTGTTTCAGTGCCTCTGTGTATATTTTTTCCAATAATGACATCAAGTGCATGATGTTGCTTGAGGGATATTGGTGCCGGAAGGGTCCGACTGAGCGAACTTACAAGATTATCTGTTTTACTTATGTAGCTGCTGGGGAAGTGGAATAAACTAGATAACTCTGAAGCGGAAAGTATTAATGAATGTGAACGATAAATACCTGGAAGCCTCAAGCTGGCAAGCTTTAATTGGTAAGCCCGAAGGAGCGGATTATACATTTTGGCACGAAGTTCTTGGTACGGCGGCACCGAGTATGCATCAAGCGAAGATTTCAAAGCCGACACGTGATCCTTGGTGTGATTACTGGTGATAAGCAGTCTGAGATCTACCTGGAAAAGGGGCTGGGTGAGTTTTTGGTGCATTGATTCCATAAGCTCTAATTCAAAAGCACTGAGCGTTCGAGCCGGACGTTGGCGTTTCATAACCTGGGCTTGAAACTGCGCATCTTTGCCCGACTTGTTTTTGTAATGAGCATCGGTTGAGCCGTTATATACTTCACCGACCATTTCGGTCGCTCCGAGCATAGCACCACCAAGTACATCGGTCAGCGAATGAAGCCGCGAAAGCTTACCCTGTTCAACTCGCCGCAGTATATCTTCGTTACTTAAGATTCTTCGAGATAGTTTACGCGCTTCAGGAAGGTGAACCGGCGTAACAACGAGCTGCATGGATATTTGCTCGTCGTCTGCTAAATTTGTCATAGCGCTGGTGATATATGACAGCGGATCGTGTTGATCAAACGCTTTGGAGGTGCTGATAGGTAGTACGTAGTGATTCTTCTGAGTAAACTCGATAACCTTGTCCGCGGGCTTAGGATGATAATCGACGATACTCACTTTACTATCCGGGATGTAAGCAGCTATGGCTTTTTGGACGGTGCTGCTGTGTTTTTTCTCGATTTGAATATAGAAGCGGATACCGCTAGATTTGGTTGAGGTGATCTCGAAACTCGACGTTGGACTACGCTTTAAGATTCGATCGCGCAATGCCCGTGCGGCGTATAATCCATGAATGACGGAGAATAGTTGCTGAGTGGCTTCTGGTGTCTTTTTGATAGAAAGCGGGGGAGTCACTTCAAGCCAGACGAGGTCACGATGGTAGAGATATCTTCTGTTCAGAATTAGTATGAGCAGCTTACATATGAATACGGTGGCGACTGCAGTGAATAGGCTAATGACTATAGTAGGCCACTGCTCAATGATGGTAGAGATATATCCTGGGGGTTCCATGTTTGAGCTCCTCTCATGCCATGAATAAATGAATAGCTGATTGCAGCATCTTTAGAAAAGGTACGTTTGCTTACTATGTTAAGTCCAAGTACATTCATCTCCGATATGGTGAATTCTCCAGTCATACTATCGACATGTATAACGTAGGCTACATGACCAAACTCTCCGGAATCGGTTTGGAAAATTGCACCAACGGCAGGGGTGTTATTGACTTCATAGCCATCATTCCATGCTCGATCGTCCCACGTATTGGCGTTGCCCCAACTTGTGGGGATAGGGTAACCGGCCCAATGACGCATTGAATACACCCAGTAGGTACAGTTGCCCCAAGCGTAGGTATTGCCCTCAGCGTGCCCCCCAGTATAGAAACCTTGCGATTCAGCTGCAGCCAAGCTTGGTACATTTGAAAGAAACGATAACACACTGCCGCCCATAGAAAATACTGCTGCGAAGGGCAGAGCAATAATCACTGACATAGTGGCGAGAAGCAGTATGAGCTGTTTCTTCATATTGCCGCTAGTGACTACATTCAGCGCTACGAAACCTACACTCACGTGTACAGCTCCGCAGGATCAGTGGTAATGAGCGGATGCTCTTTTTCGCTCGCGACCACTTTTACAGCCACATGATTCTGATCCGCAATAATCAGCGCATCTCCACGCTCACAGGTGAGCAGAAACTGTTGTTCATACTCTGAGAGATTAAATTCACTAACGACGCCTTTGATAGTCGTAGTGTCTTGGCGCATCAGAATTCTTAGCGCTGACTGCGAGGCAATAGCCCGACCGTAGCAGTTCTTCAAAAAGTCATCAGCTTGTTGGGTAATGATGGAAACTCCGAGGTAGTATTTTCGAGCTCGTCTGACAAGTCCAGCCACAAACTGGGCACTTTGCTCATGCTCAAGTAGTAACCAACCTTCATCGATGACCAGTAAGCGTTTTTCTGGACGGGCTTTGACTTGATTCTGAATAAAGGTAGAGATTATCAGCATCATGATCGGACGTAGGTCTCCGGGCATGTCTTTGATATCGAAAACCACCAGGCGATTATCTAATTTAATGTTGGTGTGTGAATTGAAGACTTCGGCAATGGATCCGGTTATATATTTCTCCAGCCGTTCACAGAGCTGCAAATGACCCAACTTATGTAACTCAGCGTACAGATCTTGAAGCAGTGGTTGCTCATTTTTGGCTTTTTTATAGACTTTGAGGATTGCTTTATCGACTGCCGCTTTTTCACGTTTTTCGAGACCCTCGGCCATCAAGGCTATCACTGCTGTTAGATCCTGAACATGTTCAGCAAGATCACTTTTGGAATGAAAAGTACTGGCTAGATCAAACGGGTTAATCTTTTGTTTGCTTTTAGCAGATAGTTTTATGTAGGTGCCACCAACTGACTCACTAAGGTTTTTATATTCCCGTTCTGGATCAATGACCAGCACTTTGGTGCTCTGCATGAGCTGCCGGAGTATCTCTACTTTGGTGGTGTAGCTTTTACCTGAGCCACTTTGTGCAAAGACTATTGAGTTAGCGTTATGGAGTGCGAAGCGGTCTAAAATAACCAGTGAGTTATTCGACTTATTAACGCCGTAGAGGATGCCGGATTCTTGGACTAACTCGGAGCTCATAAATGGGAAGGTGAGGGCGGCGGAACTACTATCGAGGTTCCGTTTTTGAGAAAGCTGGTCTTCACTTCTGGGTAGAACCGACTGCAGAGCTTCAAGTTGTTCATAGCGGGCAACTTTAGAGTAAAACAGGCGAGCGGATAGAGTCGCTTCCAGGAGCTTGGTAATCTTATTGAGCTCGGTCAAACTATCGGCACGGAGGCATACATAGATGGCCATTTGGAAGAGCTTTTCTTGACCACGTTGAATCTTGTCGCGAAGTTCAATAGCAGATTCTAGTGGGTCAGTGATTTCTGAGCCAACTATCTTACCAGCTCGCATCATGGCTCGCTTGGTACTCTCAAGCTCAGTTATCTTACGATGTAGTTTTGGTAGAGCAAGCAGGGCATCCACTTCATGCAGATGATAGCTGATATCACTATCATGGTTAAAGTTAATTAAACTATCCATCCAGCCGGAACTGGCTACAAACGGGTAGCCAGATATATACAGTGTTCTAATATAGACGCCGTCCAGTAAGAGGTAATCGGGATTTTCTTCTAGTCCAGCATAGCTCAGAATATCCACGGCATCTTGTTCGCCAAATGTTAGCGATAATTCACTTCGTTTGTTTTCTCTGGCTCGTTTTTGTTGTTTGATTTTGTCTTTGGTTCGTTCAAGTAGTTTACCTGGCATTAGTTATCTCCTTTTTGAGTTAGGGCGGTGTGGATGAGTGACAAGGCCTGCTCAGTGAGCGGCTGGATCTTGGCCATTGAAGGATTATAGAAACCGTAAAACAGATCAAGTATTTCAAAGCTGGACAATAACTTGGTGTGCATACCAAGTCGGCTCATGCCTTTACTGATAATGTCTACTTTGATCTTCAGCTGTTCTTTAATCAGATCAAAGTCCGTCTTGTTGGCTGCGGCGTATGGAATGATCAGATAGAAGTGGCGGGTCAGGATTTTGTTGGTGGTGACGAGCGAGCTGATAAACTCTTTATAGTTCAAAAGCTGAGAACGGTAGATTGGCTCAGACTCACTCGCAAACCGATCAGATAGATCCTGAAGGTATTTATCCATATCTATTTCTCTGGTTCGTATGAGAATTTGCAGGTTACTACCAATCGAATTCAGAAAACTTTCATAGGTATCGATAATAGCATCCTGCTCATCCTCACTTTTCAGTTCAAAGTTGAGTGATGATACTTCCAGTACTGCCCGGAACTGGTTATTTGGGAGTATCAGAATACTATCCTGTACGCCCTTAATGGCAATCTGATTTCGGGAACTGGTCTTAGTCTTGGATTTCTGTAAGGCGAACACGTAATGCTCCTTTCTTGGATGTTTCAAAACGAAGCTTCGCTTCCGGATGATCGACGCGGGCGAGTACTCTGGCGGTTTGATGGAAATCGAGTTGCGGCATTTGCATAGTCGTTTCACGGGTGAAGGCTTCGGATTCATTATCTGATTCAATCGTGATAGCGTCGTAGTCTTTTCGATATGCATGCGTATTCTTATTGAAGATGTAATACTTTGGACGCAGGTTATACCGGGCAATTGTAAGTATCCATAGCAAGACAATTTTGCCTCTTATTCGAATGGCAAGAATAAAACTGACAAGTGAAACGACAGTAATAATAAGGTACTTATATAAACTGCCGCCCATATTTGGCGGCAGTAGTGCGTATAGCCCGGCTCCGATAAACACCGGCAAGATAAACAGGAGTATCTGAGACAAACCGAGGTTTCCCATTATGCGGTCTTCTACTGTAGTCACTTGAGCGGGAACAACGGTAGTTTTCATAATTCATCCTTTCCGGTTCTTGGCGTTGGTGGTGTGCTCTTGATTACTGTCGTCCGTGGAGTCGGTTTTGGTGCGGCGTAGGTAGTGCCCGTCGGCAGGTTGCTAGAATGAGTCGACTGCTTACCTGACGGCTTAGATACACTTGGGCTGCGGTAGGTACTTGTATTGTTGAAGCGTTTATACGATCCGCCACTTGCTGCAGTAATTCCAGCTCTGCTCGTTGATCCAGTCGTAGACTTTGAGGCAACTACTGAGCGGCCTTTTGTTTGCATGTAGGATATGCCATTCATAAACTGACTACCGAGTTTACGAGCATTACGGGCGCCCATACTGACGTAACTAAACTGCATCATAACTCCCTGAGTTTTAAGAAGTACAAGTACTGTAGCGAGGCCAACCACCATACTCATGAGGGTATTGGGAAGTTGCTCGCCACTTGTAACTGACATACCCGTGAAAAGCGAGGAGGCAAGTTGCAGGGTGACAACGTGTACAAAAAGTACAAAGATAGTCGTGATGTAGGTTCGAACAGCGCTTGATGAAAAGTCACGGAAGCCAGGGATCAGCCAGATCATAATGATAAGGGGCGAGAGGACGGCGCCAATAAACAGCGTAACAATCCTCCCCACGTAGTAGACCATCAGTACAACTGAGACGATTAAGAAGGCTAACATAATCAGCAGAGCGGCTGCGCTCTGTCCGCCACTTTCTGAAACGACGGTGGACAGTGTTTGCCAGACGGAGCTACTGCCACTGACTTTACTGATTGCTGTGATGAGCACATTGGATAGTTCGATAATTGCATCGATGATAAAGATCGAAGAATTAAGTAGTAAAAAGGCCAGCCCAATACGCGGCAGTAGGTGTTTGACTTCAATTTCATCAAACCCAAATGTCGCAGCGCTCATGACATGAAAGCCGAGCAGAGCCACGATAACAATAAGTAGCACATTGGTGATACCAACCACTGCTAACCAAAGATTAAAGACACTGGAGTTTTCTGCCATCAAAGGCGTTTCCTTGGTGAAGTAATCAAGCGCCGCCAAAAACGGTGCGCCAACAGCTTGGATAATGTTATTTAAAAATCCGGTTACGGCACGAATCAGTACATCGACCAGGCCGTTACCAACATCAGCTGGTTCTATTGCTTCGAGTGCAGGAAGGGAAGTGTTAGCACCTCCAGCAGGAGCGCCGTATGCATTACTCAGAACGGAGACTAACGTCGCAGATGCAATGACGATCACCAGTCCAATCAAGGCGTTTCTGATAATACGCTTGGCGTTTTCTAGGGACTCAGGATTACCACGACTGGTGATGTAGCCATAGCCACCATAGACCAAAAAGAACACAACGGCTACCGTAGCGAGACTAGCTAACATACGTATAGTTGGATACACATACTCTCGCATAACTGCGATGGCACCCGAGGAGTCTGCCATGAGCTGCAAACTCATGGTGAAATAATCAGGAATATTCATATTATCCTCCGAAGGCGTTCGTCGCCAGACCAGCCACGATATTGCTCAGTACAAATGCTCCAATGGTGATCGCTAGTCCGATCAAGGCATACATGATCGTCCGCTTACCCCTATCAAGGTGTTCAGGGTTACCCGAGCTGGTGATATAGGTAAATCCTCCAGCAACTAAAAAGCCGGTCGCTATGAGACCGGCTAGACTTGCTATGACTTTGATGATGCTACGGATGAAGGATTCTATCTGCGCAACCTCACCTGAGGACGATTGCGCCAGAACTTCTGGTGCAAATATGATCGGTAAACCGAGCATAATGAGAAACGCTACTACTTTAATACTTGTGGAACTTCTAGTCATCTCAGACCCTCCGTTGATAAGTTGTAAGCTCAAAGTATCACAGTGGAATAAAAATAGTACAGCATAAGCTTTTACAATGTTTGTAAAATGGGTGGTTATATAAGCGTTTTGGTATCTGAAAATTGTGTAGTATATAATACTACAAAGTATTCACGGACTTATCAATAAATTTAAAACACTTTGCAATGTATTGGCGCAATAGACAATATGGTATAGACTTAAGGTATTAAGACGAAAAGAGCCCCGAACGGTTAAATGCCTAAGGCTCTCTTTTTTTGTCGCTTACAAAAACTGGTTCTCTTAATTACTGAGAGCTGTCTATTGTGCTATCCACACCTGTATATTCTCCCAACCTCCGGCCATCCATGCCATGGAGCATTTCGACCACAAAGGCTGGTGGCTGAGAAAATGCTTGCCATTTTGTCACATATTCTTCAACCTAGGTTGGCACATCGTCCAGCCCCTTGCCTCTGACGGAATCAATAGCATGATTTATCTCATTTCCATACAGTCGCCAGTAATATTTATAGCGCATTCGTTCTGCCATCGATGCATTACGGTCACCCGGGTGACTGATGCCATAATGAGATATAAAGTACAGGTCGCACCGCTTACGCTCGTCTAGGCTGAAATCATGGCGGATGAGAAAATAGTTAAACCTATTGGTTGTTTTAGCTACTAGCTTGGCACGGGCTCTCAAGAACGGGAGCTTCCATGTGGCAATTTCTGGCATATATTCGTTCATAGTGATTTTATAGATGTAAGATTTTTTACCATGGCGTGGATTTTTGATATTTTTTTAAGACTTTTGAAATAAGTTTCGCGTCTTCTTCGTTGTAGGCGCAGAGGATCACTTGTTCAATACTGCTTGCATGATTATCATCGAAAAACTCTCGTATTGAGTCTACCGCGATTCGAACGGCTTCTTCTTTCGGGTAACTATATATGCCGGTCGATATAAGCGGGAAGGCGATAGAGTTTAATGACTTTTCTTCTGCTAAGTTTAGTGATTGCCAATAACAGCTCCGTAAAAGTTCAGCGTCATTTTCATTATCTCCGTAGACTGGCCCAACGGTATGTATAACGTACTGAGCCGACAACTTAAACCCAGGAGTTATGACCGCATCACCAG
The DNA here is from genome assembly GCA_020631865.1 of Candidatus Nomurabacteria bacterium. Classification (GTDB taxonomy): domain Bacteria; phylum Patescibacteriota; class Saccharimonadia; order Saccharimonadales; family UBA7683; genus JACKGS01. The sequence goes on from JACKGS010000003.1 coordinate 68,372, forward strand.
TTTCGCAGTGGCCGTGCTTTTGACAGGCTTCTGTCATTACATCATACCCTGCAGCATCAAATATTGCCCCGCAAACACCACTACCACCAAAGAGTTGCTTGTTTGCGGCATTCACAATTGCATCTGTTTTCTGATCGACAATATTTCCTTGGACGCAGGATATCTCAGCCATTATACTTCTCGTAATTTTCTATGTATTTCAACCATAGCAAGTGTGTCGAGCTTGCAGTACTCGACAAGGTCACTGAATATTTTTTCTTTTTCATCTGGATGCTTGCCATCAAGTGCGGCCTCCATCCAAAGTCGCTGGGCAGTTCCACCTTCTTGAATATCCAGAGTTTTGTAAGAAAGTTCTGGTACTAAAACTGGAAGCACATTCTTAATTGAGGCACTGCCACAAAAATCTGCATCAACGTAGTAGTTCTGCGAAAACGGAATCATTAGATCTACCATCCGATTATTTATGTCTGCTAAAAATTCTGCGGCTTCTGGAACAAAATGCATGAGCGTATTATTGCAACTTTTTTCAAAGCCCATGTTCCAGGCAATTACTGATCCAGAACTACCAAAGTGGGACTGCATTGCAGCGACAACTGAAGCGGCGGGATTAGAGTTTTCGCGGTGTAAGTACTCTTCATGACGAAGGGGTGCATCTGGAGCGTCCAGTATGTGTAGAGAGTACTGAAACGGGTACTGAGCATACGGACGCATACCGTCAAAGTAGGG
>JACKGS010000004.1 GCA_020631865.1 Candidatus Nomurabacteria bacterium
ATATTCATCCCCGGAGAACCGGCAACCATCCACCTGAAGTTCTTGTTATCAGGGTAAATACTTCTGAAGGGAAGGTTCACAAAACTAATTCTTGGGTCTTTGAGCTTCTTCAAACGAGCCTCAGTATCGTCTGTGCAGTGATCACCCACAATAATAATCTCAATATTTTTATACGTCTGTCCCAGCACTGATGGTAAACATACATCCAGCAGCTCATCTGCCTTATTGTATGTAGCAATCCTTACGGTGACGAGTGGGTTCTTGTCAAAAGCTTTTTTGTAGCCTATTGTGTCTCTGGCAGCAATAAGCTGTTCGTGTAAGAAGTCTATTCTATCTCTTTCTGACTTAGATATGTCTAAATTTTGCTCTATTTGTTCAGACATTAAACTTAACTTTGAGCTGTTATATTTTTCCATGCCTTCTAACGCCTGGGACAACTGAGCCTGGACTGAATCAATTGCATCCAATCTCTTGTGTAGTGCATCAATACCCGCTATCGTAGGTCTCTGTAGTTTAGTGGAGAGCCGGTAAATCAGTTGCTTAATCATCTTGAGTGCACTTCCAGGGTAAGCCACTCGCTGTCAATCTTTAATACACCACCCCTTGTGGGATCCTCTCCATCAATAATAAATTTTATAAAACCGGATGAGTAGCCAATGAGTTGCTTGTTAAAATCAAAGAATGCAATATTTAGCTCATAAGAGCCGGGCTGTAAATTCACAAGCGGCATTATGAGCTCAACTGATTTATTATTGCCCTTTTTTGGGTTCAATGTTATCTGTTCTGTTGAGTTATGTTCAGCAACAGAGATACCGTCTCTTATAAGTGAATATCCGCAATAGTGTTTAGTAGATGTTTTTAATAGATATCTTACTTTGACATTGACCACATCATTGACCGTGAGAACTTTGTCAGTATTTCCAATCCTACTAACCTCTTTTATGTCTACGAGCTTATCGTCTCCGCTATTCGATTCGGGGCTAGAACGTTTATCCGCTGACGGCTCAAACATAGATAGGCTATATTCATTTGCAATCATTTCAGGTTTTCCGTTTAGTAACAGTTTTGAGCTATCGATAAGTATCGCTCTCGTGCAATATTTTTTTACAGTAGACATGTCGTGTGTTACTAGAATTACCGTTCTACCGCTTTTCTTTAGTTGATCAAAATATCTAAAACATTTTTGTTGAAAGTTTTCGTCTCCTACCGCAAGTACCTCGTCAAGGAGCAGGATATCTGTCTGTGCGCGTATAGCTATAGAAAACGCCAAGCGTACCTGCATGCCTGATGAGTAATTCTTCAGCTTAAGGTCCATAAATTTCTTCAACTCTGCAAAATCAACTATTTCATCATATAGGTCTATGACTTGTTTCTCAGTAAGACCCAGTATGGCTCCATTAAGGAATATGTTCTCTTTGCCAGTCAATTCTGGATTAAACCCGATGCCCAGTTCTATGAATGGCGTGAGCTTACCGTTAATCTTGATCTTGCCCTTCGTCGGTTGATAGATACCAGCAAGCATCTTCAATAAGGTACTCTTCCCGCTACCGTTTCGCCCGACTATTCCAAAAAATTCACCTTGTTTTATTTCGAATGAGATATTATTGAGAGCTGTAAATTTTTTAGTCTTTCTTCCACCTCCAAATGAAATTAGGTGCTGCTTAAGAGAACCTTTTTTTTCTGTAGGTAAGATAAAGGTTTTTGTAACATTTTCAACGGATATTATTGTGTCACTCGTAGGCATGATTAGATCTCCTCCGCAAAAAATTTGGAATGCTTCTTAAAATATAGGGCGCCCACCATCAGTATTGTTATAAATACAGACAACACAATTCCATAATATATGGGACTTGTAGAAACATCGATGATCGTGGGTGCTTCGGGTGTTATAAAAGACCACCTCATAAATTGGATAATGTTTGTAACTGGACTTAAGAATTGTACGAGCTGTATATTTCTCGGCACGATATCAAGTGTGTATAGTATTGGCGTTGCATAAAAGAGTGTCTGTACCACTACATCCCAGACATGACTCATATCCCGGAACTTCACAAACAGGGTAGAGAGCAGTAATGAGATACCCAGAGTCGTAACAAAGAGAAATGCTATTAGCGGCAGCATGAATAGCATTTCCCATCTTAGTGGTACTGACAAAAGAACCATGGCTGCTATAACCACACAAAGATTAAAAAGAAAATTTATTAAAGCAGAGATGTTGGCAGATAAAACAATCGCAAACTTAGAGATGGTAATCTTTCTGATCATATCACCTCTTTGTAGAATTGAGTGCATGCCCGACACTGTGGCCTCAACAAAGAAAGTCCACACAACTAAGCCGAGAAGTAGGTACGCTGCAAAATACGGCACGGCCTTGCCGACCTTAAATATTTGTGTAAATACTACAAATAGAACACCGAACATAAATAACGGCTTGAGTAATGTCCATACGTACCCTAGTACTGAGTTTTGATACCGCATCTTGAGATCAGTGATCACAAGCTGTTTAATTAGATTTTTTTTACTTTTCATAATCTTTCATTACATTCTTTATATAAGCTAAGTTATCTTGCTTTTCTATTTTACTGTAAAACTCAACTATTTTCTTGGTTATATTGTCCCACTTATATTCTTGTGCGGTTTTTATAGCGTTCTTCGAGAGTTTTTCTTGTAATTTTCCATCTTCAAACAAGCGCTTTATAGCCGCCGTTAGCTGCTTATCATTATCTTGTTCAACAATCAAACAGTTAACTTCATCTTTGATGTAGTCGCGGTTTCCGTGCGAGTCAGTTGTTATAACAGGACAGCCCGTAGCCATGGCCTCAAGCGGTGGTAGACAAAATCCCTCGTGATATGAAGTCTGCACAAAACATGTTGCGCTATTGTACAGCCTGTTGACTTCAGCATTGTCGGGTTTCTTTATGTAGCTTATTTTGTTGTCCAGTTTAGACATTTCCGGCTCCTGACCAAACAAAATCATGTCTGGCCGTTTGTCACCCAGAGCCTTCCATGACCTAAGGGTAAATGTAAAGTTCTTTTGAAAGAAGGACCGACCGACGGCCAGCAGTGTGTTGTGGTCCCGATTTACATCCCCCAAAGGCTTGTAGACATCTAGGTCAATTCCACACGGGATTAAGGTTGCACTTAGGTTGAGTGCCTTGAGTTCAGCCAAATTGTAACTCGACTCGGTCTGGTTTATAAATTCGTATCGATAACAGGATAGCACAGCGCTTTGTTTCTGTGCATCGTCAGGGTAAAACCAGGATTCGATTTCTTGAATCATGTAGCTTGCTAAGCCATTTTTTACTGAAGCCAGCCAAACCGGTTGAGCAGTCTCCCACCAGGTAGCGACTTTAATAGCCTCTTCTTTTGAAAGTGCCGCAGTAAGTGCTTCGTAATTACTGAAGTTCTTTGTTTTAACCTTGAGTTCCCAGGCGGGAGGTTCAGTATCTAAGCTCCATATTTCAACATCAAAATCATTGTCACTTAAACGATTTGCATGATCTACTATATTCTTAATGCCGCCACTTAAGCCGACAGATTGAAGAACAAATATAATCCTCGTCTGTCCCTTTTTATTCTTCACGTTACGTTTATCAAACCAATCCCCCCATATTTTCCAGAACCGAACAACCGAACCTCTTTCTTTAACAGACAAGGACTTGTTTTTTGACCTCGTAGCTGACTCCATGTGAGTTAGGGTTGATTCAGGGAAATAGAGGCAGCGAAAACCAGCCTTCCACGCCCTTAAGCAGTAGTCCATGTCTTCAAAAGCAAATGGATAGTCTGTATCAATACCGCCAATCTTCTGAATAACTTCGTTTTTAATATAAAAACACGCGCCAGTTACACCCGCGCAGTACTGAGGTATGTTTGCCGGGCCAAAATCTGCATCTCGGAAGCGATAGTAATGATCGAACCATTCTGGAGAATGCGGGTTTCTAAATGAACCGGCACTCTGTATGCGTCCATCAGGGTAGAGAAGCTTGGGGCCCACAATACCCACATCCTTATGGTATTTGTATGCTCCGAACTGAAGCGGTTCTAACCAGTTCTCGTGTGCTACTACATCGCTGTTAATTAAAATGACATCCTGAGCAGGAAAGTCTTTGAGAGCTTTTTCTATTCCCGTATTAACTGCCTTGGCAAAGCCTCCATTTTGCTTTCGCTCAACTACGGTGACGCTCTCAGATCTAAGTTGTTTTAATTTTTTTAGATTTGCTGGTTGACAATAATCGTCCACAATATATACATGGTATCGATTGGCGGGGGTCAGGTTTGTGATACTTTCTATACATTTACTCAAAATGTCGAAGTCATTATAGCTCGGTATAACTATTGAGACGTTCTTTTTGTTGTGTTTGAACCATTTTTTAATCTCTTGGGTATCGTAAGAACTTTTAATTCCGTTAGGGAACTTCATTTCTGAAAAGCTATCTAGCTGAAACCCTGAGCTTGCCAATAGATTTTTTGCTTTTCTCACAAACGGACCTGGACCTTGGCGAAATAAAGTTGAGAGAGTTTTCTTAATGAGGTGCCCAAGAGATTTACCAGCATAAAAGTTATTTAGGTCAGGATTTTTAATCTTATAAATTGTTACTTTTGTAATCTTCTTGAATAACTTGTAAACGGTTCTTAGCATTACTTAAGTATACCAATTTAGACTGTTATCATGAAATATCCTATACTCAAGTATATGAAGATTGTGATTGATGCGCGGGAATATCCGACTAGCACTGGTAGGTATATCCGGAAGCTAATTGAAAATTTAGAAAAATTGAAATCCGAACATGAGTTTTTAATTTTGTTATTACCAAAAGATTTTGATGCATATCAACCAGGTGCTCCGAACTTTTCAAAGTTAGCGGCGCCATTTCAAGAATTTACATTTTCAGAGCAAATTGGCTTTTTGCGATTTTGTCGCAATTTGAAAGCTGACCTTATTCACTTCGGCATGATTCAGCAACCAATTTTGTACAAAGGGCTAAAAATTACCACGGCACACGATCTTACTACTTTAAGGTTCAAAAACCCACTCACCCACCCGGTCATATTCAAAGCAAAACAATCTGTCTACGCTTGTGTGGTTAAGTCTATAGCTAAGAGAAGTAGGTACATCATAACCCCAACTAATTTTGTGAAAAATGATCTTATTAATTACACGTCCGTTTCTCCCGATAAAGTATTTGTCACTCTCGAATCCGCCGATGCAATAGAAGTACCGCCTGAAGAATACAAAGACCTAAAAAATTCTAGGTTTCTCCTGTACGTAGGTCGCGTTCATCCTCATAAAAATATCAAGAGACTGGTTGAAGCTTTTGGTTTACTACAAAAAGATGACCCTGAGCTTAAGCTTGTCTTGGTGGGCAAGAATGATGTCTTAGCTGAAAAGAATCTGGAATATGCCAAGCAAAAAGGGATAAAAAATGTTATTGCAACGGGATATGTTTCTGAAGGAAAACTGAGGTGGCTCTATGAAAACTGCGCCGTTTACTGCTTCCCTTCACTTTCCGAAGGCTTTGGCTTGCCGAGCCTTGAGGCGATGAAGCACGGCGCACCAGTCGCCAGTAGTAATGCAACCTGTTTGCCAGAGGTAAACGGCGACGCGGCCCACTACTTCGATCCCCTTGATGTCAAAGACATGGCAGAAAAAATAAACGACATTCTTACAAACGATAAGCTACGCAATAATCTGGTCAAAAAAGGCTCAGAACAGGTCAAAAAATATTCGTGGAAGAAGATGGCGGAAGAAACTCTGGCGATCTATGAGGCTGCCCTACGGTCAGATATTTAATATTTGATATATCATACATTAATCATTTCTCATTTATCATTTAGCATTAAGTTCTTGTGCCTTAGAACCCATATTCCATATTCCATTTTGCATGTTGCGTATCTGACTCCGTACCTCACATTCGAGCGTCAATAGTTTGGTATGGTGATTTAATCAGTAAAGTATCCGCAGTCAGTAGTGGCATAGATTCTGCGGTAGCTTGTGCAATAAGAAGTGCGTCAAACGGATCTTTATGTGGCAAACCTAGATCTTCTAATAATTCGAGATGTCTTTCTTCAATAGATAAAAGAGTTAGACCAGAGTCTTTATATCCGGAAAGAATGTCTTTGGGCGTAAAATCAAGTTTTCCTTTTTTATATTTAAGTATTAGCTCCCATAAACTAGCGGTCGATACATAACACCTGTTTGAAGTCTCTATTATTTCTAAAACGCTTGATTTGAGTTTCTCTGGCTTAAAGAGAATCCAGAGAAGTACATGAGAATCCAACAGTACGCTGTTCATAAGAGGCAGTCGTCTCTGTTGAGTGAGTCCTCAAAGTCTTTAACGATGTCTTCGTCAGATGATATTAATGAATCATCCCATTTAACATCTTTGTACTTATCTGCATATATTCCAATTTTTATCTTAGGGGCTTCTGGCAGTTTAGTGAGTATGGCGGTTGGCCTGCCGTATGCGCCCAAATATACAGTCTGACCTTCTTCAGCTTTTTTTACTAGCTTAGAAAGCTGTGTTTTAGCCTCATGAATTGCATATACCTTTGACATAATTTTAGCTTATCAAAAATACTTAGCTTAGTCAAGACTTAGTTTAATTAAAATATGGCTTGTTTTGTTACTGCTGAGGGTAACATATTTGATACATCATACATTAATCATTTCTCATTTAGCATTAGTGAGAGTCATTGATCATTTTACGGGTCGCATTTTACATTTCTCATTTGGCATTTAGCATTTTTTCCGGTATGTCTCTCCTCGCACTCCTACAAAAGCTCTGCTTCTTGTCTCTGATTTGCTAGCTTTCTATCAAAAGTGTATAACGGAGTTGTGTTATTTAACTCCGATTGAATAGCTATCGATATATCAACAAATGAAAGTGCCGGTCGCTCTTTATACACCGAGATTACCCTGTTAAATAAATTTCTGTTGCAGTTGATGTTATCGAGATTTATCAGTGTTAGCAAGTTTTCGGCAACTATTACACGGGGTAGAATTACAGGCTTTAGAGAGAATAAACTCTATCTCACTAACTACGAGGTCGCTAACATGGCATTCGAATTTACTAAGTATCTCGATAACTTTTTAGCCTGCGGTTCACGACCCGGCAAAATAAGTGAGAGTAAGCAGTTGGTGTCTAAAGAGCATGTTTTCATTGTAAGTTGAACTTCTTTTTTGCTTCAGCAACCCTACTCTCTGAAGCAATATTTCTTAAATCATCGATGGATAGTTTTTGTATTTTTTTATCAATGTATTTAGTATTAAGGCTCTTAAGCTCGTCTAACGAAAAATTTCGACGAATCTTAACCTCACCATCAGAAATATCAAAATTAATTCGTGATCCTGGCTTAATACCAAGTATATCCCTTATCTCTTTAGGTATTGTAGTTGTACCTTTTAGTGTAACAATCGTGCTGTTCATTCTTACATTTTACTAAAAGTATTACCGGTTGTCAATAGTATTATGTGTGACTGGCAGTATTGAGGGTTAGGGATTGGAGATGGTGTATTTAACATTTTACATTTATCATTTGCCATTAACGAGGGTCATTAATCATTTAGTATTTGGCGGGTTACATTTTACATTTCTCATTTGGTATTTAGCATTAAGTTTTTAACTTAAAAACCATATTCCATTTTTCACATTCCATATTTCATTCTCACACCTCGTATTTCATATTCCATTTTTCTTATATTTCACGTCTTACCTCTTTCTCCCAAAGTCCTAACACTTGTACTTCACACGCGCCGCTTCGCGCTCAGGGTTTCACACTCTAGCGTCAATAGTTTGGTATGGTGATTTAATCAGTAAAGTATCCGCAGTCAGTAGTGACATAGACTCTGCGGTAGCTTGTGCAATGAGAATCTCATCAAATGGGTCTTTGTGTGGTAATTCAATGTTCAATAATATATTCAAATGTGCTTCGGATATATTTAATAGCTTTAGGCCAGCAAATTTATAGCTTTTTAGCATATCAACTGGGTCGTACATCAGTTTACTTTTTTTGTATTTTAAAATAAGTTCCCAGATACTCGCGGTTGAAATATATCTTTCCTTAGCGTTAAGTATAGCGTCTTTAATGGGCTGGCTTAAGTTTTCTGGTTCGTACAAATACCAGATAAAAATATGTGAATCGATTAGTATTCTGTCATTCATATCAATGGTCTGTTAATGCTGGTTTCAAAATCTTGTGCAATATCAGGATCTGGCCCAATGAGGTCTTCATTTTTGTATGCATTGAGCATTTTTTTATGTGATAACACTCCGAATATTACCTCTGGTGTTTCTGGTAGTTTTATAAGTATAGCGGTTGGCTTGCCGTATGCGCCCAAATATACAACCTGGCCTTCTTCGGCTTTTTTTACTAGCTTAGAAAGCTGTGTTTTAGCCTCATGAATTGCATATACCTTTGACATAACTTCAGCTTATCAAAAATACTTAGCTTAGTCAAGACTTAGTTCAATTACAATATGGTTGTTTTGTTACCGAAAGGGTGACATATTTAGCAATTTTCATTTCTCATTTCTCATTTGGCATTTGATACAGGATGCATTAATCATTTCTCATTTTGCATTTAGCATTAAACTTCTTATATTAATGATTTTTTTCATGTTTCATATTTCTTATTCCATTTTTCCAAATTCCAGCTTCCAACTTACAACTTCCAAATTCCAATCTTTATCTAAATAGGTGTATGAAGAAGCTGAAAAATGCTTTTATAATACTGACGATTGCCTTCTTAATTTTAAGAATCTTTGGTGACGGAGTGGTTTTTGGTGGCTCAGGGCTGGGGGTGGGGTCTGGCGTAGGGTTGCTTGGTGTATCAGCTGGTGGTTCGGAGATTTCTGGGTCACAGCCATCATCAATACCATCTTTATCGTAATCAACGTTAATTGGGGATATAAAGGTGCAGTTATCACTAGAATTCAATATTCCATCGCCATCGTAATCTGCTTCACTAGCAATAACAAAGAAATCTTTGTAAATATCTATAGGTTGGCCATTAATGTCATTACCTAAAATATGAACGGCGTGAAGCCCAGGTGCTAAATTGTCCGGAAGTACCGTGTTGATATCTAGTGTATTTATACTAGTTGCCGTAGCTGTGCCAATCTCTTGCGGAGTAGAATGTACCTCTACCCTAAACTGCGATCCTGGTTTGAAGAAATAGTTGTTTGTCGTTAACGTTTTAGTAATGGTTGAGCCGACCTTCATGATGTCTCCAAAAAGCCCGTCCTCTAAGATGGGGCGTCCGATACTAGCATCTACTTGTGTGCCCGGTGGTATCAATAGACTATCTAAGCTATCTGAATCAACTGAATCATCAGCTTCTGGCATTACAGTCTGAAGGTTGTTAGTCTGGCTTAAAATAACATCTTTATATAATTGATGTCCTAGTTTGTTTGGATGGTATGTCTCGTTACCAATTACCATAAGTTTATCGTTGCCGGCCGTTACGCCGTTTATTGCCAACTGCTTTGAGTCTGCCTCGCAAAGACGCTTACCATCAAATGCTTTTGTAGCATCAACGTATACGACTCCGGCTTTTTTTGCCGAAAGTTTAATCGCTTGGTTGAGGTCGTGTACTATATTTTGTGCAAGGATAAGCTCATCACCCGAAAGCCTAACATTATTTGCACAATCACCGCCTGGTTTAACGAGCTCAGGGTAACCAATTACATAAATACGTGAGCTTGGGCTCTTTTGTTTTAGGCTTTTATATGTTGCGGAAAGTGGTTCTATTTGAGCTTTAATCTCAGCCAGTATCTTCTGTTTATTACCGGCATCTTCGTAACAACTATATTGATTTAATATGCAGTAAAGTAATTTTTTACCGAAGTTAATATTATTGCCACCGATAGAAATGGTTATGGCATCCGGCTTATATTTTTCTACAAAATCTTGCTGCCTTCTGTAGCCTGGTAAGAAATTTGTGAATATCTCTGTGTCAAATACTTCGTCATCTTTTCCTTTTCCCTGCGGGTCATTATCACTATAGGCTTTCTTTAGAATATTATGGACATCTTTTATCTGCGCACCACTACACGCCACAGATTCTGAATCTCGATAGTCTAGGCTGGTTTTAATTAGATACGGGTACGAGTTTTTTGAAAGATGGCACATATTCCCATCAAAATCGGTATTTTGCTTGTAATCATAGGCGCCCTCACCAGAAGCAAACGAATCCCCCATTCCTAGGTATTGAAAGTAATGCGACCCCGGAATATTAAGAATATACTTCTTAACACCTACTCCACCCCCTTCATTAACTACGTTTACATATAATTCAATACTTTCATCTGTTACAAATCTGGCAGAAAGCACCTTCTGCAACCCAGTAATACGCTGTTTGACATACTCATAAAGCTCTCTTTTTTGGCAATCTTCAATATTATTAAGTCCGGGGGTACAACTATTTAAGTTATACAACTCTAGCCTAGTGGTGAAAACGTTGTGATTTACTAATGCAACGCTTCCATCGCTATTTAATGATGTAGAGAGATCTGATGTGCTCCTGCCATCAGGGATGCTGTTATAGCCAAACCTTCTTGCCTGTTTAGTCTTTAGGTTTACGATAACCTGATGATAACCAATATTAGTAGCTAAAAACTTACCATCACCAGAAAAACTCAGACTGTTTCTTTGTATTTGTTGTAGTCTAGTACCATCTGCATACTTTACTTGCCTTTCTGTAGAATTTGGATCATTAGTTAGCTTATAATTATTGAGTCTCCCGGTTAATTGATACTCGGGTATTATGTTACCGGGCAGATCCTCGTATACGCTCATGTATTTATTAAAGATTACTGCGTTATTACTCTGTGGAATTGGAACAACAAAATCTACTGGTGTGGGGCTATTATAGTTAAATACTTTATAACTAGTGTCTGTACCGGCCAACAACAATCCGTAGCTAGAGCTATAATAGCCATAATCAGTGTAGTAAGCACAGTTGTCGCTTACTGTGAGGTCGCTTACGCCACCATAATATTTATAATAGAACTTGTGAGATCCAGTTTTTGTACAATACATTCCCCAATAATCGGCTTGGGGGTAGACCTGAACTCCTTCATCTTTTAACGTAATATTTATATTTGCATCAAACCAGCCAAACGGGTTAGCACTTACGCTACTAGATCTCGCAAGATTAAGTATACTTAACGTAATTACTATACAAACTAGTAACCGCCTGTTCATATTATGAGTTTATACTATTTGTAGTAAAAGAAGCAACGAGATTAATAAGATTCTGGATATATTTGGAATATTACTCTTTTTGTACAGCCCGTTGTAATGTTGAGGTATTTTTTTTCATCACTCAAACCCAATCTATTCCACTGATAACCCGGATAATCGTATGTGAAGTAGTAACTGCAGGATAGATTATCAGCGAGTGGCAGTATTTCAACACTTGAATATCCAAAATCCTCAATACGGTCTTTGAGTTTATTTTTATCATAATTTTGCCCCCTCACACTACTAGTGTCAAGAAAAGCTTGTATTTTATTATTCGCATCCTCTAGATTATCGCTTGTGAGAATATCGAACCTATGCACTCCACACAGTGGTCTTCCAGAGCTTTGGAATTTAACGCTCTTGAGGGCGCAAGACCTTTCGTATCTAGTCTCCAATGATTCTGGCACTTCTAGGGCGCGCATCTTGGCTTCAGCCTCATCTAACAACGCAATATTGTGTTTATTTACTGATACTTTGAATATCTGGAAACCAATTACCCCAATAATGATTACTATTAGTAACTTTACATACCATTTAAGACTCCTCGCCTTCTGCCAAAAAGTTTTAGGCTGAGATTGTTTAATTGATTTCTTTTTTGCCATAGGTATATTAAACAGGTTTATGCTTAATTAGCCAAGGCTTTAATGGGGCCTGGAGATTAGAGATGGTGTATTTAACATTTTACATTTATCATTTGGCATTAACGAGAGTAATTAATCATTTGGCGGGTTATATTTTACATTTCGCATTTTACATTTAGCATTAACGAGAGTAATTAATCATTTAACATCTTATATTTGGCATTAATTTTATTGCCCTAGAAACCATATTTCTTATTTCATATTTCATATTCCATTTACAATGCACAGCTTGGCTACTTTAAGAGAGCTATTGGTATGACTCACTGGACCCGAAGACTGCTCTATGATCTTAGTATGAATTACTACGTATATTATATATTTGTAATACGAAATGAAATTATTGTACGGTTGACAAATCTTTTATGATTTAGTATTATTAAAGTATGGAAGAACAAGTAACAGTCTCTAGCAACTATCAGGTTGTTATACCTAAAAAAATACGTCGTGAACTAGGTATTAGAGTGGGACAAAAGATTAGCGTAAAACAACGAGATAAAAAGATAGTTTTTGATGTCGAATCAGTTATAGATAAGTACGCTGGCTCGATAGAACCCTCTTGCTGGGGAGAAGATCCAGTTACTACTATTCGTAAATGGCGTGATGAAGATAGGGGCTAGAAAACTATATGTCTAATGTTATCGCGATTGATTCAAATGTGTTTCTATACGCCTTACTCGAACAAATGCCCCTCGCAAAAAATGCCGTACATATTCTTAGACAAGTTGAAGATGGTACTTTCCAGGCAATTTTTTCTGCCCTGACATACACCGAAGTGCTCGGCGCCAAAGATCAGGCCTCTATAAATATTGCTTACAAATTTTTAGATGGCCTAAAGAACACCTCTTGTGTAGAAGTAGACCGTACAATAGCTCGCAGGGCCGGGGAACTTAGAATAACTCATCCCTCACTAAGAATTGCCGATTCCATCCATCTCGCTACGGCTGTAGTACATAAGGCCACGTTAGTAACTGCGGATGAAAAATTCCTAAAAGTAGCAGAGCGTGTTACAAAAACTGTCTCACTCAAAAACTATATATAATTTTAATATCTAATCTAGAGAAACAGGTTTAGCGTTATGCAGATAGCTCCAAGACTATGTGTCGATCTCGCCCTTCGCCCTCAGAGTGACTACTGACATCGCTATAATCTTCCAGACCTCGGTGTACTGTTCTTCTGTCAGCTGCGTTCATAGGCTTCAGTGCTATAGGCTTTCCTGATTCGCGAACTTCTTTCACCCACCCATCTAACTCCTCTAAGATCTTTTGGGCATGTTTTTGTTTATAATCTGCGATATCAATATTAACCCTATTAAGTGGAGATTCTTTATTTTTTAGCATTGTACTCACCATTGCCTGCATGGCACGCAGAGTATCACCGTGTTGACCAATTAAGAATCCGTTTAGGTGCGTGGATGGTACAGAAAGTTCAATAACATCTTCCGCAAGGGTTGCTGAAATTACTACGTTGAGTCCAAAAAACGAAAGTAGATCCTCAAGAAACTTACGAGCATCTTCTATGGCTTGATCGTTTTCGTTCATTATCTTCTCCTTTTTTTAGATTTAGAAGATTTTTTTGGTGTAGTGTTCTTGTCGCTACTTGGTGCAATAATTCTGGTTTTTGTAGTAACTTTACCCTTCTTTACCTTGCTTGGAGCTTCGGTTATACTCTGTTTTTTAACAGACACCACCTCTACTTCTGCCTCTGATTCCATTTCTTCTGTATCTTTTTTAAAGATAAGTGATTGTTGAGCGATACCAATTAAACTGCTTGCCAACAGGTACACCACCATTGCTCCTTGAGCATATAATGCAAACATTAAGGTTAAGAATGGCATCATGTACATCATGGAGTTAGTCATAGCAGCACTCATATCCTCTTGCTCGGGTTGTTTACCGTCTGCGGCACTGGCTCGTAATATCTCACGAAGACTCTTCTTTTCTTTTGGCTGTGGCATAAGTTGCTTAGATTGAATAAATTGAAAAACTGTTGCCGCAATAGCTAGTACTAAGATAGGGAGATAAATCTTGCCGTTAGAAAATGCTTTTTGGCTAAGATCTATAAATCCAAAGGAGATAAAGTTGAAGTTGCTTTTGTCTGCTATAACCTCTGCAACATGGGGTATATTCTTAACAAAACTATATGTAAAGTAGCTCATTTTATCTAAGTTTTCACTTAAATCGCGTGCGGCATGAAAAACACCAATAAAAATCGGTAGCTGGACAAGTGTGAGACCAATTGAACTGAAGGGACTGATTCCTTTTTCTTTATAGAGTTCCATCATCATCGCAGCCTCTTTTTGCTTATCGCCACTAGATGCTACCTTAATCTTCTTAAGCTCCGGCTGCATATCTCTCATCACCTTACTTTGATGAAGTTGCTTCTTCAATAATGGCCACATCGCCAACCTAATTATGACCGTGAAAATAATTAGGCTTATTCCGAGATCATGCCCTGGGAGCAATCCGTAGATTGCTAGCAATAAGTTATATATTGGTTGAACAATGTAAGTCTGAAACATTACGTATATAATACCATGTTTTTTGAGATTGAGGTTTAGTAGCGTTGGGGACTGGTTACTAGGGATATGAGATATTTGATATTTGATATTTGATACATCATACATCAATCATTTCTTATCTGGCACTAGCCTTGTGAGGAGTGGTGTTTCTCATTTGGCATTAGATACGCTGTATGTTTACCACTTTACATTTGGCATTTAATATTTATTTTTATCTTAACACCCATATTCCATTTTACATTTTACATCTGGCATTTGACATTTTTCATTTGATATATCTTATGTCTTATGTCTTATGTCTGATTCTTCAATCTAGCGCTGGTTAATAATTCATCGATAATCAAGTCTAGTTCTTTACTGGGTATTGTGCCGATTCGCTCATCAAATACTGTTATGATCATGTCATTAGCTGGGGCATGGTTGATTAAATTCCATTTAACTCGCATAGATTCGTATATTCTACGCCTAATTCTATTACGTGCTGGTGCTTTCTTGGTAACCTTTTTTGATACCACAACTGCCAACCTACTATTTTCTCTTCTTGGGTTAGGATGAAACTTAATTGCCAAATATTTACTTCTGGCAACCCTACCCTTGGAATATACGAATTTTAATGAACCGTATCCATGAAATCTGTATTTTTTAGCAATCATTGGTAGTAGTGTTTAATATATGATATTGGATGTTCACGTGGTAAATCCCCATTAAGAAAATTGCTTTTGTATAACTTAACTATTATATATCAACTATTTAGATAGATTAGTAACTTAAGCGAGCGCGACCTTTAAGTCTGCGGTTCTTCAGGGTTTTTTGACCGTTTGCGGTCTTCATTCTAACTCTAAAGCCATGGTTCTTTTTTGCGTGTCGTTTTTTTGGTTGAAATGTTCTCTTTGGCATATTGTATTACTCCCGGTTGCTCCGTATATATTATTGATAAATTTAATACTGTGTATTGTAGCATACTTTTTGTTATCCACATAGAACTGATATATTTCCACAATCTCTCATCTGTTATTTTATGGTTGTGGAAAACTTTACTGATTTAGATGTGTTTTTATTTTTGTACAATCTTCTAGAAAAATGTTTGTGGAAAAGTCGTCATTATGTGTATAGTAAAGGTTACGAATTATGTGGAGAAGTGGTAAATGAATAACGACATTTGGAGTTCGGTACTTGCTGAAATAGAGTTATCGGTTTCTAGAGCCAGTTATGCTACGTGGTTTCAGAAATCAACTCTTGAATCATACGACAGTCATAAGGCGGTTATTTTAGTACCTAATATATTTACTAAACAACAGTTAGAGGTTAAATTTAACAAAACCATACTCTCACTTCTTGAAAAGCATGGAGTTGCAGTTAAAACTATTGTCTGCACAATAACACCCAAAGACAAGCAGTCTCCTAAAGAACAGGTACTTGTAGCAAAAAACTCCCCCACTACACTTACGCCCAAATTAAATTCAAGTACAAGGTTACCGTTGAATGATAAATACAACTTCGATAACTTTATTGTTGGTTCTGGCAACGAGCTTGCCTATGCGGCGTGCCAATCTATAGCAAATCATCCTGGTGAAAAATATAATCCTCTATTTTTGTATGGAGGTGTAGGCTTAGGTAAAACACATCTTATACAAGCAGTCGGCAATGGCATTAAGGCTAATAACCCGGAGGCCAATATTGTATATGTTTCTACTGAAACATTCGTGAATGAGTTTTTGGAATATATACAGTTTAAAAAGAAGGGGTTTTCTACCAGATACCGTAGTGCCGATGTATTAATAGTTGATGACATTCAGTTTATTGCCGGCAAAGAAAAGACCCAAGAGGAGTTCTTCCATACATTTAACGCCCTTCATCAAGCAAATAAGCAAATTATCATAACTAGCGATAAACCACCCAAGGCTATTCCGACACTTGAGGATCGCCTTAGAAGCAGATTTGAATGGGGTATGGCGATAGATATTCAACCACCGGACATAGAAACCAGACAAGCGATTTTACAAAATAAAGCTGCGAGTCACAATATGGTACTCCCGGAAGATGTGGTTGAATACCTCGCTAAAAATATCCAGACAAATATTAGAGAACTAGAGGGTTCATTAAATCAATTAATCGCCTACTGTGAACTTCGTGATATGGAGCCAGATATTAACATCGCTAAAGAGCTTATCAAGGGCAAGCAACACATGCCCAAACATCTGTCTCCTAAATCTATAATTGAAAAAACAGCAGAGCATTTTGATATTTCTGTGAATGAAATAACCAGCTCTAAGCGAGATAAATCTATTGTCGTACCTCGCCAGTTTGCGATGTACCTACTTAGGAGCGAGCTCCACCTTAGCTTTCCTAAAATTGCCGTAGAGCTCGGCAGAAAAGACCACACGACAGCATTGCACTCAGTTGAAAAAATACAGAGCTTAATGAGTAATGATTTCGTTACTAGACAGCACCTGACAGAGATCAGGGAGATGCTACATGGGTAAAAAATGTGTACAACCTGTGGGTTATACTGTGTACAATATGTGCAATAACTTAACTTATTCACAGCACTTAACTAATCTCATTACCCGTCTGTGTAAAAAAGTAGTTCTATACACTTTTACCACACATGTATTCCACAGCGTATTTTCTAAAAATTACTACTGTTTGTTGACTGGTTTTTCCAACGTTTCCACACCCCTTACTATTACTACTATTTGTTTATACAAAGAAAACCAATTAAACCAAAGGAGGTTTATATGAAAGTTAAAATTACACAAACTAACTTAAATAAAGCGCTTTCTTTAATGGCCAGGGTGGCTAGCGCAAGAGCTCCCTTACCTATACTTGCAAATATATTGTTCAAAGCTACTGAAAACAAATTAGAACTTTCAGCCACTAACCTGGAAGTAGCGATAACAAATATAACTAAAAGTAAGATCGATGACATCGGAGAAGTAACTGTTCCCGCAAAATTGTTAAGTGATTTTGTTGCACAGTTACCTAAAGATGAAATTATTGAACTATCTTTTGAGGGTAATAAATTATCTGTTCAAGCTGGTTCATATAGTTCGCATATTCAAGGAATGAGCGCGGAGGACTTCCCTGCTCTTCCTAAAATAAAGGAAGGTAAAAAGATAATATTGAACAAGGTTGTATTAAAAGATGCCCTTCAAAAAACAATGTTAGCCGCATCTCACGATGAGACTAGACCAGTGCTCGGCGGAATATATCTACATAGTGCAGATGGTAAGTTGAATATAGCTGCTACAGACGGATATAGGTTGGCAGAATATACCATAGATGGTATAGAAGAGACATTTAGTGCTATTATTCCTCTACCGAGCTTCCAGGATACCCTTAAGATAATGCAAGAAGGTTCTGAGGCTGAAATAGAGGTACTTTTTGACGAAGAACAGTTTGGTGTTGTTGCTGGTGAAACAGAATTAGTTAGTAGATTGATAGAGGGTCAATATCCAGAATATAAACAATTAATTCCAGAAAAAAGTGATATCGAGTTCACTCTAGATCGTGAATCATTGTTAACTGCCTCTAAGTTAGCTGGGTTGTTTGCTAGAGAGAGTGGTGGAAGTATTACTATAAAAGTATCAGAATCTGATAATCTAGTTACTGTGAGTTCGGTCGCATCACAAGTTGGTGATAATAGCTCTGATATACAAGCAGAGGTTACCGGATCTGGCAGTGTGGTATTGAATGTTCGCTATCTTACCGACGCCTTAAATTGTTTTGAAAGTAGTAAAATTAACTTCCGTTTTAGTGGATCAATTAGCCCATGTATCCTAACCGACCCAGAAAATAGCAATTACCAACATGTAGTCATGCCCCTAAAAAGTTAATTAAGGTCCAGGCTTAAAGTTGATATCATATTTCTTGACATCAACTCCATCTGCTTTGAGTCTACCGATAATTATCTTTTTCTTTTGTTCAAACTCGGCTTTATTATAAGTTACAGTTCCAGTGTCTCTATCAATAATCATGGATTTTAAGTCTACAGAAAAATACATACTTCTATCGAGATAATCTGAATTAATAATCGGGAGCTCCTTTGGGTTATAGGGTATTATCGTAGCTAAATTTAGCGTATTAGGCTTTTCTTTATCTGTAATTACATATGCACCAAAAGTAGATGGTGAGGCATTTGTGTTGCCAATTACTACGGGACGGCCTTTAAGAATCATGAGGTTAGATCCATTTATATCACTAAGCCTGCTAAGTAGGTATGATTTATTCTCAGATTTAATATAGCTGTATATGGATTTTTGCGACCTATAATAAATATCGTCACTAGTTGTAGTTACATTGCTTACATTAGGTATTGAAGCTTGTAGTTTATGTTGATCGTTTGTAATATCAAAAATATGAAGAAATCCATCTTGTCCAAGTAGTAGCAGTGTTTCATTCTGTAGAAATATATCACCATTGATTTTATTAAGCTGAATAATGCGTTTTGATTTTCTTGTTATTGCTGAATCAGTAACAGAGTACTTATTTACTTGAACTTGTGTATTAGGGTCTCCAAGGCCATCACTTGCAGATGACTCTCTACTTAGAGGGTAAGCAATGCTGAGATTATCAGAGTTTAACGAGACTGCAAACTGTTCAAAATTTAGCTTAGTAAATTCTGGGTCTAGCTTGTTGGTTAAAGGCGTGTTATCTTTTGTGTCTTGGTAAAATGAAATGGTATTATTGTTTGGATTTAAGATAATAAAAGATCGCATATTGTCTGAGGTGAATATTCGAGGGTCGCCTACATCACCGACAGATACCCCTGCTCCTTGATCAATAGTTATTTGATTTGTTGATGTGGTGTATACGAGCTTGTATTTTACAGACCCTTCAGAATAGTCACTGACTATAGATAAATACCCATCCTTGTATGATGTGGTAACTCCAATAATTTTTTGGTGAGGATATGATTTTTCGTGTGATATACTGCCATTAAGTGTTTGCTTATAGCTATAGTTATTTTGACAGCTTGACATCAATAATTCTGGTTTATATATATCCCCACTAACACAAGTAATAACTGATCTGGAATTGCCAATTACCTTCTTGTTTTCTTTTTGAGGCTGTAG
The DNA here is from genome assembly GCA_020631865.1 of Candidatus Nomurabacteria bacterium. Taxonomy (GTDB): domain Bacteria; phylum Patescibacteriota; class Saccharimonadia; order Saccharimonadales; family UBA7683; genus JACKGS01. Next base: position 19,478 of record JACKGS010000004.1, read on the forward strand.
GTTTATTGAAACTTGATTGCTCCATAGGGTCTTAGCCTTTTGAAATACAATAGTCTGCTCTTCTTCCGTACTGGCATTAATAGTAGCCATCCCAGGTTTAACTAAGTTTATACCAGGCCTAATGCGACTTGGGTTTTCGCCAGCTACAGTATAAAACAAAGTTACTTCAGAGCTATTTTTAGTAGAGGTGCTAACAGTTAATAATGTACGCCGAGTGATAAGCCAGATGAGTGTGGGTAGTAATAAGATAAACGCCACTACAATTATTTGTTTTCTTGTAAAAATATTTCCTAACATAATTAACCCCCTATTCCGGTAGTGCCTGGTATGATTTAACAAGAATTGGCTGAACATCTAAGAATGAGTATGAGTTACATGCCGCTCCACTGCATGATGGTCTGCTACTTAGCGGTAATGCTGGCATGTCAAAATGAAGATGCGGGGATGAGTTGCAGTGTTGATTGGCTGATACACTCCCAAGCACGGTGCCAGCACTCACTTGTTGACCTTCGGTTACGGGCACTGAATTATTTGCCATATGTGTGTAGTAGTAAACTTGGCCACTACTATCACGTATTTGTACACTTGATCCACAGCTGCCGGCTGAGTTTTTTGCCCTAATTACAGTCCCTTCTTTTGCTGCGATAACAATTGTACCCGCCGGTACCATTATATCTCCTGCTTCATAGTCATGGTGGCAATTTGTCGTTGGAAAATTACCATCACACCATTTTGCACCAACCTCATTACCTTTAGTAATTACCCCCTTAGTGGTTTTTAATGGAAAAGTAAAGCCGTCTACAGTTGCAACCCCACCACCCCCTGAACCACCACAGGAGCTAGTTGATGTATTTCCACCACCGGTTGGAGAGCTGACCCCGCTGTATTTGTCATATACACCCCTCGCTAGTGCTGCACGTTTTTCTTGTGCCGCTGGGCTTTGGTCTTTTGGTCTCTCGTATTTGGTCATAAATATTTTTGCAGCATCATCTACGGTGGTGGTTTGCTTCAGTTTGTCACCTGCTGACTTTTCGTTATATGCAGAAGTTTGGCCTTCGAGCTGCTTGTATAGAAAGTCTAATTGAACTCCCATATCATCAGCTTTATCAACCCCGACAGATTCTATGATTTTTCTTGCTGGAGTCCACTGTACTAATCCCCACCCAAGTTTGGAGTTAACCGCCTCTGAAGCAGGTGTTATAACACCAGATGCAGTATTTTGAAGCCGCTGTGGCTCAACACCTGATTCGGCAATCATATTGCCAACAATTCCTGCAGCCCACTCCGGAGTGTATCCAACGCTTAAAAAGAATTTAAATGCACGTTCTGCATTTTCACCCTCGACGGGTAGTACGCCACTCAGGCCGTTAATAGGGCACGGTCCACAGGGATTAGATGATTGGGAGCCGGTATTGCCTTGATTACTTGAGCCACTAGATATATTTGAGGCGATTGATTTTGCAAGTTCAGTATAGTTGCTTGGGTGTACTCCATCACCTGCAAGAATCGATGAGTTATCAAGTGCTGTAATGCCGGATGTCGATGATAGTAATCCATTAAAAGAGGTAGCGTTTGCTACAAGATCTTCTCTGGTGACATTAATTCGTAGCCAAAAAATTTTGGCAGTAGAATTATTTGTTGTAATAGCAGACAGCATTTCGTTAATACCCGCCTGTGTCATTTTATTATCTGGGTTAGTGCCCAACACAACGAGGATGTATTGGGCGTTCTTTAGACCTTCGGGTGCGGATTTGGCAACAGTTATTCCTTCTGATAGTGGCCTACCGACTCTTGTATCACCCGTTACAGACCAATTCGCCCCCAGTTCAGTACCAAGAGGCCCTATGAGGCCGCTTCCAATCGAATCTCCAATAATAAATAATTTACCTGGTCCATTTGGTTCAGAATCTGATTCTCCTGTATTTGTACTACTAGATCCACTTGAAGAGCAACTAGCATTTGGGTCATAGAATGGGTGGTTTCTTCGTATTGCATCTAAATCTGATTGACTAATAGTGTATCCAAGTATGGGCTGTTGTATGGATATCAAGGCTAATGCAGTCAGTAGTATGGCAGCTATTCTTTGCTTCATTGTACAGGTACCTGTATGTGTATATGATTACACGTATCGCTAAATTCCCTAACCCCAGAAGGTAGACTTATTGGCTTTGACCTACAACCCGACTGGCCTATGCCGGATCCACTGGGCAAAGATGGTAGAATAAAATTGAGCAAGTCAAGGTCATTGGGTGTAGCTCCAGATGACGCCACTCCGTTAACGACGCTAATATCTACTGCGTGACCACCGCCATCACGCCAATGATAGCTAGCTTCACCTGAATCCGTTAACTTATTTGTACAGAACCTATTTATTGAACTTACGGTTATACTATATTTTTGAGTAATCATAAGTAATAAGCTTAAGATAGTAGGGTTTACGTTACAGCCACCTTTTCCGTTTGCAATATCTTCAATTTGTTTTTTATAACGAGAATCTGCAGAAAAATTACCAGTATCTAATATCTGTTTTGCAAGATCTTGCGCTTCACCGGATGGAAGAGGTCCTCCAACAGAATTATCCATGCTACCAGAGTCTTTGCCTAGCGAGTCCTGGGTAACTGTTTCTAGGTCGGTCAAGCTGTTAGTCTGCATATTATCAAGTAGATACAAGCGGTAGTGTAGAGCCATATCATCTCCCTTGAGTTTATCGGGACTGCAGTCACCTTCCCATACATTTATTTTTTTATCATGGAGTATTTTTATAGAATTTTGTGGATTAAAACATTCACCATAAGCTTTTTCTAGAGACTTAAGATTCTCTTCTACAAATATCTTGTTTTGTTTTGGCCAGAATGATATGTCTTCGTGCATCTTTTTTAGCTCATCAACAGAATATCCAATCATAACGGTTCGGTCGTATTTATCGTTTACAGCGAGGGACTGAGCAACTACGGTAGTGGTTGTCTTGGCGGCGATAGCCTTGTTGATACTTCCGCCAAAGCTCTTTACTGGAGAAAATATAGAGGCTACTTGTGATTGCGTTCGCTTCGTGGCTCCATTTATGCTTTTTGGTGATCGGGATGCAACTATTGATATGGGCGAATATTGATTGCTTAGACTAAACAATCGATATGACAATGGCTTATCTTTAAGAACTGCATAATTTCTTTCACTCTTTTGCTGATTAAGCGCAAGTTGCTCTTTAAGATCTAGCATTCTACCACCACCTATACGTGAAAGTTCATTGCTAAGCGCAGATACGCCTTCAAAATCTTTCGAAACTAGTTCTGCGCCATCATCTAGTCCGGCAAATTCGATCGTTTTTTGGGTTCTGTACATAAACTTCATGAAATTCTCAGTCGGAGTTGAGAAGATAGTGGGGTTATCGCTGAGCCCAAGCTGGTTTGCAAGCTCATAGGCACCGTTTTCTAAAAGTGTATTTCTTGTTGCCTCAAGTATGGATTTTGTTGTAATCTTACCGGCAATTAAATCTATAACGTTTCCTACTACCCCACCAGGAACACTTAAGTTCTTACATATAACAGGGTAGAGACGATCAGCAATGAAGCCTATAAGTTTATCCGGCATTAAGTCTGCTATTCTATCTAACATAAAGTCTCTGCCAATATCTAAAGCGCCATCAATAGACTCACCAATTAGAGGAATTTTCCCAATGACTCCTCCATCATCACCACCACCTGGAGCGATTAAATCAATAAGCTCTCTTGCAGCACCATCATCGCTAAAGGGTTTTTCGAAAACATCCCGAATTCCTTCCATTACGGCTTTTACTATACGAGGATCCTGGTATGCTAATTGCCCTTCATTTAAGGTTGGGCGACGATTGGTTACATCAGCATTAATTGCCTGTAGGTATGGTCGTGCATCTTCAAAAAACTCTATTTGTTGCGCCTCTGACGAAACTGCTTTTGGGTTAACTTTACCAACCATGACTTGGTCGTCACTACTCAATAGCTTAAGCGCTGCACGTTGAGAATTAACAAACTTTTGAGTCACGATTTTTTCATAATTATCAATGTAAGACTTAGCAGTGCAGTAGGCAGATATAGCAAATTCAGTTTCACCAATATCCTGGGCGTATTTATTTAAAGATTCTGTTCCAGTAGTTTTATCCCATGCGATATCAGCGGTTTTAATTGCTACACTTTTCTGTGATCTTGGTAGATCTTTGTCTAGTAGTTCTAGCGTAACAGCATCAAGTTGCTTGCCGGAGTCATCGACATCCTTTAGCTTTAAGCTGGTTTGTTCGGTGTCTTTGATACTTTCGTATAATGTCTTCATGTTGTCGCTATATGTTTTTACATCTTTAGCCTCATTTTCCCACCTAAATAAATTGATGCCAAATTGTTTGTATACTTGTTTTGCTGAAGGGCTTCTGAATATGCGTGATTCATTACCCATCAAATTGGTTGACTTGATAGTAATTTCTAATCGTTTAATGAATTCTATTGTTTCAGGTGATGACGTGTTGGATATATTTGCGGGTACAGTTAATCTCTTAGATCCGATAACCATAACTATCCCACCACTGGAGGTGTTTTGTGATTCTATGAACTCTTTTGTTGATAGTTCAGAATTACCCTTAAAAAATCTAATTCTTTCTTCCTCTCCTAGATTTGTGAGAACCTTCAAAACATCAAAATGTTTTTCATTGCCAAACATTGTTTCAGAAAAAATTTGACTTACACGACGAGCGCCGGTTACGTCAATCGGTGTAAATGACCTGTCTTTTATGACTTGACTAACATGTTGCTGGGAGAAGTTTGACAGCATTGCAAACATCAGCATAATACTAATTATTACAATCGCACATCCTATGGCTACTACTTTGAGTAAAAATTTACTAGCATTTTTTGCTTCCTTGGCGGTTTCTAAAGGATGTTCTGCCATTTCTTTCAAGGCACGTTCATCGCCAAGTGCTGCCCTAGCGCCCCGAGCAGCAAGAACCGCTGTATCAGTGGCCTGACGCTGATTTGTAGTGAGGGGGTCGTCTTTAGCGTTGGGTCGTTTACCCCCGGACTTACCGGAAGCAGCAGACGCAAGTTCTTTACTTATCTGCTTGCCTTGTTCAAAACGATTTGCAAGCCCCTTCTTCTCTTCGTCTTCGGCTTTTCCGAATCCAGGTACCTTGAACGCCTGTTCATCACCATCATTTGGCATAGAAGAAAAATTGCTGTTATTGCTTGAAGGTGCCTTTGGTAAAGAGCTACTACCGTGATCAGTGCCCGGAATACCCGTACCAGGTATTTTACCACCACCTCCACTTAAAGGGTTTTTATCCATTTGACTTAGTTAATCTCTTGCATAAAATAATTTACCATATACTGCATCATTGATTAGCGGCGATGTTTCCGGTTGCTTTGCCTTGTGTCATTAGTTGATATGCCTCTTGTGCGCGACTGGCTACCTCTTGAACTTTTTTAATTTCATCAGGACTTGTACTTATTAAGCTAGTTTCTGTTGGGCTGGCTAATATCTGGACATGTACATGATTCTGGCCTGCAAATAATAATCCTTGACCTACTGGGAACTGCCCTAGCCTCTTCTTTTCTTCCGAAGTAAGTTTAAATACAGCAGAAAGAACATCAACCGCACTAGTGGACTGCTTTAAAAGCAGCTGCATTGATGAGTTGCTTACAATTGCTCTACCCATTTGCGAGCTCATCATATCCTCGACATCTTGGCTGATTGTTGTTAAGCCGAGGTAATATTTTCTGGCACGCTTTGCTACGCTGAACATAAAGTTGGCAGAATCCTGATGTTTTAATAGTTGCCAGGCTTCATCAACAATCAGATTTCTTCGTCTTTTATCAGATTTAGTTCTGTTCCAGATATGATTTAGTACAATATACATTCCAACCGGACGAAGTTCATCTTCCAGGTCACGAATATTAAATACAATCATATGATTATTGATATTGACATTACTTTGTTGTGAGAATATACCCGCAAATGTTCCGGTAGTGTACTTTCTTAAGCGCTGTGCCATCCCCGGTCCAGTGCCCTGCATGTGAAGTAGTGTTTCGTAAAGGTCACCGATAGTTGGTGGAGGTGTTTGATGAGTTAGCGGGTCTCCGGTTATACCGGCTTTAGCATAAGTATCAATCAAGGCTTGGTCTAAGTCAGCTTCCTCTATTGGGCTTAATGCCCCGCCCATCATCAAGCGCATTAATCCATGAAGGGTTATTAGGTTTGAGCGAAGTGCGTTGTCGCCATCTTCTTTATCTACAACTTGCGGGAGATCGAACGGGTTTATTCTGGTAGATGAGTTTAAGCTCATTCTTATGTAGGTACCACCCACAGCATCACACAGCCTTTCATACTCATTTTCAGGGTCGATAATTACGATTTCAGTGCCAAACATCATGCTTCTTAGTGCTTCAAGTTTTACGGCAAAAGATTTACCTGCTCCTGATTTTGCAAATACAACCATGTTGGCATTTTCAAGAGTGAACCGATCAAATAACACTAGTCCACTATTGTGCATATTGATGCCGTAGAGTACGCCGTTTTCTTGAGTAAGATCAGCGCTAGTGAATGGATAACTGGTTGCCAAAGCGCCGGTATTCATGTTTCTTCTTACCATTAGTTGATCCATCATTTGTGGTAAGGTTGAATTCAGGCCTTGTTCCATCTGAACCGTTGCAGGCTTAGAGTAAACTAGTTGTTGCCCAAGAATTGTTTCAACTTTATGCTGAACTAGCTCTAATTCCTCAAGACTTTTTGCATAGATAGTAAAGTACATTCCGAGTCTAAAGAATCTTTCTTCACCAATTTGAAGGCTGTCTCGTAATGATTCGGCATCTATAATCGCAGCTTGTTTGGCGGGGTCGCGTACCCTACCTTTTTCAGCATCAATTTGCAGGCCTGCTTCAAGTTGACTCACCTTCTTGCGAAGGTTTTCTAAAACCACCTGACTTTCGACCGGATAAATAAACATAGAAAGGTCGATTTCTTCATCTAGATTGATTATTGAAGAAAGCCAGCCGGTAAACAGTTGTCTTGGGTAGCCGTATACGTAGAATGCTCTTGCATACAATGTACCTAGTCTAAAATGGCCTGATTCAATTTCTAGGCTACTTGGTGCTATGAAGTCTCTGAAGTCAGAAACACCTTTCATAAAGGCTTGTTCAACTTCGCGCTGCTCTCTGGCACGCTGTTGTTGCGCTAAGCTTACTGCGTCTTGTTTTTTATTAAAACCCATTACAAGACCACCCTTGTTTCATTTTGCATTTTTAAACTTAAGCCAGCAAATTTAAAATATAAAATTCTAGATATAATTCTCATAGAGTGCCTCCGATATTAGGCTTAGGGGCTTGCCCTACGCCCTTGGTTGTTATCGGCACGTTAAGATTATTCATATTATTAAGAGTTTGCCTGGTGGCAGTGTCTGGGTTGTAGGCGTTGTAATAAAGCTCTATCAGCTCCTGAGTATCAAGGGGCATAGATTGCACACCTATCTGCAGCAAACCATTCATGATACTCTGAACACGGTTTTTTAGTTCTGTCTTTGCCTTTTCTAGTAGAGATTCATCTATAGACACTTTATTTTTATTATTTCCTCCACCAAATAGCCCGCCCATTAGCCCGGCACTGCTCTTAACTGCCTGCCCTGCATTTAATTGAGAAAAGTAAGGTACCACTATATAGAACTGTTTACTCATTATATTGGTTTGCTGCACAAGATCATCAATAAAATACATGTAATCTTCCATTAGCATCCCAAGAAGCATGTTGTCTATTTCGTGTCTTTGTTTATTAAGCCGATCTAGATATGGTGTCATATCTATTTTACGAGAACGCATAAATATTTGTATATCAAAATACAAGGAGTTTAAAAAGCTTTGGTAGGCATATTCTACGGCCTCTTGCTCTGCGGGGCTCATTAAGTCAAAATTGATACTTTTAGCCATCACAACGGCCCTAAAGCTACCGTCCCTCATTATTACAATACCATCACGAATCGCAGCGATTTGAAGTGAATTTTGAGTACTGTTAGGGTTAATGGGTGGCTTAGCTACTTGAGGCTGAGCATGTTGAACACCAGGTAGTACTGCTCTTTGCTGAGCGGGTTGAGGTTGTTGAACTGGTATTTGTGATTGACCCTGTGGTTGCATAAGACTCTATTTGTTACCTATAGATTATGACACGTATATGCTTACATGTGAAGCAATACTCGCGATATTATGGACAAAAGATACTTATTGGTAGAATGACAAACTATGATTCACCAGAGGTTTAATTAGGAGTTGTGGGAAATTGTAATTTCAGTTTCATCTGAGGCTGCCACCTCTTGCTGCTCTGGTTGATGGCTTGTGTTAACACCAGAGGCTTTAGATGCGTCTTCAGCACCGCTAACAGTAGGTTCTTTCGTCTCAATCGGTTCTATTACCTTCTGGTGTAGCTCTTCGGCTGTGTGTTTTTTGGAAAGCTGAATTCCGATATCAGATTGACTTTGTGGTGAAGCAATGGCCTCTGCCCGTGCTTTATCGATAACCTCCATGGCATGTGTCCGACTGCTCGTTTCAACCTGATTAATACGATTATCAAAATCTCTAGCGACTAAACTGGTCGAGGAGTCCATAATATCAGCTGGTTGCATATATGTTTGCTGAATAGTCATCTGACCCGGCGCCTCTTGGGGATGAACTAACCTATTGTTAGAATCAACAGTACTCACTAAATTAGGATTCTGCCAATCAGCCATCTGTTTACTCGCCCATCCCCTGGAGTCCATCATTATAGAAAGTTTAGCAAGTCTGCTAGCTGCTTCTTCACCACTAAAGTCCTTTGTATAGCGGTGTTCTACTTTTGGAGGGGCGGTAATAATCACATGATCTTCATGACCTTCTTGGCTCCAGATGCGTGTCCTGGGCTTGAAATAGAAAGTTAATGCTGATGCTAGAAAAACCTCAATCGGCTGGTCTTTTCTTTGATACAAACCAAGCACTAAAAATATTAACGTTGGGGGCAGCCAAATAAGTGAAGCTAAAGGATGTATTTTAGTAAAAAAGAAGAATGTTAAGTACCCAAAACCTATTCCCACTACTGTCATGATAAACTGCTTTAAGCTTAAAAAGCCAACCAGCTTATCGTCAGCTTCGACATCCTGAGGAACCATATGTGTAGCCATTAGGGCTATTATACAGTTTTACATCAAAGCGTAAAACCCCCAGACTACTGGACAAACTTGGATTACGCTACACGAGTTAGCGGAAACTTAATACAAATTTTCAGTTAATACACCACGTAATTTACAAACTAAGAAACTACTGATTAAAATGATTTCAATTGTGCTTATACTAATTATGTTGTGATCAGTTTTCCATTTTCAGAATAAATGTACATTATGGCGTACCGGTTGGTGGTGGTAGGTTATTTCGCCTTTGAATTTCTGTATTAATATGATTAGCCGCGCTTTCGTGTATATCAATATTGGCTTGTATTGATGCCGTATTGCCTCCATTTGTTGCCGCAGATCTAAGATCCGACCTTAGCTTACCAAGCTCTCTGCTGGTTTCGGTAGCCGCACCTGCAAGATCTTGGTTGGAAACGTTACCACCGCTAAGGTTAGGTATGCCTGAAGGTGCACCGGCCATACCCTGTTTAACTGCATCTGCGATATCTCTTGAAGCGACTGCTTGTGGTTGGGCGGCTTGAATTTTTGGTAGGATATTTTGGTCTAGATTACCGTTGAGATTTTCATTTCCACTAACAGTCGTAAAGTCTTGGAGTATTTTACCGGAGCTATCCATAGCTGCAGTGTATTCGACACCCGATGCTTTTTGTGTTGATTTAACCGCTGGAGTTGCATCGGACATGGTGTTTACTCTGGCAGCGTCAAGGTCGGCCTGTGATCTAGCATGTCCATTTTCTCCCCTTGTTTCAGTTGTTAAGTGTGATGCGAATGCTTTTATGTCGCCATGTCTGCTTGAGGTAAATTGGTCGTGCTCAGCAGCTCGTTCATCCCCAGATGCCCGGGCATGATCTTGTACGTCACGTAACCTTGTCTCATCCTTGAAGTCTACCAGTATATCTTTTGCGGCATTTCTTTCCGCCATGGTCTTGCCATGCTTAGCTTGTTCCTGTGCATTATTAAGTACGTCTTCCTGAGTCCAGTTATTGGCTTTTGCTCGCTGGTCAAACTTGATCTTCTGAATTTCACGCTGCTCTTTGTCGTACTTGTCTGTAGCCTGCCCTTTGAGTGCCTCTGTGTAATCTCTATTGGCTTCCCGCCTCCATGGGTTAAGTCCTGCTCCACCATAGGCCTGTCTTCGTCGAAGCGTGCCCAATGCACCACCAGCCTGTAGACTTTCTTCAAATCCGCGTTGTTTCTGAGCCTGCTTAATCTCTTTTTTCCTAGCTTTTGCGCGGCCATAATTTGAATTATCTTTGGCAGTTTTAGCTCTATCGATAAGACCCTTACTGCTGTCGTTAATTTTACCTGTGATGGTTCCTAGAGCTCCGCCCACCATCTTGAACGCTGTGGGGAGCATAAAGTACGGTAACAGCAGTGCTATTATCATTAAGAATGCATTTATAATATCACCAATCGCACCGTCGTCACCAGGGTTTGTTTGTCCAATAACACCCGATATCATTATGCCCGCTCCAAATAATATCATCGCATATGGATATACAAAGAGTACTTGCGTAAATGCTTTCCACCACTTTTTGAACCATTGCTCACCACCAGGGATTGCCCAAGCCATAAATGCTAACGGCGCGGCTATTACAAGCAGTATAATAATGATTCTACGTACTAAAAAGACGACAAATGCAATTATCATAGCAAGTAATACAAAAGCAAGGATTGGCAAAAGTATCGCCCCGGCTGATGCAAAAATAGCAAATACAATTGTACCTATACTTGCTGCTACTGCCCCCTGAAATATAGTGCCACCCTGGTTAACTGCATCATTGGCCGTTGATTCTGCTGCATTTTCAGACGTAGCATCCAGTCCCTTTTTAAGACCGCTGTCAACAGAGGCTGTATAAGGGTTTACCATTACAGATTGAATGCCAATGCCCACATAGTTTACTCCTGATATAACTGTTGAGCATATAATCCAAGATAGGTTTGCTGCGATAGCGGCAATAATAATTTTTGGCAGCACCTTCTTTACAGTATATGAACTGAAAATACTCATATCTAGTGCCGTAGAAATAATCATTATTAAAAACCCTATTATTAGGAAGATGTTGCTAATATTTAGTACGTTTCTCCACATCTTCTTAAGGATGTTAGTGCCTTCTGCGCCAAGGCTTGTAAAGCTTGTGCAGTTTTTGTCATCTATAGAGCTGGTAGCACAATCGGCTTTGTAGGCTTTATTTACTTCGTCATTATTTTTTGTTGGGTCAAATAACATCAATCGGTTTAATGTTTTATTCAAGAAGTTGATTGCACCAGTCATCAGGCCCGATACTCCACACACAAACCACTTTAATGGATTTTTAGCAAAATCAATTACGCCCCCCACCTTGTCTGCGGCTTGCGCTCCCCAGCCAACGGCCGTACTAGAACCAAGTGTTGCAGCTTGCACAAAATCGTTGTTAGCTACATCGCTGACCTTGTCCCAAAAGCCTTTTTCTTTGGGGCCTGAGTCATAGCATGAGATTCCAGCGCTAACCGATTCTGCTCCACCCTCTCCACCAGTTGCCGAAGGGTCTGTAGTTACTTGATCTTGTGCATATACTACACTGTTTCTAGTGCTTACGAAATAATTAACATATGCCGGGGCAATAAGATTAAGTGTCGTTAATACGATGAAGGTAAACACTGTAAATTTTGTATATAGTTTCATAATATGTAGAACTGCTAAATGTAATTATTTATTTTCTGAATATTCATATGCTTTTAATACTACACCATTTTGGGACTCTTTAATATACGTGATGTGTTTCTTTTGCTATTATTGAATATATGAGGAAACTATATCTATTTATTTTGACACTAACTATAATGCTCATTCAAATAGGAGGTTCGGTACGTGCGGTGTTGGCGACAAATATCTGTCATCCATCCGGCGGCGTAGATCCCTCAAGCACTAGTACATGTGACACCGAAGGTATATGGAAGGCAATAAACTCAAATACATCATCTATGACCTCTGGTTCAGAGACAATTGATCGGTTAGTTCAATCAACCGTAGACCTTTTTTCGGCTGTCACGGGTATTGTTATTGTGTTAAGTATTGTAATTGGCGGCATACAATATATGACCGCCCGCGATAACGTTAAGCAGGTGGCTGCGGCAAAAAATAGAATACTAATGTCGGTGCTCTCCCTTGTATTATTTATATTTGCATACACCATTTTACAGTGGCTGGTACCGGGTGGAACATTCTAGAACATCAAATAGCCGTATTGGCCAAAGGGGCGTCATTACTGAACTCTAGGTTACTATTGCCAATCCCCACTCAGGTGTTTATTATTTAATAGAAATATGAGCAGTAAAATATATCTCGCACAAAAAAATAATCGACTAATAATTCTTGTGGTGTCTTTTTGTGCTGCTATGATAACAATATTTTTTGGACCTAACACAGTGTACGGTGCTGAATCAAATTGTAGGCGTGAAAACTTTGCAAATGATGATGCCTTCAAGTCTTGTGTTTTGGAAGAGGCACAAGACACCATAGATAATGCCAGAAACATTGCCGTAGGAGAAAACACTGTAAGCACAGGAGCGTGTCGGCCAGGGAGCGGTAGCTTAACAAGCGCCGTGTTTGTGCCTTGGTATAAGTATCTTGACGGCGAGGTGGTAGATGGCAAGTGTACGCCAGCTTTTCCTAAGACTTCAAAAAGTAATTACGATTTCGGAAAGGGTGTCCCACTTATACTCATAGCAATAATAGAGCTATTGCTTAGAATTTCTGGTTTGATTGCAATTGGTTTCGGTATATACGGATCCATTCGGTATATCATGAGTCAGGGACAGCCAGAATCTCTAAAGGGCGCTAAAGCTACCATAACTAATGCAATAGTAGGCCTGGTTATTGTTCTGGTGGCTACTGGCTTTGTGCAATTTATTGGGAATGTTTTTAAATGATAGATTTATTAGTAAGCTTTGCACAAATATCAAGCAATAGTCTTCCAAAGGCTACGGTAACATCAAGTATGCCCACCGTATTAAAGACTGTATTTGGCTTTGCTGGATTAATTAGTGTTGTGTTTGTAGCGATGGGTGGTTTAAAGTATACTTTATCATCTGGTGATCCGCAGCAAATTAAACAAGCAAAAGATACCATACTCTATGCCCTGATTGGTTTGGTTTTAGCTGTTTCTATGTTTACGATATTTGGTTTTGTGATCGGAAAAGTATGATGAGTATGCTATCAAAGTTTATTGTTGCAATACTCCTTGTCGTCAGTGTTCAGTCGGCAGTAAATGCTCAAAACACATTAGCGGTAGATGTTTTAGGACAGGGTTGCAATGCGGGTGGTAGCACAAAATTTTGTCAAGATGCGAATGCAAATAAAGACAAAGATAAAATGCTCGGTAAAGGCGGGCTTATGACAACCATTACGCAGCTCATTGTGCTTATTACTGGAGCAGTATCGGTCGTTATGATAATTATCGGTGGTTTACGCTATGTATTATCATCCGGAGACTCACAAGGAGTTCATTCTGCAAAGGATACTATTTTGTACTCGCTGATTGGTCTAGTAGTGGCAATTTTCTCTCAAGTTATCGTGAGTTTTGTGTTATCAAAGTTATAGCGATGTATATAAATTACCAAAGGAGTTCAAATGAAAAAATATATGATCAGCATTTTAGCGGTAGTATTAACACTAGTGACGTTGGCTTGGCCAATTCCAGTATTGGCATCACCAGCAAGTGATGCCTGTGAAGGGATAAAGCTTGCCGGAGGCACTTGTGACAGTGGTGGTGCTGACGGAGATGTAAAAAAACTTGTGCAAGTAATTGTTAACACACTTTCAATAATCGTTGGTGCTGCATCGGTAATTATGATTATCGTAGGTGGCTTCCGTTACGTAATATCTGGTGGAGATAGCAACGGAGTATCTGGTGCAAAAAATACCATCATGTATGCAATCATTGGGCTGGTGGTGGTAATTTTTGCTCAAGTGATTGTTGCATTTGTATATTCTAACGCAACGACCAGTGGGGGTGGCTCGGGTGGTGCTGAGAAAACGAGCACACCCAAAGAGGATGCCTCTAATACTCAAAAGAAGAACTGGGTGGTCTAACATATTTGCACGACTGACGCTGTTTGGTATAATAAGTAACATAAAAGTAATAAGAAGGAAAAGAAATGATTAAAAAATTATTAACTAAAATGAATTTAGCCGCTAGCGCATTATTATTGATCGCTGGCTTCGTAGCTGTTCCGGTGGCAGTGACCGCTCAGTCAAATATTCAAGAGAATGTCTGTAAGGGGCTTCAGGGTACGGGTGTTGATAGCTGTGAAGACGACGGCGGCGATGCATCTTTTGCCGGCCTAGCTAAAAAGATAATAAACATCTTCTCTATCGTTGTTGGTTCAGTGTCTGTGATCATGATCATCGTTGGAGGCTTCCGTTACGTTATATCTGGCGGAGATAGCAATGGAGTTTCTGGCGCTAAAAATACTATAATGTACGCAATCATTGGACTTGTGATAGTGTTGTTCGCACAGATTATCGTTAAGTTCGTTTTGACAAACACTAAAGTGAACTAAATCATTATTAGCTGTTTAAATAGCCCTTCGGGGCTATTTTTGTGTTAATAGTTAATGTAGTATCATATGTATATGAAAATATTGCTCAAAACTTTTCTGGGAACCTTGGTATTGATGGGAGTATTTATAGCTTCGAATTTAGCTGTAATGGCTCAATCTCAGCCAGTCCAGCCTGTTACAACAACAAGAAACTCGATCCAAGATAATGTATGTAGAGGTGTATTGTCGGCCGAAACAGGTACGCTTGACAGGTCTGCGACAATTGATTCCTGTACTCAAAGTAGTGATGGTACCCAAGGTTTTGGTGCGCTTGTAAGTCGGGTCGTGAACCTGTTCTCTGTTGTTGTTGGTTCAGTCTCTGTAATCATGATCATCGTCGGCGGTTTCCGCTATATAATTTCTGGTGGTGATTCTGCCGGAGTTACCTCTGCAAAAAATACCATTTTATACGCCATTGTGGGCCTTGTGATAGTGTTGTTCTCTCAAGTTATAATCAGGTTCATTATCAGTAACTTTAAGCCGCAATAAGTCCTTATCTAAGGACAAGGACAAGGACTTTGCGTGCTAGAAGATGCATCATATACCCTTCTGCTTTAGTTTTGTTTAGAGTGTCAAGGAAGTAAAAGAGCGCAAATGATGCGCTCTTTAATTAAGTTACAAAGCAGTCTAACTTATAGTTATCTTCTTAACAGTCTCTTGTTTAACTTTGTCGAAGCTAATGGTTAATACACCATCTTTTAGGACTGCCTCTACCTCGTCTTCTTTAACTGGTACTGGTAATGCCAGTGTTCTACTAAATTCACCCCAGTAGCACTCTTGAATATGATAATTTTCGGTGTCAGACTCTTCCCCGCTAGAAAGTGTTCCGCGAATAGTTAGCGTGTTATCAGAGATGCTAACATCTAGGTCATTCTTGTTAACGCCAGCAGTTCTGGCCTTTACATACAGCCTCTCTTTTGTTTCATATACATCAACTGCCAACATTCCTGGCATGTCTTGCATCTGTTCGTCATCCCAGTCGTCATCGGACGACTGCTGTGTTGTACTGGCTGGTTCACTTGGTTGTTGGTCAGCAATGCCCATTGGTGTTGAATCATCTAAGAATGCAGCTGTTAACTCATCTTCCATCAATAGATCGTTGTTATCATTTTGGCGTCGTGCCATATCCGTCCTCCACTTTCTCGCAGTTTTAATAACTGTTTGAATTATAGCTAAAATTGTTGCTGATATGCAATAATTGTTTTGGAGATGTTGTAAAAATGTATTCTAATCCAATTGAAGCTATTGTTTCGTATCTGACACCACAGCAGTGTCACATCTGTAAAAGTGATGATGAGATGCTGTGTAGAGAATGTATCGACAAACATTTTTCTGAACATGACTCACGTTGTTATAAATGCAACAAACTTACAAAACAATCACTAGTTTGCCAAAATTGTCGTTCTGGATCTGGACTTCGCCGCGTGTGGTGGATTGACAATTATAATGGTGCCCTAAAAGAGCTGATTCATACAATGAAATTTGAGCGCAGACGCGCTTACGCGAGAAAGTTCGGTGCACTTTTGAATGACACACTCCCCTACATGCCATTAGATACCATCGTAGTGCCTATTCCAACGGCTAGTTCGCGCATAAGAAGGCGTGGATTTGATCAAGCATCACTAATCGCAGATAGTTTTGCTGATATTCGTGGTCTTAACACACAGAAGTTACTAGAGCGTACAACCGAGGTGGATCAAATTGGTAAAACTCGTAAACAACGACTACTTCAAATGGAAGGAAGCTTAAAAGTATCTAATAGTAAGTGTCTTCAAGGAGCCTCTTGCTTATTGATAGATGACGTTATTACTACTGGTGCAACAGCTGAGGTTGCAGCCAGAATGTTACGTGAGTGTGGTGCAAAACATATTGATGCAGCCGTGGTTGCACGACATCTGTTGGAGTGAGTAATAATCTGCTATAATATGATTTGATACGGAGAGGTGACCGAGTGGTTGAAGGTAACGGTCTTGAAAACCGTCGTGCCGGAAACGGTACCGAGGGTTCGAATCCCTCCCTCTCCGCCAGAAATGAATAATCCCGAGTATTGTACTCGGGATTTTGATAACAGTAGCATTAATTTTAGAGGCATTGTCCACATTTACTTGATTGATTTGTGCTTTGGGTGGTGATAGGCTCCAAAACATATACGTGGCAAGTATGTTAATGTGTAGCCAATGTCACACAGAAGAATTTCTAAAGAAGAGCTAGTTTGTCGTATCCAGCAGATGGAACCACTCGGTACTAAGCCTGTGTTTGTTGCAATATCAGGATTTGGTGGCTCGGGTAAATCAACACTTGCTAACTTTGCTGTGGAGAAGCTTGAATCAGCAAGTATCATACCGATTGATGATTTTATCATTGGCGAACGGACACAACGTTCAACAGATTGATCTACGCTTGATAGATTACGACTACAAAATGAGATTCTTCAGCGTGCAGTCACTGGGAAGACTTTACGATACCAGCAATATCATTCAGGAGAATGGATCAGTGGTGTTGGTGGCGCGTGGCGCGAGCTCTCTATCGGCGAGATTGTTGTCATCGAAGGCTGTGGAGTCATTCATCCTAATCTCATGCCCTTCTACGATTACTCTGTATGGATAGATTGTCCGCAAGATATAGCGCTTGTTTCTGCAAAAAAGCGAGACGTAAATGAGGTTGAATTGTTTGGAGATGATGACACTTCCCTACTTTGGGATACAGTTTGGGGTCCAAATGATTCTGATTACTTTGAACAGTTTCGCCCGGATCTATTGGCTACTGTACTTGTTGAGCCACAGTTTTAAGACTAATTACGTTTTTTGAGAAAGTAATAACTAAGTGCGCCCGCTGAGAGTATGCTGGCAGCCACTATCAGCCAAAACATGTGTGGAGCAGACTCATTGCCCGGTAAGTCGACATTCATGCCGTACAAGCCAGCTAACGCGGTTGGAATAGTGAGCGCCAGGGTGATAACCGTAAGTAGGCGAATAGTTTCATTTAAGCGTGTATCCATAACAGCCCGATAACTATCGCGTACATTGGTGATTGTTCGCAGTAAGCTTTTACATCTTGCGATCACCTGCTCTAGATCAACAGAAAGGTCTTCAACTAAATCTTTATCATCCTCGTACAGTGTAAGTAACTTTCCGTTAAGCAGTTTTTCCAACGCAGTGTTTGCTGGAATGAGGGCATCGAGGTAATCATTCAACTTACGCTCGTACTCAACCAGGGTGGCTATGTCTTTTGGGTTCAAGTTGGTGACGTTTCCGGTAAGGGCGCGCATCTGACGATTAATAGATGCTACTCTAGATTGATACTGTCTGGCGACAGCCTCCATCATTAGCATAAATAACTTAGTTTGTTGTGTGGTCGGTGCAGAAATTTTATCAATAAATGGCTGCCAGAGACGACCAAGTGAATCTCGGCTAACCGTTACAAGATACTTACTGCTCAGGGCAAATAAGATTGGCGTGGTGAAATCATTAAAATCATCATCAGTATCTGGGAGGCGTGTAATGTAGTAGATCCACTCACCTTCTGCCTCAATACGTGGAACCTCGTGCGGATCAATGGCATCATGTAGTATATCGGTATCTAACCCAAGCTTAACCAATGCTTTAATCTCTTCTTCAGAAGGCCTTTCTACTCGGATCCAGCTACCTGCTTGCAGCTGCTCACTCTTGGTTATTTTTGGTTGATGGCTTGTTGCACGAAGATATGAAATCATCCCACACCTCAATTCTGGCGCTACCTAAAGTACCATTAAACACTATATATCTACATAATAACATAAATTTGTAAAAATAACAAGAGCGGGCTCAGCTGTAGTTAGATATCGTTGCGGTATTCAAAAAATATCTGAAATACTCCCCGAGAACAAGCCTGCATCAGATTGCACGGAGACCGATATTCTTTGTTTACCACTGTTGACAGCCCCCTTGATCTGGTTAAGGAATTAGAGCCTGTTATTCCCGGGGTTATTCTAGCGTCGTGGTATAATATAACTATGAGTATGTGGAGAGATTTATACAATATCTATCAAGAAGTTCAGGAGGCCACTCCTGCTACTGCAAAAAATAACGCTATCAAAGGACACCCCTCCTCAAAACCTGTTTCGACACAGACGATGTATGTTTTTGCATACTTAGATAACGGTAAAGGGAAAACAGTTCGTGATATTCCCTTGCAAGATAGGTTGAGCTACCTAGATATGCGACAGGCCCACTTAGAGCATCGCTTGGCGGAGCTAGAGGCTAAGTTTGAAGAGCTGAACGACCTCTTGGAAGAAGATAGCTAATCACTTTTTTTCACATTCCACGCCTACTAGTTTTGCAATCGAATACTAGTTTCTGACAATTTATAATACTGTATAGTTGATATTATGATTGATTCGATATTTACTAAAATTATTAACGGCGAGCTCCCCTGCTACAAAGTTTACGAAGATGATTTAACACTGGCCTTTTTAGATATCCACCCTGTTCAGCCAGGTCATATTCTAGTTATACCAAAACAACAAATAGAGTTTGTCTGGGACTTGCCAGATGATTTATACCAAGCAGTTATGAGCACTTCAAAAAAGATGGCAATCAAAATGAGATCTACATTACCGCAAAAATACGTCCACGAACGTATAGTTGGCCTAGATGTTCCACATGCACACGTACAGTTAATCCCTTTTGATACAGTTGCAGAGCTGATGGTTCAACAAGATATGAATTCACCTATTGACCATGATAAGTTATCGAAAGTACATAAAATACTTACACTGCAGCCTTCTGACAGTTGGACTACAGCAATAGCACATACTTGAAAATACACATCGGGTGGGTATTGCGCTCTACGGGTATCGCTAGGTGGTTTGTTAGGTCAGTGTTCGCTGTCATATATGCGGTGCTACCGATATGTCAGTAGATTAGTTGTTTCATATACCGATAACAACACATGATAGCTGAATGACTGGTGCTACAGATGTTTCAGTTGGTGTTTTAGGTGTTCTGCTTGATTTAATTTAAGTTTAAGAATTTCACGGCTTTCAGCAACCAGGGCTACCGGTGCGTTCTTTATATAACCTTCATTAGCTAGTCTGTGCTCAAGGGCCGAGGCCTCATTTGCCACTACTTCAAGTTTCTTTTTGAGCGTATCGGCGTAGAGTTTTATTTGTTCTTCATCTAAATCTAACCAGGCATGCTCGTGAGTAGAAGTTAACCTGAGTCCGGACTCTTCGTCAGCTGTCTGAATATACCCTACTCTGCCCATCCTTCGGATAATTTCATCATTCTCTAGTATTAACTGACTACTGTTAGTAAGTAGCGCAATATTTTTTGAGCCAATTATTCCAAGTACTTCCCTTGTCTCGGTGATTATTAATTGTAGTTGTTCAAATGAGTTGGCTTGATCTGAATCGTAATCTGCGTGTCTTGGCCATGTAGAAGAAATAAGTAGGCCTTGATTTTTCGGATGCCAATCAAGTGTTTGCCAGATTGTTTCAGTTACAAATGGTGCAAATGGATGGGCGATTTTTAAACAAGTTTCAAGCACCCAGAGCATCATAGAGCTGTTCTGCTGGCCTTTTGATGCTTCAATGTACCAATCGGCAACTTTATCCCAAATAGTGTGATACACGGCTTCATATGCCTCAGCAAAGCGATATTCTTCTAGCATTGTGGCTACATTGTTGGTGGTTGCATTAAGTTCTCTGATAATCCAATGGTCGGCTGCGGTTATGGGGCTTGGGGCTTGGTTATTGGTTGCTGGGAAGGAATCTGAACTACTGACTGAGACCTGGTTTTCAATGTATCTGGCAATGTTCCATAGTTTGTTGCAGAAATTTCTGCCGGCAATAACCTTGTCTTTGCCAAAGGCTTGGTTTTGCCCTGCGGATCTTGAGGCCATCAAGCCTAGTCGTAGAGCATCTGAGCCATATTCTTCAATAATACCTTGAGGATTTAAAACGTTGCCTTTGCTTTTACTCATTTTCTGACCGTCTTCTGCAAGTATCAACCCATGTAAATAAACGTCTTTAAATGGAATCGTTTGTTCTCGATACAAGCTCATCATTATCATTCTAGAAACCCATTGGAATATAATGTCTCCTCCGGTTTCCATAACGTTGTTTGGGAAGAACTCTTCGAGCTCTTTGCTGTCATGATATTTGGTTACAATATATGGCCACTGGGCACTCGAGAACCAGGTGTCAAAGGTATCTTGATCACGTTGATATTTTTTACCATCGACCTCAATCACCTGCTTTTTCACACGCTCATCAAAAATCCAATCAGATTCATCATCAATGTTTTGAAATGCTGGAATTGGTATTCCCCAAGGAATTTGTCTTGAGATATTCCAGTCTCTCAAGTTTTTCAGGTAATTTACTAATACCCTACCCTTGTTTTCAGGGATAAATTTTATTTCACCTTCTTCAATTTTTTCTATAGCCTGCTTGGCTAGTGATTCAACTTTAATAAACCACTGATCTTTTAAGAGGGGTTGTATAACCGTTCCGCATTTATAGCAATGACCAACACTGTGCTGATGGTCTTTCACTTCTGTTAATAGCTTTAATTCTTCTAAATCATCTAGTATAGATTGACGAGCTTCTAGAACATCAAGACCCCTGTATTTTTCTGGAGCATTTTCATTCATCTTGCCATCGAATCCGATAACGTTCAGGCGTGGTAGATCGGGGTGTCTTTCAACCACCTCAAAGTCGTTGGGGTCATGAGCGGGTGTGATCTTTACTGCACCGGTACCAAACTCCATATCAACCATCTCATCTGCAATTATTGGAATATACCGATCTGTTAGAGGCAATGAGATTTCCTTGCCTACTAAATGTTTGTAGCGTTCATCCTTGGGGTTAACCGCAACGGCTACATCACCCACCATGGTCTCGGGTCTGGTGGTGGCAATTTCTATCACATCACTACCATCGGCTAGCGGGAATATAATTGTCCAAAGGTGTGATTTCTCGTCTTTATAAACAACCTCAATGTCGGCAAAGCTGGTATCGTGTTTTGTGCAGTAGTTTACAATTCTCTCACCTCTGTATATCAAGCCATCGTCCCACATTTTTTTGAAGGTGTCATAGGCAATATCTACAACTGAATCATCTAATGTGAAGACTAGCTTGCTCCAGTCACAGCTAAGCCCCATTTCTTTGAGCTGGACCTCCATTAATCCCCTATTTTGAGCTACAAAGTCCCATGTTTGTTGATAGAGCTCCTCACGATTAAAGTCAAACCTGCTCTTCCCTTGTTTTTCCAGATGCTTCTCATAAACTACCCAGGTTTCAAAGCCGGCGTGATCTGCGCCAGGAATATAAATTGTTCTATCCCCTTTCATCCGGTGATATCTAATTAGAATATCTTGAACCACAAACATGGCGTGGCCAGTGTGTAAACTGGCGTTAGCGTTGGGGGGTGGCATGATTATGCTGTATGGTTCACCATCACCAGATGGCTTAAATGCCCCACTGGTCTCCCATAACTGGTAGATGTTTGGCTCGTATGCTTTTGGCTCGTAAGTTTTAGATAGCTTCATATATTTCTTTCATTATCTTGTTGTAAATACTTATAATTGATTGTTGATTTTATGATAACGACATCTATTTGCGTTCATGTGAAACAAAGGTTGTAATAACTATAGGCACCAAGGCACAGAACTTCTGGAAGTCCCAAGATGAAGTAGATTATATTCTGCACACATGTCTATATCATTGTAACAATTCTGTACCCCTATAACAACATGGCGCAGTCTAGGAAATTGGTATGTCGTTAGGGCATTGATCACCAAAGAATAGTCCGCACGAACCTTAAGGATAGCTTGTGACATAAGACATAAGACATAAGACATATGACACAGGACGCATTTAATATTCGCATTAACAAACATTAAATGAAAGAAGGAATAAGAAATATGGAATATGGAACATGGGTTTTACGATAAAGCTATGTTAAATATCAAATGAAAAATGCGAAACTCTAACAAACTACAAGGGCCAGCTAGGCTTGATTTCAAGGGTTCGAGGATCAACCGGATCCTCAGATAGTGATTGATAATATGCGCGAGCGCCGATCATGGCTGCGTTGTCGGTGCAGAGAATTTGTGGGGCGTACTCAATTGCTAGCGGAAGTTTACTTGAAAGAGCGCTACGCAAAGGTAGGGATGCGGCAACTCCACCTCCTAAGATAAATGTTTTCGGCTGGAATTCTTCAAAAGCTAATTTTGTTTTTGAAACCAGATAGTTTATTGCAGTTTTTTCAAAACTTGCAGAAAAATCAGCCTTCTGAGCATCAGAGAGTAGGGGAGAGAGCTCAAAAGAAGGAAAGTCGTGTGTTTTACCGCATTCTTTCTGAACAGCCCTTAAAAGTGCCGTTTTTAGGCCAGAAAATGAAAATCCATATTTTTCAGCTACTTTAGGTGTTGGTAGCTGGTATCTCGATGAGTCGCCAGATCTAGCGAGCTTCGAAATGCTAATACCACCAGGGTAGGGTAGTCCTAAGACTTTAGCTACCTTATCAAACGCTTCACCAACGGCGTCGTCTGATGTTCTGCCAATTACACTCCAATCTGTGTGAGATAAGCCAAGCATTAGCTGAGTATGACCACCACTAACTATTAGTGCTAAAACAGGGAATTTTGGTACTGATTTCGGGTATGGCGATGGGTAGGCTGGTCCTTCGGTGATCCAGTTAGCATACACATGGCCAAGAATATGATGGACAGGATAAAGGGGTTTGTTCATAGACCACGCAAGGGTTCGGGCGGTTAAAGCGCCAATTAATAGAGAGCCTGAAAGGCCGGGCCCTTGAGTAACAGCGATAGAGTCGATGTTACTCCAGCCAAGACTCGCCTCATCTAGAGCCTGTTTAACTACCGGAATCATCACTTCAATGTGGCTTCTGGCCGCGATCTCGGGTACAACTCCACCAAAGGCTTTGTGGATATCTATCTGAGAATTTATTACTAACGAGTGTATTTTACAGCCATTTTCAACTACAGCTACCGAGGTTTCGTCACAACTGGTTTCTATTGCTAATATCTTCATACATCTGTAGTATACAAGATTACGGGTTAAATACAGTGAGTTACGAACAATACAAATCATCAAGCCAGTCGCTTGTGGAGCAACTAGAAGGCATGCAAGACATATACGTATTTGGCACCAGGAGTGGTGAAGTTACCTTTATGTCAAAGGGAAAAGATAGTAATGCGTGGGGGAGGGCTAGTTTTGTTAATAATCAACTAAGTGAGATTGTATTTGTTCCAGATACTATTGAAACCTACCGAGGTATTGAACTAGAGTGGTATAAGCTCAGTAATATCCCGGAAGAAGGTCTGGTAGCTTATGCCTACAGAGAATATGCATACCGGAGTAGAAATGATGTTGGACAGGTTGGACCAACTAAGCTAACAGAAGATGAAAGTTATCACAGACTTATAGATGACATATCAACTTTATTAAGAAGTTCTCGTTTTGAGGGCACGGACGAGGGTACAGAAAAATATATTTCACAGGAGCGTTTTGAAAGACTGCAGAAAGCAAAGTTAATTGCGGGCCGTATTTTATATAGTCTGGGTGGCTATAATGTGCTGGGGCCAACGTTTCCTATATTCCCAAGACGACACAATAAGAGGCTGGAGTAACTTCAGTAAAGTGATACCATTAATACATGGTAAAAAATGTTAAATCACTCGCTCGCAAGGTATTAAACGGCAAAGTCTTAAGGGTTCTAGAAGACGAGTATCGTTTAGCTAGAGCCAGCTTTGCTAATGCTAGGTTTAACTGGCCCGCAAAAGGTATGCGAGTGATTATGATTACTGGCACAAATGGTAAAACAACAACTGCCCATTTTCTTTTTTCAATCTTAAGGCAGGCAGGTTATAGCGTGGGGCTTAGTTCAACTGCCGAATTCAGAATTAACGAACAGGTACAGGCTAATGATACGAATATGACGGTTGTAAATCCGGTTAAGCTTAGGGAGCAAATAGCAAATTTCAAAAATCACAATGTTGACTTCGTGATTCTAGAAGCCACAAGCCAAGCACTAGACCAGCACCGTTTGTATGGAATTCCCTGCGAGGTCGCAATCTTTACAAATCTTACGCAAGACCACCTGGACTACCATAAAAGTATGGATGCTTACGCTAGAGCAAAGGCTAGATTATGGCAAGATTTTAAGCCCAAGATTTCAATCCTAAACTTAAATGATGAATGGTATGAATACTTCAGAAAGTTCGCTACGGGCAACATTAAGACTTACGGATTATCAAAGGCTGATGTAACAATATCTAACTACAAGGCAGATATAAATAGAACTCAGTTCTCACTCGGGCTAAAAGATGGTAAATCGGTAATTTCTCTTCAGTTAACCGGTAAATACAACGCCTTGAATGCTGCGGCTGCTGCAACCGCTGCTCAAGAACTTGGAGTTAAGGGTGAAGATATAGAAAAGGGAATAGAGTCTCTGCAAACGCTTTCTGGCCGTCTGCAAGAGGTTCAGATAAAAAAGCCGTATAAAGTGCTAGTTGATTACGCGCATACGCCTGACGGCCTAGAAAAGGTGCTAGGGGCTGTAAAAGAGTTAACCAATGGAAGCTTGTGGCTGGTTTTTGGTGCTTGTGGAGACAGGGACAAGTCTAAAAGGCCTAAAATGGGTAAAATTGCCGCTAGGTTAGCGGACGAGATTATTGTTACTGATGAGGAGTCTTATAATGAAGACCCCGATGCAATACGAGCATCTGTTATCGAAGGTATAAAATCAATCAAAAATGCTGAAAAGAAGATGTTAGAAATTGCAGATAGAAAAAAAGCTATCAAATACGCTTTAGATAATGCTAAAAAAGGTGACACAGTCTTAATCACAGGCCTTGGCCACGAACAGTTCCGTATCCAAGATGGCAAACGCCTAAAGTGGAACGATGCTGAAGTAGTGAAAAGACTATCCGAATAACAAGACTCAGTACTTGGCGGATCCAGCAACCGCAGGACTACCAACTTTAATAGGATTTATAGGCATAAGAATACGCTCCAGTTTATACCTGCTAATCATGAAATTATTATAATCCGCATATCTTTCCTTGCCACTTTCGGCTAACGCGATAAAAGCTTCTTTAAAAGCCCTGTTGTTTGTAAGATAATCTTCGCTAGTTTCAGTTATTACAATAACCGAAGGGTCGTATTCTCTTGCTTCGTATGCACCCGATCCTTGTTTGCACTGAATTTTGATATTGCCATCTTGTAATATTATGTGAATATCATGTGCAAAAGCATGACCTTTGCCACCTAGCCTTCGCGGTGCTGGTTGATCTTCGCGAATGGTGGCGTGTCTAATGTGGTGAGACCTGTCTGCCTCAAGGTCTAGCGCAGCTTGTCTCATTAGGCAAGTTATATAGTTTTCAAACAAATCACCGGCATTTGCGCCAACGGTATTCTCAGAGAACCATTTGGCTTCAGCACGGTTTATTTCTATGTATTCATCGCTATACATAGCTTCTGTCATGGTGGGATTATTCGCATATTTTAGATTAAGCAGTGCGATGCGGGCATTAGAAAGTTTTGCGTTTGCAGATAATCTGGTTCTATGACTAACATTTACACCCGTCTTTATGCCGGCAAGTGCGGATTCGGTTATTTTCAATAGCCCGGCTTTCATACTTCTGGGCATCTTGGGTTCATCTCTCTCGCTTAATTCTAGTATCATGTCAATAAGAGGAAGTGCTTTATCGCCTTCAAGTGCTAGTCTAGCGCTGACTATTCCAAGGCTTCTGTCAGTAGTGTAATTCATGACTCTCGCTAGACGTTCGGGTGGGGTCTCGGGAGCTGATACATTTAAAATATCTAGGATGCTGGAGGTTATTGCATCCACGTGATCGATGACAGGTATACTCTCCATACTTGTATTGGGTCCGATACATCTGTACCATAGGGCGTTGGCTTCAGTAAGACTTTCTGGGCTGAGGTCTTCTTGATGCGCGGGGTAGTTGTTGGCTATGTCTGTCATGATAATTTTTATGATTTATTTTTGAAAAACGTATTTACAATTTAACATATTTATACTATAATGTCAATACACATGTCTGAGAGAGCCTATTTTACCCCAACTCGTGACGAAATTTCTGAGATCCAGAGACATCTGTTAGATGTGCCTTCAGCTGTGAGTATTCAATTTAATACTCTCGGCAGTCTAGACGCTAATCAAGCAGAGTTACCCGAAATATTTGAACATACAATGAAGGTTAAGCAATTATTAATTTCTGCCGCAGGATATGCCATTTACGGAACGGTAAAGTGTGAGGATGGCGATGTTATTGCAAAGCTAGAGGTAGATATTACTGTCGAACCACCGGTTGCAACATACTCAATATTAGGTGAAGTATAGGTTTGTATATTTGAGAATTAAAAAGACCGAGTGCGGTCTTGTTTCGTCAAACTTATTGTTTCGGGGGCGGGTGCAGTAGTTTTTGGCTGGTTAAAGCCATATTTTTGCACTCCGCCGCCCCCGAGAGGGGAGCAAGTCTGACGTCGTTGTCAAACCGCTCTCCCTCTCGGGCTGGATCATCAGTTGCGACCAGGAGGCGAGTAGTGGTATCCCTCTCGCGATCCGGCCTTCCGTGCCCTTTGGAGAGCGACGGTGCGATCTCGCGATCGCAACAGGTTGTTTACCTCGTTCACAAAAGAGTGAACGAGGTCCTCGGCGTCATTCCAACTTCCCACCTTCGTAGTGGTGGAGAGCTGGATCCGAGTTTTAGTTACCACTGCCGTGAGCCCGAAGACTCGTGAGGCGGCCTTGTTGGCGACCTCCTGGCTGATCCTCTCTTTGACGAAGAGGAGCTCTCCAGTTGGCACTGGCGACTTGCCTCCTCCGTGGGTACGGAGGGGTGATTTCTCCTCATTGAGGAGGATGACACACCCGTTGTACAACTCGTATTTTCTATTAGCTCCCAACGGAGCCCCCTTTGGGTTGATGTATCCAACCCAAATAATCTAACAGAAAATCATATACTTGTAAATACCAAAAGATTAGTATATAATTAATCCAATGAGCATGGCAGAAATTCCTAATAAAACATTTAGTGAAGAGCTTCAAGACCCATCGGTATTGATGGATTATATTCGATCTCAATTTGAAGCCGCATATCAAAAAGAATATACTTCCGGACAGCATGCAGGAAATACTCATAACGGTAGTTTTTATAAACAAATGCCGATACCTAGTGCCGGGGAGCATGCGTTGGTGAAGAATAGTACAAAAATTGTACTAAAGCCACCATTTTCCACTCTCATTAGAGGCGTAGAAGACTCTTTCATTGAGATATTTTCTATTACTCTAAGAGGAGAGGATGGACACGAAACTGCAGAATATGATGGTTTTTTTGCTGATCAATATCTAGTGAGATCGTTTAGTCGTGGTCGCTATGGTGGATACGATCTAGTATCTGAAGACGGGGTATTTAGTGCCGAGATTAATGAGTTTGATCCAATTTCAGGTTATGACTATTCAAGACAAGGCATAAGTGCTGTCGAAGATGAGGTTAACTCAGCAATGAGACCCATTATTCGCGCTAGCGAACTACTGGCTTTAATATCTGGTTACAATATCGTAGCGACAAACGATTGAGATAAATTAGCACTTGGGGGTTGCGAGTGCTAATTTTTTACGGTAATATTGAAAGTACCGAATATTTTTTGGGTATAAATATCAATATAGATATGAGAATTTCGATTCTCAACCGAAGGGGATAACTATGAGTACACCAGTAAAACCGCTTAATGACCGCGTAGTTGCAATAGCCGAAGAGGCTAGCAATAAGACCGCGGCGGGATTTTATTTACCAGAGAACGCTAAAGAAAAATCTAAGATATCTAAGGTTGTAGCCGTGGGTAAAGAGGTGAAGGATGTAAAGGTGGGCGATCGAATTGTTTACGGTGGCTACAGTAGTACTGAGCTAAAAGTTGAAGGCACAGAATATATCATTATTAAAGAAGAAGATATTGTCGCTACATTGGCGTAATTCAAGTTAAGTATAAAGGAGTAATATGGCTAAGAAGGTATTTTATGATGAAGAAGCACGCAGAAGACTGCTTGCTGGTGCGGAGATTTTATTCAACGCAGTTAAGACTACAATGGGTCCAAAGGGTCGAAATGTAGTAATAAGCAAAGGTTACGGCTCACCTACAGTTACTCACGATGGCGTGACGGTTGCCAAGGGTATTGAATTACCAGAAGATGATGAAACATTGGGCTACAAAACCGGAGCAGAGCTTATTAAGCAGGCTGCTAGCAAAATGAACGATGTTGCCGGTGACGGTACTACTACCGTTACAGTGTTAACATACCACATTTTAAACGAGGCTAATAAGCTAATTGCTGCTGGCCATAATCCAATGCAACTACGCAAAGGCTTAGAAAAAGCGGCAGAGCAGGTGATCGCCGAGCTTAAGGGAATGCGAGAAGATATTTCAGGAGATAACAAGCGTGTAGCTGAGGTGGCGACAATTTCAGCCGGCGATGGTGATATCGGTCAGTTAATTGCTGATGTTATCGCTAAAGTAGGCAAAGAGGGTGTCGTTACAGTAGAAGAGGGCCAAGGATTGGCTATGGAATCTGAAGTCGTTGAAGGATTTACCTTCGACAGAGGTTTTGTGTCACCATATATGGTTACAGATACGGCCAGAATGGAGGCTGTTTATGACAAGCCATTAATCTTAATTACAGATAAGAAAATCAGCTCTGTACAAGAGTTCTTGCCAATACTAGAAAAGGTTGCTCAAACAGGCAAAAAAGATCTTGTTATCATCGCCGAAGATATTGAGGGCGAAGCACTTGGAACGCTAATTCTAAATCGCCTGAAGGGTGTATTTAACACTATTGCTATAAAAGCGCCTGCTTTTGGTGATCGACGCAAGGAAGTCTTGGAGGATATCGCAATTTTGACCGGTGGTCAGGTGATTTCTGAAGAGCAGGGCTTTACGTTCGAGAACGCAGACATTGGTATGCTAGGAACAGCTCGCCGAGTTATTGTAGATAAGGATAATACTACAATTATTGAAGGTGCAGGTTCAGAGGCTAGCTTGAAGGCTCGAATTGCGCAAATTAAGGCTCAAGCAGATGGTTCTTCAAGTGAGTACGAGAAAGAGAATTATGACAAGCGCCGCGCCGCGCTAGATGGAAAAGTAGCAGTAATAAAGGTTGGTGGAGCAACAGAGACAGAGATTGAAGAGAAGAAGTTTAGGGTTGATGATGCCGTTGCCGCTGTTAAAGCTGCCCTAGATGAGGGTATTGTGTCTGGTGGTGGTGTTACACTTGTGAATTTGGCGGCTGGTGTTTCTGCAGATGATGCGGGTGCACTACTCTTAAAAAACGCACTTGTTCAACCGTTTGTTCAGTTGATGACTAATGCTGGGCTGAACGCTCAAGCATTGCTTGCGCAGGTTCAAGATAGCAAGAAAGGCATGGGCGTAGATGTCAACTCTCCAGAAAATGGCTTAATTGATGTCAAGAAGGCTGGCGTTGTAGATCCGGCTCGTGTAACTAAAGAGGCAATTTTAAATGCATCATCTATTGCCGGTACGGCCATGACAATGGGCGCCCTAATTGTAGATATCCCAGAAAAGGCTCTTGCTCCAGCCGGTGGTGGCATGGATCCTTCGATGATGGGAATGTAGTAATCTAAGTCTATTGTGTTAAGCAATAGCACTTAAAGCAATCAAGAGCTCCACATATATGCGGAGCTCTTGTGTTGTGTGTATAGACCTACGAGAGCAAAGGGCGAATCATTGAAATAAGGAGATGAGTGTATGGGATTTGATTTTGAAAAATATGACCAAAATCAAAGAGTCGCAAGGTTAAAGCGGATAGAGTACTTAGCGAGTGGCCTCACGATACTTTCTGAGGCGGTTATATATCAGGAGTCTTTGCTTAAAGTAGAGGCGAACGATCTAATAGATAACATTAAAGTAATAAACAAGAAGTTTAATATAGAGATTGATTCAAGTAATCTTTCCGATGATTAGTGTAATGCTTAGTACTAGACTTGCGGTTGATCTTGCGGCTGATTGGCGGTGATATAGTTAATCTCGTTTATGATATCAAGTAGTGCTTGGGCTTTTTCTTTTTCACCCTCAATGCCTTGAGCAGCATCAAAAGCAGGTTTAATTAAGGCTGGGTCATCTGAGGCTCGGAGCATCATTAGGTATTTATCAAACTTATCAGCAGGTTCAAGGTCGATTTTTTCAATTAATGGGCGTAGTTGCTCTAATGCGGATCGTTTTACATCATCTAACTCACTATTGTCGCCCGTACCTTCATTTTCTAGATGTGCAGTAGCATCAGAGCTAAGACCCAAAGGCATGTCGGTATCATTAAATACCGCTCCAGCTGTTGCATCTGCATCTGCCTGTAGAGTGCTTTCGGTGGCTGGAGGAGTCGTAGAAATCCCGGGTGTATCCATTTGCTCTGTTGGCAGAACGGGGTCAGTCTGTGCTGCATCAGCAACGTCGGCACCGGGCACGATGCCACTACTGGTAACCTGAGGATCAGCTGCAATAACCGATCCGTCAGTCACTGGCGTTGTTTGATCACTGCCCGCAACATTGTTTGCATCTTCTAAGGCTTTTACTAAAGCGTCTGTATTATCATTACTTTTTAACGGATTTAAGTTCATTTTCCCACCCATGATCTTAACTAATTTATATATGTTCAGTTATAATACTAACCGATAACATAATCGTTTTGCAATAGTAAAGTAAAAAGTGGAGTAAAAATGTTAGACGACCAAGATTATATAAAACGCTTTGATTCACAAAATGCTCTGAACGTAATGTTAGAACAGTGGAGACAGCTTGAGTATAGTTTCTATTTGCCTCACCAAGATTTTAAGCCAAAAAATATTGTATTTGCCGGTATGGGGGGTTCAGCGCTTTCAGCCCAGCTCTCTTTAACTTGGCCGGGATACAATTTGCCTTTCGAGATTGTCAGAGATTATAAATTACCAAAGTACGTAGACGAGGGTACTTTGTTAATTGTCTCGAGTTACTCTGGAAACACGGAAGAGACAATTAGCATTCTTCAAGATGCTGTAAGCCTAGGGTGTGTAATTGTATCAATAAGCTCTGGGGGTAGAATGCACGAGTTCAGTAGAGAGCAAGGTTTTTTACACCTAGAATTGCCTTCAGGGATGCAGCCACGACATGCGGTTTTGTATAGCTTAAAGGCGCTGGTGACGGTAATGGAGGCTTTCGGATTGGTTAGTGAAACTGAGGCCAAGAAGCAACTGCATCAAACATCGATGTTTTTAAAAGAGTCTTTGGCTCTTTGGGCGCCAAGCGTGCCTACAGATCAGAATCTGGCTAAACAGTTGGCAAATAAAATGATGGGAAAGACTCCTATTGTTTATGCATCTAATATTCTTTTCCCCGCAGCTTATAAATGGAAGATAAACTTTAATGAAAATTCAAAAAATACATCATGGTGTGGACAGTATTCAGAATTTAACCATAATGAATTTTTAGGATGGAGCTCTCATCCTATAGAAAAGCCTTTTGCAGTTGTTGATTTGATATCCAGTTTTGATCACCCACAAATTAAAAAACGTTTTGAGATATCAGATAGATTACTCTCCGGAAAGCGACCCAAGGCAATGCAAATTCATGCGGAAGGCAAAGATTTGTTAGAACAGCTTTTGTGGACAGTAGCACTTGGAGACATGACAAGTGTATATCTCGCTTTATTGAATGGGGTGAACCCGACTCCGGTAGATCTAATTGAAAAACTCAAGCTTGAGCTACAGGGGTAGGATGTGCTGGTGTCTGGTTGCTGACGGGA
The DNA here is from genome assembly GCA_020631865.1 of Candidatus Nomurabacteria bacterium. Lineage (GTDB taxonomy): Bacteria > Patescibacteriota > Saccharimonadia > Saccharimonadales > UBA7683 > JACKGS01. The sequence goes on from JACKGS010000004.1 coordinate 52,034, forward strand.
TTGGTCGCTAGTTACTGGGGAGAGATGGACGTTTGATACATCATGCATTAATCATTTCTCATTTGGCATTTAACATTAAGTTTTTAACTTAAAAACCATATTTCATATTTCATTCTCACACCTCATATTTCAATTTCATATTTCACCTGTCGTACATCAGGTCTCTGTAGCTAATGGAGCGTAGGGCTACTCATGCTTCAGTGAATGTATAGGGTCTTTACGGGATGCTCTTATGGCTGGCCAGGTTCCAAAAATAATTCCTACTAATATTGAAACACCTATCGCCAGTGTCGCTATCCAGGGGTCTAGGGCGGGTTTGATTGCGGTTTGTGAGCTTATGATGTAACTCAAGCCTAAGCTTGTAATTACGCCAATTATGCCTCCAGCAAGAGTGATGGCTAGGGCCTCGATCAAAAACTGCATTAATATTTGTAGCTTAGTGGCGCCAATAGCCTTCCTGATGCCAATTTCTCTAGTGCGTTCAGTCACGGTTACTAGCATGATATTCATAACCCCTATCCCGCCAACCAGAAGTGAAATTGATGCAACTGCAGCGGTGAAGCTGGTTAGCATTTTGAAGGTAGAGTCGGTGCTGCCTGACAGTTGGTCTTGAGTTGTGATTGTAAATTCTTCTTCACCCGAATGGTTTATTAGCAGTTTTTGTTTGATTGCTTCAGCAACACCGTTGCTTTCTACGGAGCTATCCAGAAGGGCGGTGGCTTGTTGCATTTGACTCACGTCTTGATTCATCAACTTGCCAGCCGGAAAAGGGATCAGGGCTACATTATTGATTGCCTGACCGAAGTTAGCGGTTTCTTGGGTATCAAGAACTCCAATAACGATAAAATTAATACTACGAATAATTACGGTGCTACCAATGGGGTCGGCTGAACCGAATAGTTGTTTTGCAATACCCGAAGAGAGTACGACTGTGTTATTGTTTTCTAGATTACCGCCAAAAAACTGACCCTGTGCCAGCTTTTGCTTGGTTAGCTCCAGATAATTTTCATCTACAGCTAATAGCTTTGAATTAATTTTTTTCCCCTCCCGAGTGATAGATCCATCGAGTAACATAATTCCACCTGCTAATTTTACTCCGGGCGTTGACCGAATAGCCTCTAAGTCTGCATCGCTCAACTTAGCTGTTGAAGAACTAGAGTTAGTTGTTGGGTTAAAAAACGAGAAGTCATTATTATGGTTGTTTTTACCCGCCGTAACAGTTATTAAGTCGCTACCAAGTTCATTGATTTGTTGATTGACCTGTCGTTTAACTCCTTCACCAAGTCCTATTATTGTAGTTACGGACGTAACGCCAATAATGATTCCCAAAAGTGTCAGGAATGTACGAACTTTATTGCTCTTTAGGCTATTGATTGCCATTTTGGTATGCTGAACAATCACAGGACTACTCCTGCTGATAGAGGGGTTTTAAAGTAGGGTGCTTTAGAATTTGAAAAATGTAATATGGGGTATGAGAATGAAATATGAAATAAGAAATATGAAATATGGGCATTAGGACAAATGCCAAATGATAAACAATGAATGATAAATATGTCACTCCTCGTGATGTCAAGCATTCTTGGCCTCCTTTGAACTTGTCTTCTTAGTATTTTTACCTTTCTTATTTCGCACTTTAGTCTTCTCCCGCTTCGCAGTCGGCTCGATGGCTAGGCTGGTGGCGGGCTCTACGATCTCTTCAGCCTCGTCTTGCAGCTCTTTAATTTCTTTCGTCATAGATTTACCAACAAATTCTTCTACTATCTTGCCGTCTTCCATATTTATTACTCTGTCTGCATATACGGCTAGGTCGGGGTTGTGAGTAACCATTATGATTGTGTTGCCAGCTTGATGAATCTCTTGCAGAGCAGCCATAATTACCTTACTTGCTTTTGTGTCTAGGTTACCGGTGGGCTCATCAGCTAGTACTATGCTTGGACGATTGACCATGGCTCTAGCTATGGCGGCTCTCTGAAGCTGGCCACCTGAGAGTTGATTAGGGAAGTAATATTCTTTTTCTTGAATTCCTAGGTACTTTAATATTTCACTGGCTCTTTCAAGTCTTTTCACGGTCGAGACGCCTTTATATAACAACGGAAGGCTTACATTTTCTAAAATATTCATTCTACCTATGAGGTTAAAGCTCTGAAAAATGAAGCCAATATTATTACGACGAATCTTTGCTTGTTTGCGCTGGCTAATAAAAGCGACATCTTTGCCGTCTAAAAGATATTCACCTTGATCAGCTTGATCTAGCAGGCCGATAATATTCAGAAGCGTACTCTTGCCTGAGCCACTGGACCCCATAATTACTAAGAACTCACCTTTAGGTACGATTAGGTCTATACCCTCTAGTGCGGTCGTGGTGCCGTTGCCCATGCCGAACGAACGACTAATCTGATTCATTTCAATTACATTCATTGCCTATAATTGTAACCTAGCTGTATTGTAAAAACCAACCATAAATACTATAAATCTCATCTGTTAATAATATAGTCACCCCAATGCTAATGGTGTATAGTAAATGTTGCTACGGAAGAGTGCAGGAGTGGTTGAACTGGCAGTCCTGGAAAGACTGTGTACGGGTAACCGTACCGAGGGTTCGAATCCCTCCTCTTCCGCCAGGAGAGGGTCGCTCAAACAGAGTTTGGGCGTTTCTCTTCTTGAAGAGATCGGATTTGACCCCGGGTTCGATCATAAGGTGCACGCGCAAAAGCTTGCTTAGAGCATGTACCGCAAGGAGTAGCGTAAGTGTTCATCCCTCCTCTTCCGCCAGTACAGCCCATGAGCAGTAAAAGTATGTGAGCGGACGCTGGTGTACTCATTAAAACCATCCACAGAGCAGCTGTTATGCCGTTTTCTAACTTTGATAAATCTACATCTAATATGTCTTACAATAAATTAGCTTACGCTTGCTTAATTTATGAGTTGGGTCTATAACTGTACTTATAAGGTTCCTGAAAGGAGATGATATGATATTAGCAGCGTTCGTATTATTAATAACTGGCCTACTGGTTTGTACGCTGGGCCACAAATTATTCCGAGTGCTACTGCCACTGTTTGGTTTAGTTGGTGGTACTACAGTTGGGTTTGTTGGGTTCCAGGCGGTATTTGGCACCGGGACATTAAGCACTACTATGGCGGTGTTTACGGCAATGATTTTTGGTTTAGTACTTGCACTACTTTCGTTCTTGTTCTTTGAGTTGGCCCTGAAGATTGCCATAGCACTTCTTGGTGCATCAGCATTTTCGTACCTCGGTTTGGCTCTGGGTGTTAGAGAGAATGGCTTTGTGCTATTCTTGTTATCTGTTTCTGGATTTATTTCAGGATTAGCTATTGCCGGCAGTTCAACATTTAGCTCTAGCTTTGTAATAGCTGGAACTTCATTTGCTGGTACGGCGTTAATTTTGGCTAGCGTTTTCTTAATTGTTGGCAACGTGTCACTAGAGCAACTAAATAATGAAGGCGTAATACGTTCGGTCGCAAAAGTTGTAGATCAGTCATTCTTGTGGCTATTTGTTTGGTTGGCTTCGTCGTTAATTTCTATAGAAGCACAAAAGGTGTTGCTTGCTCATGAGATTATCGATAATAAGTATCAATTTAAGGTTTAATAAAAGTAGATATTGAGGAGATTAAATATATGTCTAAAGAAAAGTCACTAAAAGTTACAGGTGTTAAAGCTAGTACGGTAGCTGCATTTGAGGGTACTCTGGCCAGTATCATTGGTCTTGGTGTCGCCATATTATTCAGTATGCAGGCCACTGTAGAGTTAGCAAATTCAACACAAAGCGTACTCAAAGGTTTTGCATTCGGTCTTAGTGCCGGTATTGTTAGCATCATAGTATTGCCACTTATCTACTTTGGTATTGGTTGGATAATTGGATATTTGCATGGTTGGATTATTGATATAGTTCTTAAAAATGCTGGTGGTGTTAAGTTTAGCGTAGAAGAGTAAGCTAAAATATAAAAACAGTTACTTTAACCGAGCTCTAAGCTCGGTTATTGCATTTTCTGGATCAACAATATACTGGAGTTCATAAGAACTTTTTTTAGAAAAGTAATCTACCTCTACAATTATGTTTCCGTAACCAAGCTTGTTGCCCATAAATGTTTTTTCAAGAATAATCTTAGGTGCCTGCTTGGGTGTAATAATCTCTTGCGCTTTGCGGCCAACAAGCCCTGCGTTCTGGATTATTAGCGAGCTATCCTCAATATAGTATCGAATCCTGGTGTTTCTAATCCATGTAATATACACAGATACTGCGCCGACAATTATTGATATTATTCTTATCAACAAGGCTAGCATTGTTGTATTTGCAGGGATAAAGTTATCAACAATGCGTATAATCTGCCCAGTTATAATCAAAAGAATCAGTACAATGACAGCAATTGCTGCAGTTTGTAGCTCTGCGGGTTTTTGTGTTCTTTTCAGCTCTATGCGTTTATTCATAATTATATTTTAGCAAACTATTCTTCAGAGCTATGTTTTGATGATTTTTTTGTATGGGTTTTAGTTATCATTCCAGCACCTAATAACAATAAGGTTGCTCCGAGTAGTATATTAACAACATCATTTTGAATTACATTAAGCCTAACTAGTAAAGATACTGTGCCGGTAGCAATTAATCCAATAGCAACCTGTCTTCGGTATTTTGAGCTTTCAGGGATTGTCACAATACCGCTAAATATTAGTATGGCCGGTACTACAAGGCCATAAATCGTACCACTTTCTACTATGTTTGTTAAACTTGCTAATAATAGTAGCCCCATAATGGTGAAGGCTGCACCCACGCCATAATTTTTGATATCTTCCTTCATTAGCTACTCCTTGATTTGATAGGACTTAAATTACTCTGTTGGACATATGTTGCATAAGCTTTGATGGTTGTGACAATGACTATCATTAATGTTGGTCCGATTATGATTCCAAGAAACCCAAACATACCTATTCCTGCAAAAACTGAAACAAGCATCAAGGCAGGGTCTAGCTTGGCTTCTTTTGGTACAAGAATGGGGCGGAGAACATTATCGACATTTGTGTTAATCAGTACATGCTCAAGAATAACAATTACTCCACCCCAGAAATTACCAAAAACTATCATCGCTACGCCTGATGGTATTGCCAGTATACCCGCCCCAAGGGGAATCACAGAAAGAAGTGTAAAGATTGTAAATATTGCAAAGAAGAGGTCGCCAAATCCTGCAATCCAAAATGCTATCGCACCCAGGAGTCCTTGAACTAGTGCAATTGCAAACTGTCCTCGCACAGTGCCTTTTATCATTGCACCAACCTTTGAGGTATATTTTATAGATAAGTCATCGCCCAATGGATTAATTTGTCTGAATAAACTAATTAGGCTTGGACCGTTTTTTAATAATGAGATAAATACATAGAAGAAGATAATAGTGGCCATAAATAAGCCAAAGACAGAACCGAACGAGCTGTAAATTGCATTAACAACTCCTCCGCCGATATTTATTACAAATTGCTTAGTTGCATCAAGGAGCTTCCCGCTACTTATTAGCGAGACATCAAATGGTAGATAACTTAAAGCATAATTCACCTGAGTGACTATTTTTTGAGCCACTACGCCAGTATCAAGACTAGAAAAGAACGGCGTTACCGATGAGGCAACACTACTAAGCTGCCCAACAGTTAGCACAACAACTAGTGTAAGGGGTACAAATATAGATGCAAATCCCACTAAGAGTGTAAGTGCGGCTGCTGAGTTGGGTTTCATTTTTTTTGTAAACTTTTCATACAGTGGATAGTATAAATACGCTAGAGTACCGGCAATTACAAGCATTGAAAAGTATGCTCTTAAAAACCATCCAGCAAAAAGTATTGCAATGATTGTTGCAATCATCAGTGCTCTGGCAGATTGCTGAGGTGACCGTACGAATTTTGTTGAGATTTTATTCATGATGGTATTGTACCACCAGTACTACTGTTATTAAATATGATGATATTTTTCACCAGCAAGTATTGTATGAGCCCGGTAGAGTTGCTCTAACAGAATTAACCTAACCAACTGGTGAGGGAAGATGAGTTTTGAAAGACTTAATTTAAAGCTAACTTGATTTAATAAATTATTATCCACCCCAAAGGCTCCGCCAATAATAAACACAATGTTTTGCACTCCAGAGTTCATGTGGCTTTGAATCGTGTTTGCTAGCTCGGGCGATGTTAGGTGGTCTCCGCGTTCATCTAAAAGTATGCTTGTGTCATTACGTCTCAGCTCTTTACGAATGGCATCAGACTCTAGGGTTCGAATACGCTCATTGCCCATAGAGGTTGGCAGCTTTACGTCTAGTAACTTCCATTCGAGTTTTACGTAATGATTTAATCTTTTTGAGTAATCAGAAATGGCCTCTTGAAGTTTTGGGTCATGCTTTTTGCCGACTGCTAAAATAGTGATCTTCATATCTGTTAGTGTACACTAAAAATATGATTGATAAACTTCAGAATGAAATGCTACAGCTCAGTGATCCACAAACAGCCGTACATTCTACGAGGTTCTTCAAAACAAATAAGGGTGATTATGGCGAGGGCGATAAGTTCTTGGGCATCCCCGTACCTCAAATTAGGTTAGTGGCAAAGAAGTACGGGGATCTGCAACTGTCTGAAGCGCAAGAGCTAATTAAAAGTCAGTGGCACGAAGAAAGGTTGTTGGCGTTAATTATTTTAGTAAATCAGTTTAAAAAAGCTGACAGTTTAAAGCAAAAACAAATCTATAGCTTCTATTTAGAAAATACAAAGTATATTAATAACTGGGATCTTGTTGATACTTCGGCAAGAGATGTGGTGGGTGGATATTTATACACCAATCCAGAAGATTTAATGTTATTAGAGAAACTTTCAGAATCCAGCAGTTTGTGGGAGCGGCGTATCGCTATTATTGCAACACACTACTTCTTAATGAAGGGCGAGCCAGATTTAACAATAAAAATAGCAAGTAAGCTTTTAAATGATGAAGAGGATTTGATTCAAAAAGCGGCTGGTTGGATGTTAAGAGAGATGGGGAAGCGATGTGATAGAGGATTATTGATAGAATTTCTTGATAATAACGCTCAAATAATGTCACGAACTACTCTGCGTTATGCCATTGAGTATTTTGACGTAATTGATAGAAAAAAGTATTTAAATATCAAACCTAAATAAAAATAACCCCTAAGGGTTATGATCTAGTTTTGGCGGAGGAGGAGAGATTCGAACTCTCGCACCGGATTTCTCCGATCTAACGATTTAGCAAACCGTCCCCTTCAGCCACTTGGGTACTCCTCCGCATCGTCTGAGTCTACATTTTCATGTAGCTCCTGCTTGAAACATAATCTCGGGGACGGCAACCGTCTAAAATTTACGTTTCACGCAGCAGCCACCTTGGTAGGATTTAAAATATTAGGCGCATTGTTATTTTAATTAACAACCAGTTGATTATATCGCATCTCTCCTCTGTTGTCAGCTACTTTTTCAATAATCTATTTACTGATTGTTGTTTTAAATCGCTTAAGGTACACTTAGTGTATGCAAGATGCTGAGGATGTAAATCAGTTTAATTACAGTAATGAATCTGTGGGTTCTGCTGAATCGGTCCAATTAGGGGAGGCGGTTGAGCCGGTAAGTTGGCAGGCCTCCGAGTTTATAAATCATCAAAAAAGTTTTGGCTGGTTTGCCTTTTTGGCACTAGGCGCACTGTTTATGGCGGTAATTATTTATCTGGTTACTCAAAGTATCTTTTCGGCAGTCGTGGTAGTAGTTGCTGTGTTAGCATTCGGAGTAATTGCTATTCAAAAGCCGCGTTTATTAAATTATTCTATTTCAACAAAGGGTATTGTCGTAGGTGATAAAGTATATATATTTGATGATTTTAAAACATTTAGTGTTAATTCAGAGTCAGCAATGCCTAGCGTTTCTTTAATTCCAATAAAAAAGTTTATACCTATCTTAACAATTTATTTTCCTCCAGAAGAAGGCGAGAAGATCTTTGATATTTTAGCCGCTTACATACCGCATGAGCAACGAAGAGATGATGCAGTAGACAGGCTGATGAGTAGGATTCGGTTTTAAGCAAATATACGTCTTTATAATCCTGTAAATTTGTGTTAAAATTACCCCTGTTCTGTATTGAAAAATCAGAAAGTACCTCAAATTTTAAGTTTGGCGCTACTCATTTTTGAGAATGCGCCAATACTATGAATAATATGCCATAGATGTGCGCGCGTAGCTCAGTTGGATAGAGCGCCAGTTTGCGGTACTGGAGGTCGTAGGTTCAACTCCTGCCGCGCGTACCATAACGGAACTATTTTGTGGAAAACTTCTAGAAAATACAAGGCGTGGGCTTTACGCGCCCAAAAGAAAAAAAGGGTGATTGATGTTTTAGTTTTGTGTAAAACATTTGCGTTTTACAGCAATTTATGCTACAATAAGTATTATGGAACGACCCCAATCTGCCTCTGTACTAGACCAAGTGCGTGTTCGTGGTCAATATGAGAGGTTGCCCACCAATACGGCTCATCTTGCAGCCGAACTGTCAGTGCCTCAAGATGTTGCTCGACTCACACGAGATTTTGATGATGGTTCTACACCACTGCGTGATGTGGGTAGGATGTTCACGGCACAGCGGACGGCAATTCTTGAGTCATATCAAGCTGGTACCATTGGCAATATGGTCACTACTCATCCAGAGATACTTTTTATACCTGTAAAAAATTTGCACGAACGAGTTGTGTCGGGTAATCAAGACCAACCAATCGGCCACAATTTCTTTGTAAACGCCGCCGGCTTTCTTGACGCTCGCCTGCCATGGGCAAGACAATTTAATGAACTATTACAACGTCGTACAGGTGCTTCAATATATGACATAGCCGAGTCAAACGATAGTGCAGGTAAAGACCGCCTTTTGGCTGCCATTACTAAAAATCCAGACGAAGAACTCATGATAACGCTCGCCGTGTATTTAGCTGGTCGCTCTCTTGAGGGTGAGAAGTATTTGAAGCAACATTATGGTGAAGTATTAGAACACGCCAAAGGGAATGTTTATGCGACAACACAAAGTATTGGCTCAACAACTGGTTTGCGGATCGACATGTTGGAGCGTGCAGCGGGACAGCTACAACGAGTAACCTTCGGCAGTTTTGACCACCTGAAAGGCTTGGTAACTTCAGACAATAGCGGCGCCGCTGGTGATTACCAAATAGGTTCATTGCGCGTAGAAATACAATTTGACGGTAGTGTTCGCTCGGCAAGATTACGCAGCGACTCAGATGCTTATTATGTTGTAGCACATGAGTTGCATCACGCTGGTTCGGCTCAGACACAAGAAAATTATCGTTGCGGGCTTCAGATAAACGGCGAGGGCTTAGAAGCAAATGAGGGCATGACAGAATACCTTGCACAACTATCGATTGGCAGCCCCGGCATTGAGCGAGTGACAGACGGTTTGCGTATTCGACAAGATGTGCCGTATAGAGTGCCTGTGTTTGCTATGCTTGAACTACATGAGCAATTCAAAGCTGGCAAGAATAATCACTTTGCCGTACTCTTTAATGCCTATCACGGAGATGTGCGAGGCCAAGCACAACTAGAACAAGCCCTTGATGCTTTTTACAGACAGGATGTTGCCATATCTGGTCAATTAAGTAAATAGCTGGTCCACAAATTAAAACAAAAATCACCCCCCTTTTTTTCCTTGGGTGGGCACACTCGCAGCTTGTGTTTTTTAGTATTTTTCCGCAAGCTAGGTTCTAGCGGAGTTGGAAAAGGCTACCAAATAGAACTAAACTACTTCTCGCAAGTAGTTTTTGTTTTAGAATAGTAGGTAGGGTTTGAAAATAGTAAGGAGAGGTGCAGGAGTGGTTGAACTGGCTTGTCTCGAAAACAAGTGTGCATTCACATGTACCGAGGGTTCGAATCCCTCCCTCTCCGCCAAATTATGGATGACCTATGGTGTATTTTAACCTAACCGATAAAAGTTTTGGCTGTTCAGATATCTAATATCAAGTTGTATCATGTGAGATTTATATGTTACCTTAATAGTAATGAATAATTCGAGTAATCAAGATAAAATTGAGACTAACGGTTCTGATAATAATAGTCTACAAACACTGATTCCAACTAAGAATATGCCGGCGCTTATAAGTTATTATTGCGGTGTTTTTTCGCTCATTCCGTTTTGTGTACTCATCCTGCTTTTTGTGCTAATTCTGTTTTTTGACGAGTTGTGGCTTTTTTTAGCGCTAGCCCCATTTTTTGGGCTGCCATTATCGCTAGCCGCCATTATATCGGGTATTGTCGGACTCAATCGATATGAAATGAATCCTACATCCGGGGCAAAAAGACGTGCCCTAGTTGGAATTATTTTAGGAGTACTTCAGTCTATTGTATTTATGGTATATCTAATATATCAAACACTCCTCTAGCAGTATTCTCATAATCACTAATTTAGTTTAAAAGGATAATATATGTGATGGTATAATACATTTTATGCAAGAAGTTGTGTTGAGTATTGAAAAAGCCATTAAGTACTTGTTCGACTTAGAAGTAGCAGTGGAGCTAACCTTAACTGATGAGCAATTTGGTGACTATGCCACCAATATTGCAATGCGTTTGAGTAAAAAAGTTGGCCAAAATCCACGGGAGATTGCTCAGAAGATAATTGAGCAACTTAAAGATGAATCGATCGAAAAAGCCGAAATTGCTGGACCTGGGTTTATAAATATCACCCTAAAATCCGAAGCACTCGCCACTATGTTAAATCAAGAAATTCAAGCATCGCATAATGGTGAATATGGGGCTTCTGAAATTGGCGCAGATCACACTGTCGTATGCGAGTTCCCAAGTCCAAATATGGCCAAACCTTTCAGCGTGGGTCATATTAGGTCTGCGTTGCAGGGCTGGGCGATCTATAAACTCATGAAGTTGCACGGTTACGCCGTAATTACCGATAATCACCTTGGTGATAGCGGTACTCCATTTGGTAAGTGGGTTGTTGGATTCCAGAGATACAGTTCAGATGAACAATTAAATCAAGATGGTATTAACGAGCTGGCTAGAGTCTATATCTCAATAACAGCAGAAATGAAAGAAGAGGCTTCGGCTGGACAATCAGCCATAGCGGATGAGGCTCAGCAGTGGCTTCAGCGCTTAGAGTCAAAAGATCCTGAGGCGGTAGAATTTAGCGAACGATTTAATAAAATATCACTTGATCATATGCACCAAGTTATGAACCGTCTAAATATACAAACCGAGCTTGAGCTGGGCGAGTCTTTTTATGTCTCTAGGGGTCAAGAGATGGTTGATGAGTTACTCGAAAAGGGAGTCGCAAAAAATAGTGAAGACGCAGTTATTGTTGAGCTAGACGAATTTGGAATCAATACCCCCATAATGCTCCGTAAGGCAAATGGCACCGCTTTGTATGCAACTACAGATCTAGCAACTATCGAGTACAGAGAAAAGCACTGGTCGCCAGAAAAGGTCTTTATTCATACTGGTGAAGAACAAAATTTTTACTTCAGACAGTTGAATGCATTGTCAGAAAAAGCCGGCTTTAAACCTGTTATTCAGCATCTCTGGCACGGCTTAGTAGATCAAAAGGTAGAAGGTGGTGGTCGTGAAAAGATGAGTTCTAGAAAAGGTGTAGTTTTATTACAAGATCTACTAGATTATGCTGAAGAAGAAGCTCGCAAGCACAATAAAGACGGAAGCGATGAAAGCGTGAAGGCTGTAGCCCTTGGTGCCATCAAATTTGCAGATTTCACAGCAGATCGTAAAAATGGTGTCCTATTCGATTGGGAAAGCATGTTTAGCGTTCAAGGCTTTTCTGGTCCAGCGGTGCAGTATGCAGCCGTTAGAATTAAGAGTATTTTAGACAAAGCTGGTGTTGTAGATGATGTTGATTTCTCTGCATACGAATGGAAAGATGAAAAGCGCCTAATAGTTAAGTTGCTACACTACCCAATATTATTACGTGAACTTCATGATAGCTACGAAATGCATAAGTTAGCTAGTTATTTATATGATTTAGCTAGAAGTTTTAACCGATACTATGAAGAGCACCGAATTTTAACTACTTCAGGACCAGAAAAATCAGCAAAACTCTGGACTATTACTCAGGTCAGAATGGTGTTGGTGCGCGGTTTAGATATTTTGGGAATTCCTACACCGGAAAAAATGTAGTTTTAACAAAATATAAATAGCCCCGATTTCTCGGGGCTATTTACTGCGGCGAATGCATCATGCTTTACGCTACGTATTTGAGCGGTCAGTCACGAGGCTCTATAGGTCGATTCGTATTAACGAATATCTTTAAGAGCACGTCGGCTGGCTACCCAGGCGTATGCGCCGTAAGCAGTTGCACTTGTACCGAAGAGTCCAGCAACAATTTCACCTGCACCAGTTTTTGGAATCTCTGTTACAGGAGGGTTGGTTGGTGGAACTGGAGTGGTTGGAACGACAACCTTAGTAGTACAACGAGCATCTTTTTGCTCATTGCCAACATTGAACAGTACTCGTACTGAAACATTGTATTCACCAGGTTTTGCATACTGATGCTCAACGACGCTCTTATCTGTACCTAGTTCTGTGCTATTGTCACCAAAGTTATACGTATACTTATTAACCGTAACACCACCTTCTGTTTTCACAACAGTTGTAAATTGATACTTGTTGTTTCCAAGAGGTAGTGCGTTTAGTGCGCTACATTCAAACTTTGGCGCTACGCCACACTTAGT
>JACKGS010000005.1 GCA_020631865.1 Candidatus Nomurabacteria bacterium
CTGGACTAATATTGTATTTATGCAAACATTATTAGCATACGATATTATATATTTTTAGATGTAAAAGTTCAATGCAATACAGACACTAGGATCCGATTTGGTTAATGATAAGCATAAGCACATCCTATTGTTGACATTAAGTAAAATAAGAGTATAAATAATAGTACTAATAGTAATACAAATGCGAGGAGAAGTATTATGAAGAAATCAACTACTATAGTTGTTGGGGTTTTGGTAGGAATAGTATTTTTAGGTGGGGCTATGTTTGCTCAGAATATTGAAAACACTGGACCTAATTCAACTAATTCGGTAACACAAAATAATAATACTGAATGCACAAGTGAAAATAATAATAACGTAGATGTAAACAGCGAAAATAATCAGTCATCAGACTCAGGTGAGACAGGCTCAACTGGAAATACAAATGGCGGAACATCTTCTACTGGAAATGCCAGCAACAATAACTCTAGCTCTACAAACGTGAATATTAATAACGAAAATAACTGTATTGCAGCACAGACCACAGGTGGTAAGGGTGGCGGAAAAGATGAAACTGAAGAAGGTAAAGCTACCGGCGTAACCAAGACTCCTGTCGGTGGAGTAGCTGCTGGTAATCTAGAAATTACACAAGCTATTATTGCCGTTGCTATCGCAACGGGCTCGTTTGGTGCAATATTTGTTGGCACAAAAAAGCTAGCTTCTACTATTAGTTAGTATTATTAACGAAAGTCTCAGGCAATAATATGCCAGATAAAAAATATAAGAAAATGCGCCTGATGAAAGTCAGGCGCTATAAAAATCATACAACTATTACTATAAGTTATAGGCACCCTGATTTTAAACGTTTAAGAATTGCATTAAGAAGGGTGTCTAGTGCTTTTTATCAATATAAAAAAGTGATTAATATATTGTTTTCATCTATGCTAATCATGATAGGCATTTGTGGGATTGCGTATATTTCCAGGCCATATATTATAAATTTTGCGCAGTCACAAATTACACAAGATGTTGTTTACACTTCTAGCCCTAGTATTAATCATCTACCACGTTCGATACCTTTGCAGATAGAAATACAATCTATTAATTTACAATCAAAAATTGTTCAAACTGATATCAATCCAGATAATACTCTGGCTGTTCCAAAGGATTATGGTGTCGTAGCTTGGTATGAGTCTTCGCCTACTCCAGGAGAGGTTGGGCCTTCAATTCTAGTAGGTCACGCAACAAGCTCATGGGGTGATGGAATTTTTGCAAATCTAAGCAAAGTTAAGAAAGGAGACGCAATAATGGTGCTTAGAGCGGATGGTGACATAGCAGAATTTACTGTAGATGATGTATTAGAGTTTCCTCAAGACAGCTTCCCGACAGATAAGGTTTATGGGAATATAAATTATTCAGGACTCCGAATTATTACTTGTGGTGGAGTTTATAATTATTTAACAGGTAATTACAGTAATAACATAGTAGTTTTTTCGAGCTTGAAATAGCTACTTATCTGTAACTAAAGCTGATAGCTTTCTTTCTCTACGCATGTTGATCGTCTTCTGCTTTAGGTTTGAAAGTTGTTCAACCCCCAATAGGCTGAGTGTAAGCGCACTACCAAAGCTTAGTAAATTGAGTACTGTATTTCTTCTTTGTGCAGTACGCGCTTGTTCGACAATGCTGTTTGATTGAGGTGGACTTGACTTAGGATTTTGAGCCGAAGCTAATGTAATGGTAGAGTTACCTTCGGTATCGTTACCTAGCGTAGAATTAATTGGATTAATACGCACACCAGACCCGCTACTAGGAACAAAGCTAAACACCTGAGCCTCTTGGATAGGAACTTGACCAGTTTTAGCAACCGTCGCTAACGCTCTTGTGCCCCGTTCGGTATCAACTCCAAAGCTTCCTTGCCAAGAGCCGAATACATTAATAAATAGAATTCCGAACCATTTTTTTAGTGTAAGTTTACTGTTGATCATATTTAACAAGTTTGTGCTTGCTGTGGCATTACCTGTTTTTGCGCTTCCGGCAATAGTATTTTCGCTAACCTCGGCATCACCTGTTTCACTCACTACCTCTATGTTGTTAGTTATTTTTTTATTTTCCTCAACATTTATTTCAGCTGAATTATTTACTTCACGCTGATTACTTACGTTGCTGTCAATACCGCTACCAAGTGCTGCGGTATTGCTTCCTGCTGGAGCGTCGACTATAAATCCAACCCATGTACCAAGAACATTAACAAATACAAGAAGACTACTGTCACCGATGATTTCTCTGCCTGTTAAATTCATAATCGTGATATTAGTTTGTGAGGTTCCTGTACCTGCCTCTCCTGCTGTATTGTTATCTTTAACCGATGCATCACCGCTTTTTGCGCTATTGTTGATATTGTTATCAATAGATTGATTACTTATCATATCTGCAATTAATTCATTATCTTTAATATCAATAGTTGCTGTATTAGAGCTTGGCCCAGTGTTAGTTGTTAGGAGATTGTCTAAATCTAAATAGTCAGGCAGTAATATGTCACCGTCTAGATTGCCATTAATATTTAATACCCCAAGAAATGAATCGCCACTATTAATTGCTGAATTAATTAAATTTAATACATTTGCTACTGCATCGGCATTTCCGGTAGTTGCATCACCTGCTGTTGTATTAGAGTTTACTCTTGAGCTTCCGGAGTATGAGCACAGCCTGACGTCATTATTAATGGACCCATTATCAGAAACATTAACATCTAGATTATTATTCGAGGACCGATTAGTAGATAAATTAGAATTTGGTCCTATAGCATCAGGATTGATATAAATATCACCTGTTACATCACCATTTATATCGGTAGTAAATGTTTTAACATCTTTACCTAGGTCACCCCAGTCGGAACCCAGCATATTTAAGATATTAGCCATTGTGTATGCACTCCCAGTAGTAGCATTTCCGGCATTGGTATTTGCTGATATTTCTGCATCACCACTTCTAGAGCAAGAACGTTGAGTATTGCTTACGGTGGCATCGTTATTGATATCAATATTGGTCGAGTTCTTCGTTTGTTGATCTATTTCAGCTTGGGTTGCTAGACCAGATGAAACCATCTCTTCGTTGTTTAAAAGTACCTTTCGGGGCGCGTATTGTCCTTTAACAGGGTCGTATACCCATTTTTTTGTTTCCCAAAGACCGGTTGCGGGGTCGTAGATGTAGTCTGTTCCAGATTTACTGGTAGTCTTCTTGGTATCTGGATCCCATGAGTAATGTTCATTTTCCCACTTGCCAGTCTCTTTGTTGAATACATAGGTAGCGCCTTCAGGACCCGTTGGCTTACTTTCACCAGTATTTTTCGGTGGCGTAGGCGGGGTTGGTGCTATTGGCTCTGGTTGCGTAGGTGGTACCGGTGGTGTTGGAGCTGGTGGTGCGAGCGGTTCTTCTGGTACTGTGCTACTTTCAGGCGCAGTGGTCTCAGTTTGAGTATTTGATTCTGAGGGCGCTGAGTCTGAGTTAGCCTCTTGTGCCAAAATGACGTTAAATGATGAATTAAATGCGATTTGAATAATAATGATCAAAATTGATACTAAACGATTTATAGATGGGCGTATTTTAATCATTTTATTACCTCGTGAATATATAAGATTAAGTTATTGTGTAATGAATAGTTTTGGCGGGTGGTGATATGCTGCAATATATCACCACCCCACTCCCAACCCTAGGTATCTAGGAGGGTGCGTAACAAAACTAATTGCTTACGCTGACACTTGTGCTAGTGTTGCTCGTGTTGCTAGTTGATCCACTTGTGGCGCTTCCACCATTAGTATTGCCACTAACAGTTGCAGTTCCACTTGTAGATGACTGTGTGTTTACGTTGTTAACGCTAACAGTATTGTTGTTAGTTAGGCTAACTGTAGACGTGCTAGTCTGAAACACCTGATTGTTTGAATTTGGACCAGTTGTATTCATGCTAGCTGTTTGAGAGCTTGGTGATCCAAGGCCTGCTAATGCTGCTACACTTGCACTGCTATTGTTTACTGAAGCAGTAGTGCTAGAAGAGCTGCTGTTGCTAGCTGATCCACTAGTGGCGCTTCCACCATTAGTATTTCCGCTAACGTCCGCAGATCCACTTGCAGAATTTTGAGCGTTGGCATTATTTACACCAACCATATTGTTGTTGGTTGCAGCTACAACCTTTGATTCAGTACTAGTTACTTGGTTATTAGACCCAGGGCCTGTTGTACCGATAGTTGCTGTTTGTGCTGAGACTAAGCTAGCCCCTGCAAGCGTAAACGCAGCAGCTGTTGCAGCAGCAGCTTTGAATATTCGCTGTTTCATATTAAAACCTCCCTTTTATTGTTATTACCCGAGGGTTAGTTCCCCGGCCCGTGAAGGTATATTACTACCTTCACGGGCCGAAAAGCTAACGTCAGTGACTGTTGCTACTACTCCAGTTATTTTGTTGATATATACTGCTGTTATTTGTCGATGAAAATGAACTTATATTTGTATAGCTTCCGGGGGTATTATTTCTGTCTGAATTAGAGCTTACATCAATACTTATAGAATTAACGTTATTGCCGGTTGACGTCTCTCTTGTGTTTATAGGTGTCGTATTGTTGTTGAATGTTACGGTTGTCTGTATGTGCGACTGCTCTGAGTAGTTTACGTTACCGACACGCTGACTCTCATCTTGTGTTGGTGGTAGCTGTAGATGGGTGTCGATGACTAGATTATTAATAGCATTTTCAGTTTTTGGGATAATAAAGTTAGCGTATACAATGCCATCATTTACAGAAATATTATCTGAAGTAAGCGCGGATCTTAAATAGCCGCTAGTCTTATTATTGTCCGAGATACTTTTCGAGGCATTCTGTGTGTCCAAAATAAACATCAGAACAATAGTTAGCACGAAGATAGCGATAAATAATATTACAAAATTAATGTACATTTTTGAGTTTTTAGAAGTATTATCATCCACCGCTGATTTATGTAAGCTAAATTGTCGACCATTGAGTATCCAGTACATAATAAATTCCCGTCACTTAAATGAATATTAATTTTCAAAAAGCTTTACTTTACGTATGTTTTTATTATTGTGCCTAAGCCATTTGCTAGGAAAAATACGATATGGTAATTCTTCAAAATAATTTGAGTAATCTTCTTGTGGTATTGTTGCATAACGCTTGTTTTGTTTATGGTTTGAGTGCTTTTGGGGTTTGTAAGATTTCATAAATGCCTTTCATAAATAAATACGGTTATATTAATTTTATTAGGCTTGTTTGTTCTTACGATACACTTCTGTTTATGCGCTTGATGCAACCTCCTTCGTATTTAATCTAACAATCTTAAAATAACTGTAAGTATCAACTCATTCTGTTACATATTTCACACGATTTTTTAATATTTGGGTTTTCTTACAGATGAAAAATAGGTATTTTAGTCTGTCAAAATATAGTTATCTTCACTTACATAAGTTACTTTATTTCTGAAGGTTCGAAGTAGATTTTTTGTATCCACCGTTTTGCCCACGAGTGTATTATTGATAATTTTTAATGTTGACTTTTTTATTAACCAGGCATGCGTGCTCCAATTGCCGTCATTTTGTAAACCAACTATTCTTTGAATTCCAGAGGATTTATTGATAGCTCTTGATTCCAATTTTTTAAAATATGAACGTTGCCTGATAGTGATTCTAATATAACTACCCTCTTGAAGTCTGTTGCTCGTATTCTCTGTTCTTTTATCAGTTTTTTGTAATATATTTTTTACAATTTTATGAGTATCTGAGATTGAAGTCGATATTTTATTGAGTTTTGTCATTAATTTCCTCAACTTCTTTGATAGATTTAAAGATGAAATTAGTGGAACGTCCTTAATACTATGTTACATCAAGATCTATTTCTGTAATATATTTAACTCATTTGGTAGTTTTGTGATCTGGAGAACAGCGTGAATATTTAAAAATGTTTGCAAAAAAACTCACTTATTGTATAATCACATTAACAGGAGTCTAGTGTAAGTGTTATGAAATTGTTTATTAATACAATTCATCGTGATCAGTGGCAAAAATTTTTGCGTAAATTTCCTGTTCATGTGTACAAAAAAGGTGAAATCGTCTTGCTTTATGATGAAATACCTACCGCGTTACGTATAGTAAAAAGTGGCTATGTTAAGGTATATAATATTAATTCACATGGAGAAGAGCGGCCTGTTTCATTTGATTATGCAACTGATATTTTTCCTTTGGGTTGGATTTTTGGCAAAATTGAAAAAACACAATACTTTTACGAAGCTTTCACCGACTGCGAATTGTATGAGCTGCCAAGAAAAGATTTTTTGCTGTATTTAAAATTGCATCCCAAAATTGCTTACGAAATGTATGCATCCTTGGCCTCCAAGGTTGTTTCGTTGCAGGCTAGAATATACGCGCTAGAACAATCAAGAGCTTCTGAAAAAGTAATAAGGACACTCCTGTATTTATGTGAAAGATTTGGTGTGCCATATAGACGTACTAATAAAACGACCTTAAAGCTTCCATTAACACAGCAAGATATTGCAAACTTCATTGGTATTACTCGTGAAACTACTAGTCATGAACTCAAGAAGCTTGAAAAGATAAAAGCGATAAAGTTAACCAGGAAACATTACGTTGTAAATATAGAAAAGTTAAACGAGCTTTTAACAACTTAACATGATTAATTACACGCGCTATTAAGTTGGTAATATTTTTTGAAGTATTTTTAATTTTAATAACAAAACAACTGCTGTAACTGTAGATATAATTATTACGCTATTGAGAATTGATGATGAAGTAACTGGAACCGCAGATTGGATAAATACTAATAAATAGGCGCTGATTGTGTAGGCGCGTAAAGATTGTGTCCCTAAGCTCATCAGTATCCAGCCAAGATACTTGTTTATCCAAGATTCATATTTTCTAAAGATGATAAATATGCCACTAAACCACACAAAAGATAAGATTATTCTAGATGGAGATAGTGGTGATTTACTAAAAATTGGGTCAAGCCATTTACGAATTTCTACATACTTTTCAAAGTTTATTGCTGGTAGAATTTGTTCACTTTTCACTATTTCCCAACCAAGTACCCAGAACACGCTGAGCAATAATGTCGTTAAGAATATTGCCAGTATGGAGCCACAGAAAACATTCCTATATGTTTTATTAGTATTTGCCCATCTTTCCCTTATATATTCCAGGTGATAGCCGACAATTGCTGGAATAAAGAACAGTACTTGCCACTGAAGCCAATCTTTGCTGATTTTTATGCCGATAAACCATAATAGAATTGTTAGCATCAGGTAAATAATAATTCTACCCTTTCTCAGGAGTGCGATAAAAATTGGTGCAAATAGTAGAGCGAATACATATAGCTTTAAGAAGTACACCCACTCAAATACAAAATTTAAGGTAATAATTTTTATTATCGTCTGATATAAATTTATATTAGTAGGTAGTGTTGGCTGTAGTGTCTGAGGATAGGGCAAATTATTAGCTATCATTACTATAGTTATAGAACTTATGACTAAGGTTGCGTATAGTATGAGTGCTCTTTTAAGTAATGTAACTGATGTTTTTTTTATGGACTCATCTTGTTTTTTGAAGCCTTTAGTGTAGCCAACAAGAATGCCGGAGATTATAAAGAACCCTTCTGCTGCCGAGACCCATAACCTTCCAGAGCCCGTTAGCCAAGAAAGTGGTGATGGCCATCGTAGCAAGTGGTCAGCAAGCACTACGAACATAAAATATCCGCGCATTAAATCTAGGGCAAGGATTCTTTTACTAAGTTTATTCTTCATAAATATTTTGAGGTAACTGTTAGCTGTTATACTGATCGTATGAATCTAGTATACATCACTGATTATTTGTTTGAGCACGCAAAAAATATCCCAGAGAAGACTTTTATTAATTTTGAAGACAAAAATTATAGCTTTAGCAAGGTGGCAGATCTAGTTTTGAAAGCCAGTACGAATATAAATGAAAAAATACAGAATAATTCAGATCAAAAGATTATTGCAATCTTACTTCCAAATTCTCCGGAGTTTATCTATGCGTACTTAGGAGTTGTGCATGCTGGACATATTGCAATGCCACTTGATCCAAACTTCAAGAAGCTTGAAGCTCAGAGTGTTATAGATCAGATGCAGCCAGATTTAATTATTACCGATAGTGATCATTTAAATTATTTTGATAACCAGGATGTTGTAATAACTGATATTCTATTACAGGATGCTGGTACTAGATACACGAGGTTTTTGAGACAAGATCCAGATAAACAAGTTGTTTCAATGCTCTTCACCTCTGGCACAACAGGAAGGCCCAAAGCAACTCCATACTCCCACACTAACCACCTATGGAATATTAATGCCGTTTCCAAACTATGGAGCTGGACAGATAAAGATACTCTACTTATCTCTCTTCCGCTTTCTCATTGGCACGGACTTTGTGTTGGGTTAACAGGTGGTTTGGTACATGGTAATACTCTTTATTTACAAGAACGATTTGATCCAGCATTAACCATTCAAGCGCTAGAGAGTGGTGATATATCGTTGTTCATGCACGTTCCTATCGCATATCAAAAATTGGTTGAACATGACCCTGATACGCAATTTGATTTAAGTAAAGTCAGGCTATGTATTTCTGGATCATCATTCTTACCGCCGGCGTTATGGCAGAAATTCAAAACGCGATTTAGTCAGGAGATTTTGGAAAGATACGGCGCATCAGAGATGGGTTTTTTGAGTTCAAATACTTTAGATTCTAGAGTTCCTGGTTCTGTGGGAAAAATATTAGATGGTGTGCAAATTAAAATTCAAGAAGATGGTGAAATCGCTATGCGTTCACCTGGTTTATTTTTGGGATATTGGCAAAATGACTCTGCTACTAAAGAACACTCGACTAGTGATGGATACTGGCTTAGTGGTGACATAGGCGAACTGGATGATGAAGGCAATCTGTACTTAAAAGGTCGTGTGCAAGAGAAAATGAAGAAATTTGGATATACTGTTTACCCCAGAGATGTAGAATGGGCGTTGATGAAGATTCCTGGAGTACGAGAGGCCTCGGTTATCAGTATCCAAAATCAAGACCAATTAAGCGATGATTTTATATATTTTGTGGTTGGAGATGTATCTGAAGCTGAGGTTCTAGAGTTTTCTAAAACAGAGATGCCAAATTTTTGGCGACCAGATAGAGTTATTTTTCTTGATGCTATTCCAAGGATGGGTCGAGCAAATAAACCCGACTTAAAAAAATTACAAGAAATAGCCACTACCTAGTTCTTTGATATTTCTTTACAATCTTGATTAAGGTATACTGCAACTATGACTTTGAATATTAATGTAGAAACAAAAAATGTCGTAAAAATTTTTGCCTTGGCAGCCACATTTACGATAGGAGTTTTTGCGTTACTAAAGATGTATGATGCCTTGATTCTCATCATGATCGCCTTTTTTTTGGCAATTGCCTTGAATCCCGCAGTTAATTTTTTAAGTAAATATATGCCCAGAAAAAGACGTGGTCCTGCTATAGCGATCGTGTTAATAACAACTATTGCTACATTGACGTTTTTACTTGGTTCCATAATTCCGCCAGTATTTAAAGAAACAAGTAACTTTATTCAAACTTTCCCAGAGACTATCAATAGCTCTTTTTACCGCAGTGAGAAGGTCCAGAATCTTATTGACAAATATAAACTTCAAGATGAAATTGATAATACTGTCGAATCCAGCAAACATCGTCTAGTTGAATATGGACAGAGTTTAGTAGATAAGGCCGGGACTGTAGGAACTAGCTTTATTAATACGTTAACCGTTATTGTAATGTCGGTCTTGATGCTGACTGGTGGAGCTAAGTTTGTAAGAAGATTTGCCGATGTCGCATATAGAGATGATCTACTTAAAAAGCGTCATGAAAAGATACTTTCCGATATGTATGAATCTGTTACCGGCTATGTTGTTGGGCAGGTTTCGGTTGCTCTAATTGCTTCTATTATTGCCCTTGGTGCACTTGCTCTTCTGAAGGTCCCGTATCCTTTGCCACTTGCTGGGATCGTGTTTATATTCGGTCTGATTCCTCTGATTGGTAATACGATGGCTGCGATTTTGGTTGTTCTTGCTACTCTAGTTCTCAAAGATACAACTAGTGCTGTGATCTTATTGTTATTTTTTATACTGTATCAACAGATAGAAAACATAACACTTCAGCCGTTAGTTCAAGGAAAAACAACAAATCTACCACCATTAATAATTTTTATATCCGTTATTCTTGGAGTAGCGTTAATTGGTCCTATTGGTGGATTATTTGCCATACCTGCTGCCGGATGTTTAAAAGTTGTTCTGCTAGATTATTTTAAGCACCGTGATGACGTAAAGCCCGGCGACTCCCCTAAAACCTTGGTAGAAAAAGTAAAGCATCGCGTCAAAAGAACTATACAATAACCCTTACATGCACGACATACATCATAATTAATGTGACGATCGTCACGAAATACATGTAATTTATGATATCAACTTACTTTCGTAGATATGTATATATTGCTGAAGGTTGTTTAGCTTGATCTCATTATTCAGATAGTCACGGCATTCGTATTTTGTGACCCACACACTTTTTTGAACTTGTTCAAACTTTAGTTGGCGAAGAGTAATTCTAAGGTAGTTTCTTTTAGATCGTTCTACCTCTGGTATGTCGAATATTACCATCAGTACCGCATTGGTGAGTTGTTGGGGTTGGTATCTTTGTAGTTCTAAGATAGCTTTATCGGATAGTTCAATATGTTTATAATCTGAGACTTTGAAGTATCCTTTTGATTTGAGTCTGTAAAATTCGTTACGAATTGTAGCCTCTTGTCGACCAGATATTTTTGCAAGATCATTAAAGAACAGGTTTGGTTTAAACGCAAGCTTCAGGTTGGCATCCGTAAATGGCACCAATCCACTTAAGATGTATTTAGTTGAACTATTAATTTTCGGTCTACGTCTCATATTCAAAAGTATACATAATTTACATGACGATCGTCTAGATATTTATGACGATATGGGTTGATGGATGGGGTTAGATTTTTGACCAGATGGTACCGTTCGGGGTGTCTTTGACTTCGATGGCTTGTTCTAGTAGTTTATCTCGGAGTTCGTCTGATTTTGCCCAGTTTTTGGCTTCGCGTGCGAGTTCGCGGTCTTTAATGAGCTGTTTTTGTTCGGGTGTGATGTCGCCCTCTTTTGCCAATTTGATTCCTAATAGTTGTTCTATTTCTCTAGTTGCTTCAGCAATTGATTGAGAATCGGCTCCTAATTCTTCGGTTCGAGAAACTATGCCGTGAATAAATGCGAGTGCACCGGGAGTATCTAGATCGTTAAGCATAGACTTTTTTAAGCTTGCTATGGCTCCGTCATTTCCGCTAAAGTTCTGAACCAGTCTTTCTGATTTCAGGTTCTGGAACTGTAAGTATGACCAAGCATTGAATTTATTGAAAACATTCTGAGCATCATCTAAAATCTCCCAAGTGAAGTTGCCTTCTGTACGGTAGTGTTTACTGAGTACTAATAGTTTGAAGGCTTCAATATCATAACCTTTGTCTAAAATATCTTGCAAAGCATAGATGTTGCCGAGCGATTTACTCATTTTTGTGCCATCTACTTTTATGTGATTAGCGTGAACCCAGAAGTTGCTGAAATTTTTAGCAGTTATGGCTTCGGTCTGCGCAATTTCATTTGTATGATGCACTGGTATGTGGTCAATGCCACCGGTGTGAATATCTATCTGATCGCCCAAGATTTCACGAGCCATTACAGAACATTCAAGATGCCAGCCGGGAAAACCAATTCCCCACGGAGAGCTCCACTCCATATCACGTTTTTCATCTGGATTGCTAAACTTCCAAGCAGCAAAATCTGTCGGATTTTTCTTGCCGGTATCTTCTACGCGGGCACCGAATTGCAGTCCAATTATATCTAGTCGAGCCAGTTCGCCGTAATTTTCTAATTTTGATGTGTCGAAATAAACACCGTCATCAATCACATAAGTATAACCTTTTTCTTCCAAGATTTTTACAAAATCAATTTGCTGCTGAATGTATTCAGTTGCGCGTGGCATGTGTTCCGGACGTAGTAAGCCAAGTAACTCAAATGCTTCATGATCAGCAACTTTTATGTATTTCTCCGCAACTTCCCATGCGGTTATACCTTCTTTTAAGGCACCTTTTAGCATTTTGTCTTCGCCGGCATCTTCATCTGATGTTAAGTGACCAACATCGGTAATATTTTGCACTCGCTCAACATCGTAGCCACTTGCTTGAAGTGCGCGTGTCAAAATATCCCAGTAAATATAAGCCACCCAGTTCCCAATATGTGGTTGAGAATATACCGTCAAACCACAGGTATATATCTTCACCTTTTTATCTTCAAGTGGCGTAAATTCTTCAATTTTTCTAGTTAGAGTATTGTATAGATTCATAATATACTTCGAGCTTTGTTTATAAGTTCTAATTTTAGGTCTTCGTATTTCCAATCGGTGGTTTTGAAGCCGGCTGCATAATCGTGGCCACCGCCGCCGAAGTGAGCAGCAAGTTCGCCGGCTAGTGGCTTGTTGTTCGCTCTGATTTTACCTGTTATTTTGCCGTCTGGGTAGGTTTTTATACCTACGGAAAGCTCTACACCTTCAGTGTTTCGGAGCTCCTCCATGGCGAGCATACTGGGGTTGTAGTGTGGGCTGTATTCTTGAATTTCATCCCAAGGGATATGAATAAGTGCCAGTTTGCTATCACACAAGTACTCAATTCTTTGTAGCAGTACACCTTTATAAGTAACAATTTTTGGTGATTTCTTCATGAATTCACGGCGTCTGGCGTCAATTTCTGACATTGAGGCGCCGAGTTTCAGGCATTCAGCCACAACCTGAACGTTCTCGCCTTTGACGACCACTGTCGTGAGGCCCAAGGTGTCAGAAAGCATTGATTCGACTATGTGTGTAGCGGCAGTTTGGTTGATATTCCAATCATTTGTTTGAGCGAGATGATAAACTATCTCTCCGGTAGCAACACACTCGCCTTCTCCGCCGTAAAATTCAGCTTTTTCTAGAGGTAAATTATTTTCTGTTGGGTGGTGGTCTAAAATCAAAACTGGTTTTTTAGAGATAGCACTCAGCTTAGAGCCTTTCAGGGTATTTTCTAACAAACTAGCAGTTACGGTGTCGACAATAATTGTTAGATCGAAATTATTTGGAAATTCATCGGTGATTCTATCGGTACCTTGAATGTAGCGTAGATAATCTGGAATATGCACGTAGCTGTAGATAATAACTTCCTTGCCAAGATCACCAAGAATCTCTTCCAGAGCGAGTGCTGAAGTCACGCTATCGCCATCCGGATTCTCAGGCTGTAAGATTAATATTGTATTTAATTCGTTAAAATCCATTTGCAATTATTGTAACATAACGGATAGTAATTATATTTCCCTGACATCTATGTCGTTAAAGTATAGGCTAAATTTCTCAAGCCTTCTAGAAGATTCTTTCATTGAGTCTTCTGCATAAAGATTGATATTTTTTTGAATATCATTTGTTATGATTCTATCATTAAAATATTTGGTGAGCTGAGGTTTGGTGAATTTATTCCAGAATTTAGACGGGAGTCCATTTCGATTCGTAGCATTCGTTTTTATAAATCTAGAGAGTATTTGCTTGTTGTAGTTGTTGATATCGGTCGGATGTAAGTAGATAAATTTATAATACAATTGCCATTGTTTCAATATATCCATCAATATGTCGGGATTCGCAATTGCACCCTCGAATATAACTCCATGATAATTTCTGATAGCTTCACTTAATTTTTTGACAGTAAGATCGATAAATCTCCGTACTACAGGAGAATTAATATCTCCTTGATATGCCTCGATGTATAGATGGTCTTTTTCATCGCCCAATACGTCAACGATAGTATCTAATTCAATAATAGGGTACTGATATTTATCGGATAACTGTTTACTTAAGGTGGTTTTGCCAGTACAGGTCTTCCCCGCAATATAAATTATTGATGGGATATTCATAACTGTGTCCGGCCTTCTAGGGCGTGTTTTAGGGTGATTTGGTCGGCGTATTCTAGGTCTATTCCTACTGGGAGGCCACGTGCAAGACGCGTAATTTTTACTGTTAATTCAGCCTCTTCGATCAGTTTTTGTAAATATAAAGCCGTGCTTTCGCCTTCAACTGAGGCGTTGAGTGCTAAAATTAACTCCTCAACAGCGTCTTCTGATATACGCTTTACTAGCGAATGAAGATGTAGTTGTTCCGGACCAATGCCGTCCAGTGGGCTGATTACACCACCGAGTACATGATAGGTGCCTTTAAATTGCCCTGTCTTTTCCAGGCTAACGATATCAAGAGGGTCTTCAATCACTGCAATTACCTTCTTGTCTCTTAATGGGTCTGTATATAAGCTAGAAAGTTCTTGATCGTTACTAATAAGCGCAAATGTCTTGGGGCATGTCTTGATGCTGCTATGCAGTGATTCTAGTGCTTTCGCAAGCTCTATGGCGTCATTGCTGGAACGTTTAAGAATGCCCAGTGCATATCGTTCGGCAGTTCGCGGCCCTACGCCGGAAAGTTTTCCGAGTTGTTCAATTAAATCTTCTAAAGCTTTCGGTAAAACAGACATTAATTGTTCACCTTTTTCTGTTTACGGTTTACCATGCATTTACCGTTCTCCATTTTCGGATTTAGCCTTCAGTGTGCTGATAATTTTTTGAAGTGTCATTAGAATACCCTGTGTTTCTTCTTGTAAATACATTATCTCTTCTGACTTGTCTCCAAGTTCTATTAAAATTTTTAGCCAATATTTTGTTTCAGCAGCTTCTTTTTTTGCAATAAAAATTTTAGCTCTAAAATCGGTCTTTGAAGAAGCATTATTTGCTTCTGCGTAATTTGCGCCCACACTTGTAGCTGAGCGAATAAGTTGATTGGTTATAGACTGTAACCGCGGTTGTTTTATACGCATGCAATGTTTAATAACACGAACACTGAACTGTAACGTTCTGTCCTCGAGTCTGTATTTATTTGGAGTATCTGACATGGTAAATAGTAAACTGCAAATGGTAAAGGGGTAATTTAGGTTATAAGCCTAAATTACCGAGTTGACCCATCATTGGCTTCATTTTATCGGCAGCGAGTTGCTGTGATTCAACAATAGCCTGCTTGACCGCCTCTTCAACCCAGGTTTCAAGCTCGTGAATATCATCTAAATCAACTTGATCTGGATCGATAGTAATTTTTTTCAACTTTTGTTCGCCGGTAATCTGAACGATTACTGCACCATCACCAGCTTCAACTTCAACAATTGTTTTAGCAAGTTCTTTCTGTAGTTTTTTAACTTGCATTAACATTTTAGCTTGATCTAACATATATACTCCTTTGTACGATAATATTATATCAGTTATTTGATGGTGGCGTATAAACTAGCCATCGGACTTGATTTATTTCAACGGCATCTACCAGTGCCCTTACTGTAGGGTCAGCGTACGGTAGAATGTTGGCATCTAGTTTTTCTTGTGTGATAATTTTACCACCTTCACTAGCGTTATGTAAGTCAAATTTTGGTATACACTTTGTTTTGCTAGCTAAAATTAATGATTGCAACGCCTGGTTTTGTGATAAAACAATACATGCGGAACTCGCACTGGAATTTTTATTTAACTCCTCTTGTAGTGAGGTTAAATCATTATTGAAGATTGCCTTTGTTTGTGATTGAGATGGCCATAATGTGAAATAAATTGCATGATGCAGTAAGGTTGTTATGACGCATAACAATACCAGAGGTATATACGCAGTTAATCGGGCATATGGATTATTGGGAAATACCTGATTCCATCTGTGAAGCAAGTGTCTCATTCCCGCTGTTACACAAATGATTGCTGGTATAAGAAGTAGGCTTGATCCGGCTCCATCTCCCAGTAGCCCGCCAATGATAATTAAAAGTACAAAAAGTTCGATTACTAATAAGTTCAGTCTATTGAGTTTTGTTTTGAAAAGCATATATATCCCAAATAATGCAATAATGACAACCGAGAATCTTATAAATAATATGCCGGTAGTGCTAAACTGAGCATTTGCAGTGGGTATTGCTCCTGCGATTGAAGCGGTGTTTAAGAATATATTTTTGAAGAATGCCGTAAATGACAGTCCATTTAATGGAATGAGCGTCTTCATGAACTGCGTATTATTAAAAGCACTAAAAATGAAAGCTATAAATGCTGCAAGTATAGCAACTCCACTTCCGATAATCACAGCGTTATTATTTTCGAGCAATCTGGATCGAAAAGTTTTATTAAATATAAGTACTGAAGCCAAGGAGAATGCTGCGAATATTCCGAGTGGCGTAAAAAGGAGGCCAATCGACGACATTGTTAAAAAGAATAGTCCAACTTTTTGTTTTTCTAGAAGTTTTGTTAATCCAAGTAGTGCCAATACCAGCCAAAAACTGAATTCAATATAATTTGTACCTGATCTAGCAAAATACAGTACCCAGTCTGAGCTTAAAAATATTGACGTACTGATTAAGGCGGCCGGTTTGCCAAACCACTTTTTCAATAAGCTATAGAGAATAAATGCCGTAGCGATAGTTAAGACCACGCTTGGTAGTCGTATGGCTAGGGTGTTGATATCGAATAACTTCATACTCAGCCATTGTAAATCGGCATGGGCCAAGCTCACGGGTAAGTCAAGTATACCTCGTGTACTAATGTGTGCTGATGCTGTAGACAGCTCATCTGCACTAAGCCCACCGTTTAGTGTGGTTAAGCGCCAGAGTAGGAAGTATAGACCAAAAGCAAATACAATAGTGTAGCCAAACCAATAACGGTAATTGTAAAAGAGTACTTCTTTTAGTGAGCGAATCTTCATTTATATACAGTATATCACCTGTTCTCTAGACGGCATATTTGTTATTAAAAAATATTTTATAGTAACTAGTGCTTGTTATCTAGTGAAAGGAATTTTAATTTTTCTGGGTGGAAGTAGAGCTCTATTCTTCCAGTTGGACCGTTACGATGCTTGGCTAGAATTAAGTCTGTAATATGTTGTCGATCTGTTTCTGGATTGTAATAATCTTCGCGATATAAGAAGGCTACGATATCGGCATCTTGCTCTATTGAGCCTGATTCTCGAAGGTCGGCAAGTTGAGGTATTTGAGGGTGGCGACTTTCAACAGATCGGCTTAACTGAGAAAGTGCGATTACTGGGACGTTGAGCTCTCTGGCAATAAGCTTTAAACCGCGGCTGATTTCACTTACTTCTTGTACTCGATTAAATTCGCTTCCGCCACTTCGTCCTCCACTCATTAACTGTAAATAATCGATAACAATCAATCCTAAAGGGTGTTTTTGAGCCTCTCTTCTGGCTTTTGTGCGCATTTCAAGTACGGTGATTCCTGGTGTGTCGTCAATATATATTGGGGCTTCAGAGAGTTCGCCCATGGCGTGTCCAAGTTTTTCAAAATCTTCATCGCTAAGGTTTCCGGTACGAATGTTCCAGGCATCTACTCCTGATTCTGATGACAGCATTCTATCTACAAGTTGATCTTTACTCATCTCTAGACTGAAGAATAATACAGCTTGCTTTTCATGGATAGCTACATTTTGAGCCAGGTTTAATACAAAGGCTGTTTTTCCCATAGCTGGCCTAGCCGCTAAAATTATTAGGTCTGATTTTTGCAAGCCGGCTGTTTTATTATCTAAATCTCTCCAACCAGATCTTACGCCTCGTAATTGACCTTTATTTTTATGTAGATCATCTAGCCTATCAAACCCTTCTGCGAGTATTTGCTCAATAGAGACTAAATCTTGTTTGGTGGTATGTTGCGAAACAGCAAAGAGCCGTTTCTCGGCTTCTTCTAGGATTTCTTGTACGGAACTTTCTCCATCTCCAAAACTAAGATTTACGATATCTTCAGAAGCCCGTATAAGCTTTCTTCTGGTGGACTTTTCGGCCACTAAGTCTGCATAGTGCTCTCCGTGGGCTGCGGTTGGAACGGCGTTGGTAAGTTCGGTTAAATAGCTTGAGCCACCAACCTGCTCTAGTTCATCGGAGTCCTTTAGGCTACTTGATAAAGTTAGTAGATCAACTGGCTTGTGTTTTTCATATAGCTTAAGCATGTGCTCATAAATAATTCCATGTCTTTTTTCATAAAAATCTGAGCCATTAATTTTATCAGCAACGCTAGTAATAACTTCGTCTTCAATAAGTATTGAACCCAACAGGCTCACTTCTGCATCAACGTTTTGCGGTGGTAGTTTCGCTCCTTTGGGGAGTTTGTTTTCAGGCATTAATCACTTCTCCTCCACCCATAATATCTTGAACATTGCTTATTAGTGAAGCATGAGCAGAGTCCACGGGTTTGATTAATGGTGGTTTAACGGATGAATTTACCTCTGTAATTACTTCGGGTGCACTTCTGGTTATCTCTTCAAAAGTCTCACAAATTATAGATTTATATTTGTGGTCATCCAGTTTCTTTTTATGAAATGGAAAGCGAACTTTTAATGTTAATGTGTCGTCCACTAAGGCTGGCTCTGAAGATTTTAGTAAAGTATAGAGTGAGTTGTTTTTCTCTTTGACAGTAGTTAATATTTTTGGCCAAATTTGTGTAATATCTTCGGTGATACTATTCTTCGGCTCTGTTGAGCTTTTCTGAGCTTCAATATTTTCTTCAGCATTTACTTCAACTGGCGCCTCTTCTTCAGCTTTAGGTTTAATGAGTTGAGGTATAGTTTCTTGTGTGGTCGCTTTGGGCTCAGCCGACTTGTATTGAGTGGGTTGTTGTGGTGATTGCTCTGATGTCATGTTTGCCATAGCTGCTTCAATTAATACTGAATCTAATTTAAGTTTTGGGTAGTATGCACCGTTCACTTCCATTAGGTTATTTAGTATATTTAGAATCTGACGATCTGGGCTGGAGTATATCAATTTGCTTAAATACTTTATTAATTGCTCGGCTATCATATTAGCGGTTAGTCCGCGTTCTTCGAGGTCGTTTAATATACTTTTTATACTGCTCCAATCGCCAGTTTTGGTATGACTCAGTATTTTTTCAAGATATATGTCTGGAGCTAGACCAAGTAGCTGGTTAAGATATTCTACGGTCACGTGATCGCTCGACATACTGACTTGATCGAGCAAGCTTATGCTATCTCTAAAGCTACCTCCTCCATGTTCAGCAAGAATGTCTAGTGCATCATCATCGATATTTATATTTTCTTGATCTGATATGTGTCGCAGATGTTTACTTACTTTATTTATCGGAACTAATCTGAACGAGTGTTTTTGAGTGCGACTTAGTATTGTTGCGGGTAGTTTATGTATCTCTGTAGTAGCTAATATGAATATTACATGCTTTGGAGGTTCTTCAAGTGTCTTTAGTAGTGCATTGAAGCTTTCGGTTGTGAGCATGTGTACTTCATCGATAATGTACACTTTATATTTTGCATTAATAGGTGCAATATTAACTTTTTCCCTGAGGTCTCTAATGTCTTCAATGCGTCGATTGCTTGCAGCGTCAATTTCAATGATATCCAGGTGCTGCTTTGTCTCATACGGTAGATTATTAAGTTCGTGCGCTAAAATTCGGGCTACTGAAGTTTTTCCGGTTCCACGAGGGCCGGTAAACAGGTAGGCATGATTAACAGCGCCCTTTTTTAGGGCGTTTTGTAATGTCGTAGTGATGTGTTCTTGGCCAACAATTTCACTCAATTTTTTTGAGCGGTACTTTCTGTACAGAGCTTGATGACCACCCTGTTTGTTATCTCCCATAGTATTACTAGTATATAGTGGAACGAGTGAAGTATCTAGTCGAGAACGTTGTAATTTGGCCTATAGAGCGGCTTCTAGTGCAGCCCATTCAACATCGGTGTCGTCTTCTGGAAGAATTACGCTGATCTGATCACCAACTTGACCTTTGAAGTATGTAATACTGGCAAGAAGTATGTGGTATTCTTTGCCTGCAACGTCTACAAAATATGATCCATCGTGTTGAACAAGTGTTCCGATAACTTGCTTTCTAGGAACTGGACCGATTTGTTTATATATAAACCCACCATCTTCAGCGATCGTTAGTTTTAAAATGTCACCTTGTACAAGCTTTGATTTACTGGCGTAGTTTGCTGGGACTGGGTATGTTTTACCATCGGGACCGAGCATATTCTGGCCATCAAATACGCCTTCAAGTACTTTCCCGGCAACTTCTTCTCTGTGAGAAAAATCAATCGCTGGATCATCACCTACCAGGCTTGTTAGTAATTCCCTTGCAGCCGCTAAGTTAGTTTCTGCTTCATTTAATAATGCCTTTAGGCGCTTGACTTGTTTTTCTGGTAATTCACTCATCTCATAAACCCTTATTTTTTATTTACTCGCATCTTATCAGTATCAGATTATCACGATATATGTTACGAGTCAATAAGTTTTCCACAGCTCAGATGTACTTCAAATAGTGTTATATTTTAACCTAAAATTTAAAGAAGGCCGTACGATAGGCCTTCTTTAAATATTTATCTGGTCGATTTTTTGAATATTAGACTAATTCTACTACAGCACCAGCTTCTTCAAGTGCTTTTTTGGCAGCTTCAGCATCGTCTTTGCTGACTTTTTCTTTGACAGCCTTTGGCGCACCATCAACGATTGCTTTTGCTTCACCTAAGCCAAGTCCGGTGATTTCTTTGACTGCTTTGATGACAGCAACTTTTTGAGCGCCAGCGTCCTTAAGCATTACATCAAATTCACTTTTTTCATCATCACCACCAGCGGCTTCGCCGCCAGCAGCTGGGCCTGCGACTGCAACTGCAGCAGCTGCTGGCTCAATACCGTATTCATCTTTTAAGATATTCTTAAGTTCATTTACTTCTAGCACAGTTAACTTAGTCAAGTCTTCTGCTAACTTCTTTAAATCAGCCATTATTGATTCTCCAATTAAATTCTTAATTTATTAAATATTCATTTATGCAACTGCGAACTATGCCGCTTTTGCTTCGATACCATCTAGTAATCCGTGAAGATTACCTGATAGTCCACTAACTACATCATTTAGAGGTGAAGATAGTGTTGCAATCACTTGAGCGATAAGCTCGTTCTTGCTTGGTAGTGTTGCGAGTGCTTTGACGTCTTCTGCGCTTAGCAAATTGCCTTCGTTTGAAATTGCTCCAGTGAGCTTAAGCTCTCCGTTGGTTTTTGCAAAATTGGCGAGAACCTGCGCTGGTGCAACCTCGTCTTTTTGGCTTACTGCATATAACAATTGCCCAACAAGAACAGAGGTGTCAACATTTTTAAGCGTATCATTTTGTAAAAGTGCAACCTTCACAAGTCGATTTTTAATAACTTTTATAGAAACGCCTTGTTCTCTTGCGGCTCTACGAAGTTTTTGTAAATCTGACACGCTTAAGCCATCATACTGTGCAAATACAGTCATTTTAGCTGAAGAAAGTAGGTCAGTCATCTCGCTCACTAAGGATTGTTTTTTATCGCGACTAATTGCCATGATGTTCCTTTCGTAAGTTGTTTCTTATTCTGTTCGACCAGATTGTTAATGAACTTGGAGTACTTTTAGATAAAAAATAGTCTTTGGTACTCGCATCGCCAAAGACTAATCAGAAAATTTAACAAAATTGTTGTTTTCATCTCCTAGGCGTGACTTATATGCGCGCTGTCTTTGGTAATGATCTAGATAATACTACACTAAACCATTCTCTGGGTCAATAGGTATATCTTGAATGATTCTGGTGCCTTCTGCGGTCTCTAGTTCATTTATCGCCGAAAGAGGGCTAGCAACAGTATTAATGATTACTGGAGAACCAAGAATGTGATAGATATTTGTATTAACCTCAGGTTTAACGCTCGGATCTGGGTAAAGCAGTTCTTTGGCTAAGCTGCTACCTGTTTCTTTAATAAATGCTTTAATAGCTGAATCTGGGTATTGATTATTCATGGTTACACCCCGTAGCTCAACGGATCATTAGTATTCTTCTTAACATACGGAGTAGTAGATTCTGTACCGGAATACGGAACTTCTTGTATATATGTTGTGTGAGTGTTTTGGGGCGGCGTGGAGTCAGTTTGTTTATGAGGTCCTCCGCCACACTTCCATGACGCCCAATCTTCTTCTCCAGGCAGTAGAGGCACACCGCTCATCCCGCCATTTTCATACCATTCTGTAAATTCTGGCACTTGATTATACTTAGACATAAATATTCTCCTTAATTTAAAAATGAGCATTGAAGCTCATTAATCTTGGCTGTGCTGAAGCCGATTATGCCCGAGCTTCAACATTTATGAAGCACAGCCCCGTTAGGCTGAGATTCAGAATTTGTATAAATCTGAAAAATTTCATTAAATTGTACTATATATGTTTGTTATATATCAGTCAAGTTCACTTAGATGAAGACATAGACATTTATAATCATATGTGCTATAATAAGTATGATGAAACAATTTTATGAATTTTTGCCTAATGCCAAAAGCATGAAGCGTTTTGTGCGTGATGTAGGTAGATTCACGATCGGGAGTTGTCAGCGTGCTTTAGATGTTGGACATGAACTATTTGGAGACAGTAGTTATAGTGATTTGCTTTTCAAGTCAAGAAATGATGGACTGACTAATATACTTAATCGCGACGGTCTTACAGATGCAATAGAAACTTACTCAAATATTACAGGTGACACAAATTTTTTAGGAGTATTCATTGATGTCAAGGGTCTTAGTGAGGTAAATAATAACTACTCACATAAATTGGGAGATCATTTACTTTCAGTTACAGGTTGGGAACTTCGAAAGAAATTTGCAATACCTGGAAGTCAATTATTAGCTGCAAGAATTGGTGGTGATGAATTTGTAGCACTACTACCTAGTCGACTTTCGACTAATGAAGAGATGCCGATTAGTTATACAGCAGAAGATGGCGTTGATACTGCTTCAATAAATCTTATCGATAGAATTTCTGATAAAAGGGTGCCGAATGATATTCAATCTGCAATAATGGATCTTCTTAAGAGTGGTATTACAGAGATAGATTACAGATTCAATGTAGGGGAATTTATTTTTGACCCAGAAAATTCACCAGATGCTTCACTGGGACTTTTCTTAGAAAGACATGGGTCTAAATATGCTCGCAAACGAATAGTTGAATAGATTACATTTGCTGCAATTTAAACTGCGTTGCTCTTTCTGATGCTAGACGAGTTAATTTAGGGTCCTCACCTTTATTAACAAAAATCATTCCACCTGCAATTATCGGATGTACGTCAGCAATTTTGTTATACATTTGTTTCGCTAATTTTCGATAACCCGGATGACCCTGTGGGCTGGTGCGTAGTTCCATAAAATGATAAGCTTCACGAGCATTCATCATTAACTTCCAGCGCATTTTGTGGCCTAACAGTGTGGCATACTGGGCCTCGTTAGTTAAGTCGTTGGCTATTAGATAGTTGTACAATTTAGCGCTGAGATCAAAACAGCTTTCAAATATGTCTTCTAGCCCGGCGTCAGAAACAAGTTTTGGCACTTCGTAGCCATAGAACGGTGTCAGATTTTGCCATTCTAAGGCATCTACCATACGGTGCCTTTGTAGGTCGCGGAAGATACCGTAATCGCAGATTAAATCAAAGTTATAATGAATCACCTCAAAAGCACGACCTGGTTTGTGGCGTCGATTTAAACGCTCGCCAATATATGTTTTTAAGGCCTCTAGTTTCTGGTTATAGTCTAACTGCGAGGTTGCAGCTTCAAGCTCGTTCAAGCTCATACTCGATTGTTCGTAAAAGACATGGGGTAAAATGTCGAATTCATTTTTTGGCCAGAAATCTGTTAGCTCTACCGCTTCTTCGCTGCCTTTTATTGGTTGGAGCTTGGCTGTTTTAGCGATCCTGCCTACATTTACTTTAGTGTTTGCTCTATATGCTACCCAGGCTCCACCGCGATCGGGCTTGTCGGCTCGCTCTAAGAATGTCGGTACTACTTTGCGTCCTTCAATAAGTAATTTTTCGCCCGTTTCTCGAGCTTCGACCAACTCATCGCTTTGAAGATGCATAATCAGGCTTTCCAGTGCTTGACCACTAGCAAATATACCAACAGTTGATTTCGTGGCCACGGGTAAAACAACTCTGGCGGCGTCACAAGCTTGAGCTCTTGTGGCGGCTTTCCATGCGCCATCACGTTCAGAATCTGGCTCTGTTGAATTGGTGCGAACATGGTCGGTTAATTTTTTGACTAACTCAGAATACAGATCAAATAGCTTGTTCATTTGAGTGTCATAATGTTTTTGTGTCTCACCATTCAGGGTGCTTGGTGTATAAAACTTATACCGTCCGGATTCATCCTTTTGATCAAAGAATATATAGCGTGTAGATTGTTCTAAGTATGCGGCTAGTCTGCCCCATTCCAATTTTTTGGTGAGCAAGTTGCTGGCACCTTCAATTACAAAATGTATGCCAGTCAGCTGCTGTACGCTATCGTCACCGTACGCGGTAATTACTCGACGTAATAGATCTTCATCCTTGCCCTCTAGCTCACTAAACTCATCTAAAATAGTCACTCGCATGTCGTCGCCACGGCGAGATAGGCGGGCCATGGCTGCGGCAATTATAGAATTACTGATCTTATCTGTGAACATGTAAACATCACCTTCGGTATCGGTAACTGCTTCATTCAGGTATTCTTTACCAGCTTTAGTGATTGAATAACTACCATTTTGATTCTTATTAATGTATGGGTTGGTGGTTTTTTTTGGTGCAAAAACTTCAGCCGCGGTTGTGTCAGCCTTGCCTTCAAGCTTATTTTTACGTAGTTTACCTAGCATTGGCTGAATCCTTTCCCAGATGATGTTATTAATTGCTGGAATACTCTGTAGTTCTCCGTGTTCTATGCACTTAATGTATGTATAGTCTTCAGGATATAACTCGCATAATTCTGAGTATGTTTGGTTTGCCCTCCTGAGATGTTCTGGGTCGTTATCATGGATATCTTTTGCCTGAGCATCTCCGCGTTTTTGAATAAGTTTCATTGCAAATTCTACTGGTACGCTAAGTACAATATTTAAATCTGGTTTTGGGATTCCAAGCATACCAAACTCAAGCTGGTCTAACCATTCGTAATAGGCTAGCCTTGTGTTCTTGTCGTCAATTTTTTGGCCTTGATGTGCTTTATTGGCAGCAATGTACCTATCTGCTAGGACTATGTAACCATTATCTAGCCATTGTTGAATTTGCCGTCCTCCATCATAACGATCTAAGGCGTAAAATAACGAGGGCGTATATGGGCCAAGATCATTTGCATTTCCATATTCTCCACTTAGGTATTTGCGTACAAAATAACTTGATTCTTCATCGTAACGTGGAAATTTGATTTCTTTTACTTTGTAGCCATCAGATTTCAACCTTTCTGATAACAGCCTATACTGTGTAGATTTGCCGGAACCGTCAGAGCCTTCTATTACTAAAAATATTCCTTCGTTCTGCATTATAAGCCTCTTGGTTTTTGGCGCTCATCTTTAAAAGCGCGTGGTAGCATTTGTTCTGGTCGCCAGTTTTTAATAAGATTTGGCAAGTCATCTGCAGCATAGTTTTGGTATTTGCCAGAAAGGTTTGAATATTCACCTTCTACCTCGCCTGTTTCGTGAAAAACTATCTGGGCTATTCGTTCACCAACTGGTAATAATACGCTATGATGTTGATTCATGTTATAAATTTCCATTGTCCAGCGGTTGATGTAGCCTGGATCACCCCAGCCGGCATCTAGGCATACGGCCACACCGTTTCTGCCCCATGTGCTACGGGCTTGCATAGTACTAGTGCCAGGTGCTTTGATTCCAATAAATTCATGGGTGTGTGCTAAAATACGCTCACCAGGACGCATAACTATAATTAAATGATCTTCTGGAATGTTGGCAAATGGCTTTAAACCATTTTCTTCACACCATTGCCGATGTGTTTTGGCTTGAATAGCCTCACCAAAATGTCGGTGTACGGCATGTTCGTCAAAGGGGTTGTAAATAGTTCTGTGGGTGTCGCGTTCAGTACGGTAGTACCATTCGCCTAGTGTTACATCAACACTACTGCCATTAATATTTTCTTCAACATATGGATAGAAAACAATATGCCCATCTGAAATAGCTTGTTTTATCTGTGTATTACTATAGACCCCCATTATACCTCCGTTTTTTTCGTGGGCCCACCTTCCGCACTGCTAACTAAATTATAGCAATCAATTTAAAAGATGTATACTGTAGCAAAACTGGAGGTAAAATGGTAAAAATTGTAAGCGAAACTAC
This sequence comes from Candidatus Nomurabacteria bacterium, assembly GCA_020631865.1. Taxonomy (GTDB): domain Bacteria; phylum Patescibacteriota; class Saccharimonadia; order Saccharimonadales; family UBA7683; genus JACKGS01. The sequence goes on from JACKGS010000005.1 coordinate 26,283, forward strand.
AGAGCAAGAGTTGATAGATAGAATTCGTGATGTTGCATTGCTAAAAAATCCCGACATCAGACCTTATAGATGTGCAGAAGTTGCGATTAGGGAGGTAAACCTAGCGGATATTAAGCCTACAACACTGTATGTTCTTAGTAAAAATTTAGAATTTCAAAGAAACCTCACAGCCACATTGGCGGGTCATGACCTCGATCCCTTATCTCTAAGTGGCGTTGCGGAACTCGAACATCAGGGGAACGTTACTGGTTTAATACCTCCAATTGTCGAAGTAGACGCCGAACACGGACCATGCTTAATAGATGGTGCTCACAGAACTTACATTGGTAGACAAGCTGGTCGATCTATAATCAGCGCTTTATGGATTGAAGGTGTAGATCCAAACTATCCAATTTATGCATACCCCAATGATTGGGTAGATATAGTTGAATATGACTCGATACCGGCAGTTAAAAAACATTATCGCGAAGGAGATTATTCGCGGTTATATCGTGACATCAGTGCTCTTAATGGATCGGCAATGCGAGCAATATAATGATTAAATCTATTGTTTTTGATTGGGGTGGTGTTGTTTCGCCAGCAGGAACTCCCGATGAGGTTGTTACTTCGCTTTCGAGGTTATTAAATGTTGACGAACAAAAAGCCAAAATGGGATTCGCTCAGCATGCCGAAGAATTTAAACGGGGCAAAATTAGTGAGCAGGAATTTTGGGATCAAATTCAGCGGGAGTTTAACGTTTTTATTAAAGATACTGATAGATCTATATGGACACCTGTAAATTTTTTTCAACCAAATGAAAGGATCGTTGCTTTTGTTAAAGAATTAAAATCTGAAAACTATGATGTGTCAGTTTTGTCTAATACGTTTCCACCCACCGCATCTGATATTCGTAATACAGGTTGGTATGATTTATTTAATACTGTAATTCTTTCTTCAGAAGTTGGCTTGGCTAAGCCGGATCTGGATATTTACAGGCTACTACTTAATACCACCGGTTTTAAAGCTGGCGAGACTATTTTTATCGACGATCAAGAAAAGTGCTTAAAACCAGCAAAAACTATGGGTATTCACACTGTGTTGGCAATAGACGCAGAGCAAATAATTAATGATACACGCGTATTACTATCTTAAGAATTAAAAAAGACGTTTTTTAAGATTTTTATACTAGATCTCACTTAATGCAATTTTTATACTTGGACCCATGGTCGTGGTCATGTTGATTTTTTGTACGAAGACACCTTTCACGCTATTGGGTTTTGCATCAGCTATGGCTTTTAATACCGTTTTAGCATTTTCAGTAATCTGTTCTGGCTTAAAACTTACCTTGCCAATTGCAAGATGAACAATAGACTGTTTATCGACGCGGAATTCTACCTTACCGGCCTTAGCTTCTTTAACGGCATCAGCAACTTTAGCTGTTACAGTACCACTTTTAGGGTTTGGCATCAGGCCTTTTGGACCAAGTAGTCTAGCATATTTACCTAATTTTGCCATTAATTGCGGTGTTGCTATCAAGACATCGAAGTCAATTTGCTCTTTGTCTAGTTGTTGTAAGAAATCTTCTTCACCAACAATATCAGCACCAGCTTTTTTAGCAGCATCGTGTTGGTCGACAGGTGCAAAAACAGCAATCTTGATACTTTTACCTGTTCCATTTGGTAATGCGACGGTTCCTCTGATATTTTGATCAGCTTGTCGTGGGTCTACGCCAAGGTTGATATGAAGCTCTACGCTTGAATCGAACTTAGTAGTACTTGTCTTGGCAAGTAGTTCTGAAGCATCTGCAAGTGTGTATTCTTTGGTTCTATCAATTAGTTCGTACGATTTTTTATATGACTTACTTCGGCGCTCAAGTTTTGAACGAGTTTTGGTTGCCGGGCCTTTTTTAATTATAGTTTCGTCAGATTCATCTGAATGCTGCTTTTCAATCTTTTTAGCTTTTTCTTCAGCATCTTTTAATCCTTTAGTACTTCTCTTACCCGCCTTGGCGACTGAAGGCGAAGACTCTTCTGTGGGCTCATCTGTTTTGATTGTATGATTTTCAATCGCTTCTTGTATTTCAGTAATTGTATTTTTTACAGAAACCTCTAAGTTTAGTTTCTGTGCTTGTTCTAGTAACTCTGCTTTCTTTGCCATATTGGCTCCTTTCGTGGTTCAAGCCCGTGTGCATGACTACGGTCCCACAATTAAATTATATTCTTACTTTGTCTGTAGTGACGCTTCTCGATTAAATATCTTGAATGCACGTTCGTGTATTTCTGCCCAATCTTCACTATTTGGAAATTCATATACACCAGATGCCGCAATGCCCAAAATAACTTCTGCATCAGAGACTGAACGCGGTTGTCCGGGCTCTAGCTCATTGATAGCAGATTGTATGTCAGCAGGCTCTAGTTGGTCGACATAGAGCGATTCAATATAAGAAATTGCAGATACGCCTTCCGGGATAGTCATGATATTACCCTTCAATCTCCACGCCCATTGAACGGGCGGTTCCGGCAATAACTTTTTTAGCTGCATCGATATCATTGGCATTAAGGTAGTTCATCTTTTTTTCAGCTATTTCTGTCAACTGTGCGTCAGTAATTTTGCCAACTTTAGTTTTATGTGATTCACCAGATCCCTTTTGTATTCCAGCTGCTTTTCTGATTAAGTCATCGGCTGGTTCACCTATAACATTAAAATCAAAAGAGCGATCATCATAGATTCTAAGATGAACAATAACATCTGAACCCATCATATCTTTAGTTTGGTCGTTAAACGGATTAATGAAATCCATCATGTTGAGGCCGTATTGACCAAGTGTTGAACCTACTGGAGGTCCTGCGCTAGCTTTGCCAGCTGGAATGCGAAGCTTAAGATTCGCGGTAATCTTTTTTGCCATAAGAAAATCCTTTCAGGATTATAATTTACAATTATCAATGTGCGATTTTCATTGAATGAAGCAATATTCTACGATAAATCGCTTATTAGTAAGTGCGTAACTCTATTAGTTTAACAGATTACAGTAATATATTCAAATCTGGTAATGATTCAAGTATGTGTAATTTATTATTTTCGTCTGTGATGGAGCCAATTATTGCGGAGCTGTTTATTATTATCAAAATAATCGATCGGGTTATCTGTTATATTGCTAGTTTTTATAAATTCGCTAAATTCATTCAATAGGTTATCAATGTGATATTTATTTTGAATATTAATATCATTGATCATTTTTGGATTATCACTAGCAAGTCGGGTGGTTGTAATAAAGCTCTCGCCTGCCAATGGCAAGGATTCCGGGTGTTTATTTGCTACAAAGTCAAATATAAGATGAGATATGTTTAAGATAAAGTGTGAGATAGTTGCTACTAGTTGATCGTGTTTCTGTAGGGGAAAATCTAATCTTTTAGCACCACAAACAGCCAGAAGCCAATTCATTCGCTCTTCGGCTACTATCGAAAGTTTAGATGCACCACTATCAAGAATAAGCCATGGTTTTTCAAGGAATATGCCAGTTCTTGATCCCTGAAACCCCTCCTTCTCTGAGCCACCCATAGGATGTGTGTGAACGTATTCAATTAATCGACTATTCTTATTGAGTTTTTTAAAGCATGGAATAATCTCTTTCTTAACGCTTGCGATCTCGATAATAGTTGCATTTTTTTTGAGATATTTGCAGATATCGGTTGCTATCGCAGAAATTTCAGTTATTGGTGTTGCTATAACTATCAAGTCTGCGTTTGTAACACATTCTTTTAGACTACTGGTGTGGTTAATAAGTTTTGATTCAATAGCGCTTACTAACTCATTACCATTACTCCAGCCATAACGTTGTACGGTAGGACTGTATTTTTGTATAGACTTTAAGATCGATGCTCCCATGAGACCCAAGCCAATAACTGCAATGGTAGATACATTAGTGCTAGTGTATGTTTCTGTATTCATTGTGATGCCAAATACCCATATTCGGGTGAATAATCCAAGAGTCCTTCAGCTCATTGCTTTGAGATAATAGCAGTAGCTCTAGATCAAGATTTTTCACTTACACCTTCTTAACTTGGAGAGCGTCAAGTTCTACGGGAGTTTCACGGCCAAACATGCTAACTAATACCTTCAGCTTGCCTTTTGCGGCATCAATTTCGTTAATTGCGCCGTCAAGGCCTTTAAATGGTCCGTCTATGATGCTGATAACTTCACCAACAGTAAAGTTGATTTTGTGCTTTGGATCCTCGGCTCCCATTCTTTTGAGGATCTTGCTAATTTCATCATCTGAAACTGGTGAAGGTTCTGTTCCTGAGCCTACGAAGCCGGTAACATTTGGTGTATTTCTTACGATATACCACACATCTTCACTCATCTTCATTTGAACTAGAACGTATCCTTGGAAGATCTTCTTTTCTACGACTTTACGCTTACCATTTTTAATTTCAATTTGTTTTTCTTTAGGAACAATAACATCAAAGATCTTATCTGCCATATCAAGGCTTTCTGTTCTTTGTTTTATGCTTTCTGCGACTTTTTCTTCATAACCTGTATAGGTGTGTATTGCGTACCATTGCTTGCTTGAATCGTAACGTTTGCTCATTATAATATTTTCCTTTCAGGATTACTTTAAAAATAATTGTTTAGCGATCTTTTCAAAGCCATAATCTAGACCCGTGGTTAGTATGGCAAATAGTGTTGAAAATAAAATAACGGTAATAGTTAAAGACCACGCCTTTCTTCTATTTGGCCATTCGACATATTTTAGTTCTTTGAATGCGTTAACAAAGTAGCCTTTAAATGGTGATCTAAGAATAGTTCTTCTTAAGAATTTCCATACTTTACTATCTCTGATCGGGCCGGTAGCTTTAACAAAAAAGTTTTTAATAGATGACTTTATTCTAGTTCTGATATTTGATGAATTTGATTTATTGCTACTTTTTTTAACCACCTAGTTCTCCTTTATGGATATAAAAAAGAGCCTAATTTGGCTCAACAAGTCAAGTTTATAAGATATCAGATAAATAATCAAGCTTTATGTCGCATTGTCCGCTAAAGTTGGGATTGTAATAGTAAAAGTAGTGCCTTTATTTAATTCACTTTCTAACGTGATTTGCGCATGAATAAGATGTGCTAATTTAGCTGTAACGTATAAACCTAGCCCTGTACCGCTACTTTCTCTTGTTCTGTAGTCTTCAGAACGGAAAAACTTCTCAAATACACGTTTTTGATCTGATTTACTTAGTCCAATTCCAGTGTCTGAGACGGAAAATACAGCATCACCCTTAGTGTTAGATCTTGCATGAACTAGAACTGTCCCCTTGGCGGTGTATTTTATTGCGTTTGTTACAAAGTTTTGGAGTATTTCTTTCAAGTACAGTTCTGATGTGACTATATTTTTTGCGTCACTCGCACATGTGACAGTTAGTTTTAGATTTTTGTCTTTGGCACTTCTTGAGTAGTTTAGGTCGATTTCTTCTATTACTTCTGATAGGACTATCTCTTTAATATCTAGCTTTATGTTGGTTCGCTCTGCCCTTGAAAGTGTAGCAAGATCATTGATCATATTTGATAAAAAGATTACTTGGTCATGCGCTTCATTGAGGCTATCAGTTACTATTTGTGGACTCTTATTCTTATTAGTTATGTATATGGCGTTACCAAGATTCCCTTCCGCTATTGCTAGCGGTGTTCGGAGTTCATGACTAATAACACTAATAAATTCATCACGTTCATCTTCTAGAGATTTTTCTTTGGTAATATCACGCATAAGAATGATATAACCGGATTCAAGATTTTCTCTAAAACCAAGTTTCACAGGTGCGGCGTTAATGTAAATATTGATAGTATCTTTTGGAGCAAATTCATGAACATAATCAGTAGTTGTTATTCCAGAGTTGGCGTCTTCGAGCATATCAAAAAGCTTAACTTGTTTAT
>JACKGS010000006.1 GCA_020631865.1 Candidatus Nomurabacteria bacterium
TTTGGGAAGTGAAGTGAGGACATCACGAATTACGGCGGATTCGTTGTATGCAGGTATTACTACACCTATTTTTTTCATCACTTTTTCATTATACCTTGTAAATATTCACCATAGCCGGATTTCTTTAAGGGCTCCGCTATTTTTTTAAGTTGCGAGGCAGTAATGAAGCCTTCTCTGTATGCGATTTCTTCAGGGCAACCGATTTTTAGACCGGTACGTTTTTCAATTACTTGAATGTATTCACTTGCTTCGTTCATACTTTCGAAGGTTCCAGTGTCGAGCCATGCAGAACCACGGTCCATAATTTGAACACTGAGCTTACCACGCTTTAAATATTCTTCATTTACAGTTGTAATCTCTAACTCACCGCGATCACTCGGCTTAATCTTCTTGGCGATCTCGACTACATCGTTGTCGTAAAAATAGAGGCCAACAACTGCGTAGTTTGATTTAGGCTGGGTTGGCTTTTCTTCAATACTTACTGCGTTAAAGTCTTTATCAAACTCTACGACACCATAGCGTTCTGGATCCGAGACCTGATAGGCAAAAACGGTGCCGCCACTTGCTTTCGTACATTCTTTGAGGCTGTCACCAAAACCATGTCCATGAAAGATGTTGTCACCCAGTACGAGTGCCACTTTATCGTTTCCGATAAACTCCTCACCGATAATAAATGCTTGGGCAAGTCCGTCGGGTGAAGGCTGAATGGCGTACGTTAAATTAATTCCCCAATCCGATCCATTACCGAGCAAACGTTGAAAACTCTCTTGGTCATGAGGGGTGGTGATTATGAGAATGTCCTTAATGCCCGCCATCATGAGGGTGGAAAGAGGATAGTAAATCATCGGTTTGTCGTAAATGGGCATCAACTGCTTGCTAATACCCTTGGTAATAGGGTAGAGGCGTGTGCCGGATCCACCAGCTAAAATTATACCTTTCATGAAGTCTCCTTACGTATGTATTCTAACAGATCATCATTCCAGTCTCGTGATTCAAAACCGGTGGAGTGAATTTTAGTTAAATCCAGGGTGCTCAAAAGGGGTCTTTGTGCGATTCCTTGTTTTCCTTCGTAATAAATATCTGTGGTAATGTCAGTGACCTTAAGATCATTTCGATCAATAATCTGGAATATCCTTCTTGTAATATCCGCCCAACTCATCGAATCACCGCTGTTTGTCACGTTGTATGTGCCGTAAGCACAGTTGTTGCTTAACAAATGATCTATTGCTCGCACAAGTTCAGATGTAAAGGTGAGTCTACCAATTTGGTCGGATACAACAGTTGGAGAAATGTTCTTTTGGGCAAGGTCAAGCATGGTTTTAACAAAATTTTTCCCTTCGCCGATAACCCAGGAGGTGCGAAGTATATAGTGTTGAGGAGTTGTTGCAGCCAGTAGGTCCCCGGCAGCCTTACTTGCCCCGTAAACCGACAATGGGCTAAATATCTCGTTTTCAGTGTGAATTTTTTGAGAACCATCAAACACATAGTCACTTGATATGTGAACCAGGGTGATGCCATGATTTGTGGCGGCCTCAGACAAAAAAGAGAGGGCGATAGCATTTACACTCCAGGCAGTTATGCGACCCTCTAAGGTTTCGGCTTCGTCAACATTTGTGAATGCAGCTGCGTTAACTATTACATCAATTGATGACCAATCAAATTTTGCGACACTGTCGCGATTCGTAATATCTAACTCATTTATGTCTGCATGTCGTGCTTGGGGGTATTTTTTTCGGAGTGCTGTGCCAAGTTGGCCGTTAGCACCAGTAATAAAAATTTTATTATCGTTCACCTTAAAATCCTACCGGTTCAACATCTTTGAGTAGTGGATGCGCTGCATCTTTCTCTGATATAATCGCTCGTTCTTCGCCAATAGGCCAATCGATATTTAGTTCTGGATCAAAAAGATTGACAAATGTATATTCGGCTTCAGGAGACCAATGGTCATTTACAAGGTAAGTATATGTCACACTAGGCTCGAGTGTTTGATAGCCGTTCGCAACACCCCGAGGAACAAATACGGCTATTCCGGGGTTGATTTCAAGCGTTAGTGCTTTACCAAAAGTTTCACCTTTTCGTAAATCTACCCACGCACCAAATACTCTGCCGTTAGCAACTGATATAAATTTTTCCCAAGGCTCTGCATGTAGGCCCCTGGTCACCCCAACCTGCTGGTTGTACGAGAAGTTGTCTTGGACCACTTCAAATTCAGGTAGACCAAGGGCTTCCATTTTCTCTTTCTGATAATTTTCTTTAAACCAGCCACGGTTGTCTCCGTTAACCACCAAGTTCACGATATAAAAGCCGGGTATCGAAGTGTCCCTCACTGCTAGTTCCGAGTAGTTCTCTGGATTAAATGCCACGCCTATTGTCCTATCTTTTTGTATTTGGCTTCAGTTTCTGCTTTGAGCGGTTTCCACCAGTCTTCGTTGTTTGTATACCAGTCTATGGTAGCCTGAAGCCCAGCTGCGAAGTCTGTATACTTTGGCCTCCAGCCGAGTTCGTTAATAAGTTTAGTGTTATCTATTGCGTAACGAAGATCATGTCCAGGACGATCTTTTACATGTTCAAGCCAAGTTTCATCTTTGCCCATCATGTTGAGAATCATATTAAATACTTCGATGTTATTCTTTTCTCCATCAGCACCAATTAGATATACTTCGCCGCTTTTACCTTTTTCTATAATAGTAATTACGGCTGAGTTGTGGTCATCTACATGAATCCAGTCACGTACATTTTCGCCTTTACCGTAGAGTTTTAATTTTTCACCACTGAGTATATTTGTAATTTGCCGTGGAATCATCTTTTCAACGTGCTGACGGGGACCGTAATTGTTTGAGCAGTTTGAAATGGTGGCATGAATACCAAAACTTCTGACCCATGCTAGCACAAGCATGTCTGAGCCCGCCTTAGTGCTTGAGTAAGGACTCGAAGGATTATATCGCGTATGTTCAGTGAACTTTACTGGATCATCGAGTTCAAGGTCTCCATAAACTTCATCAGTTGAAATGTGGTGTAGCTTTTTTCCGTGTTTTCTAACGGCTTCGAGAATTCGGTAGGTGCCTATTAAGTTGCTTTCAACAAATGGCCACGGATCATTTAAAGAATTATCATTATGAGATTCGGCGGCAAAATGAACCACGAGATCGTTTTTGGAGACCAGACCATCAATTAATTCTTGATTGCAAATATCACCTTCGATGAATTCAATTTCTTCCCAGACTTCTTTAAGGCTGGCTTTATTACCGGCATAATTTAGTTTATCAATTACTGTAATTTGCCAATCCGGACGCTCTTTCCGCGCTAGGTGCACAAAATTTGACCCAATAAATCCAGCTCCGCCGGTTACTAATAGCTTCATAAACTCCCCCTCTTTACACAACCTAACTATACCAAATTTTAAGGGGTGGTCCAAGTCGTACATTGTTATAAGAGAGGTAGACTTTATGCAGTATCAATCTTATACTTAATTAATGAATGCTGTTATAACAAAAATAAAACAATCTATTCGTAGCACACAAAAACAATCTACCCCAATAAGTTTGCGTACAATTTCCGGTGAGATGACATATACGTTAGCCAAGAAAGCGGGCAGACTAGTATCGTTAAGCGAAGAGTCAGCAATTAGAGTTTGGAAGTATTGGAGGCTTATTGAAAATGCTTTTCCGTACGACATCGCTTTCAGGGTGCATCATTTACTTATACCTATCCGCGTGATAGCCAAGGGTCAATTAAATATTGCTGAAAAAGAAGAGCTGGAAATAATACTAGACTTATTGAGTGACGAGTATGATTGCTATCTTGAAAACTTTGTGAGTAAACAGTCTATCAAGAATCACTACCACTTACATTTACTTACCTATAAAGATGATCGAACGGATATGAGCTTATATTAAGATTGTTGGGCTGAAGAATGGAATGCAGAACTGGGAATAAGAAAAAAGAAATATGGAGAAGAGAGCCGGATATTAGACATAGGACATAAGACATATGATGCATGATAGTACGGTGAAGGTGAAGTAATATGAAAAATGAAATATGGGTTTTTTGGACAAAAAGGCTAATACTAAATGCCAAATGGAATAAGAAATATGAGGTGTGAGAATGAAATATGGAATATGAAAAATGGAATATGGTTTTTAAGTTAAAAACTTAGTGTTAAATGCCAAATGAGAGATGATTAGCATATGATGTATCAAATATCCTGTTCCCCGTAACTAGTAACCAACCCCCACCCTTCACATGAGATCATTTTATTGACAAAGTGCATGCATGCATGCTAATGTGTAGGCATGAAATCGAAGACTAAGCAGTATACTATTCGCAACATTCCAGAACCCGTAGACAGGTATCTTAGAAAGCGTGCAAAATTAAGTAACAAGAGTTTAAACCAAGTGGTGATTGAGGAGCTGTCAACACATGTTGGTAATGGCCAAAAAAACATAATAGAATCTCTTGATTGGTTTATTGGCAGTGGTGGAATAGGAGACGATGTTATCCAGGCTTTGGAAGAAGACGACAAGGCACAAAAAGAGCTTACAAGAAAACAGTGGCAGTTATAAAATGATCATTGATACAAATATCTATAGCGCCTTAGATCGTGGTGATCCTAGGGTTGTGTCAATCTTGCAATCTAGCATTACTATAATGTTGCCACTTTGTGTTTTGGGTGAACTACACTATGGTTTTATCTTAGGTGCTAGAGCCGATCTGAATAAGCAAAGACTTTCGACTTTTATGTCATTAGATTTTGTTGATGTATTGAGGTCAACTAGCAAGACGGCTGAAATATATGGCGAGCTGGCTTTTGTGTGTAGAAAGAGGGGTCGAGTGCTTTCTAATAACGATTTATGGATAGCCTCACTTGCTATTGAGTATGATGTACCGTTAGTTACTTACGATAAAGATTTTTCGGCTCTATCAAGTAGGCTTGGCGACAACTTAATTTTATTAGACACCAACTAACGCTTAAATAGCGATAACTTGACATGTATACATAAAAAGAGCATACTGTATACATGAATAGTATACAGTATACAATTAGAAATATTCCTGAGCCTGTAGATAAGGCCTTAAGAAGCGTGGCGCGTAAAAAGGGCGTAAGCTTTAATTCTACTGTGGTGGAGGCGCTTGAAATGGCAGTCGGGGCTAATGGCAGGCAAACTCGCAACACTGACTTTGACTGGATCATTGGTAGCAGCTTGAAAGACGATTCTTTTGATGAATCTATGCAGTGGCTTAATAAACTTCCAAAGGATATTAACTAATGAACCAAATTGCCCTTGATACAAATGCTTACAGGGCGTTAGTTGACGGAAACAAAAAGGCTGTTGAAGTGGTACGGTCGGCTCATCTTGTTGGCTTGCCAGTGATAGTTTTGGGCGAACTTTGTTATGGTTTTGAAAACGGCACCCAGAAAGAAGTCAACATGACCAGGCTCAGTAAATTTTTACAAACTAAATCTTTGCAGATGTTACATATAACTAGTGAGACGGCTTATATGTTTGGTGAAGTTGCAACACAGCTCCGTAGGCAGGGTATATCTATTCAACAAGACGATATCTGGATTGCAGCACTCTGCAAACAATATAACTTTCAACTTTTGACTGCAGATACAGGGTTTACGCATGTGGTGGGTTTGCAAACTATTAGCTTTAACTTTTAGCCCTCCGTTAGATAACAGCTCTTGCCTCAATGAAGAATGCCAAATGAAAAATGAGAAATTTATTCTGTATCAAATATGCTAAGCCCTCGGCTTAGCTTCTCAGTTTAGCGGTTACAAAATCAGTAATATTCTTGTGGAATTTTTCTACTGAAAAGTTTTCGGCGTGAGTGGAGATTGTTTTTGGGTTGTACTTGCTTGGGTCAAAGTTTTCTAAGATTTCTACCAATGCCTCGACAGTTTGTTTTTCAAAGAACTCGCCGGTCTTTCCTGGAATCACGTAATCTAACGCACCTCCAGCCTTAAGTGCTATAACCGGGGTGCCTGCGGACATGGCCTCAACTGGGGTTATACCAAAGTCATCTTCATTTGGAAAGATGAAGGCTTTGGCGTTTTGAAAATGTTTAACGATTTCTTTATCTGAAACATTTGTTAAAAATGTAATTGTTGGTCCAGCAATTTTTTTTAGTTTTTTGTGGTCTGGTCCATTGCCAATAACGGTTAGTGGTAGACCGGCTTTTGTGCAGGCTTCTACGGCTAGATCTATGCGTTTGTAGGGAGTTTGACGGCCGGCGATGACGAAGCCGGAGCGATTTTCCATTTTCCATTTTCCATCTTCCATTTTACTGGTGAAGCGGTGGGTGTCGACAGGCGGGTGGATTACGGTGCTCTCGCGGTTGTAGATCTCTTCTATCCTGTCTTTTACACAGCTTGAATTGGCAATCATGTACTTTGGGCGCTGGGCGGCGCGGTAATCCCATTTTTGGCGTTTTTCAATCAGTAATTTTAAGCCAATTCTGGCGATGGGGTCAAAAATACCAAAGCCTGGGTTTTGTAAATACTCATAATAACGGATCCAATAATAGTGTGTTGGCGAGTGACAGTAATTAATGTGCAGGGCACTTGGGCGAATATTTTTTATGCCTTTGGCTTCAGCTCCTGAGCTGGAGATTATTAAATCATAATCTGTTAAATCTAGGCGTTCAAACCATAGTTCTCTAAAAATTGGTAAAAATTTATATAATTTAGAAAATGGAAACTTCTGCATAAAGCCCGTTCTAATATCTGCACCCTTAAAATATTCTCTAGACTTTTTATTACAAAATGCCGTATAGATGGGTGCATCAGGGTATATTTTATGAAGTTCGTAAACTACGCGCTCTGCGCCACCGCCGACTAGCCAGTCATGAATTATCGCCACCTTCGGACTGCGAATATTTGATATTTGATATTTGATATTTGATGATTTAGGCATAAATTTTGAAATACCTTAATATTGCGGTTATTTGCTGATTAATAGAGTCGGCATTTGTGATGAGTTTATCTAGCACCCCTTTGTCTATATAAGAAAGTCGTGCCGAAAGGTATATAAAATTTTTTGACTCAAGTAGAGAGCCTCGTGCTATATGATAAAAGTGAGCAGTGTCTTTTTTAGAGCTTCTACCAAACCCTTCTGCAATATTTGCCGATACTGAGCTTGATGCGCGTCTGAGCTGGCTGATAATACCAAATCTTTCATCTTCTGGAAAATGTTTAGTAACTTTATAAACAGCTACCGCAAACTCCTGGGCCTCTTGCCAGACAGTCATGTCCTCGAATCTGGTTATTTTTGTGTGGGTATTATTCATAGTTATATCTTTTAGTATCAGATATTAGCTATCAAATATCAAATATGTAGCGCACCGCGCTACTTGGCTCCTTTGCCGGCGAGGACCATGTAAATGGTTTGAATTATGATACGTAGATCTAGCCAGATGCTCCAGTTCTGAACGTAGTACATGTCTAGTTTGCGGCGTTCTTCAAAACTGATATCGCGGCGGCCGGAGATTTGGGCTAATCCAGTTAAGCCAGATTTTACACTTAAAATCAGACTTTTAAATTCGTAATCTTTTAGCTCTTGTGGCACTAACGCCCTTGGGCCAACAAGGCTGATATCTCCCTTTAATACATTGAGGAGTTGAGGTAATTCATCTAGACTGGTGGATCGTAAGATGCGACCAATTTTTGTGATACGAGGATCGTTAATTAAAAAGTCGCCGTTTTCGCGGTACTTAGTGATAAGTTCGGGCTGGCCTAGTTTTGTAAATGCTTCTTCTGGGGAGAGGCCATTATATTTTGGGTTCATTGTTCTGAACTTGTATATGTTAATTGCGTTATTAAACCTGCTTAGTCTTTTCTGTTTATAAAATACCCTAGAGGTCGGATCAGATATTTTGGTGAGTACCGTAATTAATAGCATGATTGGCAGGGCGATCAGCAGAAGAAGCGTAGAAAGCAAAATATCCATAGCACGCTTAGCAAACCTTCCCCAGCCAATTAGGGGTGTGGTATGGACGTTAATTATCGGAAAGGCGCCAAGTAGGTCTACGGAATGCTTAGAGGTAAATAATGCCTCGTGAGTGGGTATAAATCGATAATCTAAATGATTTTCTATAGTTAGATTGTAGGTCTTAGTTACGTTTTCAGAATCAGTTTGAATTATGGTGTGTACATCGGTTTCTTCAATTGCCCTGGATAAACTGGAGAACTGTAAGTTAAGGACAGATTCATATATGTTTTTTTTGTTTGCAACAATTCCAACAATCTGAAAGCCAGATGCCGTATTGCCACTCAGGAATTTTGTTAAATAGTAAGTCGAGACACCATTACCAGAGATGATAATTTTAGTTACACCATAACCATGCTTATACAGATACAGCTTCAAAGATCGTAAGATTGTTCTGAGCGTCCATAGCATCACAAAACAAATCGCCACTGCATAGATAGGAATAAGTTTGGCCGGCAAAATGACATCTTGCGAGAAGAAGTCAAAAGCTATCAGAAGAATCATTCCTGAAATTGAGGCAACCAACAATCGGCTGGCTTCTTTGGGACGTCTTTCATAGACTCTTTTAGAATACAACCCGAGTAGAGAAAATACAGCTAGCCATATCGGTAGCAGGGTTACTATTATCGATATGTATGTTAAAGACTGAACAGGAGTGGTGATTGGGCGTGGATCTAATGATATTCGTAAAATAAATGCAATTGTAAAGGCTAGGATTATTGCAAACGCATCACCGGCTAGTAGAAGTATCTTATAAATAAATGAAAAATTTTGTTTCATCTTAAAACCTTTCATTATTGTAACACTTTAAGGGGTTATTTTATATCTGACATTTTACATTTTACATTTCTCATTTGTCATTTAGCATTTACTCATAACTCATTCGATCGTTAATGGGGATTTGATATTTTATATCTAATAACTAATACTAGAAACAGTGAAAGAAGAGCCTCAAGACATAAAAAACCAAAAGGTAGCCAGCTGGCTGCTCGGGGCCTGTCTATTAATAATTATTTTAATGCCATTCCATGGGTTTATTTCTACTTGGTTGGGGTCTAATTTTGGTTATTTACTTTTGTTTAAGGCATGGAAGGAGCTTTTGCTAGTTTCGATTGTGGCAGCATGCGTATATTTACTTTCATCTGATAAAAGTTTAAGAAGGTATCTATTTTCGAAAGATAAGAAGAACTTAATCATTTTGATTGGCATCTTCATCACATGGCAAATTATGTCAGCGATTGTTGGTGGGCAAAACGCCAAAGCAGTGGCTCTGGGCCTGGCTATACAAGTTAGGTGGGGCTTATTTTTTATCTGCTGCCTGATAGCCGTATATTATAGGCGTCTCTCACAATCTTATATTCAAAAACTAGTTTTAATACCAGCCTTTATTGTTGTTGGCTTTGGTTTGCTTCAGATGTTTATTTTGCCCCACGATTTTCTGACACATTTCGGGTATCAAAAAAATATTACAATCCCACCATTCTTTACGATTGATGAACAGTTGGACCAGATTAGAATTGCAAGTACACTTAGAGGCCCGAATCCGTTGGGGGTTTATTTAATATTACCCATAACATTTCTTATTTCTCATTTCTCATTTCTCATTCGTAAAAAAAGTAGATCTAACAATATTCCTTATTTTATATTCCTTATTTCTACCCTGGTGGTACTTTATGGCAGTCATTCTAGGGGTGCGTGGCTAGGTATGATTATGGCAGTTGGTGTAATGTTGGTCTTGTGGTTGCCTGCTCGTTTCCGTATTTTATTGATCTCTGTAGGATTGGGCCTTGTTTTATTGGCCTCGGCCGGTATTTATCAATATAAAAATACTGATTTTGTACAAGATGTGGTGTTACATGATAACCCAGAAGAAGGTGGTGAAGTGAGCTCTAATGAGGGGCACGTTGACTCTATTAAATCGGGTATTAAAAATGTGGTCAGCAGGCCATTGATAGGCTGTGGCGTGGGGTGCGCTGGGCCAGCATCGTTTCATAATAAAAACGGTGCAAAAATTTCAGAAAACTATTTTATACAAACAGCTGAAGAGAGCGGTCTGGTCGGCTCGATGTTATTATTTGCGATATTTGTGATGGTTGGATATATTCTGCTGCAACAATCTAAAAATAATTCTATGCTTGTGCCGTTACTCGCTAGTTTTATTGGTGTTTCTGTAGCGTCTTTAACAGCACATGCGTGGGCAGATGACACAATTGTTTATGTTTGGTGGGGTATTGCTGGATTTGTGATGTATAATAAAACAAACAACGAACAAAAAAATGACAAAAACAAAGAAAAAATTAAAGAATCAATCAAAAAAACAATCACCTCGAAGAGTTAAATCTCTCACGCGACAATTTGTTGAGTATATGGTGGCTGGAGGGGCGTTCTTCTGGAGTGGTTATATTGCATTTGCTATTTTTGATAGCATCTTGGGCTGGCCTTTATTTATTGCCAAGCAGTTAGCTAATATCATTGGGCTTACTATCAACTATGTCATAGAAGACCAGTGGGTTTTTAAAAAACAAAAAGCAAGAATTAACTACGATAAGCGTAGAACTTATAGGTATATAATTATCACTCTGGTTAACTTTGGGATAGATTACCTAATAGTATCCAATCTGAAAAAAATCGGTATCTCACCTTACATAGGGCAGTTTGTTAGCGCTGGATTCTTCACGGTCTGGAATTTTATTTGGTATAAGTATTGGGTGTTTGCACATCATCCATCTCGTAAAAAAGGCAAGAGGGCCGTAAAGAGGCGTAAAAAGGTATAAAAAATGAGCGTTAGGCCAACTAAAAAACAACAAGAAATTCTCACTTATATACAAAAATTTGTGGCAGAAAATGGCTACGGGCCGAGCTATCGGGAGATTATGCGGGGATGTGGTTATAACTCGGTCGCAACCGTGGCGCTTCATGTAAACAGCTTGATATCACGCGGACACTTAACTAAGCGTGATCATAGTGCCAGATCTCTAGAGGTGGTAAAACAGTCAAGTCAATCAAATGCGACAAGTTCGCAAATTAAAATAACTGCCAGTAATGAGAGGTGGTTGATTAGTTTAATTGAATCAAAATTTAACGAAGTCGAATCGGCAAAAATGATAACTCAAAAAGAGATCGACAGATTGTATATATTAATTGCCTCATTGACAGTTTTGGGATTTGACGGTGCCGCGGTTGCCTTCAAGTCTAGAATTAAAGACTTAGAATCCTAACTACTCTCTTCTTAGGGCGTCAATTGGGTTGATTGTCTCAGCTCTTCTGGCCGGGAAGTACACAACTAGAAGCCCGACAATTAAAGTGAACCCAAGCATGCCGAAAATTGCCCAGGCTGGGTAAGCAAAAACTGTAAAGTTAGAAGTAACTCCTCTGCCACGAGCTCCAGAATTTAAGAATATATTGACAGCTGTTCCTCCGGCAATAGCAAATGCAATGCCGATGATTGATCCTAAAAATGAAAGAAGCAATGCTTCAAAAATAAATAACTTACGCATATCAGAGCGGCGCCCTCCAAGGGCCATCATCAATCCAATCTCTTTAGTTCTTTCAAGTAGCGAGATTGTTAGCGTGTTAAACATACCAAGTACGGCTACGATCATTCCAACAGAACCAAAGCTTACCAAGATAACATTAAAAAACTTAAATATTTTATTAATTTCATCTAACGTATCTACTAGAGATGTTGTTTGAAAGCCGTTGCTTTCTATTTGTTTGCGGATAGTTGAAATATTTTTAGTATCTTTAGCGATTACCTTAACTTGTTGATAGTTTAGCACCCCAGCCGAAGTGAAGAGACTGTCGGTAGTAAATACTTCGCTACCAGCCCCAGATTCAATCACTCCAACGATAGTAAAGTTATCAGATATCTCAGATTTATTTGACTGAACTTTATTTAGCGGAATAGTAAGTTTAACTTGCTTGTTGATGGCTTTATCTGCTGTCTTGATGCCAATTGATTTTAGAGTAGATAAGTTCACCACAACGGCTCGCGTATCTTCTTTCTTAAGAAGTCTACCTTTTTTTAATGTAAAGCTGGTTGTTGATTGAAAGTCTTGGTTGATTCCATAAACAACAGCATCTACCTCACCGCCGTTAATGGCAATACTTCCTGGAAATGAATATTGTAGCCCAACTTTATCTACGTTAGGATATCTTCGGATCTTATTTATCACCTGGTCGTTTAGTTGTAGTATGCGTGAGTTAGGTGAGCTTACCTCTAGGGCTTTCAATGATTTATCGCCAATTACCTGCTTGGTTACTAGCTCTTGAATTCCTATTCCAAACGATAGCAAAAAGAATATAGAGCCAATGCCAATTACGACACCAAAAACAGTTAGAAACGAACGCAGTTTTTTAGAGGTAATGTTTTTAAGAGCCATATAAAATACAATTTTTAGCTGAATGGCTCTAAAGCGCTTGCGTGTATTGCTGTCATTGCCTAAACTGGTAGCCTTCATTTTAGGTGGTGCTTGTGGCTGGGGTGGTGTTGAATTATTGGACAAGTTTTTTTGCATTTTTTTGTACTCCGTGGACTTTTGCTTTTGATAACCGGTCGATTCTTTCTTTCATTTGATCAAGAAGTTCGGTAGCGGTTTTATTGATGCTTTCATCTTGCTGCTCGGTAACGTGGCCATCTTGAATATGTAGCAACTTATCTGCAAGCGGTAGATATTCCATGTTGTGTGTAACTAGTATGATAGTTCTTTTTAGGACAGTTTGACATTCTTGAAGTAGATTCATGATCATGTCGCCATTTTTACTATCTAGGCTTCCGGTCGGTTCATCGGCAATTATAAACAGCGGATTATTCACTATTGCTCTGGCCATGGCGATTCTTTGTTGCTCACCGCCAGATAGCATTCCAGGCTCTTTTTTGCCGTATGATCCCATGCCAACTTGCTCTAGGGCGTTTTGAGCAATCTTGGCGGCACTAGATTTAGAATAGCCTAAAAAGTACATTGGTAACGAGACGTTTTCTAGAGCAGTCAAGCTCTTGACCCAATAATTTTGCTGGTACACAATGCCAATTTGGTTGGCCCTAAAGGCGGCTAGGTCGTTGGGCGAAAGTTCATATAATTTACTTCCACCAAAAACTACCGTACCCTTGGTTGGATGCTGTAGGCCCGAGAGTATGTTTAGTAAAGTTGATTTACCAGACCCAGAGGGGCCGTAAATAATATTGAACGTATTAGCTTGAAGCTCGAAGTTAATATCGTGAAGTACGTCGATCGTTTCTTCTCCAACGACAAAAGATTGATCAACATTTTTCAGTGAAACTATGTTTTGTGCACCACCCAAACTACTCATAATCCGAACACCTTTTGAAGCGTATTGAATATAATTGTTAGAACACTTTCACTGGCTCGGCCAATAATTGCGGACTCTGGCGTACCTGTACCTGGATTGTTGGCCTTATCTCTTGAAATCGGCTGAATACTGTATACGCGAGAGGTGGGTAGATCTGAGATGACAACAATATGCTCGGTTGTCAACTGGGTGTCTTCTGTAGATCGGTTATTAAAGACGGTTGCATCCGAGCCTTCGGCATAGCCTACCTGGCTGGTAGATGGTTCGTCTGTCTTCCAGGAGACTATAATCTGACCTCTGGCCTCTGCCCCGGTGCCACGGATAGATTGTTCAATACTGATTTCACTTACGTTTGGTGGTCTGGTATCAAGCGCCGTCTTGAATTCCTGTCTATCTGATACAGCTAGGTTTCCGTCAGCATCTCGGCTTTGGGCTGTAATAAAGTAACGGCTATCATCTTGCAGTCCTTTAATAATAATTTTATGCTCTGTCTTTAGCTGTGAGTCTTGCGTATCTATGCCGTTAGAGCCCACGATGCCGTATGTAATTGTAGAAGTTGACGGTACGTTGGTGTTCCAGGTGATTTCTTGCGTGCTGGTTGGTTCTCCGGCAACGGGTTGGAAGCGCAGATTGTTTATCCTGGGTCTTGGTGGAGTCGTGAGAGAGAAGATATTACTCTTGTACTCGTTGTTTTCACTATCAAAAGCAGAAAGGGCGTAATAGTACTTGGTTCCGTCAGTTAGCCCGCTAATCTCAATGCTATAGCGGGATTCAGCGGAAGATGTATTTATTGTTTGAACCCCACCAAATGATTCGCTGGTTCCATAAAATAGACTTACTCGGTTTGCGCCTTTGGTTGTGAAGGTGATAATTCCTGAACTCAGGTTAACTTTAGTAGTTTCAACCTCTTTAAATAATGGTGCTGGGCTAGTCGTAAAGGTGAATTCTTGGCTGGTCCCCGTGTTTCCATCTTCATCCGTCCACTTCACTACGTAGTAGTAGGTGGTTCCGGCACTAAGGTTGTCTAGGTCTAGTGAGTGTGAGGTGACCTGATTTGAACTACCAACTTCTGAAGGGCTATACTGTCCACTTCTGGTACCAATTGCTACTTTAGAATCACTGGTTCTGTCGGTTGTCCAGGTGATTTTTGCTCGCTTAGTTGTGATGTCGCTTGCTGAGGGGTCGCTAGTTAAGGCGGCGGGAGTGGTGAACTTACCGGTTGGGAGCATAGATACGGTGCTGCTATTGGCGCTACAATTGTTGGTAGAATCACAGGCTCTGACATAATAGTAGTAGATTTGCTGAGTTAAATTAGCATCAATATAGGTGGTGCTAGAACTGCTCCCTACAAAATTGAAGGTAGAGTTATCTGTAGAGCGATAAACCTTATAACTACTGATGCCGGCACCAACATCGTTTGGTGGTTCCCAGGTTAAGGCAAGGCGCCAGTTAGATGTAGTTTTGATTGATACATCTACGATATCTACATTGGTTGCAATTCCAGGAGCTGGAGTGTTAGCGCTAAAGGATACACTAGCATAATTGGCGTAGTTAATATTACTAGATTCATCTCTAGCAACAACATACATTGTGTTAGACCCTGGCTGTGTCGCATATGGGCCGGGGCTCAAGACTCTGGTCGAGGTGAATGAACAGCTAGATGGGCTAGGTAGTGTATTAACGGTGTAGCAGTAACTTAGGTTATTTTCGTCACCCACAAAAGTTGCCGGAAGATCCCAAGAAAACGAGAATGAATTAGCGGTATTAGAGTTGGGTGAGGCATCTAGGTTGAGAGGCTCGGAAGGTGCGCCGTTTGTATTTACTTTCAGTGCCGCGGTTACATAGGTATTTGTAACGTTTCCGGCCTGGTCCCATGTTCTGAAGTATACTGTGTTGATTCCTTCAATAATATTGGGATGATCGGGTGTTGGAGTTGTCTGATATGACCCATCATTAGCAAGCAGATCACCCATATCGCCGTTACCTGTGTGACTATCACCGTACCAAGAAGTGTTACCTATTTTATATTGTAATCCTGCAATACCAGAGTTTGCGTCACTAGCAGACTGACCGCCGCTAGTAGGCCAGGTCAGGGTGGCTTCTTTAGTATTTATAAATCCAGACGGTGCTGTTATAAAGCCCGGATTGGTGGGGGCGGTATTGTCGAACCTAAAGTGGAAAGATTCAGAGGAGCCAAAGACATTCCCGGCTTTATCGATAGCTTTAATATTTAAATAATATGGTGTATCAGAAGAGGTTAGAGCAGTTCCTAAGTAGCCACTTGTGGCTAAATCGATATTGTTTCCGGCTACTGCAAACTGACAGGCATTGTTAGTATTTATCGGACTTGTTCCGAGTAGCCCTTTGGTGGTTACTGGGTCGCCCGTGTTGTCTTGGCCCAGGTATAAGCAGTAGCCAAGAATACCAGAATTAGCATCGCTTCCCGCGGTCCAGCTGAAGTAAGGTGAACTACCGTTAGACCAGGAGTTGCTAGCTACCGAAGCCCCACCATTTGCTTTAAATGCTAGAATAGCACTTGCATTTGAATCTGGTGCGACAGTATCAGAGGTTGCCTCGATTGTTACACCATTTAATGTAACTCTTTGCTTGCCGTCACTATTAAGTACGGCTTGCCATTTTATGCCACTAAAAGTTACCGGTAGTGATACGATATTTGCATTAATATCCGCGACAGATGAGCTATCATTTTCAGTTACGGCATTTTCCCACGAATCACCATCCCAGAACTTCCAAGTTGCCCCGTTGTCGTTAGATATGCGGTAGCCGATAGTGCCGCCATTCAAAGTTTCATTGGTAGAGAACGTATCGATTGTTTCTACACCAGCTGTGTATGCAGGTGAGTTTAGCGTGATGAGCTGTTTGCCGGTGGTGTATGGCTTGGTAGTAAATGATCTTCTTGCTATATTACTAATTCTGACTTCATCCAACATTCCATTAAAGTATCCCTGGGCTTCACCGCGACTGCTACTCCCGTATGTTGAGCCAATCAAAAGTGGAGAATTGTTATCAGGAATTGTAACAGAAGCTGGGGATGATGAATCCTCTACGCCATCAATAAATAATTTCATATTGGCACCGTCATAGGTTGCTGCTATATGGTGCCAGTCTGTATTCTGCGATGTCTGATTGCTGGACATGAAGGCGTTATTTCCCCAGCTATACATCATGGCATCGGCATTGCCAGAATATCCGGTTCCAGCATACAGTTTGCCTCGGTAGTCTATTAGGGTAGATGCGTACTCTACTGCATTTGTCCAACCGGTATTTAAGCCGTCGCCACCAATCTGTGACCATGACGTTCCATTCCATTCCCATACCTCGCCATCGCCACCACCATCGCCAATACCTACATAGAGTCTGCCGTTGTATATTGCCATGCTGCGTACGCGTTCGTAAGTACCAGTGGTCCAGCTTCCGTTAACATCGTCACCACCGATTTTAGACCAGCTTGTGCCATCATAAGACCACACTTCGGCATCGTCAGTGCCGTTACCCAGTCCTGTGATCAGTTTATTATTGTAAACGCGCATGATAAAGACTTCTTCGTAGGCCCCCGACCAACTGCCAGCAACTCCATCACCACCAATTTTAGACCAGCTTGTTCCGTTGAATCGCCATACCTCTGCATCATTTACACTCGCGCCTAATCCTGCATAAAGATTACCATTGAATAAGGTCAGTGATAAAACGGATTCAATATTATCCCCGGTTACCCAACTGCTGTTAACTCCATCACCACCAATCTTTGTCCAGGAGGTGCCGTTCCATCGCCAGACTTCACCATCTTGCGCAGAGTTCCCGAGGCCTGCGTAAAGATCATTTCCCCAAACGGCAAGTACATTAACAACCTCAAAGTTAGTTGTCCATCCTCCGTTTATGCTATCGCCACCAACTTGAGTCCAGGTTGAGCCGTTATACTTCCAAACCTCGGCATCATTGGCGTTGTAACCAATGCCAGCATATAGTTCGCCCTTATAGCTTTGTAGGTGTAAACATTTTCTGAATGTGTCGTGGGCCCAACTGCCGTTTACTCCCTTGTCCGCCGACCATCTTCCATGTCACCATTAAATTCCAGAACGGTTGCGTTCCTGAACTGTTACTCCAGTGCCGCATAAATTTACTAGCATGATTAGTGGTTGATTCTACGCTTTGTAAATTATAGCTCCCCAACTTTTATTAATATATCCTACCCAAACTTATTCCATTCGAGCTGTCGTACGACCATATGTTCCACCTCTTTCACCAGCGTCATCATGTTCCAGTGTATAACATTACCGCCATTGTACTCTAGTGCAAGAACACCATCCCTGGCATTAGAAAAGCTCCATTAATACTATCACCACCAATTTTTGTCCAGAGCTACCATTCCACTTCCATACTTCTCCGTCACCCATCACAATAGCAGTCCCGCATACAGGGTTCTGTCGTTCGCTATGGCATAAATGCCTCATAGGTACTAGCAGCCCAGCCACTATTTACATATCGCCACCAATTTGCGTCCAGGTAGTACCGTCAAATCTCCAGACATCGCCATCCCGCAGTTAATGCTGTTCCAACATACAGGTTTCCACCAAAATATGTCATGCTTCTTTACTTGCTCGATATTATGCGCCAGTCCAGCTACTATTAAGGCCATCACCACCAATCTTGGTCCACGTTGACCCATTCCACCCAGACCTCGTCTTGAGCTGTACTGCCAAGCCCAGCATATATAGTGCCATCACAGTTAGAGATCCAACTTCTTCGTAATTTGTTGTCCAGCCACTATTTAGCTTATCGCCACCAATTTTTAGTCCAAGTCGATCCATTCCATCGCCAGACCTCTGCGTCATTCGCACTCATACCTAGTCCGGCGTATAAGTTGCCGCCAAAATAAGTCATTGCATTTACGGTTTCGTAGGTATTTATGGCCCAGCTAGAATTAACTCCATCACCACCAATCTTGGTCCAGTCGCTACAATTTGCATTTAGATCACAGCTCCAAACTTCGGCATCTCCAGCAAAGTTTGTTCCTAGGCTGGCATACAGTGTGTTTCCGCCAACTACTAAGTTATATACATCTTCAAACTGTTGATCTAGCCAGCTTGAGTTGACGCCATCACCACCAATTTGACTCCACGTTGAACCGTTCCATTCCCATACTTCAGCATCGCCGGTGCCAAGGCCTAGTCCAACATACTTTTTTGTGCCATGAAACGCAATCGACCTAACAACCGCCTTTCCATCTTGGTCCCATCCGCCATTTACATCCCCGCCAGCTTGTTTTGTCCAGCTATTGGACGCATTACTGGCAATTTCATAATTTATTTTTCCGGTACTTCTGTCGTAATACAGTCTGTATGAGCCTTTATCTACAATACCCTGATCTTGAGATGAATTAATGTCGAATGTGCTACTGAACTTTGTCCAGCCCTCTATTGTATGTGATCCAGCAAAAGATAAGCTTGGGCTATCGGCCACAGATAAGCTGTTGTCGTTACCATTTAAGCTAACTCCATTATTAAGATTTCCAGTATTCCAGCTACTGGTTTTTAGCGTTGCCTCGTTAGCGTTAGTGGATGAATCGGCGGCATTTGTTCCAGATGTTTCGTCCATATGGTATAGCGCCATGGTGTTTGCATCGGTAGCGTAGTTTTGTGCTTTAAGTCTGGCCGAGGTACCATCTTGTTCAATGGCGTTACTGTCGTAAGTATAATTACTCATGTTGGCGAAATTCCAGTTTTCAATGAGGTTAGATACCGCCAAGACTCTTTGGTAGCTCATGAGTAAGCCCACTCCAACTATTAAAATATAAATCCAAAGAGTGGCATGGTGTATTTTGCTATGATGCTGCCAGTTATGCCACTTGGCATAATGACCATCGCGGTTCATTAAGCGTTGGTGTGGTCTTTTGGCAACGTGATGGTGAGTGGTTCTACATAGCTTTTTACCGTGATGATTAAGTTTTTTTGAAGAATACGCAAAAAACTTCGCTATTAATATTAGCGATGCCCCAATTATCTTAAAAATTTCACGAATTAATTTTACAACCATGTACCACGAGATCTCCACCTTTAACAGGGTTTCATGGGATTCTTATAGACCCTCGTTCATAAACCTTATGTATATATTACTATAAGACCGTAACAAATTAAATATGTAACACTGTAGTTTTGCGGCGATTATTTACTTTTTAGCGCATTGAATTCACCACAGCGATTACATTTAACTTCAAATATTTTATCTTGAATCAATTCTTTGCCCAGTAGCTTGTCGCAGTTTGTGCACCTGCAATCATTTGAGGCCGGCGTATTGGTGATGGTAATAGATGCTGAATCAATTGGCTTAGAGATACCGATTACTAAGTTAGCTTCATCGGCAGCAATAGCAAATGCTGTCGATTCAATTTTTTGATACTCTCCATTAATATCAATGACTCTATAAACTATTCTTGATTTTTGTCCAAGGGTTAAATCGGGATAGTTGGCAATGTGTCTTGAAAATATTGCAAAATCATCAGGGTGTATAACTTGACTGATCCAGTTATCACCGAGGGCTGTAATCTTAGCAATACTGTAGCCAAGTACATTTAAGATGCTTTTGTTGGCGTATATGACCTGTTTACTGCTCTGGTCGTATACATAAAAACAAGCCTTAACACGCTTAAATATATTAACTAATTCTTTAGTATTGCCAATATATTTTGATGCATCAGGATGGATGAAAGGTTTTGGTTGAATCATGCCATTTCATATAGTAGATATTCACATTAATTTTGTAAATATAAATAGAATAAATCCGCACTGGTATTTACAGAGGTGATTGAGTAGGGTAGAATGGTTGCTGTATTCTTTTGTAAGATACAAATATTCCGGCGTAGCTCAGCGGTAGAGCGGATGGCTGTTAACCATTAGGTCACTGGTTCGAATCCAGTCGCCGGAGCCAGAGCAAGCAGAGAAAAGCGCAGACCCAGTTCCTAGACCTGGCTGCAACTTCTCTCCTTGCTCAGCCAAGAAAGATACGTGCTGATTACAAAGCACAAATGTTGGAACCGTCCGAAAGGGCGGTTCTTTCGTAGCCACCTCTGTTATTTAGTTCGAACCCAGCCGCTCTCCTCCTGAGCGAACAAGCAGGCGAAAAGCAGACCTGTTCCCTAGACCTAGACTTGCATAGTACCCCCTGGGGGTACTACAATAGAGCTATGATTAGCGATATAAAGCAGCGTGCACTACATCGTGCCAAAATCCTTGAAGGTCAGATGCGTGGTATTCAAAAGATGA
>JACKGS010000007.1 GCA_020631865.1 Candidatus Nomurabacteria bacterium
CTTGGCTCAGGAGATGGTGCGGTTTTGATTGAGGCAGCTCGCAGGGGGATGGTCTGCTATGGCTATGAACTAAACCCACTTGTATTTTTTGCTTCAAAACTCAGAACACTTAAATACCGTAATCAGATTAAGATATATTGTAGAGATTATTGGCAAACTCCATTACCAGAAAATACAAAAGGAGTATTTGTGTTTCTTTTAGATCCGTTTATGGAAAGATTAGATAATAAATTATCTTCCGAGATGTCTGATGGTGGTCGACTAGTTAGTTATACGTTCAAGATTCCAAATAAAAAAGCTATTAAATCAAAAAATGCGATGTATTTATATAAATACTAAGCTTGATATTGAAGAGCATTTCAGATAAAGTATGCTTATGTTTGTGACAAAAAAATTGAATCGAGAAGGTGCTGTAAGTTTATTAATTATTCCCGTTGTTTTGTTGACTGTTGCGGTGATTGTGCTTTGTTATATTGCTGTAATGTATTACGGCCAGATGGTTGAGCAGCGAGACAAAAATGAGCCAATTATTTCAAAGGCCGTAGAAGAGGCTAAAGAAGCTCAGAAAATAAAACTCGAATCAGAATTTACCGCAAGAGAAAGAGAGCCACTTAAAACATATACAACTCCGGCCGAATATGGGTCCGTTGCTTTGCGATATCCTAAAACATGGAGTAGCTATGTTGCTCTAGAGAAGTCTTCAGATGTAGATTATTACGGGCACCCAAATTTTGTTCCTGCAGCAAAAGTTAATTATGCACTCAGGATGAGTTTAATAAAAAATGATTACTCCGCAGAGCTTAAAAAATATGACGCATTGGTTAAGAAGGGTGAATTGAAGGCTACCTCGGTATCAATTTCTGGAGTTACGGGGGCTAGATTGGACGGCATGTTAAAGAAAGATCAAGAGGGTAGCTTGGTTATATTTCCACTTAGAGACAAAACCCTTAAAGTCTGGACCGAAAGTAAAGACTTCAGAACTGATTTTAATGACATCGTACTCAAGAACTTAACCTTTGTCCCGTAGTTTTATAAGCATTAGCATTAGATTTTTATAGCAAGATAAGACTATAATGATTGTTATATTAAGTAGGGGATTTGATGGGTTTTAATATGGATGCAAATAATACTGGTGCAACGCCGCATATTAGCCAGCAGATGTTTGCCAGTATGGCTCATGAACTTAAGTCACCACTAACGTTAATCAGTGGCCTCAGTAGTGAACTTCAGCAAAAAAACTTGAATATTCAACAATATGCAAAATATGCTGAAAGAATACAGTTCTCCTCCGATAGACTATTGGGTTTAGTGGATTCAATTTTACAAGGATATAGATTGGATCAAAATATGCTCGAGCTTAATTTAGAGCCCATTTGTCCAAAGGTTGTTATGGAGGAGGTTGCACACGAGATGTCTCCACACGCTAGAAGGCAGGCTCAGTTAATCTCTATTAAAAGCTTCAAAAAAAAGCAAACAATTATCGCGGACAAGCATTGCCTTCATGCGGTTTTATTTAATTTACTAGACAATGCTATAAAATATTCTAATCCTGAAACAACGATTGAGCTTGAGGCCAGATTACGTTGTGGGGTGGCTCAGCTTGCCGTCAAAGATTACGGCAGAGGTATCACGAAAGCGGAATTAAAAAAGCTGTTTTGTGAATTCGGTAAAATAAAGCGTCCTGTGCCAAACTGGGCAAGTAGTACGGGGCTTGGTTTGTATGTTGCGAGGCAGTTGACTGAAGCTATGAACGGACATCTTGATTTAGCCAGACGCAAAGATGGCTCTAGCTTCCTTGTTAATTTACAACTTTCAACTCAGTTGAGTTTGTTCTGAAATGAAGCAATTAATAAATATCTTATTGGTTGAGGACGATTTATGGTTGGCTGAGTTGTATATTGAAGCTCTGCAATCTAATGGTAATTACAGGATACATCATGCCAGAGATGCTGAAGAAGCGCTTGAAAATCTGGATGCATTAAAAAAATTAAATCTGATTATTCTAGATATGTTTTTACCGGGTCATAATGGCCTGGAGTTTTTGCACGAAATTGCATCTTATCAAGACACAAAAGATATACCAATAATATTATTAACAACCATCTCTAAAATAGAGTTCGGTATAGATGATGAAAGGTGGAGGGCCTATGGAGTTACTAAGTATTTACACAAACCTGATACCAAGCCATACCAATTAGTTTCTGTTGTGGATGAATTATTATTAAATACCAAAATGGTGAATTAGATAATATGAGGCAATATACAACCAAGGCGATCGTGCTAAGGCGAATAAATTACGGAGAGGCCGATAGGATTGTTACGTTTTTGACTCCAAAAGGTAAAGTTAAGGCAATGGTGAAGGGTGTTAGGCGCTCTAAGAGTAAGCTAGCGGGCGGCATAGAGCTATTCTCAGAAAGTGCTATTACATTTCTGGAGACCAGGGGTGATCTTATGAGGATTGTGAGCACTAGGTTAGATAAGCATTGGGATGCAATTGTTGGAGATCTTCAGAGAATGATGTTTGGATACGAAGCGATGAAGTTAGTTGATAAGATTATTGAAGATGAATCTGAAGGTGACTATTATCTTCTGCTAAGGAGTACATTAGAAAGTTTGGCGAGCACTGGCATGCCAATAATGATTACCGAACTTTGGTTTTATTTAAACCTATTGAAGATTCAGGGTCATTCTCCAAATTTAGAGCATGACTCAGAAGGAAATAAATTAGAAGAAGATAAGTTGTACGCATTTGCCTTAGATGATATGTGTTTCAGTGTTAATACAATGGGTAATTATCGAGCAGAGCATATAAAATTGTTCAGGCTTTGTATAGCGCAGCCGCCTAGAGTAGTTGGTCAGGTGAAGGGTCTGTCTAGCTTGAGTGAGTCTGTGAGCAGTTTTATTGGTATGTTGCGCATCATACTGGACTAAAATAAGCGACGAGTTACAGAAGCTTGACAAACAGTATAAATAAGAGTATATTATTGTAATAATGGAAAAAATAAAAACTAGCAGATCTGAAAGAAGATATAAAAATACTCTTGAAAGGATCCAAAAAGAGTATGTGCGTAAGCTAGATGAAGATAAGCTTTCATTACCTAAAAAACTAGGTAAACTTTCTATCATTGTTTCAAATATGCCAGACCATAGGGGCGAAGCGACGGCAGCAGATCAGATACGAGCCTTTCATAATGAGGCTGATGAATTAGCAGAGTATTATTCCAGGGAATATGGTGCGGTTAATATTTATAGAAAAGCGACTGAAATGGAGATGGGGTTTGAGCTTTCAAATCCAGATGTTGCTGGTTTGATTACTATCGGGCATGGTAATATTGGTGATTTTTGGCTTGAAGGGGGTAATCATATGGGTTGGGAAAAAGTCGCTAAGTTAACAAAATTTCTGAAACAAGGTGAGTTTATTCAAAGAACATGCGGAAACTTTCCATACCTAAATTCGGTTCCACTGGGTACATTTGCCGTTGCGGACCAACGGAATTTAATAGCACCGACTGGCAGGGTAATTGATGATATAAAACCTGACGAAAGCTTATTTGGGCCTGTTTATGGTAAAGGCCGTAACGATATCAATGATATTACTGATCTCATAGCAAAGCACTATATACTCGCTTAAGTGCAGGCTATCTTTATCTATTGATGTATAATGTAGTTATGAGTGATCTGAAGATGGAAGACGTAGTGAGTTTATGTAAACGCCGTGGTTTTATTTATCAGGGAAGTGAAGTGTATGGTGGCCTGAGTGGTACCTGGGATTACGGCCCGCTTGGCGTGGTATTGAAGCGTAATATTATGAACCTCTGGTGGAAGATGTTTGTTGAAGACCGTGAGGACATGTACGGTGTTGATGCAGCAATTTTAATGAATCAAAAAGTCTGGCAGGCAAGTGGTCATGTTGATACTTTTGTTGATCCGCTTTGCGAAGATATTGAAACAAAGAAACGCTATCGCACAGATCATATTTTAAAAGATAACGGTATTGATCCAACTGGTATGACAATGGCGCAGATGGATGAAGCGATTACAGAAAATAACATCTTAAGTCCAGAAAAAAATAAACTTTCGCAGTCACGAACATTTAACATGATGTTCACGACCCATGTTGGTCCGGTTGCAGATGAAAATTCGGTAAGTTATCTTCGTCCAGAAACTGCGCAGGGTATTTTTACAAATTTTAAAAATGTAGTTGATAGTTTTTACCCTGATTTGCCATTCGGTATTGCACAACAAGGCAAGGCTTTTCGTAATGAAATATCTCCAAGAGACTTTGTTTTTCGTAGTCGTGAGTTTGAGCAAATGGAAATTGAGTACTTTATTGATCCAGAACACTGGGAAGATTTGTTCGAGCAGTGGCGTCAAAATATTTATGAATGGTTTGAAGTGCTTGGTCTACCAAAAGAATGTATTCATGAGTTAGAAGTTCCAGAACAAGATCGTGCTCACTACAGTAAAAGAACTATAGATTTTGAGTTCGATTTTCCGCATGGTCGTGATGAGCTTTTGGGTATGGCTTACCGTACAGATTTTGATCTTAACAATATTCAGCGAGATTCAAAAAAGAGTATGGAGTACACAATCAAGGGTACGAACACAAAATTTATCCCACACGTGATTGAGCCAAGCTTTGGTGTTGAGCGTGCACTTATGGCGGTGCTTTCCGCTGCTTATCGTGAGGACGAACAGAACGGAGAGCGACGAACATATCTAGCGCTTCCTGAGCATCTTGCACCATATAAATTCTGCGTTTCACCACTCTTGAAGAATAAGCCAGAGCTTGTCGAAAAAGCTAGAGAGGTATACCTAGATCTTAAAAAGAAGTACAGAAATATCACCTGGGACGATAACGGTAATATCGGTAAGCGTTATCGCCGACAAGATGAAATCGGTACCCCAAATTGCATAGTAATAGACTTCGATACCCTAGAAGATGACACCGTAACGGTTCGTGACCGGGATACAACCAAACAAACTAGAGTCAAAATCGAGAATCTTATTAAGTATGATGAATAGTTCTGAAAAACTCATAGAACGCGAGATGGATATTGATGATGTTATGTGGTTTATTGAGCTGTGTGAATCTAATAATATTGAGGTTTATATTGATGGTGGATGGGGAGTAGATGCTCTTTTAGGTGAACAGACGCGGAAACATAATGATCTTGATATTGCTTTGCCACATCATTTTGTAGAATTACTCAAAGAATTACTTGAACAAGAAGGCTATAAAATCTTAGAAAATGAAGTCACAAGGGAGTGTAATTTTGTCATGCGCGATACTTTGGGGCATGAGATTGATTTTCATACGTATACTTTTGATGAACACGGTAATAATATTTACGGTATTGAGTATGCTCCTGAACACCTAACGGGTATAGGAGTGTTGAATGGTCGAGAGGTTAAAACTATTAATCCAGAGTGGATGGTAAAATTTCATACCGGTTATGAGTTAGATGAAGATGATTATCATGATGTTAAGTTACTCTGTAATAAATTTGAATTGATTATTCCTGACGAATACAAAAAATTTAAAAAAAATATTGTGCGAGATGTAAATTTAATCATGAGCGATGCCATACCTAGGGTTGCATATGAAACAGGTCATAAAAACCCAGATATATTAAAGAATTGGCAAGAGCGTTCTGAAAAAGGCGGATTGGTCATGTTTGCAATTCGTGATCAAGATAGGTTTATAGCTAGTACCACTTTGCTCTTAGATGGTGCAGATGAACAGATAGTAAAAGATGAGATAGGCATTATCCCAATGATTAATGGGCTTGGTGTAAACGAAGAGTTTCGAAATCAAGGGCTAGGATCAATATTAATGGATGTGTGTGAAGGGTATGTTCAATCACATCCAAAATTATTGCAAAAAATTATATTAGGTGTAGAAGAAGACAATAATATTGCACAAAAAATGTATGAGGAGCGTGGCTATAAGTATATTAAGGTCGCCGGAAAAGATACGTACGATGCTTCATGGCCAGAAATTGGCGAAGACGGTCTGCGC
>JACKGS010000008.1 GCA_020631865.1 Candidatus Nomurabacteria bacterium
TACATTCGGTGATGTCCTTTTTATAAGATCACCGACACAGAGTTGGTCTGAGTTAGTTATTAAACCATTAATGGTTTCTATTTTCTGATGCAATATGTACAAAATACTCCTCAGATATTAAAAAATCAATCACACAATTTATTAAAAATTTGCACACCACCTACTACATGATTCATACTACAGATATGGCATTATTTATTCGCAAACAAAGTAATGAAGATCAGCTCTTCAAAATCACAAAAAATATTCCAGCTCAATCCGAAGATCCAGCTGAAGACAGTGGGTTTATTAAGCTAATTGTTGGACTTGGCAATATTGGCGAGGAATATGAAAATACCCGCCATAATATAGGTTTTAGGGTTATTGACAAATATGCATCAAAAAACAACTTCTCGAAGTGGCAAGAAAAGGCTAAATTCAAAGCCTATATCACTGAAGATTTTGTAGCAGGTCAAAAGGTGATTCTCGCCAAACCAACTACATTTATGAACCTTAGCGGTGAAGCAATTAGAGCCATAAAAGACTTTTACAAACTACAGAATAGTGACATCACTGTAATTCATGATGAGCTTGACTTGCCATTTGGCACAATCAAAGAAAAGCAGGGTGGGGGAAGTGCTGGCAACAATGGCTTGAAAAGCCTCATTTCTCACATCGGTGAAGATTTCAAAAGAATCCGCATCGGTATAAAAAATGAACTGCTAGATAAAATCGACCCCGCAGATTTTGTATTAGCTAAATTTTCAAAAGAAGAAAATAGCCAAATTGATAAGATAATAGAATCCTCAATTAAACTTTTATAAAACTTCTGCTTCAAGCCCCTCAAGTCCTAATCTAAGTATTCTATGTTCACCATTTCGGGAATATCTGGTAGTCAATCCGTATACTTTCGATTTGTCTACCCCTATATTTCGTATCAAGTAGTGCATCATATTACGCATAGTTTCACCAGTTTCTGTATCTTCCTCAAAAATTATAAAACTGCCACCATCACTAGCGCATTTCTGAAAATACATATCTTCCTCCTCTGACAATTTAGGAAGATGATGTTCTGCTTTAGTGCGAGAATAAAGCACAGGGTGTAGATCTATGGACTTACTTAAGCCCTCTGTCATAAGATTCCATCCCAACAACGTAACCGGCAAAGCGCCGTTGGCCATCGGCAAAAAATGAAAATGCTCGCTCTTTTCTTCTGCCATTATCTTATCGAGACCGGCACGTAATTTACTAAAGTCTGTATGTTCAAAAGCAGCTATGCTCCATGCATCAAATTCGCGGTAATAAAGCTCATCACCAGCTTCTAGTTCTGGGTGTGACAAATTATTATTTTGACCCATTAAATATTTCCGAGAATTATCAAGGGCATTTTTGACAAAGTCGATAGTACTAACACTCATCTCGTCTGGGTGATCAGAACGATATCTTAGCATATCCGAAAGATAGCTACTGGCAATCATTAATCTTAATCTTGCATCCTCTGTAGCCTCTGGATTATCCATGGCATCATATAGGGCATCAGGGCCAGAATAAATATAAACATTATCCAAGCCACTGCTAGAATTTTCAAAATCAAAATTCAGATATTGCATTATTATATATATTGTATCATTTTATGTTTATAATGTCAATACATTACTGTGCGGTCACTGTTCTTGGTCTATTCCGCTAAACGGATGGAACCTATGCCACGCCTCATGTACTACATATGCTGTAGCTGTCGCTAGTGCTCCACCGGCTATAATCCTAGCCACCTTATTAGTCCTATTTAATTCTCTGTCGACGTCTTCGTCGGTAATCTCATGGTCAACCGGAAATAGCTTATCTAAATTTGTCATAATAAGACTTTAACAAAAAATTAAATAAAATAAACAGCGCCCGGCAGGGGTGGGCACTGTCGGGCGCTGAAACCTCCCTTCAACCCACCCAGAAAACGCGTATAGCGCATGTCTCTCTCGAATGCCTACAGCTAGGTGTAAAACCGACCCGTCAGGGCTTTTCTATAAAAGGGGTTAAAGGGGTTAGAAGATCCTCAAAGCTTAGCTTCAAACGAGCAAGCGCTCTGGCTCAAGCACGAAAAGTGGAGGGTAAAAACTTTATGTACTACTTTTGAGGACTTCCTAACAAATCGCTCTCTACAAGGTTCATCCCTGCAAAAAGAGTTTTAAAATCTCTTTGCTTTTTGCAAGGATGAACCTTGATAGGGTAACGAGGTGTTAAAATGGGGTATAAAAGGTACTAAAGTGAATTAACATCACTTACGAATTACGATATTAGCATACAGGAGAGATATTGTCAATACTTTAGAAAGAAATTTGTATGAAAATCAATAAAGTTTTAAAACAACATAAGCATTATCCACCGTATCTTAAGGAAATTGCTCATCCGCCCAAAGAGTTCTTCTTCATTGGCGAACCACTCGAAGATTACTTGCCAGCCGTAGCAATAATAGGGAGTCGTAAGCTTTCTAGTTATGGTAAAGAGGCGACATATCGTATTGCTTTCGATCTTGCTAAACAGGGAGTGACCATAGTTAGCGGATTAGCTCTTGGAGCAGACGGGATAGCTCACCAAGCCTGTCTGGATGCAGGGGGTAGAACAATTGCTGTCTTAGCATGTGGTCTAGACACAATTTATCCAGCCAGCCATCGCAATCTCGCAATTGAAATCCTGAAGAAAGGTGGAACAATCATCAGCGAGTATCCCGAGAACACCCCAGCACTCAAACAAAACTTTGTTGCCAGAAATCGCATAGTCTCAGCTTTATCCGATATGATAATAGTTACCGAAGCGGCAGAGGCTAGTGGGACATTAATTACTGCCAATTTTGCTCTAGAACAAAACAAACTAGTAGGTGCGGTACCGGGGCAAATAACAAGCACCCTAAGTATCGGTACAAACAATTTACTTAAAGCTGGGGCCCATGTAATTACCGGAGCAGACGATGTGTCAAACATATTGGGTATTCAAGCTTCAGAAAAAGATCGACAAGATGTTTTTGGCGACACAGCAGAAGAACAATTAATAATAGACATAATGAAGAAAGGCGTGACCGACCTAGATCAGATCCAAGCACAGTCTAACCTAGATCCGGCAATATTCAGCCAAACAATCACTATGCTAGAGATCTCTGATAAAGTCCGTCCACTAGGCGCAAATCATTGGATCATTAAATAACACTAATTATTTTTAAATATCATGACCGGCCAAAAACCGAATAACAGTCGTGAATTAACAGGTATATCGTAGTTTTGTATCATGTCTTAAATTCATGAAAATAGTCATCAATATCTAGTGCAATGACGGCAAATAACACCTCTGAGCAGACAGCAAACTCTTGCCTTAAACAAGATAGCACCCGATACTATCTTACTGGGACACTCCCCAACATACCTTCTCCCGGCTGTACCACCACAAAACCCTGACCACTAAACGCCATCTGGAAGGCCTCTCCGCTACCACGACCAATTAAAGCCCCGGCCTTAAAACTACTCTTTACGTCTACAGATAATGCCGAGGACCAAGCTATAACACAGCTAATATCGACGTAAGTAGTCTGATCTACTGCAATCACAAATGGATTTCCCCAAGAACTTACCGCCACTAAGCCACTGCCTTCTATTGTGGTATTAAATAAACCACCGCCTGCAACAAAGCCCATTAAACCAGCTTTGATCATTTTAATATCCCAGGTTAAACTTGATTCAAAGGCCACTAAGTTTGGCCCATTAATTGTCATCTCTTCATCTTCAAGTTCAACAATGTGAATTTGAGAGCCATTATCAGCTAAAAA
This sequence comes from Candidatus Nomurabacteria bacterium, assembly GCA_020631865.1. Lineage (GTDB taxonomy): Bacteria > Patescibacteriota > Saccharimonadia > Saccharimonadales > UBA7683 > JACKGS01. The sequence goes on from JACKGS010000008.1 coordinate 3,791, forward strand.
TAAATCTCCCTGGCCACTACACTTCATAAAGCTTAAGTTTTCACCAGTAACCATTTTTTTAAACATCTTGTTAACCCCGCCACCTTCAAATGAAAAATCTATATTCCCTTGATAAGCCGCCATTGCACCTTGCTTAGAGTATATCGTTCCATTTAAATTTACTAACAGTGTATTCAAATTTTGTGACACAAAGGCCCTGTGTTCTTGTTGTGTGTTTTCGTTATTTGTAAAAATTGTACTCTTCATCCATTCATAATAGCACGTCAAAGTTCCTGCTTTGGGCAGGCTACGGTTGATAAAATAAGTTGCAGCAGGCTCTTTTCGTAATTATTTGGTTGAAATTACAGTTTAGGGTGCCTGCTGTTTATGTTGCAGAGGTGTTGAGTTATTACGAACTATTGACATTTCAACTGATTAGTGATATATATATTGATC
>JACKGS010000009.1 GCA_020631865.1 Candidatus Nomurabacteria bacterium
GGTTTTGTATTACAAACCCCGGTGGTGATGGCGGTGGCAATAACGTTGCTGCAGGAGTAACCGCACAATTAAGGCTACTAACAAGATGATAAGGAGTTAAATTATGGCAGGAAGTTACCCTGATGTACCCGGATATAAGTTTGCATATGATGTAGATGGTACGGTTGTCGTGTGTCACAACGTCTGGAACGGCACAAACTTTAATTTTTCTAGCGGTCAGCTACGTGATTTTAATAACGAATGGACACACATTAAGTATTCTAATAATAATTCTAACTATTTTGGCTATATTGCTTTTCTATTCCCAGAGCAAAGATCACTTGCGGGGATGTTTTTAAATATGCAGAAAATGGGGGCAGTAGAATATAGTACTGACTCAACGACTGGATTAGATGGTACTTGGAGTACAGTTACTGGACCAGTGCTATATAATACTGCCGATAAAATCCAGGCCAGAGTCAACATAAGCTCTGCAGTAGTTGCAAGTATGACCTCAGTCAGGATTCAGTATAATGGCGGGTCTGGAAACTTGGATATTCGCAATATCCATCTTTACGGATCTACTACACCAACCGCAAGCCCTAACAGACTTAGGGTAGTTGACATGACAAATACCAGCACCACTAGCGACGGAGTGACCACTACAGGCGAAGATATGGCTGCTCAACTTGACTTTGGGAATATTGCTCAACGAGCCAATTCAACAAAGCAATTTAAGGTAGTTAACAACAGCTCCACTCAAACGGCTACGAATATTACAGTAAGTCTTGACGCACCTACGGATGCCTCCCCAAGTTTAATTGGCCAGCTTCAGGTATCAACAGATAATATCGCCTATGCAAACGCTGTTAATATTGGAAACCTTGCACCAGGAGCAAGCTCCGGGACGCTGTATATTAAAAATACAATCGCAAATAATGCCCAATTAAGCGTGTGGTCGGCAAGAATAATAGCTCATGCTGTGAGCTGGAGTTAATATGGCGAATTCGGGTGATGGCTATGCATACATATATGTGAATGTTGGTATGGGATCACCTAATTCTGGTGATGGCTATGGGTATGATTATGTGAATGTCATGCTCTACGTCATCAACGCCAACGATAGCATGCCCCCGATGATTAACTAAGCAAATAACGATGGAATATAATACTTGACTAGGTCTAGTCTAGTTTGTTATAATATACTCATGAAAACAGTTAATATTTATGAAGCAAAAACCAACCTCTCTAAACTTCTCGAGAAAGTCCAAAATGGAGAAACGGTAATTATTGCCAAGGCCGGTAAGCCCATTGCTGACCTAACACTTCACAAACCACCTGAAAATAAGATCAAATTTGGTGTTGCTACGGGGAAAATCCACTATAAAGATGACGATCTTGTGGGAATAGACCCAGAAATTATGGAGATGTTTTATGGTAAAGATTGGGAGAAGACATGAATATCCTACTAGATACGAATGCACTCGTCTGGCTCCTTGACAAGCAGCAACCTGGACATCTTGGTGTGCAAGCAAAATCATTAATCCGCCATGCTCGTAGCGTATATGTCAGCCCTATTAGTCTTGTAGAACTTCGCATTAAGGCGATGATTGGCAAACTCGATATCCCTGAAGACATACAGAACGATATAGTTAAGTCTGGCGTAAAAATTTGTGATTTTAAAATGGATGCAGCGAACACAGTTAATGAATTTCCGCAACTTATTCGACATGACCCTTTTGACCGCATGCTTCTAGCGCAAGCACAGTCTGAGAATATGAAGTTTGTTACTGCAGATAAACTACTCTTGGGCCTAAATCTCTCATTTGTCGTCAATGCATTTGACTAGCTCTATCTGTTAGTCACGTTTTAGCATCACGGTGAATGCTTCTGCCGGAATATCTACTTTACCAA